>NZ_JBEYUF010000001.1:0-16877 GCF_040643355.1 Micromonospora sp. NPDC047187
CCCGCCCGGCCCCGCCCGGCCCCGCCCGGCCCCGCCCGCGCCCCGCCCGCGCCCCGCCCGCGTCGATCAAGGAGTTGTGGTGGGGGGCAGAAGGCGCGAAAACGTCTATTGCGCCCACCAGAACGCCATGATCGACGGGGGCGGGTCGGCCCGGCGTAGGGGTTGGCATAGGGAGCCGGCACGCTATCGAGTTGATGTCGTAAACGAATCGCTCGGCTCGGCTCGGCTCGGCTCGGCGCGGGTCAACCGTGCCCTGATTCGTTTACGACATCAGCTCCAAAGGAGCAGGGGCACACTCCCCAGGGGCGGGGCGGGGCGGGGCGGGGCGGGGCGGGGCGGGGCGGGGCGGGCCGACTGGGGAAAGTGGGCCCACTTCCGAGTCAGGTGAGGGAATTCAGGGCTTTGGCGTACGTGGGTGGGATGTGGTTGCGGCCGCCGGGGGTGAAGACGTCCGAGTGGGCCACTGCGGACCAGGCCGTCTCCGGGACGGCGTCGACCAGGGCCTGGATCACCGGGGCGTCGCGCCACTGGTCCTGCTCGGCGAGCAGGCCGAGGGCCACCACCGACTCCTCGACCTCGCCCACGCACTCGAACGGCTTGTGCCCGTCCACGCCCAGCAACTCGCGGTAGCCGGGGATCTGCGACTCGTCGGCCAGCAGGTCACCGCCGAAGATGTGGGTGACCCGCTCCCGTGGCATGAACGGCGCCATGGCCAGGAAGACGAAGCGGCACTTCGGGCAGTCACGGCACCAGCGCTCACTCGCGTCGCGCAGCTTGAACGCCTGGTTGCAGCTGGTCACCACGTCGTCGTACCGGGTGAACTCGGCGAACAGTCGGGCGATGTGCAGCTCGGACAGCGAACGCAGCAGGGAGAAGTACGGGTCGGTCAGGCCGGCGTGCTCGGCCAGCGACGCCCGCAGCAACCCCTCCGCCTCGACGCCCTTGGACCACTGGTGGTTGATCTCGTGGCCGTTCCAGACCAGGTTCGGGTCGGACGCCGAACGCTCGTTGGACATCACCACCGGGCCCAGCCCGTGCAGGACGGCGGTGGCCACCGCGACCAGGGAGTTGATGGCGGTGACCGGGATGTGCCCGTTCAGCGCGCCGGCCGCGTTCAGGTCGAACAGCACCGGGTCGATGCGCCGCCGGGCGGCCAGCGGGACCAGCCCGGACGCCTCGTTGACGGCGACGATCACGTGGTTCGGGTTGACCGAGAACGGCACCGGGTCCAGTTCGGCGCGGCGCAGCGCCTCCAGGCTCACGATCGAGTCCTTACCGCCGCCGACCGCCGAGAGCGGGCGACGGTCCGAGTCGTCGTACACCCGGGGTGACTCCGGGGTGCCGGCCGGCGCCTCCGGGCGCAGCTCGAGCACGTGCGGCAGTTGGTTGCGGTACGCGTACTCCGCGAGGCCCTTGGTGTAGACGGCCGTGACGTAGTCGACGGTGGCCGCGCCCAGCGGCGCCGGCAGCACGAGTCGGGGCGGCGCGGCGGCCTTGTAGTAGCTGACCCCGGCGACGAGGTGCAGCACCTCCAGCACCCGGTTGAGGGTCGCCACCGTCTCGTCGGAGGGCGGTTCCGCCGGCAGCGGAAGCGTGATCACCTCGGTGAACCGCTGCTCACCGGCCGGGCCGGTCAGGGCGTAGTCGAACAACACCTCGCCGGTAGCGAAGTCGATCGAGTAGGACGGGAAGGTGAAGGCGTCCATCCGCCGGAGCTGCTCGTTGGGCACACGCCATACTAGGCCCTGGTTCGTCCGGCCGTGTCCGGACCGGGCCCGCCCTGCCGCCGCCGTGACCCACGAGGAGAGCCCCGTGCGCCTTTCTGACCTGCGCGGACGTACCGTCGCCGTCTGGGGCACCGGTCGGGAGGGCCGGGCCGCTGTGACCGCCATCGCCGCGCACGGCCCGGCTGAGCTGGTCGCCGTCGACGACAGCGCGAACTTCCTGTCGTTGCCCTGGGACGGCCCCCTGGCCGAGGCGGCGCCGCTGGTCACCGGCGAGGCGGGCTTCGAACGGCTGGCCGCCGCGGACGTGGTGGTCCGCTCCCCGGGCGTGCCCCAGACCCACCCGTGGCTCATCGAGCTGCGCCGACGCGGGATCCTGGTGACCCAGGGCACCGCGTTGTGGATGGCCGACCACGCCGCGCGCACCGTCGGGGTCACCGGCAGCAAGGGCAAGAGCACCACGTCCAGCCTGATCAGTCACCTGCTCACCGCGATGGGCCGGCCGAACGTCTTCGGCGGCAACATCGGGGTGCCGACCCTGGACCTGCCGGACGCGGAGCTGTACGTGTTGGAGCTGTCCAGCTACCAGTGCAGCGACCTCACCGACTCGCCCCGGGTGGCGGTGGTCACCGCGCTCTTCCCGGAGCACCTGGACGCGCACGGTGGGGAACGGGAGTACTACCGGGACAAGCTCAACCTGCTCGCCCACGACCCGCAGACGATAGTGGTCAACGGTGGCGATCCCAGGCTCGCCGCGGAGCTGGGTGAGCTGCCGGCGGTCCGCGCCGGTCGCCCCGACACCACCCACGTCGCCACCGGCGCCGACGGTACGCAGTGGTTCCACTTCGGTGACCAGCCGCTCTTCCCGCGTGCGGTGCTGCCGCTGGTCGGCCGGCACAACGAGGGCAACCTCTGTGTCGCGCTCGCCGTGCTCGACGCGCTCGGCGTTGACGTGGTGGCCGGTAAGGACCACCTCGCGGTCGCGGTCGCCGAATTCCAGGGGCTGGCCCACCGGCTCACCGAGATCACCGACCCGTCCGGGCTGACGTTCGTCGACGACACGCTGGCCACCAGCCCGTACGCGGCCATGCACGCCATCGACGCGTACGACGGGCGGCCGTTGACGGTGATCGTCGGGGGCAACGACCGGGGTCTGGACTACACGCCGTTGGCCGAGCACCTGGCCGAGCGGGAGCTGACGGTGATCGGGATTCCGGACAGCGGCACCCGGATCGTCGAGGTGCTCGCCGGCCTGCCGAAGGTGCGTACCGAACTGGTCGACGATCTGGTGGACGCGGTCCGGCTGTCCCGCGAGGTGACCCCGGCCGGCGGGGTGGTGCTGCTGTCCCCGGCCGCGCCCAGCTACGGCCGGTTCCGCAACTTCGAGCACCGCTCCGAGGTCTTCGCCAAGGCCGTCGCCGACACCGCCCGCTGAGACCACTCGGCGGCGGGCCGGGCCTTCCAGGTCAGCGTGGATGAAGCCCGGCGTACAGGGCGCGCATCGAGCGGATCGCCGAGCGGATCTCCTGGAGGTAGCGCCCAGGCGTGAGTGTCTGCTCGGGCAGCACCGCCAGGTCGGCAAGCGCCGGGTCCACCCCGACCGTATCGATGGTGCACCCGTACGGCACTGCCAGTGTGCGCAGCGCGTCGCAGTGCTGGAACGGCACGTAGATCGGCGCGGTGACCATCAGGACCTTGTCGCCCGGCGCGAGCCGGACGTGGCCGGCCCAGAACCGCTGGGTGTCGGCGGTGTGGGCCCGCCGCTGGTCGGGTTCGCTGGACGGCGCGGCCAGTACCCGGATCGGCGGCAGCCCATCGGGTCGGTAGGTCCGCGACGACCAGGAGTGGTGCGGGTGGCCGGCGTCGACGCCGTCCTGCTCGGCCGGAGCGGCCACCTCGAACACCCGGCGGACGGCCGTGTCCAGCACGTCCACCTCGGTCTGGTCGGCCGGCAGGCCCGCCTCGGCGAGCGTGCGGCGTTCCCAGTCCGACAGCGGCCGGAAGCTGCCCAGCACGGCGACCTCGCCGCTCACCGGTAGGCCGGCGCGGAGCAGGTGCGCGGCGTAGCCGACGCGGCGTACGCAGGCGTGCGCCAGGCCGCCGAGCACCACCAGGTCGGCGTACGCCGACCGGGCCGGTGGCACCGGGTGGATCAGCCCGAGCGCGGCGGCCGCGTCGAGCACCAGTGTCGCGGTGGCCGGGTCGAGGTCGGGCTCCCGGGCGTCGGGCCGTTCCCGGCCGCCCCGGAAGTCCCAGTGGCGGGCGGAGAAGTCGTCGAGGAAGCGGAGCACGTCGGTGAGGTCACCGTCGGGCCAGGTGCCGCCGAAGTGGGCGACCAGGCCGCGGAGCGGGGTGGAGCAGACCCAGGTCTGGATATCCGCCGTGATCCGCTCGTCGTCCGTTCCGGTCGACAGCGCCGCGTCCGCTCTCTGCACAGCCGGATGCTACCGGCCCGCCGCGGCGGGGCCGGTGGTTGTGGTTGCTGTCTACGCTGGCGGGAGCGGCTGATTGGGGGATCTCGATGACCCGTGACGTGGCCCGTCAACGGTTACGGGAGGGCGGCGGCTCCACCGCCGGCTTCGTCCGGCTGGTGGCGCACACCGACCCGGTGGCGTTGGTCGGCATCACGCTGTCGATCACCCTCAGCGTCGTGCTCGACCTGAGCAACGCCGCCTCCGGGGTGGAGTCGCTGTTGGCCGGCCTGATGGGCATCACCATCTCGCTGTTGGTCGACTCACTGGCCCGCGCGGAGCGCCGTTTCCACCTGCGCACCCTGTTGGACGGCCCGCCCTGGCTGGTCCGCACCACGACGGAGCTGGCCGGGGCCATGCGGGAGGCGGCCGAGCAGCACGCGGGCACCCGGGTCGCGGTGGAGGCGCAGCGGCGCTACGAGCAGTTCCGGTTGGAGGCCGAGCAGCTCGCGGACGGCCGGATCATCCGGCGCGGTGACGAGGACGAGGATCTGGTCGGCGCGACCCGCGCCTGTGTACGTCGGCTGGACGGGTTGACCAACGTGATGCCCCGGGTGAGCGGTGAGCTGAGCTGGTGGCGCAGTGAGATCGGCCGGCGCTACTGGGAGGCCAATGTGGAGGCCCTGCAACGGGGTGTCCAGATCACCCGGGTCTTCGTCTACGCCACGCTGACCGACGACCTGTCCGCCCTGGTGGAGAAGCAGCGCGCGGCCGGGGCGCGGGTGGGTCTGCTGCCTCTCGGGGTGGTGAGTCCGCACCTGCACGTGAACTTGACACTCTGGGACGGGTCGAGCTGTTGGGAGGCCCACATGACCGCGCACGGCGAGATCGGCGAGAATCAGTTCTCGGTCAACCGGACGGACGTCGCTCGGCTCACCCGCGTGTTCGACCTCTGCGCGAACGCCGCGACCTTCCAGGACTGACGGCCCCCCCACCGGGGCGGGAACGGGTGAGTCATGACGTGGAGCGCGGTCCTGCTGGTGACGGCCGTGGTCTGGGTGGTCAGCGTGATCCGCTCCGTCCGGCTCCGCGCGCTGGTCTACAGCCTGCCGCTGCCGATGACGCTCGCCCTGCTCACCACCGACTATCGGGTGGAGGGCGCGCAGGTGCTCGGTGTGCTCGGGCTCAACCTCTTCTTCGTCACCGTGGCGGTCACCCACCAGCGGTGGCGTTGGCCGATCCTGCTCGCCGACGTCGCGGGGATCGCCGTCTACGTGGCGCTGAGCGCCGGCCTGTTGGCCGTCCACATTTCGTTCGAGGTGGCTCTGGCCGTGACGCTCGTGCTCTGGCTGGCGGCCATCCTGTGGCTGCGTCGTCGTGCCAGCCACAGCGACAGCCGTGGCGTCGGCCCGCCCGCCGTTCTCGCCGAGGAGGCGGTCGCCGTCGCGGAGACCCGCCCGGACGGGTTGCCGGCGCTGCTCAAACTGGTGGTGATCTTCGTTGGGGCGGTCCTCACCCAGTTGCTCGGCGCGGTGCTGCGCGGCATGGTGGTGACGTTCCCGTACTCGGGGGTGCTGGTCGCCGTGGAGGCCCGCCGGCAGTTGACCGAGTTCAGTCGGCACTTCGCCCGTAACAGCCTCGCGCTGGTCGGTTTCCTCACCGCCTACCACTACCTTCAGGACGTCTCGTCGGCTGCGGCGCTGGGTGCCGGCTGGGCGGCCTTCGCGGTGGTCGCCGCCGCCCTGCACCTGCCGTTGCGTCCCCGCCAGGTCGCGCACGCGCGGGCGGCGGGCCGCCCGCCGCGGGCGTTGCGGTCGGCGACCGAGCCACAGACACCTACCGGCCTTCCCTGACCAATTCGGCGACAGTGGACCGACCCAGGGTGGCGGTGGCCGGCGAGGCTACGGATCGAGTGGGCTTTCCCCATGAGCGCGGCGGAAATCATGGGTCGAGGCCCATACCCGCCGTGGAAACCGTTGACGTGCTGTCAGGTCGGGACGTCCATGCGCTACAGGCTGACAGTTGTTCGCGTCGGCCGGCGGTGGGAGCGTGCGGTATCCACGAACGCCGCTGAAGGGTTGCCACGATGACCGACGACCTGCTGGCCCGGCACCGGGCCGTGCTCCCGTCCTGGATGCCGTTGTACTACGCCGAGCCGCTCGAGTTGGTCTCCGGCTCGGGCCGCCGGGTCACCGACGCGCAGGGTCGCAGCTACCTGGACTTCTTCGGCGGCGTGCTGACCAACATGATCGGGTACGACATCCCGGAGATCCGGGAGGCCGTCGAGCGGCAGCTCGCCACCGGCATCGTGCACACCTCGACGCTCTACCTGATCCGCCAACAGGTGGAGCTGGCCGAGAAGATCGCCCAGCGCTCCGGCATCCCGGACGCCCGGGTGTTCTTCACCAACTCCGGCACCGAGGCGAACGAGGCGGCGCTGCTGGTCGCCACCAATCACCGCCGCTCGCACCAGATCCTGGCCGTGCGCAACAGTTACCACGGCCGGTCGTACGCGGCGATGGGCGTCACCGGCAACCGCAACTGGTCGGCCAGCGGCCTCAACCCGCTCCAGGTGGCCTGGCTGCACTCCGGTGACCGGGTGCGGGGTCTGCTGGCCCGGCTCAGCGCCGACGAGCAGGTCGACGCGGCGGTGGAGGACCTGCGCGAGGTGTTGGCCACCCAGACCGCCGGTGACGTGGCCGCGCTGATCGCCGAGCCGATCCAGGGCGTGGGCGGTTTCGTGCACCCGCCGGACGGGCTCTTCGCCGGCTGGAAGAAGGTCCTCGACGAGCACGGCATCCTGTTCATCGCCGACGAGGTGCAGACCGGTTGGGGGCGTACCGGGGAGCACTTCTGGGGTTACCAGGCGCACGGCGTCACCCCGGACCTGCTCACCTTCGCCAAGGGCATCGGCAACGGGTTCGCCCTGGCCGGGGTGGTCGGCCGGGCCGAGGTGCTGGAGTCGGTGCCGGCCATCAGCTTCTCCACCTTCGGCGGCAACCCGATCTCCACGGCGGCCGGCAACGCGGTGCTCGACTACCTGATCGCGCACGACCTCCAGGCGAACGCGGCCCGCGTCGGCGCGATCCTCGCCGACGGCCTGCGGTCCGCCGTGGGCGGGCTCGATTGCGTCGCCGAGGTACGCGGAAAGGGGCTGATGCTCGGCGTCGAGTTCGTCCGGCCGGGCGGCAGTGAGCCGGATCCGGCGCTGACCAACCGGGTCTTCGAAGCCGCCCGGGACGGTGGCCTGCTGACCGGCAAGGGCGGTCTGCACGGCAACGTGCTGCGGATGGGCCCACCGTTGACGCTGACCGAGGAGGAGGCCCGTGAGGGCCTGGCGATCCTCGTCGACGCGATCCGTTCGGCTGCGGGGGTGGCGGCATGAGCATCGGTCACTTCATCGACGGCAAGCGAGTCGGCGGCACGTCGCAGCGGCGCGGCGACGTGTTCGACCCGGCGACCGGTCGGCGTACCGCAGAGGTCGAGCTGGCCTCGACCGTCGACGTCGACGTTGCGGTGCAGGCCGCCGCCCGCGCGGCGCGGACCTGGCGGGACGCGTCGCTGGCCCGGCGGTCCGCTGTGCTGTTCGCCTTTCGGGAGCTGGTGCACGGCCGGCGGCACCGGCTCGCCGAGGTGATCACCGCCGAGCACGGCAAGGTGCTCGCCGACGCCGCCGGCGAGGTGCAGCGCGGCCTGGAGGTCATCGAGTACGCGTGCGGTCTGGCGTCGGCGCTGCGTGGCGCGTTCAGCGAGAACGTGTCCACCGAGGTCGACTCGTACACCATCCGGCAGCCGCTCGGCGTGGTCGCGGTGATCTCCCCGTTCAACTTCCCGGTGATGGTGCCGCTGTGGTTCGTGCCGGTGGCGGTGGCCTGCGGCAACGCGGTGGTGCTCAAGCCGAGCGAGAAGGACCCGAGCGCGGCGCTGCTGCTGGCCGAGTGGTTCGCCGAGGCGGGCCTGCCCGACGGGGTGCTCAACGTGGTCAACGGCGACTCCGAGGCGGTCGACGCGTTGCTGGAGCACCCGGAGGTACGGGCGGTGTCGTTCGTCGGCTCCACCCCGATCGCCCGGTACGTCTACCAACGCGGCACCGCCGCCGGCAAGCGGGTGCAGGCGCTCGGTGGGGCGAAGAACCACATGGTGGTGCTGCCGGACGCCGATCTGGACCTGGCCGCCGACGCGGCGGTCAACGCCGGATTCGGCTCGGCGGGGGAGCGGTGCATGGCCATCTCGGTGCTGGTGGCGGTGGAGCCGGTGGCGGACGCGCTGGTCGAGCGGATCGCCGCACGGGTGACCGGTCTACGCACCGGCGACGGCCGACGGGGCTGCGACATGGGCCCGCTGGTGACCGCCGCGCACGAGGCGAAGGTGCGCTCCTACGTGGACGCCGGTGTCGCCGCCGGTGCGGTGCCGGTGGTGGACGGGCGGGACGTGACGCCGGACGGCGACCGGGACGGTTTCTGGCTCGGTCCGACGCTCTTCGACCGGGTGACCCCGGACATGTCGATCTACACCGACGAGATCTTCGGGCCGGTGCTGAGCGTGGTCCGGGTCGGCTCGTACGACGAGGCGGTGGACCTGGTCAACGCCAGCCCGTACGGCAACGGCACGGCGATCTTCACCAACGACGGCGGGGCGGCCCGGCGTTACCAGCATGAGGTGGAGGTGGGCATGGTCGGGATCAACGTGCCCGTCCCGGTGCCGATGGCGTACCACTCGTTCGGCGGCTGGAAGTCGTCGCTCTTCGGTGACCTGCACGCGCACGGCGAGGACGGGGTGCGCTTCTTCACCCGGGGCAAGGTCGTCACCAGCCGCTGGTTGGATCCGCGCCACGGCGGGGTCAACCTCGGGTTCCCCACCCAGACCTGAGCAGTCGCAGCACGCCCGCCCCGGCCAGGTACGCCACCAGCGCCGGGACGGGCGTGCCGAGCGGCTCCGGGGCCTGCTTCGGCGTGGTGCTGTTGACCAGCAGCGCGGCCACCACGGCGGCGTAGCCGGCCACCGCCAACGCCGCCCGGGCCGGGGTGCCCCGAGGGGGCCGTCGCCCGCTGCGGTGCCGGCCGCTGCGGGCCTCCACCGGCCCGAAGATGGCGACCAGCACCGCCAGAACGGCGCTGAGCAGCAGCAACCAGGGCACCCGCCAGGCCCACCAGGCGGCCGTGTCGACCGCCGGGGTGGGCAGCGTCCCGACCGCGTCGAGCAACCCGATCAGCAGGATCGCGGCGGTCAGGTGCCAGAGGAAGACGGTCAGCACCACCAGGTTGACTCCGATCACCAGCTGCCACGGCCCGGTGCGGCGCAGCAGTCGCTCGGCCGGGCCGCGCAGCAGCAGGATCAGACCGAGCTGGCCGGTGGCGACGGCCAGCAACGCGAGGCTGGGTGGCGCGGCGTTGTCGAGCCGTTCGTCGGGCACCTTGAGCATGGCCACCGGCCAGGGGCCGAGGACGGTGAGTAGCAGCACCGCGCTCAGCCCGCCCGCCAGGAAGACCAGACCGGCCCGGCGGGAGGTGGGCAGCCGCCGTCGGCGTACCCCTGGGCGGTCGGGAGTCGACGGCCCGGCAGCGTCGGTCTCGGCAGGTGGTGGCGCGGTGCGGGCGTCGTGCCAGGCGAAGCCGAGCTGGTGGACGGCGAGCCAACCGAACAGGTAGTTGCCGTAGCTCAGCTCCTCCGGCCCGCTCAGCCGGCCGAGGTCGCCGAGGCCGACCAGTGTGACGAGCGCCAGCGGCACGGCCAGGCCGAGGCGGCGGTGCAGCGAGTACATCGGTGGGGTGAGCACGACCGCCGCCAGGTAGGCGACCAGGAACCAGAGCGGAATGGTGGCGAACCAGAACACTTCGCGGATCTGGGTGGGGTCGGCGCCGAGCGGCCAGGCGAGCGCCGCGGCTGCGCTGAGCACCAGCAGCAGCGTGCTGGTGGGCCGGACCAGGCGGGCACTGCGGTCGATCAGCCAGCCGGCGGCGTCGCCGCCGCGGGCCTGCAGCCGGGTCAGCGAGGCCGCGTTGGCGTACCCCCCGACCAGGAAGAAGACCGGCATCACCTGGGCCAGCCAGGTCAGCGGGTACGCCCAGCGCAGGTCGCCGAGCGCTGAGTGCCCGGTGGCCTGCCCGCCGGGGTCGCGGCCGATCACCGTGACGCTCCAATGTCCGAAAACGACCATGGTGATGGCGAGCGCGCGGAGCAGGTCGACGTACCGTTCCCGCCCAGCCGGGGTGCGCTCGGCCAGCTCGCGCAGACGGCGCATCGCCTCAGGCTAGGCGACCCGGCGGCGGCTGGTGGTGATAACGGTTCGACAGTCAGGACTTGAAGTCCGAGCCCAGCTGTCGTAGAAATTCTTCAGCAACAGAGCATGAACTGAAGAGAACTACCGCCCCTCGCGCGGCGGACGCCTCCCCCACAGACCGGCGATCCGCCCGACCCGACCCGAGGAGAACCCATGAACAGGCGTGACATCCTGCGGCGCAGCGCCGCCGCCGGCCTCCTGGCCACCCCCGCCGCCGGCCTGCTGTCCGGCTGCGCCACCAGCGGTGGCGGTGACAAGAACGATGCCGAGACCTACCAGGGCACCAAGAGCGCGCAGAACCCGCTCGGCGTGAAGGAGGACGCCCCACTCGAGGTGGTGATCTTCGGCGGCGGGTTCGGTGAGGAGTACGCCAAGGCCCACGAGGCCATGTACACCGAGAAGTACCCGAAGGCGAAGATCAAGCACTCCTCCACCCAGGAGATCAGCAAGACCCTCCAGCCGCGCTTCGTGGACGGCACCCCGCCGGACGTGGTCAACAACTCCGGCTCCAGCCAGATCGACTTCAACGGCCTGGTCAGCCAGAACGCCCTCGCCGGCCTCGACGAGCTGCTGGCCGCCCCGAGCCTCGACATCCCCGGCAAGACGGTCAAGGACACCCTGCTGCCCGGCGCGGTCGAGGTCGGCTCCTACGACGGCAAGTTCCTGGTGCTCAACTACACCTACACCGCCTACGGCATCTGGCACTCCGCCAAGCTCTTCGCCGACCGCGGCTGGTCGTACGCGAAGACCTGGGACGAGCACATCGCGCTCTGCAAGCAGATCAAGGCCGCCGGCATCGCCCCCTGGACGTACGCCGGCCTGCACCCGCGCTACATGAGCTGGCCGCTGATCTCCACGGCGATCAAGTTCGGCGGCCCGTCGGTGGCGACCGCCATCGACAACCTGGAGCCGAACGCCTGGAAGTCCGACTCGATGCGCGCCGCCGCCGACGCCTGGCACCAGATCGTCAAGGACAAGTACATCCTGGACGGCTCGCCCGGCCTGGACCACAAGCAGTCGCAGACCGCCTGGTGTCAGGGCAAGGCCGCCTTCATCTCCTGCGGCTCCTGGCTGGAGAGCGAGCAGAAGGACGTCACCCCGGCCGGGTTCAACATGACCATCGCGCCGACGCCGAGCCTGGGCGGCGGCGACAAACTGCCGTTCGAGGCGATCCGGGGCACCGCCGGGGAACCGTTCATGGTGCCCGCCAAGGCCCGCAACGTCGCCGGTGGCCTGGAGTACTTCCGGACCATGCTCTCCAAGAAGGGCGCCCAGGACTTCACGAAGAAGGTCGCCAGCCTCACAGTGGTCGCCGGCGCCACCGAGGGCGTCGAGCTGCCGTACGGGCTGAGCACAGTGGTCAAGGCCCTCGACGCGTCCGGCGCCAACGGCTTCAACTGGGTCTACAACAGCTTCTACCGCAAGTTGGAGCGCAACCTCGTCGACGCCGCGTGCGGCGAGTTCTTCAGCGGCCGGATCGGCCCCGCCGAGTTCCTCGAACAGTGCCAGAAGGGCGCCGACTCGATCGCCCAGGACAGCTCGATCAAGAAGTACAAGCGAGCGGCCTGACCGCCCGGCCGGTGGGGGAGAGGTCCGCCCCCACCGGCCGTACCCCAACGGAGAGGTCCCTCTCGTGAAACATGGCAAGTGGCCGCTGATCGTCACGTTCCTGGTGCCACCGGTGCTGCTGTACGTGTTCTTCGTCGTCTCGCCGTACCTCCAGGCGTTCCAGATCTCCACCACCGACTGGCTCGGCTACTCCGCCGACGCCAACCCGGTCGGCCTGGCCAACTTCAAGACCCTCTGGCACGACGACTACGTGTGGAACGCGCTGAAGAACAACGCGATCCTGCTGGGCCTGGTGCCGGTGCTGACCATCGTGCTCGGGCTCTTCTTCGCCACCATGCTCGCCATGGGCGGGCGCAAGGGCAGTGCCGGCGTCACCGGCGTACGCGGCGGCGCGCTCTACCGCACTGTCTACTTCTTCCCACAGGTGCTCTCCGTGGTGATCATCGCGCTGCTGTGGAAGGAGGTGTACCACCCCAACCAGGGGCTGCTCACCAGCGCTCTGCACGGCCTCGGTCTGCCCGCGCCGACCTGGCTCGGCGACCCGGCGACCGCCTTCTGGTGCGTGCTGGCGGTGATGGTCTGGAGCAACGTCGGCTTCTACGTGGTGCTGTTCGGCGCGGCGATGTCGGCCGTACCGAAGGAGATCTACGAGGCAGTCCTGCTCGACGGCGCGTCCCGGTTCACCACCCTGCGCCGGGTCACCCTGCCGCTGCTCTGGGACACCGTCCAGGTCGCCTGGGTCTACCTGGCCATCTTCGCCCTGGACGGGTTCATCCTCGTGCAGCTGATGACCAACGGCGGGCCGAACTTCTCCACCGACGTGATCGGTGTACGCATGTACGACACCGCTTTCGGCAGCGAGACCAAGTTCGGCTACGCCTCGGCGATCGGCGTGGTGATGTTCTTCCTGACCCTCTCGGTGGCGGTGCTGTCGCTGCGGGTCGGCCGGCGCGAACGGATCGAGTACACGTGACCACTCTGGATCAGCCCACCGCGACCGCCCCGACCCCGGTCACCAGCGGGGACCGCCCGCTCCGCCGGGAACTCGGCGTGGCCAACGCCCTCTCGCACGGCTTCCTGCTGCTCTGGGGCCTGCTCACCGTACTGCCGCTGTTGTGGATGTTCATCAGCTCGTTCAAGACCAACGCTGAGATCCTCGCCGACCCGTGGGGGCTGCCCGGCGCACTGCACCTGGACAACTGGGCGCGGGCCTGGACCGGCGCGCACATCGGCAGGTACTTCATCAACAGCCTGGTGGTGGTGGCCGGCTCGGTCAGCCTCACCATGCTGATGGGCGCCACCGCCGCGTACGTCTTCGCCCGCTACGAGTTCCGCGGCCGCCAGGTCGTCTACTACCTGTTCGTCGGCGGCCTGATGTTCCCGGTGTTCCTCGCCCTGGTGCCGCTGTTCTTCGTGGTCCGCAACGCCGGTCTCTTCAACACCTGGCTCGGGCTGATCCTTGTGTACGCGGCCTATTCGCTGCCGTTCACGGTGTTCTTCCTGACCGCGTTCTTCCGGACCCTGCCGACCTCGGTGGCGGAGGCCGCGCTGGTCGACGGCTGCGGTCACTTCCGGCTCTTCTTCCGGGTGATGCTGCCGATGGCACGTCCGGGACTGATCAGTGTGGCGATCTTCAACTTCCTCAGCCACTGGAACCAGTTCCTGCTGCCGCAGGTGCTGTTGCAGGGCGACGAGTCCAAGTGGATGCTGGCGCAGGGGCTGTTCGCGCTGTCGGTCAGCCAGGGGTACGCCGGCGACTACGCTCGGCTCTTCGCCGGGTTGAGTATCGCTGTGCTGCCGGTGCTCGCTGTCTACGTGGCCTTCCAGCGGCAGGTGCAGTCCGGCCTCACCGCGGGTCAGCTCAAGTAGGACACACCCACCTCTGACCGATCCCGATCGCCACTCCGGCGTGAGGGTGGCGGGTGCAGGGTGGTGGCTCAGGGGGTGGGGAAGAGGTGGGCGTGCAGGGCGGCCGGGTCGGTCACCTCGGGTAGGCCACGGGCGGCGAGCCAGGCTGCGGCGGCGGCCCCGTCTCCGGCGGTGCGCAGTGGCGCGTCCGGCCAGTGTCGCGCGATCTCGGCCCGGACGGCGGCGGCGAGCGGGGTGTCCGCGGTGAGCAGCCCGCCGCCGAGGACGATCGGTGTCACCGCTCCGGCGGGGCGGATGCGGCTCACGCTCTCGGTGAGGTGCCCGGCGGCTTCGGTGATCAGCGCGGTGGCGACCGGGTCGCCGTGGGTGGCGGCGTCGACGACCAGCGGCGCGAGCCGGGCCAGTTCGATGGGGGGTCGCCGGGTCACCGTCTGGATGGTGGCGTCGACGGTGTCCCGGGGGTGGGCGGCGATGTCGGCGCTGCCGAGAATTTCGGTGAGCACGGTCGTGGTCAGCGCGCCAAGCTCGCGGCCGGCGTCGAGGTCGGCGAGCAGCCGGCGCACGGCTTCCCGACCGAGCCAGAAGCCCGAGCCGGCGTCGCCGAGCAGCCAGCCGTGGCCGTCGGCGATCCGGTCGAGCCGCAGCTCGTGGACCTGGGCGGTGATCGCGCCGGTGCCGGCGATGAGGATGGTTCCGTCGGTGGCGGCGGTGCCGGAGGCGTACGCGACCAGGGCGTCGCCGTGCACCTCGTACGGGCAGCGCAGGCCGGCGTCGTGCCAGGCCTGGTCGAAGGCGGCCCGCCCGGCCGGGTCGGCGAGCAGCCGGCCGGCTCCGGCGAGCCCGATGGTGCCGGCGGCCGCCCGCGTCGGGTCGACGTCGGCGAGCGCCTCCCGGAGCGCGGTCAGCAGTTCGGCGGCGGCGCGTTCGGCGCCGTGACTGGTGGGGTTGCCGCCGCCGGCGCGGCCGGTGCCGACGCGTTGCCCGGTGAGGGTGAGGACGGTCGCCCGGGTGGACGTACCGCCGATATCGAGACCCACCACGACGTTGTCGGACATCGGCACGGGTCTCCTTGCGCGGAACGGCGATCTGGCTTGTTCATGCTGGTCGGCGGGGTCGCGTGGGGCAAGTTGTGGCGGGCGTGGAGGGCTGTGCAGCAGGTAACAGTTTGAAAACTTCGCCCACAGTCTTGACACAGAGGGTCGTTCAGTAAGAACTTTTACCACTAACAGTTAACAGTCTTTTCGGAAAGCTGAGGCGTCTCATGGTTGATCACGAGGTGGACACCGCCGCGGGGACCGCGGTGGTCGACGCCGACGTGATCGAGCGCCGGAGCTCGGCCTCCGACGGGGTGTTGGCCCGGGTTCGCAACGGGCTCGGCGAGCTGACCGGCGCCCTGCGTCGGGTCGCCGAGCACGTGCTCAGCGACCCGGAGGCCGCCGCCCGCTCGACCATCGTCGAGCTGGCCGAGCGCAGTGGGACCTCACCGGCGACCATCACCCGCTTCTGCCGGGCGATGGGCTTCGAGGGGTACGCCGACCTGCGCCTGGGCATCGCCTCCGAGACCGGCCGGGCCCGCTCGGCGGGTTGGACCGTCGACATCGGCCGGGAGATCCAGCCGAGCGACCCGCTCGCCCGGGTGCTCGACCAGATCATGGCCGCCGACACCCGGGCCATGCACGACACCGCCACCCTGCTCGACCTCGCCGAGGTGGAGCGGGCCGCGGTGGCGATCGCCGGCGCCAGCAGGGTGAACATCTTCGGTGCCAGCGGTAGCGCCCTGGTCGGTGAGGAGATGCAGTTCAGCCTGCACCGCATCGGTGTGGCGGCGTGGGCGTGGAACGACGTGCACGAGGGGCTGGCCAGCGCCGCGTTGCTGCGATCGGGGGACGTGGCGCTCGGCATCTCGCACACCGGTCAGACCCGGGAGACGATCGAGATGCTCGCCGAGGCGGGCAGCCGGGGCGCCACCACGCTCGCGCTCACCGGCTTCCCCCGCTCCCCGTTGGCCGAGCTGGCCGACATCGTGCTGCTCACGGCCAGCCAGGCAACCACCTTCCGGCCGGACGCGCTCTCCGCCCGACATCCCCAACTGGTGGTGCTCGACCTGCTCTACATCGCCGTCGCCCAACGCACGCACGACCGGGCGCACGCGGCCTTCCGGCGGACAGCGCAGGCCGTCGACGGGCACAAGGCAGCGAAGGGAACCCTTTCATGATCAGCGCGCAGGGGTACGCGGACGCCGTCCGCCCGGTGCTCGACCGGCTGCTCGACTCGGAGGCCGACGGGATCACCCGGGCCGCCGACCTGATCGCCGACAGTCTGCGCGACGGCGGCGTGCTCCAGGCGTTCGGCGCCGGGCACTCCGAGGCGTTCGCCGCCGAGTTGGTCGCCCGGGCCGGCGGGTTGGTTCCCACCAACCGGCTCTCGGTACGGGACCTGGTGATGCACGGTGACGCCCCGCGTGACGTGCTCGCCGACCCCAAGCTGGAACGTGATCCCTCCATCGCCCACCAGATCTACGCGCTCGCGGCGCCCCAGCCGCGCGACGTGTTCGTGGTGGCGTCCCAATCCGGCATCAACGGCTCGGTGGTCGAGCTGGCGGCGCTGGTCACCGAGCGCGGTCACCCGTTGATCGCGGTCACCTCGGTCGAGCACACCGCGCGGGTCGCACCACGGCACCCGTCCGGGCACCGGCTCGCCGACCTCGCCGACGTCGTGCTGGACAACGGCGCGCCGTACGGCGATGCACTGCTGCCGCTCGAGGGCGGCGGCGCGGTCTGTGCGGTCTCCTCGGTCACCACGGCGCTGCTGGCGCAGTTGCTGACCGCGGAGGTGGTACGACGGTTCCACCAGGCCGGAGAGGTACCCCCTATCTACCTCTCCGCCAACGTCCCCGGCGGGGACGAGCACAACCTCGCCCTCGAGTCGCGGGGGCCCCGCGCGCTCCCCCGGGCCGCCAGGGCCCCCAAAAACAAACACGCACCACCAAAAAGAGAAAACCCCAAAAACCCCCCCCCCGCCAGC
>NZ_JBEYUF010000001.1:16887-184714 GCF_040643355.1 Micromonospora sp. NPDC047187
CCACCAGGCGGTTGTGGAACCCAATAAACACCACCCCCCAACGGCCCCGGGGGGGGACCACCAAACCCTCCCCGTGGCGGGGGGTTCCGCCGGACGTCTCCGGCGTACCGCATGACCCGAATTCCACAAGGAGAGACGACGATGTCGATTACCCCCGAACACCCGGCCGCACTCGACCGTCGCACGGTGCTGCGTCGCGCCGCCGCCGTGGGCATGCTCGCCACTCCGGCCATCGGCCTGCTCGGCGCCTGCGCCACCAGCGGCAGCGACGGTGACAACGAGCAGGTTGCCGGCGGCACCAAGAGCGAGAAGAACCCGCTGGGCGTCAAGGAGGACGCCGGGATCGAGGTGGTCATCTTCAACGGTGGCTACGGCGAGAAGTACGCCACCGACGTGCACGAGCCGCTGTACAAGAAGGCGTTCCCCAAGGCCGAGGTCAAGCACCAGGCCACCCAGGCCGTCTCCACAGTGCTCCAGCCGCGGTTCGCCTCCGGTAACCCGCCGGAGTTCGTGAACAACTCGGGCGAGAAGCTGATGGACTTCGGCGCGCTCGTGGCCGACGGTCAGCTCCAGGACCTCACCGAGCTGTGGGACGCGCCGTCGGTCGACGACCCGTCCAAGAAGGTCCGCGACACAGTGGTGCCGGGCACCATCGAGGCCGGTTCGTTCAACGGCAAGCCGTTCGTCCTGTACTACGTCTCCACCGTCTTCGGCATCTGGTACTCGGGCAAGCTGTTCAAGGACAACGGCTGGGCGCCGGCGAAGAACTGGGACGAGTTTATCGCCCTGCTCACGAACATCAAGGCCAAGGGCATCACCCCGTACGGCTACGCCGGGGCGAACGCTGCCTACTACCAGTGGAACGTGATCCTCACCCACGCCGCCAAGATCGGCGGCACGGACGTGCTGAAGAACATCGACAACCTGGAGGACGGTGCCTGGAAGCAGGACGCCGTCAAGCAGGCCGCCGCGGCGTGGGCCGAGGTCGGCGCGAAGTTCAGCGACAAGAGCTTCGAGGGGCTCAAGCACACCGACGTGCAGCTGCGGCAGAACCAGTACAAGGTGGCCATGTACCCCAGCGGTGACTGGCTGGAGGGCGAGCAGAAGAAGGACACGCCGGCCGGCTTCGACTACCAGCTCATGCCGGTGCCGAGCCTGTCCGCCTCGGACAAGCTGCCGGCCACCGCGCTGCGCGCCACCGCCGGTGAGGGCTACTTTGTCTCGGCGAAGAGCAAGAACCCCAAGGGCGGGCTGGAGTACATGCGTCAGATGCTCTCGACGGCGGGCGCGAAGGGCTTCACCGAGGTGGTCAAGGCCCCGACCGTGGTCACCGCCGGCTCGGAGGGCTTCGCCTTCCCGCCCGGTGTGGCCAGCTCGCAGGCTGCGCTCAAGGCGGCCGGTCAGGACGTGTTCAACCTGTACTTCGACGGTTGGTACAAGGAGCTCGACACGGAGGCGCGTACCGCCACCAACGAGCTGATGTTCGGCCGGATCAACGCGGACGCCTTCGTGGAGCGGATCCAGAAGCGCGCCGACGCCATCAAGAAGGACAGCTCCGTCACCAAGTTCAAGCGCTGATCGATCGGAGCTAGGGTCATGCGGCACGGCAAGTATCCATTCGTGATCGGGTTCCTGTTCGCCCCGGTCGCGCTGTACGTGACATTCGTGATCTGGCCGTACGCGCAGGCGTTCCAGATCTCGATGACCAACTGGCGGGGGCTGTCGGCCCCGCAGTGGGTGGGCTTCGACAACTACCGGAGGTTGCTCGACGACGGGGCCTTCTGGAAAGCGGTCCAGCACCACGGCGTACTGCTGCTTGCCCTGCCGCTGATCACCATTGCCATCGCCCTGTTCTTCGCCTTTCTGCTCAACGTGGGCGGCAAGAGCAGCGGTGGTCAACGCCAGGGGGTCTGGGGGGCGAAGTTCTACCGGGTGGTGTTCTTCTTCCCCCAGGTCCTGGCGGTGGCCATCATCGCCGTGTTGTTCCAGATGGTGTACCGGCCGAACGAGTCCGGCCTGATCAACGGCGTGTTGATGAAGCTCGGCATCGAGCCGATCCTCTTCCTGGTCAAGCCGAACCTGGCCCTCTGGTCGATTATCGCGGTGCTGGTCTGGCAGGCGGTCGGCTTCTACGTGGTGCTCTTCTCGGCGGGGATGGCCTCCATCCCCGGTGAGATCTACGAGGCCGCCGAGATGGACGGGGCGACGAAGGTGACCCTGTTCTTCCGGGTCACGCTGCCGCTGCTGTGGGACACCCTCCAGGTGGCCTGGGTGTACCTCGGGATCGCGGCGTTCGACGCGTTCGCCATCGTGGCGGTGCTCTCGGTGGACGGTGGCGGCCCGGACGGCGCCACCACAGTTCTCGCCATGGAGATCTACCGCAACGCGTTCGTCTACTCGAAGTACGGCTACGCCTCGGCGATGGGCGTGGCGCTGTTCTTCCTCACCCTCACGTTCGCGGCGCTGACGCTGCGGTTCACCAAGCGGGAAAGCGTGGAGTACTGATGAATCCGCAGTCGACGCTGCCGCCGACGCCGGCGGCGCTGCCGCCGAAGACCGGTGACCCGTCCGCCCCCGGCGGGTCGGGGCACGAGGGCCCCCGCTCGGAGGTAAAGCTGTTCGCCGGCCTGGGGCACGTCGCGCTCGCCGTGTGGGCGGTGATCGTGATCGTGCCGATCCTCTGGACCTTCCTCGCCGCGTTCAAGAACACCAGCGAGATCTTCAGCAGCCCCTGGACGCTGCCGGCCGAGCTGCGCTGGGAGAACTTCGGGCGGGCCTGGACCAAGGCGCACGTCGGGCGGTACTTCCTCAACAGCGTGATCGTCGTGTCGTGCAGCACGTTCCTCACCATGCTGCTCGGCTCGATGGCCGCGTACGTGCTGGCCCGCTACAAGTTCTGGGGCAACCGGGCGGTCTACTTCCTCTTCGTCTCGGGGTTGGCCTTCCCCGTCTTCCTGGCACTGGTGCCGCTCTTCTTCGTGGTGAAGAACCTCGGTCTGCTGGACACCCACACCGGCGTGGTGCTGGTCTACACCGCGTACTCGTTGCCGTTCACCGTGTTCTTCCTGGCCGCGTTCTTCAAGACGCTGCCGTCGTCGGTGGCCGAGGCGGGGATGATCGACGGCTGCGGGCACAGCCGGCTGTTCTTCCAGGTGATGATGCCGATGGCGAAGCCGGGCCTGATCAGCGTCGCGATCTTCAACATCATCGGTCAGTGGGCGCAGTACCAACTCCCGTTGGTGCTGCTCTCCAACGCCAAGGACAAATGGGTGCTCACCCAGGGCATCGCCGACATCTCCGTCAACGCCGGCTACGAGGCGGACTGGTCCGGGCTGTTCGCCGCGCTGACCATCGCCATCCTCCCGATGATCCTCGTGTACGCGGTGTTCCAGCGTCAGATCCAGGCCGGTCTCACCTCCGGCGCGGTGAAGTAGGACGCCTCACCGCTCGTCGACGCGGGTGTGCCAGGAGCGCCACAGCGCTGCGTACGCCCCGCCGGCCGCGACCAGCTCGTCGTGGCTGCCGATCTCGGTGATCCGACCGTCGGCGAGCACGGCGACCCGGTCGGCGTCGTGGGCGGTGTTGAGCCGGTGCGCGATCGCGATGACGGTCCGCCCGACCAGCACGGCGGCCAGCGCGCGTTCGGTCCGGCGGGCGGTGGACGGATCGAGCGCGGCGGTCGCCTCGTCCAGGATCAGCGTGTGCGGGTCGGCGAGCACCAACCGGGCCAGCGCGACCTGTTGGGCCTCGGCCGCACCGAGTTGACGGGCCCCGTCGCCGAGCTGGGTGTCCAGGTCGTCGGGTAGCTCGGCAAACCAATCGGCGCCCACTGTGAGCAGCGCGGCGCGCATCTGTTCGTCGGAGGCGTCGGGCGCGGCGAAGGAGAGGTTGTCGCGTACCGAGCCGATGAAGACGTGGTGCTCCTGGGTGACCAGGGCGATCCGTCGGCGTCGCTCGGCCGGGTCGAGGTCGGTGACCGGGCAGCCGCCGATGCTGACGACGCCGTGGCGCGGCGCGTCGATCCCGGCCAGTAGCCGGGCCAGGGTGGACTTGCCGGCGCCGGACGGGCCGACGACGGCCAGCCGCTCACCGGGCTGCACCTCCAGGTCGATGCCGTGCAGCACGTCCGGCCCGTCGGAGTAGGAGAACCGGGCGCCACTGACGACGAGCCGCTCGCCCCGTGACGAGGCGGTAGTGCCGGGTGCTTCCGGCGGGACCATGCCGACGCCGAGCAGCCGCGCGTACGACGCGAAGCCGCGTTGCGCCTGCTCGGTCCACTGCAACAGCCGGTCCAACGGGTCGATCGCCTGTTGCAGGTAGAGCGCGGCGGCGACCACAGCGCCGAGCGACACCATGTCCCGGGAGAGCAGGTAACCCCCGACGAGCAGGACCATGGCGACCGGCAGCGGATAGCTGGCCTCGACGACCGAGAAGAACACGGTACGCAGCGCGAGGGTCGCCCGACGGGCCCGCCAGACCGCTGTGACGCGGGTGGTGCCGTGCCGGATCCGGTCGTCGGCCAGCCGCAGCGCCTCCACGGTGCGCGCGCCCTCGGCGGTGGTGGTCAGCGTCTCGGTCAGCTCGGCCGCCGCCGCGCCCTCGGTGAGGTACGCGGAGCTGGCCCGGCGCAGGTACCAGCGGGTCACCGCCACTATCGACGGGAGCCCGGCCAGCGCGGCCAACCCGAGCAGCGGGTGCAGCAGGAAGACGGCCCCGAACAGCAACGTCAACTGCACCCCGGCGATGACGATGGTGGGCACCACGTCCCGGACGGTGGTGCCGACCGTCGACACGTCGACCGAGCTGCGGGTGGCCAGGTCCCCGGAGCCGGCACGCTCGACGACCGAGACGGGCAGCCCGAGAGTCCGGGACACGAACTCCTCGCGCAGCTCGGCGACGGCCCGTTCGCCGAATCGGTGGCCGGCGTACTGGGCGTACCGGGAGAGCAGGGCGCTGACCAGGACGCAGCCGGCGATGGCCAGTGCCAGTCGGTCGACCGTGGCCACGCCCGCTCCCGCGGTGACCCGGTCGACGATGGTGCCCAGCAGCCACGGCGGGGCGAGCCCGGCGACCGCGGCGGCGCTGTGCAGCGCCAGCACGACCCCGACGGCGCGCCGGTGCCGGCTGATCATGTCCCGCAGGGCCCGGCGTACGGTGCCGCGGTCGGCGACCGGCAGCCGGCTCACCGGTACGCCTCCTCGCTGCCGCGGGCCACCAGGTGCCGGTAGGCCGGGTCGTCGTCGAGCAGGTCGGCGTGGCTGCCGGTGGCGGTGATCCGGCCGGCGCTCAGAAGCGTGACCAGGTCGGCCCGGCCGAGCAGCAGCGGCGACGTGGCGATCACCACTGTGGTCCGCCCGGCCCGCGCGGCCCGCAGCCGCTCGGCGATCCGTGCCTCGGTGTGCGCGTCCACCGCCGACGTCGGGTCGACGAGGATCAGCACCTCCGGTTCGCTGCTCAGCGCCCGGGCCAGGCGCAGCCGTTGGCGTTGACCGCCGGAGAGCGTGCGGGCTCGGGCGTCGATCGGGGTGTCCAGCCCGGAGGGCAGGGCGTCGACGACGTCCTGCGCCGAGGCGGTCCGCAGGGCGGCGTCGATCCGTTCGTCGTCGTCGGCGCCGGCGCGCAGGATGTCGCGCAGCGTGCCGGCGAAGAGGTAGGAGTCGTGGTCGGCGACGAGGATCCGCGCGCGGACCTCGTCCAGGGCGACCTCGCGCAGCGGCACGCCGCCCCAGGTGACGTCGCTGGCGACGTACCGGCCGAGCCGGTCGGCCAACGCCACGGCCGCCGCCGGGTCGTCTGCCGCCACCGCGGTCAGCTGGCCGGCGCGCACGGTCAGGCCGGTCACCGGGTCGTGCAGGTCGGCCGGGCCGTCCGGCGCGGCCAGCTCGTCCGGCCGGCGTGCCTCGGGTACGGCGCCCGGCCACCGGCGGCCCGGGCCACCGACGTCGTCCGGTGTCACGTTGAGCAGGTCGGTGATCCGTCGGGCGGCGACCCGACCGCGGATGAGCTGGTAACTGCCCTCCAGCAGAAACCAGACCGGCACGATCAGGGTCGCCACGTAGCCGTAGACGGCCACCAACTCGCCGATCGTGACGTCACCGGTCACCGCCATCCGGGCCGTCAGCCACACCACCGCCGCCAGGAACAACCCGGGGATGGCGACCGTCGCCGCGTCGATCCAGCTGTTGACAGCGGCGACCCGGTAGCCCTCGGCGCGTAGCTCCTGGGACCGGGCCGCGTACCGCCGGGCGAACAGGTCCCGGCCGCCCACCCCGGCGAGCACCCGCAGCCCGGCCACGATGTCACCGGAGCGGGCGGTGAGCGCGCCCTGTTGCCGGCGGTAGACCGACTCGACCTGCTCCAGGCGGCGCAGCAGCGGCCCCACGATCAGACCGACGACCGGCACCCCCACCAGCACGCAGAACGCGAGCATCGGGGAGATCGACCAGAGCACCACGGCGATCACCCCGTACGCGACAACCGCGCCGACGCCCGGCCCGGTCAGCGTCAGCACCTGCGCCGTCCAGTCGATGTCGGAGCCGCCGATGGTGGACACCTCGCCCGCCCCGACCCGGCGGGGCAGCACCGCGCCGATGCGGGACAGATGGCGCAGCAGAACCTCCGCCGAGCGAGCCTTGGCGTCCTCCCGGAGGAAGGTCATCGTGCGGTGCCGCATGATGCCCAGGTAGGACAGGCCCACGCCGGCGACGACGATCGCCGCGACCCAGAGCGCCAGGGCCTGGGTGTCGCGTCCGCGCAGCCCGTCGTCGACGGCGCGGGCGATCAGGTATGGCCGCACCGAGAGCCCGATCATCCAGGCCGTGCCGATCAGGCTGCCGCGCAGCACCCGCCAGGGTTGGCAGCGGACCAGCCACCAGAGGTAGCGCATCGGACCGCGGGCGTCGGGGGTGCCAGGATCGGGATGCGGGATCTGCGGAGGCACCCGATCACGCTACCGACCGGCCCCGACACCCCACCGACCCGATCATGGTGAGGTGCGCCTCCGTTTCTGTCGGACGGGAGAGGCAGAATCACGTTCGTGCTGGTGGCGGTGGTGTCCGACGAACGGGGTGGGGGAGTGCTGTGCCCGCTGGACGCCACCGGCCGGCCGACCGGGCCGCCCGAGGTCGTCACCGATCTGGTCGCCGCGGTCGCCGCCCGCGAGGCCGCCGAGCACCCGCGCTGGGTCTGGTCGACCGCCACGGCGGTCTACCCGACGCTGCTGCGCGCCGGCGTCCGGGTCGATCGGTGTCACGACGTGGAGTTGACCGAGGCGTTGCTGCTCGGGCACGTGGGCCGCTGGGGTGAGCCCCGCTCGCTGGCCGCCGCCTGGGCCCGGCTGACCGGCGCGGCGGTGCCGCCCGACCCGCCGCCGCGCGCCGCCGCACCGCCCGGGCACGGGCAGGGCGCGCTCTTCGACACGGTGCCCGGTCCGCCGGGCCCGGGCATCGAGGCACTGACCCAGGTGTACGCCGACCAGCTCACCCGCGTCGCCGCGACCGAGCACCCCGGCCGCTTCCGGTTGCTGGTGGCCGCGGAGTCGGCCGGCGCGCTGATCGCGGCGGAGATGGGCGTCGCCGGGCTGCCCTGGCGTGCCGACGTGCACAACGAGATCCTGCACGAGCTGCTGGGCGAGGCGTCCCCGGTCGGTGGTCCGCCACGCCGACTCGCCGAGCTGGCCGCCCGGATCGCCGACGCGCTCGGCGTACGCGGCCTGCACACCGACTCTCCGGCGGAGCTGCTGAAGGCGTTCGCCCGGGTCGGGGTGGAGCTGCCCAACACCCGGGCCTGGGTGCTGCGCGGGGTGGACCATCCGGCGGTGCCGCTGGTGCTGGAATACAAGGAGCTCTACCGGATCTGGACGGCGCACGGCTGGTCCTGGCTCGATCAGTGGGCGCGGGGCGGCCGGTTCCAACCGGAGTACGTGCCGGCCGGCGTCGTCTCCGGCCGATGGGCCACCCGGGGTGGTGGCGCGTTGCAGATCCCCAAGGTGATCCGGCGGGCGGTGGTGGCCGATCCGGGCTGGCGGTTGGTGGTCGCCGACGCCGGCCAATTGGAGCCTCGGGTGCTGGCCGCGGTCTCCGGCGACGCGCGGTTGGCGGCGGCGGGCGGTGCCGGTGACCTCTACGCGGCCCTGGCCCGGGATTCGTTCGGCGGTGACCGGGCCAAGGCCAAGGTGGCCCTGCTCGGCGCGATGTACGGGCAGACCGGCGGGGCCGCGGTGCCCGCGTTGGCGGTGCTGAAGCGCAGCTACCCGACGGCGTTCGGGTACGTCGAGGCGGCGGCGCGGACCGGTGAGAACGGTGGGCTGGTGCGGTCGTGGTTGGGGCGGACCTGTCCGCCCGGCTCGGCCGGGTTCGGTGATCTCGACGACGAGCCCTCCGACCCGGAGGGGGCGGGTGACCCGCACAGTCCGAGGGCGCGTGCCGCCCGGTCCCGGGGGCGCTTCACCCGCAACTTCGTCATCCAGGCCACTGCTGCGGAGTGGGCCTCCACGTTGCTGGCCACGCTGCGGACGGAGCTGTCCGGCACGGACGCCGAGCTGGTCTTCTTCCAGCACGACGAGGTGGTCGTGCACGCGCCCGCCGATCAGGCGGACGCAGTCGCCGAGGCCGTCAATCGGTCGGGCGAGCGCGCATCCGCGTTGCTCTTCGGTGCGACGCCGGTCCGGTTCCCACTGGACCTGTCCATCGTCGACTGCTACGCCGACGCGGCCTGACCTGCGGGCCAACTCAAGCGGGAGACACCCCGGGGCGGTGCCCCGGTTAGTCTCATGCGGTCGTGCCGCCGTCGGAATGGGAGGGTGCCCCATGGTCGTCGGAGTCATCCGTCATCTGGCCGGGATGGTCGCCGCCTGCCTGGCCCTCGTCGCCGAGGCGGTCCTGGGCTACCTCGGTCTGCTCGCGTACGCGTTGGCCACCGGCTCGGGTGTGGGTGGCCCGCTGGCCGGGCCGATGCTCGTCTTGATCGCCGCGGTGCTCGGCGTGGTCTTGATTCCCCTGCTCTTCCTGCCGGCTGTGGCGGTCGGGGAGGCCGTCGGCCGGCATCGGGGGACCGGCCGGGTGGTGGTGCTGGCCGCGCTCGTCGCGGTCGTCCTGGCCGCCGGGTACGCCGTGGCCGGGGCGATTGCCAGCGGGGTGTCCGCCGGCTACGTGCCTCTGGTCGCGGGAATCGCCGTGCTGCTGATCGTTGCTCCGGTGGTCCTGTACGCGCTCACCGCACGCGGCCTCGGCTGGGTGGCGCGATGGGTGCCCCAGCGTTGGGGCGGCACCGCGGTCGCAATGTCCGGGGAGTCGGGTTGATGGCTGACTCTTCTCGATGATCATCCGGTAGGCGTGTCGGCGGATGCCGGTCGTGTAACGGTTGTGCTATTTCTCCTTTTCGCCCCGCCACCCCCGGCTGGCCCTCCTCGTTGCAGTGTCCGTAGGAGGGGACGGAACTGTCACGGTCCGTCCCGTGCTGGAGGGGGCGCAGCTGAACCGGATCGCAGGAATGATCATCGCCGCAGGCGGGGGACGACGGATCGGTGGTCCCGAGGCGCTGCTGCACCAGGGCGACAAGCCCCTGGTGAATCAGATGATCGACACGATGACCGAGGCGGGCTGCGAGCAGATCGTGGTCGTCCTGGGCGCTGCCGCCGAGCAGGTCCGGGAGACCGCCGACCTGGGCAAGGCCACCGTTGTGATCAACAAGGCGTGGGGCACCGGAGTTGGCTCGTCCATCCGGGCCGGCCTGGCCGCCATGGACGACGAGGGGATCGAGGCGGTGGTGGTGGTCCCGGTCGACATGCCGGGCCTGACCGCCACGGCGGTCAGCCGGGTGGCCGCGCTGCCGTACCCGGACGTGCTGGTCTGCGCCACCTACGACGGGTTGCGCGGCTATCCGATGCTGTTCGGTCGCCGGCACTGGCCCGGTATCGCCACCCTGGCCAGCGCCGACGTGGGCGCCCGGCCGTACCTGTTGGCGCACAAGGACCAGATCGTCGACATCGCCTGCGACTCGGTTGCCGACGGCAGCCGGATCGACACCCCGGAGCTGATGGAGCTCTACGGGCTCACGGTCCCGCCACAGCGCGTCGGCGTCTAGCGCCGCTCCGCGCGATCTTGCAGTTTCTGTCGCCGATACGTGTGGCATGCCCTGAATGTCGGGGCAGTAAGTGCAAGATCGCGGGAGGGTGGATGTGCGCCGGGCAGCCCCGTTACCGAGGCCGCCCGGCGGTGCGCCTACTTTGCGGCCTGGTCCAGCTGCCCGGTGGCGGCGAGGCGCTGGTACCAGTGGGCGCTGTCCTTCCAGGTGCGTACCTGGGTGTCGTAGTCGACCCGGATGATGCCGAAGCGACGGTCGTAGCCGTAGCCCCACTCGAAGTTGTCCAGCAACGACCAGACAAAGTAGCCGCGCACATCCGCGCCCTGCGCGCGGGCGTCGGCCATCGCGCCGATGTGCCGACGCAGGTAGTCGATCCGCCGGTCGTCGTGGATCCGGCCGTCGGCCGACACCACATCGTCGAACGCCGCGCCATTCTCGGTGATCATCATGGGCTGGCTGGGGTATTCACGCTGGAGGCGCAGCAGCAGCTCGGTCAGCGCCGGCGGGTCGATGTTCCAACCCATCGCCGTGTACGGGCCGGGCTGCGGCAGGAAGTCGACGTTCTCCGCGGCGACCCACGGCGTCGACGTCGACGCACCGTGCCCGTCGGCGTCGGAGCGGGCCGACACCCCGTCCCAGGCCCGGACCAGGGTGCTGGAGTAGTAGTTGACCCCTAGCACGTCCAGCGGCACCGCTATCAGCTTCTCGTCGCCCTCCCGGACGAACGACCAGTCGGTGACGGAGGCGGTGTCGGCCAGCAGGTCGGCCGGGTACTCCCCGTCCAGCATCGGGCCGAGGAACGCCCGGTTCGCCAACGCGTCGATCCGCCGGACCGCGTCCTGGTCGGCGGCCGAGTCGGACGCGCCCCGGATGACGTGCAGGTTCAGCGTCACCGACAGCTCGGCGGACGGGGCAAGCTCCCGGACCACCCGACCGGCCAGGCCGTGCGCGAGGTTGAGGTGGTGCACCGCGGCCAGCGCCGCCGCCGGCTCGGTCCGACCCGGCGCGTGCACGCCGGAGGCGTAGCCCAGGTACGCGGAGCACCACGGCTCGTTGAGCGTCGTCCAGGTGTGCACCCGGTCACCCAGCGCGCCGACGATGCCCGCCGCGTACTCCTGGAAGCGCAACGCGGTCTCCCGCGCCGCCCACCCGCCAGCGTCCTCCAACTCCTGCGGCAGGTCCCAGTGGTACATGGTGGCCACCGGGCGGACGCCCCGCTCCAGCAGCCCGTCCACCAGCCGCGAGTAGAAGTCGATGCCGGCCTGGTTGAACCGGCCGGAGCCGCCCGGCTGCACCCGGGGCCAGGAGATGGAGAACCGGTACGCGCCGAGCCCCAGGTCGGCGATGTGGCCGAGGTCGTCGGCCCACCGGTGGTAGTGGTCGGCGGCCACGTCACCGGTGTCGCCGTTGAGGGTCCGACCCGGTGTGTGGCTGTAGGTGTCCCAGATGGACGGTCCGCGCCCGTCCTCGGTCGCCGCGCCCTCGATCTGGTACGCGGCGGTCGCCGAGCCCCAGACGAAGCTCTCCGGGAAGTGGTGTTGCGTCATCGTTCCGTCCCCTGGATCTCGCAGATGTAGCCCGTCGAGGTGCCGGCCACCAGTTCGGCGCTGGCCGTCCCACCCTCGTAGCGCACGTCGAACTCGGCGCCCGGACCGTTGCCGGGTGACGGTACCCGTACCCGGGTCCGCTGCCCCTCGGTCGGTGCGTACACCCGCAGCCGCACATCGTCGGCCCACTCGTAGTCCGGTCGGTCGGTGCGCGAGCCGAACGGGATGACCGCGCCCGGTCGGGCCAGCACCGGCAGGCTGTCGACGTCGTGCTTCTCGGTCAGCCAGGCCGGGCCGGTGACCTGCGCGCCGGTGACCAGGTGCGTCCAGGTGCCCGCGGGGACGTAGTACGTGACGTCGCCGTCGGCGCTGAGCACCGGGGCGACCAGCACGTCCGGGCCGAGCATGTACTGCCGGTCCAGGTGCGCCGTCGCCGGGTCGTCCGGGAACTCCAGGAACATCGGCCGCATCACCGGCGTCCCGTCGCGGTGTGCCTCCTGGGCGGCGGCCGCCAGGTACGGCATCAGGCCGAGCTTGAGGTGGGTGAAGTGCCGCAGCACGTCCACGGCCTCCTCGTCGTACGCCCACGGCACCCGGTACGAGCCGGACCCGTGCAGTCGGGAGTGCGAGGAGAGCAGCCCGAAGGCGACCCACCGCTTGAACACCGCCGGGTCGGGAGTGCCCTCGAAGCCGCCGATGTCGTGGCTCCAGTAGCCGAAGCCGGACGCCGCCAGGGACAACCCACCGCGCAGCGACTCGGCCATCGCGACGAACGTCGACTCGCAGTCGCCGCCCCAGTGCACCGGGAACTGCTGCCCGCCGGCGGTGGCCGAGCGGGCGAACAGCACCGCCTCGCCCTCGCCGCGCTCGGTCTCCAGCAGCTCGAAGACCGCCTTGTTGTAGAGGTACGAGTAGTAGTTGTGCATCCGCTGCGGGTCCGAGCCGTCGTGCCACACCACGTCGGTCGGGATGCGCTCGCCGAAGTCGGTCTTGAAGCAGTCGACGCCCATGTCCAGCAGGGCCTTGAGCTTGCCGGTGAACCAGCGGACCGCGTCCGGGTTGGTGAAGTCGACGAGCGCCATGCCGGCCTGCCACTTGTCCCACTGCCAGACCGAACCGTCCGGGTTGCGCACCAGGTAACCGGCCTCGCGGCCCTCCTCGAAGAGGTACGAGCGCTGCGCGATGTACGGGTTGATCCAGACGCACACCTTCAGGTCGCGTTCGTGCAGCCGGCGCAGCATCCCGTCCGGGTCGGGGAAGGTCGCCGGGTCCCAGACGAAGTCGACCCAGTGGAACTGACGCATCCAGAAACAGTCGAAGTGGAACACCGACAGCGGCAGCCCGCGCTCGGCCATCCCGTCGACGAACTCGGTCACCGTCTTCTCGTCGTACGAGGTGGTGAACGAGGTGGACAACCAGAGGCCGTACGACCAGGCGGGGACCCGGGCCGGACGGCCGGTGAGGGCGGTGTACCGGCGCAGCACGTCCTTCGGTTGGGGCCCGTCGATGACGTAGTAGGTGAGCGACTGGCCCTCGACGCTGAACTGGGTCTGGGCGACGACCTCGGAGCCGACCTCGAACGACACGTGCTCCGGGTGGTCCACGAAGACCCCGTAGCCGGCGCTGCTCAGGTAGAACGGCACGTTCTTGTACGCCTGCTCGCTGGCGGTGCCCCCGTCGGCGTTCCAGATGTCGACGGTCTGCCCGTTCTTCACGAACGGGCCGAAGCGCTCGCCCAACCCGTACACCGTCTCACCGACGCCGAGGGCGAGCCGTTCGTGTACGTGCCGGCGGCCCTCGGCGTCGGTGACGACGCCGATGCTGCGTGCGGTGGACGCGGTGACCAGCCGGTCGCCGTGCAGGAAGTCGACCCGCCACTCGTCGATGAGCGCGACCCGCGCGGTCAGCTCGCCGGTGGTCAGCGTCGCGCTGAGCCCGGTGACGTCGACGGTGACCGGGTGCGTCTCGTCGGTGCTCAGCCCGAAGTGCGGCTCGCGGGGCAGCCCTCCGGTGTGGTGGGCGATGGTCACCCCGATGACGCCGGGGGCGGGGGAGAAGAAGCGGACCGTGACCAGGGGGCGGTTGAGGGTGTCGCCGCGGCCGGTGATCTGACCGGTCGGTGCGAAGACGGTGAAGCCGCGCTCGTCCGGCTCGATCGACTCCACGGTGCGGGGCCGCAGGACGCTGACGCCGGGGCGCAGCTGCCAGTACCCGTCGGTGAACTTCACTTCTCGGCTCCTGCCGTGATGCCGCGCGCCAGAGTGCGCTGGAAGATGAGGAAGAAGAGGATGGCCGGCACGAGGCTGATCAGCGCGCCGGCGTTTGTGGTCGGAGCGTCCATCAGCCGGTCGCCCTGCAACGACGCGAGCGCGACCGGAATGGTCTGCGTCTGGTTGTCGATCAGCATGACCAGTGGGATGAGGAACTCGTTCCACGTCCAGATGAAGAAGAAGATGAGCAGCACCGCGAGGGTGGGCCGCAGGTTGGGGAAGACCACCCGCCACAGCACCGTCCACTTGCCGGCGCCGTCCAGCGCGGCTGCCTCCAGCAGCGAGCGCGGGAACGTGCCCATCACCGAGGCGAGCAGGTACGTGCCGAACGCGCTCTGGATCACGGTGAAGATGATGATCACGGAGAGCTGGGTGTTGTAGAGGCCGACCTGCTTCGCCACGTAGTACAGCGGGTAGATCAGCGCCTCCTGCGGCAGCATGTTGGCCAGCAGGAAGAGACCGACGATCCACAGCCGGCCCCGGACCCGGCCGATGCCCAGCGCGTACGCGTTGAGCAGCGACACGGCGACGCCGAGCACTGCCACCGAGCCGGCGATGACGGCCGAGTTCCAGAACTTCAGCGGGAAGTTCACAGTGGTCCAGTACGTGCGCAGACCCTTTGTGTAGAACTCCGTCGGCCAGCTCAGCGGGCCGCCCGAGGAGTAGTCGCCGGGCGACTTGAACGCGTTGAGCAGCATGAACGCGAACGGCACCAGCATGACGAGCGCGCCGAGGGTGAGCAGGGCGAGCACCACCCAGCGGCTGACGCCGCGGTGGTGTCGATCGCGTACGGGCCGGGCCGGCGGCACCGGCGCGGCGCTCGGTGTGAGCGTGACGGCCATGTCAGAACCCCCGGTCCCGGCGCTCGCTGCGGGCCTGCATCCAGATGAAGATCCCGGCCACCACCACGATGATCAGTGTCAGCACCATGGAGATCGCGGAGCCGTAGCCGACCTGCAGCTTCTTGAAGAACGTGTAGTAGGCGAAGTACGACGGCACGTTCGTGGCATTGTCCGGACCACCCCGGGTCAGGGCGAAGATCGGCCCGAACACCTTCAACGCGGCGATCGTGCAGGTCAGGGCCACCACGAAGGTCTCCGGGCGGATCTGCGGAAGGGTGATCGCCCGGAACCGGTGCAGCCAGTTCGCGCCGTCGACCTCGGCCGCCTCGTACAGCTCGGGGTCGACCCGCTGCAACGCCGCCATGAAGACGACCACCGGGTAGCCGATCTGCACCCAGATCATCACTGCCATCACGGCCGGCAGGGCGGTGCCCGGGTCGCCGAGCCAGTCATGGCGTAACGCGCCGAGACCGACCGCGTCGAGGAGGCTGTTGAACGCGCCGTCGGGGCGCAGGATCCAGCCCCAGACGATGCCGGCCACCACGACGGGCAGCACCTGCGGGAGGTAGAACGCGGCCCGCAGCGCGGCGGCGGTGCGGGGCTTGAACCGGCGGCCGATGACGTCGAAGAGCACCGCGGCGAGCAGCAGCCCGAGCACTGTGGGCACCACCACCATCGCGACGAGCATCCAGACGGTGTTGCGGAACGACGCCCAGAACACGTCGTCCTGCAGCAACTGCTGGTAGTTGTCCAGGCCGACCCACCGGGGGTCGCCGATGCCGGACCACTTGGTCAGCGACAGGTAGAGGGTGCCGACCAGCGGCGCGCCGATGACGAGGAGAAAGAGCACCGCTCCGGGGAGCAGGTAGAGCCAGTACGCCGCGTTGCGGCCGCGGCGTCTGCGGCTGGGCGCGGGCGGGGTGGGGGTCGCGGCCGGCGGTGTGGCGGCGACCGTCTCGGAGACAGCCATGGAAGATCCTTCCCGGCGGGGCGGGCGGGCGCGCCGGTCGTGCCGGTCGCGCCCGCCGCTCGCCGTGTCACTTGCCGGTGATCTCCTTGACGCCATCGGCGTACGGCTTGGCGATCGTGTCGAGAACCTGGTCGGGCGACTTCGAGCCGTTGATCAGGCCCTGGAAGCCGGAGACCAGCACGTCGTAGTAGCCGGGGACCGGCCAGTCCGGGTAGAAGGCGAGCCCGTCGGACTTGCTGACCGTGTTGAAGTCCTCGATCAGCTTGCGGTCCTTCGGGTCGCTGATCTTCGACGCGTCAGCGGCGACCGGAACACCACCGTTGTTGCCGATCAGGTCCTGGATCTCCGGACGCAGGGTGATGTCGATGAAGTCGTACGCCAGGCTCTTGGCCTTGCTGTTCTCCGGGACGACCCAGAGGTTGCCGGAGGAGCCGGCCTGCAGGGTGTTGCCGGGGAAGAGGAAGGTGTCCCAGTTGGCCTTCATCTCGGTCTTGAACCGGCCGTACCACCAGCTGCCCGAGACGATCATCGGAACCTTGCCGCCGATGAAGGCGGTGCCCATGTCCTCGGCCTTGAGGCTTGCCGAGTTCTTCGCGACGTAGCCCTTCTGCACCCACTGGGCGAAGGTGTCCGCGCCGTACTTGAGCGGGTCGGCCTTGAAGTCGACAGGGTTCTTGTAGAGCTGGTAGTTGTCGACGAACTGCCGGTCGCCCTTGGAGAGGGCGAGCTGGTAGAAGAGCTGCCCGGCCGGGTACTCGGCGCCGGCCATGCCCAGCGGGGTGATGCCCTTGCCGACGAAGGTGTCCATCGCGGCGGTCATCTCGGCCATCGTGGTCGGGACCTTGACGCCGTTGCTCTGGAACAGGTCCTTGTTGTAGTAGACAGTGACGTACTCGCCGTAGTTCGGCACACCGAACCACTTGCCGGAGCCCATCACGCCCTTGTCGCTGTACCGGGCGGTGGTCTGCAGGCTGGGGCTGAGCTTGCCGGCCCAGCCGCGCTTGTCGGCCTCGCTGCTCAGGTCGGCCAGCAGGCCCTGGGAGGAGAGCAGCCCGGCGGTCGCGTTGCCCTTGTTGTACTCCATGATGTCCGGGCCTTCGGACGAGTTGATGATCATGCCCGCGTTCTGCTGGATCTGCTCGAACGCCTTGCGCTCGAAGCGCACCTCGACGCCCGGGTGTTCGGACTTGAAGATCTCGATCGCCCGGTCCCAGCCGATCCCCATGGCGCTGTTCTCGCTCTCGTAGTGCCAGAGCTTGAGGGTCTTGGCGTCGCTGTTGTCCCCGCTGTCACCACCGCCGCAGGCGGCCACGGTGGTCGTCGCGGTCGCCGCCAGGGCGAGCGCGGCGACGAGCCGGCGGAATCGCTGCATTAGCATCCTCCTCGTTGAGTATCTAGCCGGTACTTCACGAGGCCCGTCGTCGCGTTGCAGCGCGGCGGCGGGCCATTTACTGATCGGCCCCCATTGGCTGGCGGCTTCGAGGTGCGGCGGTCGACCCCCGGATCTCCAACGCGCACGGCAGCAGTTGCTGGTGACGAAGGTCAGCGGGGCCGTCCAGGTGGCGCGTGAGCGCCTCGATCGCGATCCGGCCGAGCGCCGAACCGGGTGACGTCATAGCGGTCAGCGCCGGGGTGGCCAGTTCGGCGACCTGCGGCGAGGTGACCATCGAGACGACGGAGACGTCGTCGGGCACCGACAACCCTCGGCCGGTCAGCTCGCCGAGGATGCCGAAGATCGCCGTCTCGTTCATGGCCAACACCGCGGTCAGCTCCGGGGCCTGCGCGAACGCGGCGGCCAGGGCGGCCCGCCCGCCGGCCGCGCTGTCCTCGGCCGCGATCATCACCGGCTCCAGGCCGTGCCCGGTCATCGCCGCGGTGAAGGCGTCACGGGTACGCAGCGCGGGCCCGTAGCCGCTGGCCAACGTGGCGGCCGAGTGGTTGACGTAGACGATCTGCCGGTGCCCGAGGCCGACCAGGTGCGCGACGGCCTCCCGGACGGTCTGGTCGAAGTCGATGTCGACGTAGGAAAGCGTGCTGGTGTCGCCGGTGCGGCCGATCAGCACCAGCGGCACCCCCGCCTCCTGGAGCACCGTGACCCGCTCGTCGGCCAGCTGGACCTCCATCAGCACGACCCCGTCGAGCATCCGCTGACTGGCCAGCCGACGCAGGTCGTCGAGGTTGCCCCCGCCGACCGGCGAGAGCACCAGGTGGTAGCCGGCGACGCTGGCCGCGGCGGCGGCACCGGTGACGAAGGCGGTCTCGGTGGCGCCGAGGCCGCGTTCGTCCATCGGCATCAGCAGGCCGAGGATTCGGCTGCGGCGACTGGCCAGCCCGCGGGCCATCGCGTTGGGCTGGTAGTCGAGCTGCGCCATCGCGGCGAGCACCTTGTTGCGGGTGGCCTGCGAGATCGGCCGGGTGCCGGTGAGCACGTACGAGACGGTGCTCACCGAGACCTGTGCGAGGCGGGCGACGTCGTGCATGGTGGCCACCGCGTACCTCCTCCGGCCTGGGGTGGGACCGCTCCCGAACTTCGTCGAAGCGTTTCGACGAAGCGGTTCGACAGGACGCTAGGCCACCTGTTACGGCGACGTCAATAGCCGATGTCGAAAAGAATTCAGGGGGCCCGCATCATGAGCGGCCCGCGCCGATCTTGCGGTTCCTGTTGCCGATATGGAGGGATACGCACCTTTTGTCGGGGCAGAAAGTGCAAGATCGCGGAGCCGAGGGGCCGGGTGCGGTGCGGTGCGGGTCAGGGCAGGTTGAAGAGGGTGGCGGCGCTGGTCCAGCAGACCGCGCGTAGCCAGTCGTCGCCCAGGCCCAGCCGGGCCAGCCCGGTCACCTGGTCGGCGTACGGGTACGGGATGTTCGGGAAGTCGCTGCCCAGCAGCACCTTGCCGGCCAGCCCCAACTCGCGCAGCCGGGGCAACTCCTCGCCGGGGAAGGGCACGAACTGGTCGAAGAAGGGCGTGAACGCCATTGTGGTGTCCAGCCGGACCCGCTCGTACGTCTCGGCGAGGTCCAGGAAGGCCCGGTAGTCCGGGGCGCCCATGTGCGCCACCACCGCGGTCAGCCGAGGGTGGCGCGCGAGCAGGGCGGCGAACGGTTCCGGGCCGGTGTTGGCGGTCCCCACCGGGGCGTGCCCGGCGTGCACCACCACCGGCACATCCGCGTCGGACAGCATCCCCCAGACCGGGTCCAGCGCCGGATCGGTCGGTGCGAAGCCGCCGACCTGTAGGTGCAGCTTGAACACTCGGGCGCCTTCGGCGAGGGCCGCCTCGACGTACCCGGGGGCCTCCGGCTCGGGGTAGAACGTGGCCGAGGCCAGGCACCCGGGGGTGTCGCGGGCGAAGTCCAGCGTCCAGCGGTTGAGTTCCGCCGCCATGCCCGGCCGGTGCGCGTACGCCAGGGCGCTGAACGCCAGCACACCGAGCCGGCGCAGGTGCGCGACCCGGTCGGCGTCGCTCCACCGGTAGCGGATCGGCCACTCGGTGCCGACCAACGGCCCGGCGGCGTCGAAGTAGGCCCACACCCGCCGCAGCAGGCGCGGCGGCAGGAAGTGCACGTGCACGTCGGCGAGGCCGGGCAACCCCAGGGCGCGGCAGAACTCCGGTACGCGTTCGTCCTCGGCCGGTGGGATCGCCGGCGCCGGATCGATCATATGTCGATGTCGAAACGGCTCAGCACCGAGGGCGCGATCAGGCCGACGGTGGCGAGCGCGGAGACGACGGTCAGTGCGATGCGCATGCCGACCACTTCGGCCTTGCTGCCGACGCGCAGGGCGATGCTGTTCGGCAGGCCGATCATCATCCACATGCGCCGCTTGATCGGGATCGGCCAGAGGATCGGCACGCCCGCTCTGGTGATCATGTCGCCGAGGATGTGCACGAAGCAGCCCACGCCCAGCGCGGTGCCGATCAGCGGATAGCCGCGTCCGCCCGGCAGGTGGGCGAAGGTGAACCAGGCCGCCCCGGCCGACGCGAGAGTGATGATCACCCACCCGGCCCGCTCGGCCCACTCGTCGAATAGCCCGCGCAGCGCCAGGCCGAACATGAAGAACAGGATGGTGATGACCGCCCACTTGCCGTACGCGGCGCAGAGCGCTGTGGTGCCCCAGCCGACCAGCAGTGTGAACGGCAGCGTGTGGGTCAGCGTCCGGTGCCCGTTGCTGCGGCGGGGGTCCTTGCTGAGCTTGGTGGCGTAGTAGACCCCGAGAGAGATCTTCTCCATCACCTCGGCGGCGAAGAGCGAGAAGACTCCGAAGGTACGGGCCACGGTGGCCCCACCCTGGTTCTTGGTCACCTTGCCCGACATGTCGAGGTCGGGAAAGAGCGCGCCACCGGCGCACACAGCGGTGCCCACCGCCAACGCGAGCGGCGACTGGTGGTAGTCGGCGAACTGCTCCAGCGCCCAGGAGCCAGCCAGCCACACCGCCGCGCCGGACAGCGCGTGTTGCGGTCCCATCATCTCGGCTCACCCTCCCCAGGGATCTTGAGCGCCCAAAACTACGCCACTGTAGTCAGCGTCGGCGCCGCAGGGGCATCACCCGGAAGGTCCACATCGGACTGTGTCACAGGGTGGGGGTGAAGCTCTGCCGGATCATCGGCAAGTATGCCGCGTTGACCTGCCAGTCGAACTCTTCTGTCAACCACGAGACGGTGTAGGAGCGGTCGGCCGAGGTGTTCGCCAACAGCCGGAAGCTGTGCACCGGAACGCCGAGGGCGTTCTGCCAGCCGCACTCCCACACCGCGCCGCCCTTGAAGATGTCCATCGCGGAGATGTCCACCCTGCGATAGCCCGGCAGCGCGGCACTCGCGGTCAGCCGAGCCTCCTCGGCCTTCCAGTGCGCCACCGGATCCGGGCGGGCCGGCCCCGCCTCGACGCTGAGCACCCGCGACCCGCCGGATTTCCGGAAGCAGGTCACCGAGCCCTCGGTCCAGCGCGCCCACCCGACCGGCGCGGCGATCCGGAACCCGGTCGGGTCGTCGTACCAGGTCCAGCCCTCGCGCAGCCCGTACTTCACGCCGGGTGGCGGTGACACCGCCACCACCGGGGTCGCCGACGGTGGCGGGGACGACGTGCAGGCGAACGCCGCCGGCCGGGAGGTCGGCGCACCACCGCCCGAGCCGGACGGTGTGGTCCCGTCATCGTGCCGGTTTACCAGCGCCAGCGTGACGCCACCCGCGACGAGCACAGCGGTGGCCACACCTCCCAGGGCGATCAGACGCCGTCGCCGGCCGGGTGGGCGCCGCGGGCGCGCGCTCGGGGCTGGCGTGGCCGGCTCGCCCGACGGGGCCACCGGTTCGACGGGGTGCGGCGCGATGGCCCGCCCGGCGCTGAGGACCGCCACGACCGCCGAGGAGCGGACCGACCCGGCGGGCTCGTCGTCGCTCGCCGCGGCGCTGCGCAACAGCGGCTCCGCCTCGGCGGCGGTCAACCGCCGCCAGGGGTCGCGCTGCAACAGGCCGATGAGGACGGGACGCAACGGGCCGGCCCGACGCATCGGGTCCGGTGGTTCGGTGGCCAGCGCGCTGAGCGTCGCCATCGCGCTCGACCGTGCGTACGGTGACTGCCCCTCGACCGTCGCGTAGAGCGTCGCGCCCAGCGACCACATGTCGGTGCGCGCGTCGGACACCCCTTCGCGGGCCCGCTCGGGGGCGACGAACTGTGGTGAGCCGAGCACCGTGCCGGGCCCGGTCATCACACCGTCGCCGCCGTCGAAGGTGGCCAGCCCGAAGTCGGTGAGCACCACCCGCCCGTCGTCGGCCACCAGCACGTTGGGCGGCTTCACGTCGCGGTGCAGCACCCCGGCGGCGTGCGCGGCCCGCAACGCGGCGAGCACCGCCAGCCCGATCCGGGCGGTGCGCTGCGGGCTCAGCGGCCCCTCGGCGCCGATGATCTGCTGCACCGATCGCGACGGCACGTACTCCATCACGATCCAGGGGCTCTCCCGGTCGTGCACCACGTCGTAGATGCGGACCACGTTGGGGTGGTTGAGCCGGGCGGCGGTGCGTGCCTCGCGCAGGGTTCGGAGCCGCAACTCCGCGCGCTCGGTCTCGGCCAGCCAGGACGGCGGCACGACCTCCTTCACCGCCACGTCGCGGTGCAGCATCTCGTCGCGAGCAAGCCACACCCGGCCCATTCCGCCGGTGCCGACCAGGTCGAGCAGCCGGTACCGACCCGCGATCAGCAACTGATGCACGGTCGCTCCCCCTCGGTCACCCCGGGTTCCACGATAGCCACCAATGCCGGCTTTCTCATCCACTGAGCGGCCTCGATCCACGACGGACGGTGGTTCGGATCATGGCCATACGGTGCAGGTCAGCGGGGTGGTCGGAAACTCTTTCGGACCAGTTCCCAGTCCGCTGCGGCCCCGGCCCAGTCCTCGTCCCGGGTGATCCAACCCAGCGTCCAGCGGTCGGTGCCGAGGACCTGTTGTCGGGCGTGCAGCCATGAGCCGTGCGGCGTCTGCCAGCGCAACTCCCACTCGGCTCCGCCGTCGCCCGCGGCGAGCCGGATCTCGTCGTACCCCGGCAAAGCCCCCGCCCCGGCCGCCGTTCCGCGGGCGGTCCGCAGGAGTTCCAGGGGGTCGACGGCGCCGCCTTCGGCGACGCTGAAGGCCCGGCCGGTCGCCGGGTCCTGGAAGCACGCCACAGTGCCGTCGCGGGAGGTCAGCCACGTCGCCGGTACGGAGACCCGGAAGCCGGCGGTGTCGGCGTGCCAGACCCATCCGGGCGGCGGCCGGAGTTCTTCGCCAGAGGTCGGCGTGCCGGCCCGCACAGGCGATCCGACGACGTCCGGGCGGACACAGGCGAACGGGGGCGGGGGGACGTTCCGCCCGTTCGGTGGCGGGCCGGGGCCGAACGGCCCGCCGTTGGGCGGCCGGTTCGGCGGCGGCGAGGACCAGCCGGTGGGGTCGCTGGGCTTGTCGCCAACGAGGGTCAGCGCGGTGCCGACGCCGGCTACGACGGCCACCAGCAGCGCCACGGCGACCACCGCCACCCGACGCGCGGTACGTCCGGCGGTCGCCCGATCCGGGGCCGGCGTGGGGGAGGCGTCACCGGCTGCGGCCGGGACGGCCGGGTCGGGCAGTGGAACTGTGGGGTCCTGGTCGTCGGGGTCGTCCGCCGTGGCGGGCTGGCCAACCAGCCCTGGCGCCGGTCGGTCGGCCGAGGGGCGGTCGGTCGCCGACAGCGGGTCGGCGCGGCCGGTCGCGGCCGTCCTGAGCAACCGGCGGGCGGTGTCGTGGTCGAGGCGCTCGCGCGGGTCGCGGCGCAGCAACCCGTCCAGCACCGGGGCGAGCGCCCCGGCGTGCGGGGCAGGGTCGGGCGGGCCGGCGGCCAGCGCGCTCAGGGTGGCCATCGCGGTGCTGCGGGCGTACGGGGACTGCCCCTCCACCGCGGCGTGCAGGGTCGCCCCGAGCGACCACAGATCGGCGGCCACTGTGGACACCCCCTCGGCGGCCCGCTCGGGGGCCACGTACTGCGGGGAGCCGAAGACCATGCCGGGGCGGGTCATCGCGCCGTCGCCGCCGTCGAAGGTGGCCAGCCCGAAGTCGGTGAGCATCACCCGCCCGTCGTGCGCCACGAGCACGTTCTGCGGTTTGATGTCGCGGTGCAGCACCCCGGCGGTGTGCGCGGCCTGCAGCGCGTCGAGCACGGCCAGCCCGATCCGGGCCGCGCGGGCCGGTTCCAGCGGCCCCTCGGAGTCCACGACGTCCTGCAGGGTGCGGGACGGGACGTACTCCATGACGATCCATGGGCTGCCCTCGACCGCGACGACGTCGTAGAGCCGGACCACGGCGGGGTGGTTGAGCCGGGCCGCGGCGCGCGCCTCCCGCATGGTGCGTGAGCGCAGCTCGGCCCGTTCGTGATCGGCCAACCAACTCGGTGGAACGATCTCCTTGACCGCCACCTCGCGGTGCAGCATCTCGTCGCGGGCGCGCCACACCCGACCCATGCCCCCGCGACCCACCAGGTCGAGCAGCCGGTACCGACCGGCGATCAGCACCTGTGCACGCTCCTCCTCAGCCGCTGTCCGGGCTACACCCTAACCAGCGGATCGGAAGTCACCTATCGGTCGTCCGACTCGGCTCAGCAGGCGGCGTGGTCGGCGGCGGCAGCGAGCAGGTTCCCTTCCGGGATGGCGATCCGGGTCCGCCCGCCGCTCAGGCGGGCGGCGGCGCGTCGGGCCTGCACGGGGCCGTGTTCGCGACGAGCGGTGGCGTAGCTGGCGGCGGTGCGGGCCGCGATGGTGGCCCAGCCGTACCGCTCGCCGACCATCGTGCGGGCCCGGCGGGCCAGCCGCCGGGCGAAGACCTCGTCGCCGAGCAGCTGGCCGACCGCGCCGGCGAGCGCGTCCGGGTCGCTGTGCGGGAACGTCACCCCGGTCACGCCGGGTTCGACGATCTCGGCGAGGCCGCCGGTACGGGCCACGGCGAGGGGCGCCCCGGCGGCCGCCGCCTCCAGCGCCACCATGCCGAACGGCTCGTAGAGGCTGGGCACCACTGTCGCGTCGGTGGCGCCGAGCATCGCCGGTAGTTGGGTGGAGTCGAGGAACCCGGTGAACCGGACGGTCGAGCTGAGGGCCAGTCGCCGGGCCTCTGCCTCCAACTCGGTGCGGTACGGGCCGTCGCCGGCGATCACCACGCGCAGCCCCGGGTGTCGTTCGCGCAGCCGGGGCACGGCGTGCACCAGGTGCTGGACGCCCTTCTCGTAGACCAGCCGCCCGGCGTACCCGACCAACGGGCCGTCTCCGGCGAACCGTGCCCGGGCCGACGCGACCGCTCTTGGGCGGGCCCGCCAGGCCCGGTCGTCGACCCCGTTGGGCACCACGTCGACCTGGGCGGCCGGTACGTCGAACAGCGCGGTCACCTGGTCGCGCATGTAGCCGGAGCAGGTGATCACCCGGATGGAGGAGCTGCTGAGCCAGTGCTCGACGCCGTGGATGGTGCGGTTCATCTCCTCCGGCAGCCAGCCCTGGTGCCGTCCGGCCTCGGTGGCGTGCATGGTGGTGACCAGGGGGAGGTCCAGGTGCTCGGCCAGGGTGACGGCCGTGTGGGCGACGAGCCAGTCGTGGGCGTGGATGACGTCGTAGGAGCCGGCCTGGGTGGCGCGCAGGGCGGTGCGGGTGAGGGTGTGGTTGAAGGCCATGGTCCAGGCCAGCAGGGAGCCGGTGGCGAGGGGGAAGGTGACCGGGTCCTCGGGGGCGCGCAGGATGCGTACGCCGTCGGCGTATTCCTCCAGGGGTGCGCCGTCGGAGTGGCGGGTGACGACGGTGACCTCGTGGCCGGCGGCGGCGAGGGCGACGGAGAGGGCGTGCACGTGTCGACCGAGACCGCCGACGAGCACCGGCGGGTACTCCCAGGAGAGCATCAGCACCCGCAGCTGTCGGGCGGGGTTGATGTCGATCACGTGGGCATCGAGTGACATGCGGCCCCCTTTGAGTTGTCCCCGGGCGCGCGCCGACCGACACCGAATCGATGTCGCCGTCGCGTCTGGATCGGGGCCAATCCTGCCGGGATCGCGATAACCAGCGGCGACACCACCGTTGCGGTCGTGTAAAGCGCTACTGGCTCTTTCGCCGCACCCGCAGCAGCTCGGCCACCGACCATGCCTGGAACGGGCACCCGGTAGCGGTGTGCGGCGCGAGGCCATCGGCCGTCTCGCTCACCGAGCCTAACCCATATTCCACCAAATGAGCCTCAATGCCAACGAATACGTCATCGACGGACATCTTTCCCCGGCGTGCGGCGTCCACGTACGGGCCGAGCAACCACGGCCAGACCGTGCCCTGGTGGTAGCCCCCGTCCCGGTCGGCCGGGCCGCCCCGGTGCCGGCCCACGAACTCCGCGGAATCCGGGGCCAGACTGCGCGGCCCGAGCGGGGTGAGCAGCCCGCCCCCGACCCGGCGCAGCGTCGCCTCGTCCGGCTCCATCGGCGCGTACGGCAGCGACCACGCCAGCAACTGGTTGGGGCGCAACGCGTCGTCGTCGTGCAGGGCGGCGCCACCCAACGGGTACGCCGGCGCGGGCGCGTCCAGCACGTCGTGCAGCCAGCCGGTCGGGGCCGGGAACCGCTCCCGGAACGAGGCGGTGGCCTGCCGGTGGCGTCGCCACAGCTCGTCGGCGTCCTGCCCGGCCAGCTCGGTCAGCTCCGCGAGCCCGGCCAGCGCGTTGATCCACAACGCGTTGACCTCGACCGGCTTGCCGGTCCGCGGGGTGACCGGCACCCCGTACACCCGGGCGTCCATCCAGGTCAGCGCGGTGCCGGCGGCGCCCTGGGTGAGCAGCCCGTCGGCCGGGTCGACCCGGATCCCGTAGCGGGTGCCGGCGGTGTGGGCGTCGATCACCGCGCGCAGCGCGGGCAGCAGTTCGTCGCCGAGGTCGGTGTCGCCGGTGACTGTTACGTGCCGGCTCACCGCGTGCAGGAACCACAGCGTGCCGTCGACGGTGTTGTACTCCACCCGACCGGTGTCGGCCGTGTTGGCGAGCATTCCCTCGGACAGCGTCGCCGCGTACGCCCGCAGCAGCTCCCGACCCTCGTCGGCGCGACCCGTGCAGAGGAACAATCCCTCGTACGAGATCATCGTGTCCCGCGACCACGCCCCGAACCACGGGTAGCCGGCCACCACGTCCACCGCCGCCTGGTTCGTGCGCACCACGAACGCGTCGGCGGCCAGCGCCAGGGTGGCGTCCACGTCGTCGGCCGGCTTCGCCGTCGCCACCACCCGCCGGTTGCGCCGCCTCGCGGTCGCCACGATCTCCTCCGCCGGCGGCGGCTCGTCGTCGAGTCGACCGGCCCAGGCCCGCACCGACACCGTGTCGCCGGGCCGTTCCAACTCACCGGAGAAGCGGCCCGCGTACCAGAGGTCCTCGTCGGCGTTGAGGCCCCGGTTGGCCTCCTCGCGGTGGTGCACGCCCAGCCACCACTGCCCCTCGGGCGACCAACCCGGGCCGGCGAGCCGGTACGCGCCCTCGACCACCGCGCCGTCGGCCACCGCCTCGACCTGCGGGATCGGGCCGTCGGCCCGCCGTTCGCCGTGCGCGTCCCGCCAGGTGCAGGCGGCCGACAGCTCCAGCCGGACCGGACCACCGGCGACCAGCCGGTGCACCACCGCGACGCAGGAGCGGCCGGGCAGCATGGCCAGCTCCCGTTCGATCACCACAGGGCCGATCCGCCACCGCCACCGGGGCAGCCCGTCGACCAGGTCGAAGCGCTCCAACAGCTCGAAGCCTCGCGGGTCCACGTCGCCGGAGGCCCACTCGTGCGCGCCGAGGCGCACCCGCGCGCCGGACGGCAGGGTGACCGCCGGATCGAGGCTGACCAGTCCCACCTGGCGGGACGCCGGCGTTTCGCCGGGAACCACCAACAGACCGTGGTAGCGACGTGTCCGCAGCCCGCCGACAGTGCCCATCGCGTAGCCGCCGAGGCCGTCGGGGACCAGCCACTCCCGGCTGGCCGCGCTGGTCAGGTCGCCGCAGATCTGCGGGCCGAAGTGAATGTCGATCAACTTTCCTCCACCGGCGGCGGGGTGTAACACGCCACGACGAGAATGGCCGCTGTGGTCAAGTACCGCGGCGACGTCAAAGATGTGCACGTGATCACTGACCGATCGTCCTCCGACGCCTCGCCACCCGACGCTGAGCGGCTCCGGCTCGCCCAGGCTGACGCGGGGGAGCAGGACTGGCGTGCATGGGGTCCCTATCTGTCCGAACGGGCGTGGGGGACGGTGCGGGAGGACTACAGCGAGCACGGTACGGCCTGGGACTACTTCCCGCATGACCACGCGCGGTCCAGAGCCTACCGGTGGAATGAAGACGGGATGGCCGGCGTCTGCGACGAACGACAGACCTTCGCGTTCGCCCTGGCCCTCTGGAACGGCAAGGACCCGATCCTCAAGGAGCGGATGTTCGGCCTCGGCGGCGACGGCGGGAACCACGGCGAGGACGTCAAGGAGTACTGGTGGTACGAGGACTCCACACCCACCCACTCCTGGATGCGCTGGCGCTACCACTACCCGCAGGCTGCCTTCCCGTACGACGAACTCGTCGCGGTGAACGCGTTGCGCGGCCGCGACGACACCGAGTACGAGCTGGTGGACACCGGGATCTTCGACGACGACCGGTACTGGGCGGTGACAGTCGACTACGCCAAGGCCTCCCCGACCGACCTCTGCATGGTGGTGACAGTCGCCAACCGGGGCGACCAGGCGGCCACCCTGCACGTCCTGCCCACCCTGTGGTTCCGTAACACCTGGTCCTGGGGCCTGCCCGGCGGCGACCGGATCCCCCGGCTGACCGGCCAGGGCACCCGGCTCGTCGGCGAGCACCGGGTGCTCGGCCAACTGCTGCTGGAAGGCGACGGCGGCCCGGTGCCGCTGCTCTGCGACAACGACACCAACGCCGAACGGCTCTGGGGCCTACCCGGTCGCTCCCCGTACCCGAAGGACGGCATCAACGACCACGTCGTCAACGGCGCGGCCACCGTCAACCCCGCCCGGGAGGGCACCAAGGGCGCGCTGCACTACGTGCTCGACGTGCCGGCCGGCGGGCAGCGCCAGATCCGGCTGCGGCTGACCCGTACCGCGTCGCCGCCGGCCGCCGCGCCGCCGCCCCCGGCCGACCTCAGCGACGGCTTCGAGGCCGTGGTGTGGGCGCGGCGGGCCGAGGCGAACCGGTTCTTCGCCGGAGTGATCCCACCGGCCGCCACAGCCGACGAGGCGCTGGTCGCCCGGCAGGCCATCGCCGGGCTGATGTGGGGCAAGCAGTTCTACCACTTCGACGTCAAGCGCTGGCTCGAAGGCGACCCGGGCTCGACACCGCCGCCGGCCGGGCGTCGGCACGGGCGCAACAGCGCCTGGTGGCACATGACCAGCTTCGACGTCATCTCCATGCCCGACCCGTGGGAATACCCCTGGTATGCGGCCTGGGACCTGGCCTTCCACTGCGTGAGTATCGCCCGGGTCGACCCGGGCTTCGCCAAGGAGCAGATCCTGCTCCTGCTCCGCGAGTGGTACCTGCACCCCAACGGGCAGATCCCGGCGTACGAGTGGGCGTTCGGTGACGTGAACCCGCCGGTGCACGCGTGGGCGGCGCTGAAGGTGTTCGAGATCGACGGCGGCCGGGACTACGAGTTCCTGGCCCGGGTGATGCACAAGCTGCTGCTCAACTTCACCTGGTGGGTCAACCGCAAGGACACCGGCGGCAACAACGTCTTCGAGGGTGGCTTCCTCGGGCTGGACAACGTCGGGCCGTTCGACCGCTCGGCGGCGCTGCCGGTCGCCGGGGTGCTGGAGCAGTCCGACGGCACCGGCTGGATGGGCATGTACGCGCTCAACCTGCTGGACATGGCGATCGTGCTCGCCGAACACGACCGGACCTGGGTGGACACCGCTACCAAGTTCTTCGAGCACTTCGCCTACATCGCCGCCGCCGCGTACGAGCAGGGGTTGTGGGACGACGAGGACGCGTTCTTCTACGACGTGCTGCGCCTCGCCGACGGCACGAAGGTGCCGCTGAAGGTCCGCTCCGTCGTCGGGCTGCTGCCGTTGGCCGCCACCACCCGGCTCACCGCCCGGACCCTGCACCGCCTGCCGGAGCTGGGCGCCCGGCTGCGTTGGTTCCTCACCAACCGCCCGGAGTACGCCCAGGTGATCGGCACCCGCCGCCTCGGCCCCGACGGCCGGCAGCAGCGACTGCTGTCCATGGTCGGCCCGGAGCAGGTGGTCCGCCTGCTCGCCCGGATGCTCGACCCGGACGAGTTCCTCTCCGACTTCGGTCTTCGTACGCTGTCCCGCGCCCACCTGGACAAACCGTTCTCGGTCACCCTCGGCGGGCAGGAGTTCTCCGTCGGCTACGAGCCGGCCGAGTCGACCAGTGGGCTGTTCGGGGGCAACTCGAACTGGCGCGGTCCGATCTGGATGCCGACGAACTTCCTGCTGATCAGCGCGCTGCGCGACTACGCGGCGTTCTTCGGCGACGACCTCCAGGTGGAGTACCCGACCCGCTCCGGGGTGAAGCACACCCTGGACGAGATCGCCGACGACCTCTCCGCCCGGCTGATCTCGCTCTTCACCCAGGACGACTGGGGTCGACGGCCGATCTACGGTGCCGCTCAGATGTTCCAGACCCACCCGGACTGGCGCGACCTGATCGCCTTCCCCGAGTACTTCCACGGCGACAACGGGGCCGGCCTGGGCGCCTGGCACCAGACCGGCTGGACGGCCCTGGTAGCCGACCTGATCCTCACCCTGCGCCGCTGACCCCGCCCGCCCTCGCCCCGCCCTTGCGGTCGGGTCCGAGTCCGCCCGCCTCTGCGCCTCGTCGGCATGATCGCGCTCGATCCAGGTTGTAGTGGCATCGCCGGCGTCGGGAGGCCACTCGATCCTGGATCGAGCACGATCATGTCGGTCGACGGAGGCAGCACCACCCTCGGGCTGCTCGAACTATTCGGTGAGCACCTTCACGGTGTCTGCTAGTCCGTCGTTCCGGTTGATGCCGACGAAGAATTCGCTCCCCACGTGGGTGACATCTTCGATCTCATCGACCAAGTTGTTCCCCGGAATTCCGATGTCACTCTCCACATCGCCTCCAGACCAGTTGTACTGGTACACCCAATTCCACCCGGTAGCGGGCGTTGAGGTGTTGATCGACTTGGTGTTCCAGATATAGTTCTCTGAGCAGTCAATGCCTTGGTCGGAACGATTATCGTGACTCGTCAGGTTGCTCTTCACCAGCGTCCATCCGCTCGTAAGCGCGCCGGCGCCGGGATGTGTCCACAGGCTACCCAACCGTCGGGCAGCATATTTGCCGGCTCCACCGGCGGCCGTGGCGCTGTAGCAGAGACCGCTGATGTTGCCTATCGGTAGACGCACTTCCCCGGTTGTGCCAACAGATCCGTCGGCGTTCAGGCGCACGATTGTCACCTTGTCGCTCAGAAACGCGGATTGGCTCCCCTGGGTAGCAATCAGGGCCGGGCCCTGGCCCAGATAGTTCGCGTTGTAGGCGAGGTCGTTACCGTGGCCGAGTGTGGGTATGGACCTTGGTGCCCCGGCGCAGACCCAGCTGGTGCCGTCCCAGGTTGAGCCGTCGCGCAACCACCTGGACAGGACGGGCTCCGCGCCGGCCGCCTTGGTGAAAATGATGTAAAGCTGGCCGCCTGGCCCTGCCACCATGCCTTGCATGACCGTGCGACCGTCCTTGCACGCACTGCTGTTCGGGATGTTCAGCCGTTCCGCCCCGCTCCTGTCCGTAGCAGCGTAGGCAGATGCCGCTGGGACGATAGCGATTCCAACTGAGAGTGCGAGCACGGTCGCGACGCTCGATAGTTTCTTCAATTCGGTGTCTCTCCTCTGCGGGTAAGGCGAGGGGAGGGTATCAGTTGATGTCGACTTGTCTATGCTGCCTGTGTCGTGGTGGCGAACCGGGCCTCGCCTGCTGCTTGGCCTCGATGATTCGCGCTGGGGGTGGGCCCCTTCGCCCGGCAGCCGCTGTGGTGTGTTGCCGCCGCGCGTGCCCGCTACCGGCGCACCGGTAGCTGCGGCGGCGAGCCTTGGTGCGATCCTCCGTAACCAGCCCGAGCACGCTGCAGCGGTCAGGTGGTGACCACGCCGAGCTTGATGAGGCTGTCGGCGGTGTCGGTGATGGTCGTCTCCACCGGGCGGGGCCGCCAGCCGAGGACGGTGCGGGCCTTGTCGTTGCTGATCACCGGGACCTGACCACCGAGGGCGGCGGCCTCACGGAGCGCCGGCTCGGTCTTCGCGGCCTCCCGGACCTCGTCGTCGCTCAACTCGCGGGCCGGCACCCGGTCGGCCAGGCTCGGCAGGTGTCGGGCGAGCATCTTCGCCAGGTCGAGGAAGCTGATCGACCGGCCACTGACCCCGATGAACCGCTCACCGGCGGCGTCCGGGTGCAGCATCGCGCGCAGGTGCAGGTCGACCACGTCCCGGACGTCGACCACCCCGAAGTGCATCCGGGGTACGACCGGCATCGCCCCCTGCAGGAATGCCTGCACCAGGCCGGTCGAGGCGGACACCCGCGACCCGAGCAGCGGCCCGAAGATGCCGGTCGGGTTGACGACGCTCAGCTCGACCCCACCGTTGTTCCGGACGTAGTCCCAGGAGGCGCGTTCGGCGAGCGTCTTCGACCGGTGGTACGCCGGGATGTCGTCGTCCACGTTCGTCCAGTCCGCCTCGGTGTACTGGCCGTCGGGCTTGACGGTGTAGCCCACCGCCGCGTACGACGAGGTCAGCACCACCCGCCGTACGCCGGCCTCGCGGGCGGCGCGCAGGACGCGCAGCGCTCCGTCGCGGGCTGGCCGGATCACCTCGTCGTCGTCAGTGGGCGGGGTGAACGGGAACGGCGACGCGTGGTGCAGCACGTAGCGCGCCCCGGCGACCGCCTCGGCCCAGCCCTCGTCGGCGGAGAGGGCTGCGGTGCGGAACTCGACCCGGCCATCCGGGTTCGTGCCCGCCTGCCGGACCCGGTCGAGCACCTCGTCGCCCTGGCCCGGCTCACGGACGGTGATCCGCACCCGGTAGCCCTCGTCGAGCAGTCGGGCGACGGAGTGCCCGCCGAGGTGACCGGTCGCGCCGGTCACCAGCACCAGGGCGTCGTCGGTGCAGCGAAGTTGAAGATCGGTTGACATGGTGTGTCCCATCGTTGGTCAGAAATCCTGAAGAGCGCGCTCCACCTGCTCGACCGCGCGGGTTTCGGCAGCGGCGTCGTCTCGGTGCCGGGCATCCCACATGTCTGCCTTGGCGCGCAGGTACGCCTGGCGTACCCGTAGCCGCTCGATCTCGGCGGACAGTCGGTCGGCGTGCCGGGCGAAGAGGTCGCGTTGTTCGGCGGCGGCCGCCCGGTCGCCCTCGTCGAGCAGCGTCAGATACCGGCGCATGTCCGCGACGCTCATCCCGGACGACCGCAGGCAGGCCAGGGCGTCGACCCGCTCGGCGAGTGGGGTGTCGTAGCGGCGGTGGCCGCTGCTGTCGTCGCGGGGCACCGCACCGAGCAGGCCGACCTTCTCGTAGTAGCGCAGAGTCGGCTCGCTGAAGCCCGACCGCTGCGCCATCTCCTGGATGGTCAGGGGCCATTCGGCCTGCTCCCGGCCTTCCCTCGTCGCTGCCATGGATGAAGCGTCCCCAACTTCAAGCGCTTCAAGTCAACCGATGTGACGCGGGGCACCGCTCAACGATTTGCCCGTTCGATACCTCGTCGGACGAGGCCGCTGACGCCGGGCAGGGTGATCGCCCGGATGGTCAGATCGCTCATCCAGACGTGGAATCGGCTGGGTGGCGCGTACTGGGCCATTCCCCGGCGGGCGAGTGCCTGCCGTTTGTTGACCTCCGGGCGTAGTCCGGTCTCCCACTCGGCGAGTGCTGCCGGGAGGTCGTCGGCGTGCCGTCGCAGGGCGGCGCCGAGGTGGTCGGCGCCGGCCAGGGCGAGGGCCGCGCCGTGTCCGGCGAAGAGCGTCACGCACCACGCCGCGTCTCCGAGCAGGACGACGCGACCGGCGCTCCAGCGCGGCATGACCACCTGGCTGACGGCGTCGAAGTAGGCGCTGGCCGGGTCCTTCGCAAGATGGTCGATCGCGTCGGGCACGCCGCCCGCCAGATCTCCGAACGCGGCCCGCAGCGCGTCGACCGGCCCGCGCCTCAGGTCTGCGGCGGGCTGCGCGCTGCGATAGGTGAAGAACGCCGACGACCGGTCCGGGCCCAGGTTGACCATCGCCGCGGTGCGCCCGGGGCCGATGTGCGTGGTGGCTGACGACTCGGGCACGCCGGGCACCGGGTGGGTCACGGGGAAGGCGGCCACGAGGTACGGGAGGTCCACCCGGAAGTCGGGGCCGAACACGGCGGTACGGGTGGCCGAGTGCACCCCGTCGGCACCGACCAGCAGGTCGGCCTGCTCGATGGTGCCGTCGCTCAACTTCACGCGTACGTGATCGGTGTCCTGGTCGATGGACGTGACGGTGGTGCCGAAGCGGATGTCGACCCGGTCCCGCACCGCTTCGAAGAGGCTGGCTTCCAGGTCGCCGCGGAACACCGAGAGGGCCCGCTTGCCGAGTGCGGCCTCGGCGATGGCGGTCGGCACTGTGAACTTGGGGCGTCCGTCGGCGTGGACCAGCACTGTGGTGAACAGCCCGAGGTCGGCGGCGGTCAGCGCGGGGAGCAGGCCGAGGCGTTCGGCGGCGTCGTAGCCCGGCCCGATCAGGTTCACCATGTAGCCGCTGCTGCGCCGGGCCGGGGCTCGTTCGGCCGCGAGGACCTGCCACCCGTCCTGGTGGAGTCGCAGGGCTGTGGCCAGCCCGGCTATCCCCGCACCCACGATCACCGCACGTTTCATCCGGCACCTCCGTCACCTGGAATGAGCATCTGCTCAAACCAGTATGAGCGACTGTTCATACCGGCGCAAACGGCGGCGGCGGCACCGCCTAGACTTCAGCCATGCCGCGCGGAGTCGCCATCCCAGCGCTCAGACAGCAGCTCTTCGCTGCCGTCGAGCGGTTGATAGTGGAAGAGGGGCCGAGCAGGCTCACCGGCCGGGCCGTGACGCGCGAGGCCGGCGTCGCGACCGGCCTGCTCTACGCGCACTTCGCGAACTTCGACGACTTCCTGACCGGGTTCGCTGTCGACCGCGTCTTCCAGATCTCCGGCGAGGTGGCCGGCCTGCCGGAGCGCGCCGGGTCCGGCACTGTCGCCGACAACCTGCGTCGGGCCGTCCTGGCCACGCCGTTGGGCACGCTGACGGCGTTGACCCGGCTGACCGCCTTCCGCCCGGAGTTGACGGCGAACGTCGAGGCGGTCCTGGGCAGTGGGATGTCGGGGCTGCGGGGGATCGAACGCGCGGTCGCCGACTATCTGGCCGCCGAGCAGACCCGTGGGCGGGTGCCTGCCGGCGCCGACGCCGAGGCACTGGCTCTGGCGGTGGTCAGCGTCCTGCACCACGTCGCGTTGACCGGCCACACCGACTCGTCAGCGGATCACCGGATCCAGCGGGTGATCGGCGCGCTCACCGACGGTTTCCCCGCCGCCGCACCCTCCTGAGCGCCGCGCCGCCCCGCGCGGGCCGCGCCGCCACCCTGCGGAGAACAGCGGGGCACCGTCGGTCAGCCGGGGCGGGAGCGGGCTCAACTCAGCCGGTGAAGGGCTCGGGTCCGAGGCGGCCCCAGGCCACGAACGCGGCCAGCGCGAGATAGATCAGATTCAGCACCATGAACCTCGCCTCGCCGTAGCGCAGGTGGGTGATCATCGCGCCGACCATCAGCAGAACCCAGCAGATCGCGGTCACCGGCACGAGCACCGGTGCGATGTCGAGCACGGCGGGCAGGATGAAGCCGACAGCGGCCAGGAGTTCGAGGACCCCGAGGGTCTTGACGAAGCCCACGCTGGCGTCGCCGGTCCACCCGCCGCCGTTGGCGGCGGACAACTTCTGCTTGGGTACGAACGTCTTGGTGATGCCGCCGGCCAGGGCAATTGTGGCCAACAGGCCGGCCGCGATCCACAGTGCCAGGTTCATGATTTGCCTCCGTATCGGGTCGCACAGGAGACACCGCCGGCCGGTGCGCTGTGACAGCTCGTGAAGTGACGAGGAGCACCGACGCCCGGTGTCACAGAAGTCGGGAGGCCGGTGTCTGGTGAGCGACGCGGTCGAGTTCGGCGAGACTGGAGGACGTATGGATGCGGGAGGCGGAATCGTGAGTGCGGACGGCCGGGGGGACGGCACCGTCGACGCGTTCGTCAACCACAGAAACCTCCTCTTCACCGTCGCGTACGAGATGCTCGGTTCGGCTGCCGACGCGGAGGACGTACTCCAGGAGACCTGGCTGCGGTGGGCGGACGCGGATCACGCGACGGTTCGGGACCAGCGTGCCTACCTGGTCCGGATCACCACCCGCCAGTCGCTCAACCGGCTGCGTGCGGTCGGCCGGCGCAGGGAGTCCTACGTCGGCTCCTGGCTACCCGAGCCGTTGCTGACAGCGCCCGACGTCGCCGACGACGTCGAACTCGCCGAGAGCGTCTCGATGGCGATGCTGCTGGTGCTGGAGACGCTGGCGCCGACCGAGCGGGCGGTGTTCGTCCTCCGTGAGGTCTTCGACATTGGATACGACGAGATCGCCGAGGCGGTCGACAAGAGTTCGGCAGCGGTCCGTCAGATCGCCCACCGTGCGCGGGCGCATGTCGCCGCGCGCCGGCCGCGCGGGATGGTCTCCCCGGCGGACACCCGGCGGGCGTTGGACGCGTTCCGGCTGGCGGTCGAGACCGGCGACGTGCAGGGCTTGCTCGACGTCCTCGCGCCGGATGTCGTGCTCCTCGGCGACGGCGGCGGCATCAAGCAGGCCGTGCTGCGGCCTGTCGCCGGGGCCGACAAGGTGGCCCGCCTGCTGTGCAGCAGACACGCCAGGGTCGCGACCATGTCGCTGCACCCCGCTCAGGTCAACGGTCACCCGGCGCTGGTTCTGCGGCTCGACGGCGCTGTCGACACGGTCCTCGCGTTGCGTATCGACGGCGGTCTCATCAGTGGGGTCTACGCGGTGCGCAACCCTGAGAAGTTGTCCCACATGCGGCGGGAGACCACGCTGCGCCGTTGACTGCCTAGTACGGGGGCGTGGGTGTCTCTGATGGGTGTCGACGGGAGCGTCGCGCGTCCGCGCTGGCGACGCCGAGCAGCACCACGGCGGCGACGGCGCCGGCGGTGAAGGGCTGGAGGTGCAGTGCTGCCGGGATCAGCAGGCCGAAGGCCAGCAGGCCGGCCAGCCGGGACCGGGACACCCGACCGAAGACCTGGTATTCCAGCGCCGATCGTCCGGCGAGGAAGAGCACCGGGCCGCCGAAGATGGCGATGAGCCAGGTCGCCGGGAGGTGCCCGAGCGGCTCGGCGATGAACAGCTCGAAGCCGACGCCGGTGAGCACGATCCCCGCGATCATGACCATGTGGGCGAACGCCATGTCGGTAGCGAGTCGGGCCGGGTTACGAGAATGATCGACGGCGGTGCCCAGCATTCCTCCCGCGACGTGGAAGTAGATCCGCCAGAGCAGGACTGTGCTCGCCAGCGCCAGGACGAACCCACCCGTCTGGTCGATGTGGAACTCGCTGCCGCTGAAGGCGAGACCGATGACGAAGATCGCCTCGCCGAGAGCGATGAGGAGGAACTGTTGGTACCGCTCGGCCAGGTGCTCGGCGGCGATCATCTGCACGCCGAGCCGTTGCGCGCCGAGTCGGGGGGTCGGCCAGCCGAGGAACAGCCCGGTGTAGTCGATCAGCACGGCGAAGGTCCAGAGTGACCCACGAACCGTGCCGTCGTCGACCAGCCCGCCGACGACCCAGAGCGGTGCGCTCAAGCCGAACCAGAACAGGATCCGGATCGACTGGTGTGGGTCCGGCCGGCCGTGCCCGGCGACGTGGAAGAACACCACTCGGCCGATCTGGAGGGTCACCAGGGTGATGGCGAAGAGGGAGGCCCGTGCGCCGAAGCCGTGCGGCACGGCGACGGCCATCGTCATGGCACCCACCAGCGTCATGACGATGACGGTCTGGACGATCGGGGCGTCCGGGTCAAGCCAACTGGTCGACCAGACCGTCACCGACCAGACCGCCCACAGCGCCAGGAACAGCAGCAGAGCCTGGCCGAGGCCCGCGTACACGCCCCGTTGGCCGTCGGTGAAGTCGGCGATCAGCCGCGCCGAGATCCGGGTGAGGGCGAAGACGAAGACCAGGTCGAGGAAGAGCTCCAGAAAGGTGGCCCGCTGGCGGGATGCCTCGCTGCGCAACAGTCTGTCGGGGGTGTTCCTCATGGGCTCGCCACGCGCCGGTGTCGCCGCACGATCACGTGCCCCTCCCGTCGCGGTGATCTCCTCGCCTAACGAGCCAGGGGGCGGCTGTGGCACGTGGAGCGAGGGAACCGGCCCACCACAACAGTCACCAATCCGTCACCCGACCGCTACGGCAGGTGTACGCCTCTACGCTCGTGGGCGTGCCCGGACCTGCCGAGAAGGCCACTGAACAGGACCGGCGTGACCTCATCGTCACCGTCGCGCGAGAGCTGGCCGAGACGGAGGGCTGGGCGGGCGTGACCACCCGACGGCTCGCCGAACGCACCGAGATCGACATGGGCGACATCTATCGGCACTTCGCCGATCTGGAGGCGCTGATCGCCGCCGTCGCGGTGTGCGCCTTCGCCGATCTGGCCGCCGACCTCGCCGAGGCGCACGCGGAGACCGCCGGCAGCCCCGACGGGGCTTGGCCGGCGGTCGCGACCGCGTACCTCGACTTCGCGTACACGAATCCTGAGGTCTATGACGCCATGCTCGCGCTGACCCCCGACCTGGCCCTCGGCGTGGATGGTGTGCCGGCCGCGCCGCGGTCGGTCTTCGCCGAGTTGCGGGCGGCCCTGACCCCGCTGGCCGAGGGGCGGGACCCGGACACCCTGGCCGAGGTGGGTTGGAGCCTGCTGCACGGCGTGGTGATGCTCACCCGCGGTGGCCGGCTGCGACCCGAGGGGCAGGAGGACCGCGAGGCGTTGATCGCGCAACGGTTGCTGCGGTGGCCCTGACCGGGCCGCCGCCGACGCCCCCGATCGTGGTCAGTTGATGGGCTGGCGGTCGGCCGGGCCCTTGTCGGTGAACCGGAACGTGGTGTTCAGCTTGGCGTTGCCCAACTCCTTGAGGACGAGACCGTTGCCGGGGAGGTGCTGCAGGAATCGGGTCTCGCTGCCGATCGCGTACGTGCCGTCGCCCTTGGCGACGATGGTGAACCGCTGGATCGGGTCGTCCTGGTCGCAGACGACGGCCCCGATGGTCAGTTCGGGCTCGATGTCCAGGCCGTTCACCTGCCAGCAGGACGGGTCGTCATTGACGGGGTGGTCGTCCCTGGTGCCGAATGCCCTGATCACGTACCGGTCGCCGCCGATCGGTGTCGGCACGAACAGGATGCGACCGCCGGTGTCGCCGCCCTCCTCGAGTCGCCCGCTGATCTCCAACGGCTGCCCCGAACCCTGCACGCGGGTGATCGTGACCTCGCGCTTGCCGGACAGCAGTGGGTCGGTCGCCGCTGCCGACGACGTGGTCGGCCCCGCTGCCGTCGGTGTCGGCGCGCCTGTCACGGCGCCCGACGGCGTCGGCGTGCCCGCCGCGGCGCCCGGCGCCTTGGCCGCACCGCCCTGGCACGCCACCAGCGCGCTGGCGCAGGCCAGCATCGCCGCCCCGGTGACCCACTTCGTGGTGAACATGCCGCACTCCTCAAGAGCCGTCCCGAACCTGATGTCGCCTCCGCATGACGACGGCCGTGCCGGAACGGTTCACGAAAATCCGGAAGATCTCAAATCGATCTCCCGCCTATCCTGTCTCTCGGCCTTGGGGGCGGTGGCACGGGGAGGGGATGGCATGACGGTCGGCGTGGCGGCGCGACGACAGGCACAGGTGTTGATCTTCGATGCGGACGACACGTTGTGGGAGAACAACGTCGTCTTCGAGCGGGTGATCGACGACTTCCTGGGCTGGCTGGACCATCCCACCCTGGACCGGGCCGCGCTGCGGGCCGTCCTCGACGACATCGAGCGGGCCAACGCGGTGGCGCACGGGTACGGCAGCAAGGTCTTTCTGCGCAGCCTGGCGGAGTGCCTGGAGCGGCTGCGCGAGCGGCCGGCCACCGACTCCGAACGTCAGGAGATCGACCGGCTGGCGGTGGCCCTCGTCGAGCACCAGGTGGAGCTGATGCCCGGGGTGGCCGACGCGCTCGACGAGTTGGGCGGCCGGCACGAGTTGCTGCTGCTCACCAAGGGCGATCGGGAGGAGCAGCAGCGCAAGCTGGACGCCTGCGGTCTGCTGCACCACTTCGGCGCCGCGCACATCGTCGCCGAGAAGAACGTCGACACGTACCGGTGGCTCACTCGGGAGCACGGCTTCGCGCCGGACGGCGCGTGGATGATCGGCAACTCCCCGAAGTCCGACATCCTGCCGGCGCGGGCCGCCGGGTTGAACGCGGTGTTCATTCCGAACGCGAACACCTGGGTGCTGGAGGACGACGAGCTGGACCCGACAGACGGTGGGGTGCTGCGGCTCGCCGCGTTCCGGGACCTGCTGCGCCACTTCTGACCGTACCGACGCCGAACAGCGTCGGGGATCATGGTCGCGTTACGCCGACCTGCCCGATTTTCAGCGTGGAAGAAGTCCTGCCGCCGGTCGTCCGACGCGGCTTGTCCGGCCGGTCGGAGCGCGCCTAACCTGGTCCGGCGCTCACGGCCCTTCGGGGTGTGTCGGGGCGCGTCGGCGTTCGGCGGGTGAGCACCGTGGAGCTGAGTGCGAAGTGGCTGGCTCACCCCGTTCTGGCGCGCGGCGTCGTGCCACGCCCGCGCGGCGGGGTGCCGGAGCTGTCCGCTTCCCTGTCGGACGGCCGAGGGTCAGGGCCGGGTAGTTGCGGACCCGGTCCTGACCCGCCCGCGAATCGTTCGACCGTTGCGAGCGGGGCAGACCGCGCGCCGGTTCGACTGTCAGGACGGCGGCATGAAGCGCAGATCTCTCCTCAGCTCAGCCGATACTGAGAGCCGCTGCGGCTCAGCCGGCCTCGCGGCGGACGATCGCCACCGCCACCCGGCAGAACTCGTCCATGTCCGGGTTGAACCCGGCAGCGATGTCGGGATGCAACCCGGAGCGGGTCTCCTCCAACAGCCGCTGGCAGACCTGCTCTACCGGTTCACCGGCGTAGCCGGAGCGGACCCGCTCGGTGGCCGCCTGAAGCGCCGAGGTCAGCTGCTCCTCCAGCGGGCCGCGCAGCTTCTGCTGCACGGGATCGAGCCCGCGGGGGTCGAGCGTGACATGTGGCTCCGACATCGGTGCTCCCTTCGTCGGCGTCCGCGATACCCCACCGCGGACGTCGGTCAAACCCCGGTCGGTACGGCGGCGACCCGCACCTGGTACGAGAACTCCTCCGCCGGCTCCTCGTGGTACGACAGCCGGCGGATCTGCCGGTCGTCGTCGTAGAGGGCGACGTCCACCAGCACGCCGAGGTGGGCGAGGCCGATGTTCGACACCCGCTTCTTGTCCTGCAACACCGCACAGACGCCGCCGAGAAGGGTGCTGGCGTCGGACGTACGGTGCCCTGGCGGGCAGCGCAACACCAGGTCCACCTCGATCGGCCCGGGCAACGGCGTCCAGCCGGTGCGCTGGGCCGCGGCGAGGGCGGCCTGGAGCAGGGTGCGGACCCTCGTCGCCTGCCGGTGCCCGGCGGCGAAGATGGACAACGCTTCGGTCTTGACCGGTGGCAGGCCGCTCACCTCGAACGTCAGGGCGAGAGCGCGGGTGTCCTGCACGACGGCACCTCCTCGTTGGGACGATCCTGCCGAACCGGGGGAGCGGCGGTGGGACGTTCCCGCGATTACCAACCGATCGGGCAGGCATGGGTCGGCCGGAGGCGTGTCGACGGCGGCGGCGAACGCGCTGGCTACGGCGCTAGGAAAACGCTAGCCGACGACGCCCGCGCTCGGTAGTCGGTCGTTCACCCGGTGGGGCGTGGGGTGAAGGCGCAGAACTCGTTGCCCTCCGGGTCGGCCAGCACCCACCACCAGTGCGCCTCGTCGAGCGGCTCACTCAGCAGCGTCGCGCCCGCCGCGATCAGCGCCATCGGCTCCGGGTCGACCAGGTCGACGTCCCAGTGCAGCCGGTTCTTGACCGTCTTGGGCTCGGGCACCCCGACGAACACCCAGTAGTCCCAGGGGAAACCGGACGCGCCGACCACCGACGAGGTGCTCGGCTCGTGCTCGACGGTGCCGCCGACCACCCCGGCCCACCAGGTCGCCTGCGCCGCCGGGTCGGTCGAATCGACGACCAGCTCGAAGGGGCCCGGTCGGGTGCCGTCGCGGGCCGGGAACGCGCAGAACTCGTTGCCCTCCGGGTCGTCGAGCACCCACCAGGTCGCCTCGCCGCCCGGTTCGCGGACCAGCCGGGCGCCATCCGCGACCAACGCCGCCGGGTCCGCCCCGGCCAACCGCAGATCCAGGTGTACGCGGGTCTTGCCGACCCGAGGCTCGGGCACCTTGTTCACCCAGATGGACTCGGCGTTCGAGCGCGCCGAGCGGGGGTCCACCCGGGTGTCGTCGTCACCGGCATCGGCCACGTCACCGTCGAGCATCCGGGCCCAGAAGGCGCCGAGCGTGAGCGGGTCGGTGGCGTCGAGACAGAGGTCCTTGAAGCGCGCGATCATCGTCCCAGCATGCCTGGTCCGGGCGAACGTGTCCGGGCAGAGGTTCTGGGCCGGAGCGATCCCAAATAGAATCCTTGCCGTTATATAACGCCGCACGTACTATGCGCTCATGCATGAATCTACCTTCCTCATCCTCACCGCTCTGGCCGCGCAGCCGTTGCATGGCTATGGAGTCGTGCAAGCGGTGGAGGAGTTGTCGGCGGGTGACGTCAAGCTGCGGCCTGGCACGCTCTACGGCGCGCTCGACCGCCTGGTCGAGCAGGACCTGATCGAGGTTGACCGGGAGGAGGTCGTCGACGGGAGGCTGCGTCGCTACTACCGGCTCAACGAGGCGGGAGCGGCCGCCCTGCAAACCCAGGCCGAGCGGTTGCGTCGGCACGCCACGGCGGCCGATACCCAGTTGAGCAAGCGCCTCGGTGGTGCCCCGGGCTTCGGGACGGTGATCGCATGACCGCCGCCGCCTGGTCGACCGACGACCACAGTCTCGAACGCCACTACCGCACGCTGCTGCTGGCATACCCGGGCCGGCACCGGCAGCGGTACGGCAACGAGATGATCACGACGCTCCTCGAGATGGCGGCCCCCGGGCAGCGCCGCCCTCGGCCCGGGGAAGCCCTGCACCTGCTCGCCAGCGGCGTGCGCCACCGGCTCCGGCTCCCCGCACGCCGGCCGTTTGCGGTTGTCGCGGCGGTCCTCCTCGCCCTGACGATGGGCGCTTTCGGTGGGGCCGCAGGGTCGTGGGCAGGTTCCCAGACGTTCGCGGACCTACCCGACGACGCCACGATCGCCAGCCTGGCCCAGCGGGCCAGCGGTGCCGCCAGCGATTCCAGCCAGCTGCGTGTCGCGTCACCGTGGGTGGAGGAGTCGATCTCGACGACTACCGAAGTCGATGGCGCCTGGGACGCTGAGAAGGCCCGGCAGCGGTTCGCCGCTGACGGCTGGTCCGTTTCCGACATCACGCCGCTCGGCGGCAAAGCGGTCGCGTTCAATCCCGACACCAAATCCTTCGTCGACCTGCCGATGCGCAACTCAACGTTCACCGCCACGTCGAACGGGCTGACACTCCAGGTGCGGGGCTACCTCACCGCCGACCACGGTTCTGTCCACCTCGACGGTTGGGCGCAGAGCAGGCCCATGTTCCTACCTCTGATCGTGATGGGCATCCTGATCGGACTTGTCGTCGGGTGGCTGTTCGCAGCGGCACTCGCCTACCGGATCGTGGAGGCGTCGGCCGAACGGCGACGCGCCTCCGCCGGGCTCTGGGCCGTCGCTCTGATCGCGCTCGCTCTGCCGGCAGTAGCCCTGTACGGCAACGTGTTGCGGACATTCCGAGATCACGGCGACGTCGGTCCGGTCTTCACCGTGCACAGCGCATTCACACCCGGCCCCTACTACCCGTTCGGACCGGCCTGGCAGATTCTCGCCCTGACCATCGCCGGTGCCGTGCTCGCGGGTGCCACGACCCGGCTCGCCCGTCCGGGCACCCAGCCGGAAACGCAGGAAGCAGCGATAGCAAGCTGAGGCTCAGGCCGCTGCTGTCCGATGGCCGGGGCGGTAGTTCGTCATCGAACTGACTGCCGGCGGTCGCGGGACTTTTCAGGGTAGATCTTGGACAGTTTCCGTTCTGTCATAACGGAAACTGTCCAAGATCTCAGAGTGCCCTAGGTAGAGGGGTCTTCTCCGAGTTTCGTGTTCAGTGCTGCTTGGCGTACGCGACGAACGTCTTCCAGGCGGTCGGGTCGACGTGCAGGGTGCCGCCGTCGCGGTCCTTGGTGTCGCGCACCAGCACCACGCTCGGCAGGTTGTCGGCGACCTCGACGCAGGACCCGCCGTTGCCGCCGGACCGGGTCGACTTCCGCCACTGTGGGGTCAGCATGCCCATGACTTCGCCACTTCCTTGATCAGCTCGATTGACTGCCGGCGGGGGAGCGCCTCGTTCCGCACGATCTCCCACGTCTTCGCCAGCTTAGCGACGTCGGTCGGTGCATCGACGAACTGCGCGGTGAGCTGGTTGTCGGCGTGAGCCACCCGCTCACCGTCCGGCATCTCGGCGATGATGAACTGACCGGCCAATCCCATATACATCCCAGCATCCACCGGCACGATGTGCACCTGGATATGCTCCGCCGTCGCCAACTGGGCCAGGTGCTCGCACTGCTCGACCATGAGACCCGGCTGGTCGAGCACCGGCCGGCGCAGCACCGCCTCGTCCAGTACGGCGATGAGCTGCGGCGGGCGCGGGCGGTGCAGGATCGCCTGGCGCTCCAGCCGGGAGGCGACGATTCGGTCCACATCCTCGGCGTCGAACCGGCCACCGGCCAGCGTCGCGCGGGCGTACCGCTCGGTCTGGAGCAGGCCCGGCACGTACGCCAACTCGAACCAGCGCAGCGTGGTCGCCTCCCGCTCGAACTCGATCCACTCGCGCAGCCAGGCCGGCTCGGCGTCGAGCCGGGCCAACCCGTCCAGCATGCGGAGGAAGCGTCCGCCGGTCTGGTGGTGGTTGTCGACCGCCCTCATGTACTCCTTCGTGGGCGGTCGTCCGCCGGTCTCCACCGAGCTGACGTGCGAACCCGAATAGCCGATGCCCCTGCCGAAGTCGTCCTGACTGAGCCCGGACCCCGCCCGGAACAGACGCAGTTCCTCCAGCACGTAGTCGGTGACGGTCCCCATTGATTCCCCAACCTTCGCTCAGTCTGGCCCGGCGCGTCCCTCGTGGGTGCTCACCTGGACCGCTGAGCTGCACAAACGGCGCGAGCACGTATCGACGGTAGTCGCCTCATCACCACACTGTCACCAGTGGCGGGTCCGCTGGTGGCCGGAATGGCGGCGGCGGGCCCTGCCCTCCGGGGTCGCTCCCGTCTCCCCCTTGCGGGAGCGGCCCCTTGCCCGTCCCCGAGGAGGTCGATGTGCTCACCCCGACAACCCAGCAGCCCTCGGCGCGGTGGCGGTGATGGTGGTCCGGCCGCCCGTCCCGCACGTCGCCATGCGTCCGCTGTGGCGGTGCCGGAACTGTGGCACCGAGTGGCCCTGCCAACCGGCCAAGCTCGCCCTGCTGACGGAGTACCGGACCAGCCGGACCGCACTGCTGATCTACCTCGGCACTCTGATGCACGAGGCGACGAACCAGCTCACCCAACTCCACCCGGATCATCCACCGACTAGGATGACCGAGCGTTTCCTCTCCTGGGCCAGGGCCCGAAGCTGACGCTCGGCCCGCCGTCGTTCATCCCGGAAAGTGGATCAGCGGCACCCCGTCGGAGTATCAGGGCCCCTCGCCGGTGAGCACCGCGGCGTCGTGGATCAGGCCCGCCACGGCGGCCGCCGCCAGGTCGAAGCGGCGGGTCCTGCGCTGCCAGAAGGCCGACTCCCGCAGAAGGACGGCGTATCCCAGCAGGGGCGACCGGTCCAGGATCAGTCGGCCTGGTGGCTGCGGCTCCGAGGTCATGCGGCATCGGCGCGGGGAGCGGCGTCGTCGCCGTTCATTTCGGCTTCCACGGCGGTGTTGATCTTGGCGTGCTCCGCCTCGAACCGCTCCGAGGGCCACTCGGCTTCCACGCCTAATCGTGTGAGCGGCATTTGTCAGGCTGGCGGCCAGCATCGCAGAGCGGTGTCGGCGACGCGTCGGAGGTCCTCGCGTTCCGCACCACCCGCCGCTTGCACGGCCATGCCGTTCGCGATCGTCATGACGAAGCGGGCGATCAGGTCTGGGTCGGCGTCGGCGGGCAGGTCGCTCTCCTCGACGGCCCGCTGGAACCGCTCGCGTAGGTGCGCCTGGCCGTGGGCGCGCCACTCGGTCAGGGTGTCGTGCGCGATTCGCCCGGTCTTGCCGACGGCCAGCGCGCCCTGCACGCCCAGGCATCCGGTGGGCCATCCGGGCAGGGTGTTGGCCCGAATGGAGCCGGCGAGGAACATCGTGGCCACCTCGCGGGCGGTGGGTGCTTGTAGCGCCTGGCTGACGTAGGCGCCGGGGCCTTCGGTGTATCGCTGCAACGCCTTTCGGAAGAGCTGCTCCTTGTTGCCGAAGGCCGCGTACATGCTCTTGCGGGAGATGCCCATGGCTTCGGTCAGGTCAGTGAGGCTGGCTCCCTCGTAGCCTTGCTCCCAGAAGATCACCATTGCCTTTTCGAGCGCGGCGTCGGCGTCGAACGCTCGCGGCCGGCCCATTCGTGTCTCCTCCATCACAGCATTCTACTGCTTGTGCACCGATCGGTGCTGAACTGCTAGTGTCAGGTTCGGCACCGATCGGTGCCGAAATCTGTGGAGCGCAGATGCTTCGCATCGAGCGGCACCAACGAAAGGGGCAATCCGATGGCTGAAGACGAGCTACGTAGCTGGTACATGCGGTACGCCGCAGCGCTCAACGCCCATGAGTTCGACGGCATGGACGAGTTCATCAACGACCAGGTCCTGCTGAACGGCGAGCCTGGCACCCGGGACGACGTCGTCACGGTCCTGAAGGGAATCGTCGATGCCGTTCCCGACATTCACTGGGAGGTAAAGGAACTGCTCTTCGACCGCGACGGAATCGCCGTACGCGCGATCAACACCGGCACTCCGGCGAAGGAGTGGCTGGGTGTTCCTCCTTCCGGTGCCTCGTTCGAAATCGTCGAATACGCGATTTACAAAGTCAGTGACGGTCGATTCGTGCAGATGACGAACCTGCACGATTCAGCCGAGATGCTTCGGCAACTGACCGCCTGACCTCGAAGTCTTTGGTCGGCTTCCGAAGGGCTGCCGACCAAAGTCCCGACTACGGGAATCAGATCGGCCAACCGAAGATCACGTCCACTGACATGCCGCGGAGCGCTCGCTACCCGGGTGGTCGGCATCCTGGCGGCCATCACGCACCACCTCGGGCGCAACGTGCAGAAGCAGCGAAACCTCGAGTTCACCAGCGTGCATGTCCTGGTGTGCTCGGCTGTGCAGGCCGGCGGGCAGTCGAGCGTCGTCCCAGTCGGCCCGAGCGGGAACAGAGTCATCCTCGGTCCGGCGACGTTGGCTTTCTGAACGACGTTGCTTCTGCCGACCGCCAGCGCTTCAGAGATGACCCTGATCTGTGTCTTTACGTAGATTGCATGTTTTCTGAAGGGCGACTTCGACGGCTCGCCGTCGAAGTGCGCACGGCCAGGCGCAACCTGCCCTGCCAGCGAGAAGGTGGCGAGTGCCCGGGCGTCGTGAGACGCCCGGGCAACCGATCGTTAGATCCGGGCGAGGATCTTGTTCATGGTGGCGATCTCGGCCTGCTGGTCATCGATGATCTGCTGGGCGAGGGCCTTGGCGTCGGCGTTGGCGCCGTTTGTGGTCTCGTCCTTGGCCATGGTGATAGCGCCCTGGTGGTGGGCGATCATCATGGTGAGGAACTGCTTGTCGAACTTGGTGCCGGTGGCGGCGGCGAGTTTGGCCATGTCGGCGTCGGTCATCATGCCGGGCATGCTGTGGTCCATGCCGGGCATGGCGCTGGGGCTCGTGCCGTGGTGCGTGCCGGTGTTGTTGGCCGTCGGTGTGGGCGTGCCCCAGGCGGCCAGCCACTGGGTCATGGTGTCGATCTCTGGCCCTTGGGCGGCCTTGATCTGGGCGGCGAGTTGCTTGACCTCGGGGCCGGTGGCGCGGGTGGCGGCGAGGTCGGCCATCTGCACGGCCTGCTGGTGGTGCGGGATCATCATCTGGGCGAACATGACGTCAGCCGGGCCGGCCCCAGGGCTGGTGTTCTGGCCGCTGGTGGCGGTCGGGCTGGCCATGGTGGAGCTGTGCCCGCCCGCGGCGGAGCTGTGGTCGCCGGCGCCGCATCCGGTGAGGATGACGGCGGCGGTGAAGGTGAGCGCGGCCATGACGGCGCGGCGCAGGCGAGTGCGAGTCATCGCGGGTTGTGCCTTTCGGTGTCAAGGAAAACTGCGTGCATGGGACAGGCGCGCGACGCAGCCGACGGAGGTACCCGCCGGGCGACGCGGGTGCCCCTATGTGCGCAGCACCGACACCGAGGCCAGGTGTAGTCCGAGCCTGCGCGCGGGCGGTGCCCGGCAACTTGTGGCACGGCAGGCAGAGCGGATGCGAATGTGGGCGCGGCTGGTGCGCGTGAACAGCAGGAGACCGAGGACAACCGCGAGGCTGAGAGCGGTGACCACGGCCAGGCACACCTGCCAGCCGGGCATGTGCCCGTTGCCGTGGCCGGCCGGTGTGACCGTTTGCTGGTCGCAGGTGTCGCTGGTGCATCCGTCTTGGGCGGCGGGCGGGGCCAGTACGGCGGTGGTGGGGCTGCTGTGCCCGCTGTGCCCACCGTCGGATTGCATCGAGGACGGGTCGTGGCCGAGGCTGTGCATGGCGGCCAGCCCGATGAGGGTGCAGGCCAGCAGCACGAACCGGACCAGATGTCTGGTTCGTGCTGCTGGCTGGGTCATGCGCTCCACGCTAGCGTGCCGCCGGGCGCTCATTCCCGCCGATCCCGCGATCGCCGTGCCTCAGTCATCGGCGGGGCGTAGGTGCACGCGGCGCAGGAGTTGGGCGTTGAGGGCGACCACGATGGTGGAGGCGGACATCAACACCGCCCCGACCGCGGGGCTGAGGGTCACCCCAGCCCAGGCGAGCACGCCGGCGGCCAACGGGAGGGCGATCACGTTGTAACCGGCGGCCCAGGCCAGGTTCTGGATCATCTTTCGGTAGGAGGCGCGCGACAGTCGGATCACCCCTGCGACTGCGCGCGGGTCGGAGGAGGCGAGGACCACCCCGGCGGACTCGATGGCGACGTCGGTGCCGGCGCCGATCGCGATCCCGACGTCGGCGCGGGCCAGCGCGGGGGCGTCGTTGACGCCGTCGCCGACCATCGCCACTCGTAGTCCGCGTTTCTGTAGTTCGGCCACGGCGTCGTCCTTGTCCGCCGGCAGCACCTCGGCGAACACCTCATCCTCGCCCGGGCGGAAGCCCAGGTCCGCGGCGACCGCCTCGGCGACCGGACGGGCGTCACCGGTGATCATGGCGATCTTGCGGATGCCCTGCTGGCGTAGTTCGGCGATGGCTTGCCGCGCTTCGGGGCGGACCTGGTCTTCGAGGGCGAGGGCGCCGATCACGCTGGCCTGATCGTCGTCGAGGCGCAGCAGGTGCAGCACCGCGGCTCCCCGGCCCGACCACTCGTCGTGCTGGCGGCGCAGGTCATCCGGCGCCGTGGCGTGCAGTTCGCGCAGCAGCGCGGGCCCGCCGACGGCGTAGCTGACGCCGTCGACCTCGGCGCGTACCCCGCGCCCGGTCAGTGACCGGAACCCCGTCGCGGTGCGCCGGGCCCCCTGCTGGGCGGCGGCAGTGACGATGGCCCGGGCGAGGGGATGCTCGCTGTCGGCTTCCACCGCCGCCGCGATCGCCAGGACGTCGGCGTCGCTGCTTCCGGTGGCGGCGGCGACGCCGGTGACGGCGTGTTCGCCGCGGGTGAGGGTGCCGGTCTTGTCGAACAACACCGCGTCGACCGTGCGCATCCGTTCCAGGGCGAGGCGGTCCTTGATCAGGATGCCGCCCTTGGCGGCGACGGCGGTGGACAGAGCGATCACCAGAGGTATGGCCAGGCCGAGCGCGTGCGGGCAGGCGATCACCAGCACCGTCACCGTGCGCACGACCGCCTCGTCGAGGTTGCCGAACACCGTCCAGGCCAGCAGCGTCACCACGGCTGTGGCGGTGGCGATGTAGAACAGCCAGGCGGCGAACCGGTCGGCCAGCACCTGCGCCCGGCCGCTGGACTGCTGCGCCTGCGCGACCAGGCGCTGGATCCCGGCCAGGGCGGTGCCCTCACCGACGGCCTCGACCCGGACCCGGATAGCCGCGTCGGTGGCCACCGTGCCGGCCACCACCCGATCCCCCGCCTCGCGCGGCACCGGACGGGACTCACCGGTGATCATCGACTCGTCAAGCTCCGCCCGGCCGTCGGAGATCCGCCCGTCGGCCGGCACCCGCCCGCCTGGTCGCACGAGCACCACATCGCCGACGTCCAGGTCACTGACGCGCACCTGCTCGGGCTGACCGTCGCCACCGAGACGTTCGGCGTCGTCGGGCAGCAGCGCCGCCAAAGCGGACAGCGCGCCCTGGGCCTGGCCGATGGCCTTCATCTCCTGCCAGTGCCCGAGCAGCATGATCGTGACCAGGGCAGCCAGCTCCCACCAGAAGTCCAGGTCGAACGCGCCCACCGCCGTCGCCAGAGAAGCGACGTAAGCGACGGTGATCGCCATCGCGATCAGCAGCATCATTCCCGGCGCCCGGTCGCGGAACTCCCGCACCGCGCCCTGCAGGAACGGCCACCCGCCGTAGGCAAACACCACAGTGCCCAGCACCGGACCCACCCACCCGATGCCCGGGAAGTCCAACTGATAGCCGAACCAGTCCATCACCATGTGACTGGTCACCACGATCGGCACCGTCAACGCCAGACTCAGCCAAAACTTGCGCCGAAACGCCTCCGGGTCATGCCCGGCGTGCTTGTCATGCCCGGCGTGCGCGTCGTGCTTTCCTGCGGGGGCATCGCGCCCGCCGGGTTCCTTCGAGTGACCGGCGTGGTCACCGTGTCCGTTCATCCGGTCTATCGCCTGGGTGGAGATGTTCATCTGGTGGTGCTGGTGGTCGTGCGACATCACGATCGCCTCCTCGCTCCCAACATACCCCCGGGGGGTATCGGCGTCTAGGGTCGCCGATGTCTTGCACGTCACCTGAGCGGGCCTGTGCGGCGCGGCGCGGCGAGTCGGGGTGCCAGCGGCAATGCTCGTGCCTATCGGCCTGATCCCGCCCGGCCGAGGTTGACCGACTTCGGGTAGGTCTCGAACCTCGACACAGCGGTGTTCGCATGGGTGCCTTCCAAACTTGGCGAGGAGTCGGTGCGCTGCCGCTACCCGCCCGCGCGCCGATCATGCTCACACCGCCCGTCGGTTACTGCCGAACCCTCCGCTGCCAGCGCGATCACGCGCGGTCGGGGCGCAGGGCACCGAGGGCCGGTCGCTGTGTGCACTCTCGGTGTGACAGCCAGGTTTCGCGACTTCGCGGGTGGGGCAGAGTAGCCGCTACAGAGCATCCGGGCCGGAGTTTCCGCAGCTTGCCGACTCGGAATCGGCTCGCCGTGCGCCGGGGCACGGATGCCCTCCCCGGTCTTTCGCCGAGGAGAGGGGGAGGGCGATGACGGACCCCGAAACGGCTCGACACCAACGCCGGCCGGTTGTTCGGCTGGGCGCGGCGGCTGCCGCGCTGGCACTCGTGGCGCCGCTGGCCGCGTGTGGCGCGGACGACGCCGGTGGCCCACCGACGATCAACCTGTACTACCCGCCGGAGCAGAACCTGCAGAAGGTCGTCGACGACTGCAACGCGCAGGCTCAGGGACGGTACGAGATCGCCTATCGGGTGCTGCCCCGGCAGGCCGACGACCAGCGGGTGCAGATGGTGCGCCGGCTGGCCGCCGAGGACAGCGGGATGGATCTGCTCGGGCTCGACGTCACGTGGACCCAGGAGTTCGCCAGCGCCGACTGGATCCGCGAGTGGACCGGCCAGGACAAGGCCGAGGTCGAGCAGGGCACCCTCGCCGGGCCGTTGGACACCGCCCGGTACGAGGACAAGTTGTACGCGGCGCCGAAGAACACCAATGTCCAGTTGCTCTGGTACCGCAAGGACCTGGTGCCGCAGCCGCCGACCACCTGGGACCAGATGATCAGCGCGGCCCAGCAGCTCAAGGACCAGGGCAAGCCGTACCAGGTGCTCACCATGGGCGCGCAGTACGAGGGTCTGGTCGTCCTCTACAACACCCTCGCCGAAAGCGCCGGCGGGAAGATCCTCAACGACGACGGTACGAAGGCCGTGATGGACGAGGGCACGGTCCGGGCGTTGGAGCAGCTGAAGACGTTCGCCACGTCGGGCGTGACCTCGCCGTCGTTCAGCAACGCCACCGAGGACCCGGTTCGGCTGGAGTTCCAGTCCGGCGCGGGCGCGTTCCAGGTGAACTGGCCGTTCGTCTACCCCGCTCTTCAGGAGGCGAACCCGGAGCTGGCCAAGCAGGTCGGCTGGGCTCGGATCCCGGGCATCGACGAGGGCACCCCCAGCAAGGTCACCATCGGTGGGGTCAACCTGGCGGTCAGCTCCTACTCCAATCACCCGGAGCAGTCCTTCGAGGCGGCCCGGTGCATCCGCAGCGCCGAGCATCAGAAGTTCTCCGCCATCAACGACGGTGTGCCGCCGACCATCGAGGCCGTCTTCGACGACCCGGAGATGACCGAGGCGTACCCGATGAAGGACACCATCCTGGAGGAGCTGAAGGAGCCCGCGACGCGTCCGCTGACCCCCGCCTACCAGAGCATCTCCACAGTGATGTCGGCGATCCTGTCGCCGCCGTCCGGGATCAGCCCGCAGCAGACCGCCGACGAGCTGCGCGGCGCCATCGCCGACGCCCTCCAGTCCAAGGGGGTCCTGCCGTGAGTGTCAACGCCACGCCGACCGGCGCCGACGTCGCCGCTGAGGAGACCCGCCGGCCCGCCGCCGTACCGAAGCAACGCGGCGGCCGTCGCAAGCCCCCGTTGAGCGAGAACAAGAAGGCCGAACGCCGGCTCGGTCTGCTGCTCTGCGCGCCAGCCGCGCTGGTCATGATCGCGGTGACCGCGTACCCGATCATCTACTCGGTCTGGCTGTCGTTGCAGCGCTTCGACCTGCGCTTCCCCGACCAGCGTGAGTTCATCGGGCTGGAGAACTACGTCACTGTGCTCACCAACGAGTTCTGGTGGACCGCGTTCGGGGTGACCATGCTGATCACGGTGGTCACCGTCGCCGTCGAGCTGGTGCTCGGCATGGGCCTGGCGATCATCATGCACCGCACCCTGGTCGGGCGCGGCCTGGTCCGGACCTCGGCGCTGATCCCGTACGGGATCGTCACAGTGGTCGCCGCGTTCTCCTGGCGGTACGCCTGGACGCCCGGCACCGGCTACCTGGCCGACCTGTTCAGCGACGGCGCGCCGCTCACCGAACGGGCCAGCTCCCTGGCGATCATCATGCTGGCGGAGATCTGGAAGACCACCCCGTTCATGGCGCTGCTGCTGATGGCCGGCCTGGCGCTGGTCCCGGAGGACCTGCTCAAGGCGGCCTCCACCGACGGCGCGACCGCCTGGCAGAAGTTCACCAAGGTGATGCTGCCGGTGATGAAGCCGGCGATCCTGGTCGCGTTGCTGTTCCGCACCCTGGACGCGTTCCGGGTCTTCGACAACATTTTCGTGTTGACCGCCGGAGGCAACGAGACGTCGTCGGTGTCGATGCTCGCCTACAACAACCTGATCCGGGGCCTCAACCTCGGCATCGGTTCGACGATGTCGGTGCTGATCTTCATCACCGTGGCGATCATCGCCTTCGTCTTCGTGAAGCTGTTCGGCACCGCTGCTCCGGGCAGCGACGACGGAGAGAGGCGCTGACATGGCTGTCGAAACCACTACCAGGGCAAAGCTGCGCTGGGGCCTGCTCGACGTCCTCGTGGTCGTCTTCGCGCTGGTCCCGGTGCTGTGGATCGCGTCGCTGTCGTTCAAGACGCCGGCCACCCTCACCGACGGGAACTTCATCCCCCGGGAGTGGACGCTGGACAACTACCGGACCATCTTCGACACCGACCAGTTCGTCCGGGCGCTGGTCAACTCCATCGGCATCGCGCTGATCGCCACGCTGATCGCTGTGGTGCTCGGCGCGATGGCCGCGTACGCGATCAGCCGGCTGGACTTCCCCGGTAAGAAGCTGCTGGTCGGCGTCTCCCTGCTGATCGCGATGTTCCCGCAGGTGTCACTGGTGTCGCCGCTGTTCGAGATCGAGCGTCAGCTCAAGATCTTCGACACCTGGCTGGGGCTGATCCTGCCGTACATCACCTTCGCGCTACCGCTGGCGATCTACACGCTGTCGGCGTTCTTCAAGCAGATCCCGTGGGACCTGGAGAAGGCAGCGAAGATGGACGGCGCCACCCAGGCGCAGGCGTTCCGGCGGGTGATCGCGCCACTGGCCGCGCCCGGGCTGTTCACCACGGCGATCCTGGTCTTCATCTTCTGCTGGAACGACTTCCTGTTCGCCATCTCGCTCACCTCGACCGAGCGGTCCCGCACGGTGCCGGCCGCGTTGTCGTTCTTCACCGGCGCGTCCCAGTTCGAGGACCCCACCGGGGCGATCTGCGCCGCCGCCGTGGTGATCACCGTTCCGATCATCCTGTTCGTTCTCTTCTTCCAGCGTCGCATCGTGTCCGGTCTGACCTCCGGCGCGGTCAAGGGATAGGTGGGTAGTCATGGCTGACATCGTGCTGGACAAGGTGAGCAAGAGCTTCCCGGACGGGACCGTCGCCGTGCAGGACGTCGACCTGGAGATCGCCGACGGCGAGTTCGTGATCCTGGTCGGGCCCTCGGGCTGCGGGAAGTCCACCACCCTCAACATGATCGCCGGGCTGGAGGACATCAGCTCCGGTGAGCTGCGCATCGCCGGGCAGCGGGTCAACGACAAGGCACCCCGGGACCGGGACATCGCCATGGTGTTCCAGTCGTACGCGCTGTACCCGAACATGACAGTGCGGGAGAACATGGCGTTCCCGCTGCGGCTGGCGAAGCTCGACAAGGAGACCATCGACCGCAAGGTCGACGAGGCGGCGAAGGTGCTGGAGCTGACCTCGCTGCTGGACCGCAAACCGGCCAACCTCTCCGGTGGCCAGCGTCAGCGGGTGGCGATGGGCCGGGCGATCGTCCGCCAGCCGAAGGCGTTCCTGATGGACGAGCCGCTGTCCAACCTCGACGCCAAGCTGCGGGTGCAGATGCGCACCGTGGTGTCCCGCCTGCAGAAGCAGCTCGGCACCACCACCGTCTACGTCACCCACGACCAGACCGAGGCGATGACCCTCGGCGACCGCGTGGTGATCATGCGCGGCGGCGCGGTGCAGCAGGTCGGGCCGCCGCAGGAGCTGTACGACCACCCGAAGAACCTCTTCGTGGCCGGCTTCATCGGCTCGCCGTCGATGAACTTCCTGCACGCCGCGGTGCAGGACGGCGAGCTGCACACCGCCCTGGGCAAGGTGCCGATCGGTGACCGGGTCCGCCGGGAGCTGGAGTCGGCCGACGCGCCCCGCGAGCTGATCCTCGGGATCCGACCCGAGCACTTCGAGGACGCCGAACTGGTCGACGACGACACCCGTCGGCGGGGCATGGAGTTCGAGGCGCCGGTGGACATCGTCGAGTCGATGGGCTCGGACAAGTACGTCTACTTCACCGTCGAGGGGGAGAAGGCCAGCGCCGCCGAGTTGGAGGAGCTGGCCGCCGACGCCGGCGCCGCCGACTTCGCCGGCGCCGGCGGCAACCTGGTGACCCGGCTGTCCGCCGAGTCCGGCGTCGCCGAGGGGCAGTCCCGGCGGGTCTGGTTCAACCTGGAGAAGATCCACCTGTTCGACCCGGCAAACGGCCGCAACCTGACCCTGCACGAGGGCCGGGCCGCCGGAGCGCTCGCCGACTGACGGTCCATTTCGCGCCGATCTTGCACTTTCGGTTGTCGACATGGGGTGGACTGCCCCTTCTGTCGGGACAGAAAGTGCAAGATCGGCGCTGGGGGTTCGGAGCGGCCCGCCGTGTCCTGCGGGGTGGGGGTGGGCGTGGCAGGGTGGTTGCAGGTTTCGTCGTGGAGCGGGGGCGGGATGAACCGACGGTTGGCCGCGCTGGCAAACGCGCACGGTGTTTCCACCTGGTACGAGGATTGGCGGCACCGCCGCGTCGCTGTCGCACCGCAGACCGTGGTGGGTGTGCTGGGGTTGCTCGGCGTGGACGCCACCAGCCCGTCGGCGATCGCCGCCGCACTCGCCGCCGCCCGTGCTGTCGACCGGAGCGCCCTGCCGGAGACGGTCGTGCTCACCCACGGCCGCAGCCGGGCGCTGCCCGGCCCGGGGGTGGTGACACTGGAGGACGGTCGCCGTCGCGCGGTCGACGGTGAGCTGCCAGCGGACCTGCCGCTGGGGTGGCACCGGCTGGCCTGCGCCGACCGCGAGGTGACAGTGGTGGTGGTGCCGCGCCGACTGCCGGTGCCGCCGTCGAGCTGGGGGTGGATGCTCCAGCTCTACGCGCTCACCTCGGAGCGCTCCTGGGGCATGGGTGACCTCGGTGACCTCGCCGAGTTCACCGAATGGGCGGGTGCCAACGGGGCGGGGCTGGTGCTGCTCAACCCGCTGCACGCGGTCGGGCCGGCGCACCCGGTGGCCACCTCACCGTATTCGCCGGCCAGTCGACGCTTCGTCAATCCGCTCTACCTGCGGGTCAGCGACACCGCCGCGTACCGGGCGGCGGACCCGGCGACCCGTGCGGTGGTAGACGCGTTGCGTCCCGACCGGGGGCCGCTGATCGACTACGACGAGGTGTGGGCCGCCAAGCGGCGCGCCCTGGAGTTGCTGCACCCGTACGCCCAGCCGGTGGATCTTGCCGCGGACCCGGCGCTGGCCAGCTTCGCCACCTGGTGCGCGCTCGCCGAGCGGCACGGCAATGACTGGCGTGCCTGGCCGGCGGAGCTGCACCACCCCGACGCCCCGGCGGTCGCCGAGCAGCGTCGGCGCCTCGCCGACCGGGTCGCCTTCCACGCCTGGTTGCAACACCTCTGCGACGAGCAACTCGACGCCGTCACGGCGGCGGCCCGCTCGGCCGGGATGCCGGTCGGCGTCGTGCACGACCTGGCCGTCGGCATCGACCCGGGCGGCGCGGACGGGTGGCAGCTCGCCGACGTGCTGGCCCAGGGTGTGCGGGTCGGCGCGCCGCCGGACGACTTCAACCAGCTCGGCCAGGACTGGGGGCTCGCCGCGTGGCGTCCAGACCGGCTCGCCGCCACCGGCTACGCCGCGTACCGGGACATGCTGCGCCGCACCCTGCGGCACGCCGGTGGTCTGCGGGTCGACCACGTCGCCGGCCTGTGGCGGCTGTGGTGGGTGCCGCCGGGCGGCGGCGCGGCCGAGGGCACCTACGTGCGCTACGACGCCGAGGCGATGCTCGGCATCCTCGCGTTGGAGGCGCACCGGGCCGGCGCGGTGGTGGTCGGTGAGGACCTCGGCACTGTCCAACCGGCGGTGACCCGAGGGTTGCGGGGGCGCAACATGCTCGGCTCGACAGTGCTGTGGTTCGCGCGCGACGAGGCCGGTGACTTCGTCCCGCCGGCCCGGTGGCCGCGCAACGCCCTCGCCACCATCTCCACCCACGACCTGCCCACCGCGCCGGGCTTCCTGACCGGTGAGCACGTGCGGGTGCGCGACGAGCTGAAGCTGCTCGACACCGATGTGGCGGTGGAGCGGGCCCGCGCCGCCGCCGACCGGGACCGGCTGCTCACGATGTTGCGGGCTGAGAACCTGCTGCCCGAGCCGACACCGCAGCTACCGACCGTGACTGTCGCCTCCGCGGGTGCAGAGCAAAGGACGGATGCCGATCCGGCGTTGCCTGAGGCGACGGCGACGCCCGACGACGGCGAGGTGGTGGTGGCCATGCACGCCGCGCTCGCGGCCAGCCCAACCCGGCTGCTCGGTGTCTCCCTCTACGACGTGCTGGGCGAGGTGCGCCAACCCAACATGCCGGGCACTGTGGACGAGTACCCGAACTGGCGGCTGCCGCTGCCGGCCAGCGTGGCGCAGATCCGCGCCGACCCCCGGGTGGCCCGCATCGTCGGCCTGCTCAGCGCCGCCCGCCCACGACCGGCGGCCCCGACGCCGGCCGCCGACGAGTGACGCGGCCCGCTCAGGTCAGCCAGTCGAAGCGGGCCGGCAGCCCGAGGAAGTCGGCGTAGCGCCCGAGCGCCCGCTCCACCCGGGCCCGCGCCGCGACGTCGAGCGTATTGAGCGGCTGGATCGTCACGGTCACCGCGGTGCGGCCGATCCGGCGCTTCCACACGCCCACCACCCGACCGGCGCGGACCACTGTGGCCTGGAAGATGCCGTTGTTGCCCGGCACGACGGCCGCCTGGTGGGCGGGGTCGAGCATCAACGTGCGGTCCCGGAAGCCGAGCAGATACTCGTCGAAGCCGGGTAGCGCCAACACGTCGTCCGGCGCGGTGCGCGGCGCGTCGGCCACTGCCGCGTCGACGTACATCGGAGTGCCGTCGACGCGTACCGTGCTCAGTGCGTCGTCGGCGGCGGCCAGGCCGCGTCGGGCGTCGGTGAGGGTGAGGCCGCTCCACCCGGCGAACTCGCGGTCGGTGACCGGGCCGTGGCCGCGGACGTAGCGGTGGGCGAGCAGGGCCAGCGCCTCGTCCCGCTCCAGCCGGTGGGACGTGGGTGCCCACTCGTCGAGCAGGGCGAAGGTCTGCTCGGTGCCGACGTTCGGCGCCACGCACGTCACGCCGCGAACGCTCGCATACCACAGCAGGTGGTAGCCGCGCTGCCCGTCGGTGCCCAGGCCGGCCGCCCGCAGGGTGGCCAGGCACTGCGCGCGGGTGAGTCGACCGCCGCCGGCCAACGCGGTGCCGAGGACGTCCACCGCCCGGTCCGCGTCGGCCTCGGTGAGCCCGAGCTGCGCGCGTCGGGTCGCCACGCCGGCCAGGGATCGTACGCCGGTCAGCTCCAGCATCCAGCGGGCGTCGGCGGGCGGGACGAGGTGCACGGTGCCCCGCATCGGCCAGGTGCGCAGCGCCTCACGCCGCTCCAACGCCGCCTGCACGTCGGCCACGCCGCGACCGGGCAGCCGGGCGCCCAGCGACCACAGCCCGCTGGCCAGATCCTGTGCCTGCATCGCGCCGAACCACTCGACCACCTCGGCGACGGTGCCGGGTCGGGTGCTCGGGTGTGGGCGCAGCAGCAGGCTGGTCATCCGCAGCGCCAGCGCGTCGGCAGCGCTGAGGTCGACAGGCATCGGGCGCTCCTTTTCGTGGCTGGGCGGCCAGCCTAGGGCCGACCACCGACACTTCTGCTGGTGGGAGGCGTAACGGCGGTCGTCGGGGGAATGCGGCTCGCCGGAAGTGCGCGCGCCGCGCGTACGGAAGGGAATCTCATGACTGCCGCAAGCGAGCCGGCGCGGGGCGCCGGCGTAACGGCCGGGTCCCGCGGCCATCGGGGGGACGCCCGCGCGAAGACGAGTGCCGCGGCGACCTTCGCCCTGGTGTTCGGAGTGGCCGCTCTGTTCAGCGTGCTGACGGCGATCCTCGCCTGGCTGGGGTTGGTGCTCGGCATCATCGGGATCATCCTCGGCATCGTCGGCCTCAAGATGGCGCGCCGACCCGGGGTGACCGGTCGTGGCGTGTCGATCGGCGGTCTGGTGCTCAGCATCCTGGCCGTGCTGATCGGGCTCGGTCTGGCCGCGGGCATCACCACGTTCGTCAACAACGAGAACGCGGTGGACCGCCTGCAGACCCAGGTCGACAACCTGCGCGACAAGCTCGACTGACCCGCGCGTGCCGGTCTGGGCCGGCCCGCCACCCGTTCCGGCCGGCCACAGTAGGGTGGGCGGCGTGCTCCGCCAGGTCACCGCGATCCGTTACGTCACCCCGCTGCGCGAGGGTGGGTCGCTGCCGGGCGTGGTGGAGGCCGACGACCTGGGCACCTACGTGGCGAAGTTCCGAGGCGCCGGTCAGGGGCCCAAGGCGCTGATCGCCGAGGTGATCTGCGGTGAGTTGGCGCGCCGGCTGGGGTTGCGGGTGCCGCCGCTGGTGATCCTCGACATCGACCCGGTGATCGGGCGGGCCGAGCCCGACCAGGAGGTGCAGGAGCTGCTGCGCAACAGCGGCGGCGCCAACCTCGGGATGGACTTCCTGCCCGGGGCGCTGGGCTTCGACCCGGTGGCGCACCCCGTCGACCCGGCGTTGGCCTCCCGGGTGCTCTGGTTCGACGCGTTCGTGGAAAACGTCGACCGGAGTTGGCGCAACCCGAACCTGCTCGTCTGGCACCGGGAGCTGTGGCTGATCGACCACGGCGCCTGCCTGTACTTCCACCACAACTGGCCGCGCGCCGAGGCCGCTGTGCACCGGGCCTACCGCGCTGAGGATCACGTGCTGGGCCCGTACGCGTCGCGGCTGGCCGAGGCCGACGCCGAGCTGGCCCCCCAGGTCACCCCGGAGCTGCTCACCGAGGTGCTGGCCCTGGTGCCGGGGGAGTGGTTGACCGCCGCCGACTTCGAGACGGCCGACGCGGCGCGCCGCGCGTACCTGGATCACCTGTCCCGCCGGGTCGCCCGCACGGCCGACTGGCTGCCATCGGGGAGCGGGGCATGAGGCAACCCTTCGAGTACGCGCTGATCCGGCTCGTGCCCCGAATCGAGCGCGGTGAGCAGATCAACGTCGGGGTGTTGCTCTACTGCCAGCAGCGCGACTTCCTGGCCGCGCGGACGCACCTGGACGCCGACCGGGTTCGCGCGCTGGCGCCCGACGTGGACCTGCCGGCGGTGGCCGCGGTGCTCGACTCCTGGGACCGGACCTGCTCCGGTGACGGGCCGGCGACCCGGATGCGGCTCGGTGAGCGGTTCCACTGGCTGGCCGCGCCGCGCAGCACGATGATCCAGACGGGGCCGGTGCACACCGGTCTCACCGTCGACCCGGCGGCCGAGCTGGACCGGCTGATGGCGGCCCTGGTCCACTGAGCCGGAGCGGGGCGTGGGAACGGTGATCGTCCCCTGATCGCGCTACGCCAGCGCCGTTGCCGGCGGAGCGCGATCCCCCGTTCAGGTGCCCGGTGCGGGGCGGCGGCTCGATCCCGCCGGCACCGATGGCACCAGGATCGCGGTCCGCGCGCGACGTCGGGCCGAAACGACCGGGAAGTTGCGGAAAACTTGAGCAGACGGACCGGTAGCCGGCAGCGCCGGGGGCAGTCGTTAGAGCACGTCCGCAGCGGGTAGTCGCGGGAGCTGATCCGAAAAAAAGAAGGGGACACTCTGATGGCTGCCCAGACCAAGGTAGCGGTGATCTACTACAGCGCCACCGGCATCACGTACCAGATGGCGCAGGCCGTGTGTGAGGCCGCCGGGGACGCCGGTGCCGACGTGCGCCTGCGCAAGGTGCGCGAGTTGGCGCCCGACGAGGCGATCCGCTCCAACTCCGGCTGGCAGGCGCACCGCCTGGAGACCCAGGACGTGCCCGAGGCGATGGTCGACGACCTGGCCTGGGCCGACGTGGTGATCCTCGGCGCGCCGACCCGGTACGGCATGGTCGCGGCGCAGCTGAAGCAGTTCATCGATACCACCGGCCCGCTCTGGGCCCAGGGCGCGCTGGCCAACAAGGTCTACTCCGCCTTCACCTCGACGGCGACGTCGCACGGGGGTCAGGAGACCACGCTGACCTCGCTGTTCAACGTCTTCTACCACTGGGGCGGTGTGGTGGTCACCCCCGGTTACACCGACACCAGTCAGTTCATCGCCGGTAACCCCTACGGCCCCTCGCACACCAGCAACAACGGGGAGATCGCCCCGGACGCCGTGGCGCTCGGGGCCTGCGCGCTGACCGCCCGGCGCGCAGTACAGATGGGTGCCGCGCTGAAGGCGGGCCTGACCGGCTGACCGGCTGACGGGGCGAGGCGACCGGCGGCGCGGGCGGAGGCTCTCGGTCCGTCCGCGCCACCGGTCCATTCAGCCCTACCCCCGGGCCGGGGCGACTATGCGCCTCCGCGCGTCGCGGACAGCTCGTCCGGGCGCGGCGCGGGCAGCAGCCCGGTCAACAGCTCGCTGAGCACGGCGAGCCCGTCCGGGCTGAGCACCGACTCCGCGTGGAACTGCACGCCGGCGAAGCCGTGCCCCCGCAGGGCGTGCACGGCGCCGTCGTCCGGGTCGCGGGCCAGCTCCACCGGCCCGTACGCGGTGGCCAGCCGGTCGGCCTCGGCGCGGGCGGTGAACGTCGAGTAGAACCCGACCCGGCGGGCCCGGCCGAACAGCGTCACCTCCCGCTGCAACCCCTGGTAGGGCGCGTCCCGGCGGTGCAGCGTCAGCCCCAGCAGCCCGGCCAGCACCTGATGGCCGAGGCAGACCGCGAGGGTGGGACGGCCGGTGGTCAGCAGTCCGGTCAGCAGCTTGCGCAGCGCCAGCATCTTCGGCTCGTCCGCGCTGCCCGGGTCGCCCGGTCCGGGACCGGCGACCACCAGGTCGTAGTCGTCGACCGGGCCGCTCGCGTGCCAGGGACGGGTGGTCACCGCGAGACCCAACGCGCTCAGTTGGTGGGCCAGCATTCCGGTGAAGGTGTCCTCGGCGTCCACGATCAACACCCGGCGGCCGACCAGTCCGGGCAGTCCGGGCGCGTCCGGTGCGCGTTGGTCCAGCCAGAACCGCGCCAGCGGTGCGTTGCGGGCGGCCAGCGCGTCGCGTACCGCCGGGTCGTCGGTCAGCCGCGCGACCGGCCCGCTGTCGCCGACGGACGCCGCCGGCCCGAGGCCGAGCGCGGCCAGCACGCCGGCGGCCTTGGCGTGCGTCTCGGCCACCTCGCCGGCCGCCGTCGAGTGCCGGACCAGGGTCGCGCCGACCGGCACCCGCAGTCGGCCGGTGGGGGAGATCTCGGCGGTCCGGATCAGGATCGGGGCGTCGAGCGTCTGCCGGCCGGCGTCGTCCTGGCCGAGCAGTGCCAGCACGCCCCCGTAGTAGCCCCGGCCCCGGTGTTCGTGGCGGGCGATCACCCGGCAGGCGTTCTCGATCGGGCTGCCGGTGACGGTGGGGGCGAACATCGTCTCGCGCAGCACCTCCCGCACGTCACGGGTGCCCCGCCCGGCGAGCAGGTACTCGGTGTGCGCCAGGTGCGACATCTCCTTCAGGTACGGCCCGATCACCTGCCCACCGTGCTCGGCGACGGTGGCCATCATCTTCAGCTCCTCGTCGAGCACCATGTACAGCTCTTCGGTCTCCTTCTCATCGGCGAGGAAACGCAGCAGGGCCGCCCGGTCCGCGACGCCACCGGGGCAGCGGAGGGTGCCGCTGATCGGGTTCATCATCACCAGTCCGTCGTCGACGCTGACGTGGCGCTCCGGGCTGGCGCCGACCAGCGTCCGGGTGCCGGTGTGCACCACGAACGTCCAGTATGCGCCGCGTTCGGCGATCAGCAGCCGGCGCAGTGCGGCCAGCGCGGCCCCCAGCGGTGGGCCCTGCACCGTGGCGTGCAGGGCGCGATGGATGACGAAGTTCGCGCCCTCGCCGCGGCCGATCTCCTCGGACAGCACCCGCTGCACGGTCCGCGCGTACTCCTCGTCGCTGACGTCGAAGCCGGCGTCGGTGGTGTGCACCGGTTCGTCGGGCAGCGCGGCGAGGGCGTCGGCCAGCGCGATCCGTTGGTGCTCGCGGACCTGGAGGAACTCCAGCGGGGCGCCGTCGTCGACGCAGGCGAAGCCGCGTTCGGTGATCTGCCGGTACGGCACCAGGGCCAGCGTCCGTGCCCCGGGCGGGCCCGCCGGCAGCGGGAGGTCGGTGAGCGCTTCGACGGTGTCGATCGGGCCGGTGAACAGGTCCAGTTCGTCCGCGCCCTCGCGGCGCAGCAGCGCGAAGGGGCCGGGGTCGACGCCGTGCGCGACGGCGGCGAGCAGGTCGGTCAGGTGGGTCATCGGAGTCTCCGTCGGGCTGGGTGCCGCCGTCGGGCGGCCCTGGAGCCGGGAGATCCGGCGACCGCCTCGATGGCGGCCGCGTGGATGGAGCTACGCGCGGGAGATGGCCGCCGGGTCGGCGGGCCACCAACTGGTCAACTGCGCGAGCATGTGATCCACCCTACGCGCCCGTCGGCCGGCTGGCACGGGGTAACTTGACCGGCGATGAACATTCTCGCGCTCGACCTGGGCACCTCCTCGGTACGCGGGCTGGTGCTGGACGCGGGCACCCAGCCGCTGCCGGGTGCCCTGGCCCGCCGCAAGGTCGACCTCGCCATGGGCGACGACGGCACCGGCACGCTGTCCGCCCGGGACTATCTGGCGAGCCTGGTCGAGTGCCTGGACGAGCTGGCCGACTCGGGCCACCTGCACGACGTCGGCCTGGTGGCGATCTCCGCCCAGTGGCACTCGGTGCTCCCGCTGGGCCGCGACGGCGCCCCCATGGGCCCGGTGATCACCTGGCTGGACACCCGGCCCGCCCCGGTCGGGCGCACCGCCGGGCCGGCCGACCCGGACGGCTTCCACCAGCGCACCGGCTGCTGGTGGCACCGGTCGTACTGGTCGATGCGGTTGCCCTGGTTGCGTGAGCAGTCCGGCACCCAGATCGCCCGGTTCGTCGGTCTGCCCGAGTACGTGCTGGGCGAACTGCTCGACGCGGCGCCGATGTCGATCTCCCAGGCCTCCGGGACCGGTCTGCTGGATCTGCGCACCCTGAGCTGGGACGAGGAGGCGCTGACGCTGGCCGAAGCGCGACCGGAGGAGCTGCCGCCACTCGGCGAGCTGGACTGGCACGGCCGGCTCCGGTCCGACCTGGCCCGTCGGTGGCCGCAGTTGGCGCAGGCCCGATGGTCGCCGCCGGTGGGCGACGGTGGGGCGTCGAACGTCGGCTCGGGCTGCGTCGACCCGAGCCGGGCCGCCGTCACAGTGGGCACCTCCGCAGCCGTACGGTTGATGCAGCGGATCCCGGCGGGCGAGCCGATGCCGCGCCTGCCCGAACGGTTGTGGCGGTACCGGGTCGACCACGACCACGTGGTGACCGGGGCCGCGTACGCCAACGGGGGCAACCTGTTCGCCTGGGCGAACCGGGAGCTGCGGTTGCCGCGGGGCGCCGAGCTGGACGCGGCGCTGGCGCTGGTGCCGGCGGGTGGTGGCCGACCGGCGGACCCCCGCTTCGGTGGCGACCGGCCGCCCGGGTTGGCGCCGGCGGGCAGCGGTGAGCTGCGCGGTCTGAGTTTCAGCAGCACCTCGGTCGACATCCTGGCCGGGCTGATGCAGGGGTTGTGCGAGCTGGTCGCCGAGGATCTCGGGGTGCTGGAGTCCACGATCGACAAACCGGTCGGCGTGGTGCTGGGGGGCGGTGCGGTGGCCGCCTCGGTGTGGTGGCGGCAGGCCTTCGCGACCGCGCTGGCACCGAGACCGGTGTCGCATCAACGCAACCCGGAGATCGGCGCCACCGGTGCCGCGTTGGTGGCGCTGGGGCGCTTCGGTGACGCGATCGAGCTCGCCGACATCGGCCGGACGGACGAGCTGGTTTTACCGACCACGGCAGGAGGTTCCCACCCGCAGTATCCTTCCTGAACCTCGGCCTCGCCCGGGCCGTTGACAGCGGTACCGAGCCTGGTTGGATGGACTGCGCTCCCCCGACCGCGGTGGACGCGGTAGGACGGAGGAGGCAGGGTGGCGGCAGGTCCCGACCCGGCGAACGGCGCGGTGTCGAACCATCGCCGACGCCGCTTCGATGTCCGAGTCGTTCCGCATCGACGGCGGTCGCCGTTCCGGCTGCGCGACTGGCGGATGAGCACGAAGCTCGCCACCGTGCTGCTGGTGCCGTCGATGGCGTTCCTCCTGCTCGCCGGGGTGCAGACCAGCACCCTGGTGGGGCGGACGACGGCGTTGAACGACTTCTCCAGTCAGGTCGGCATCGGCCGGCAGATCACCGCGGCGGTGCACCAGCTCCAGCAGGAGCGTGACCGTTCGGCGGGCGAGCTGGGTGAGCTGCGTAAGGGTGGTGACCGGCAGGCCGCCGCGAACGACCTGAAGCCGTTGCAGGCGGCCACCGACAAGGCCATCGTGGATTTGAGCCGGGCCGCCGAGCCGTTGGCGGACGCGGACGCGTCCTGGCGGGTGGCCTTCTCCGAGGCGCTGGAGGCGTACGACCAGGTGGTCGACATCCGCTCGGCGATTCCGCCGGCGGTGCTCAGCACCGAGACCATCCTGAGCAACTACCACCGGGCCGTCGGGGCGTTGCTCGACCTGCTCGCCGAACCGACGCCGGGGCAGAACCAGCCGGCGTTGAACGACGCGGTGCTGCGCTACGTCCAGTTGGCCCGGGTCAAGGAACTCTCCTCCCGGGTGCGGGGCCAGCTCTACGCCGCCGCCCGCGCCGGTGCGTACGGCACCGAGGACCGGGTGGTCCTCGCCGACCTGCGCGGTCAGCAACTCACCGCGCTCGGCGCGTTCCGGGTGGCAGCGACCAGTGCGCAGATCCGCCGCTACGACGAGACCTCGGTGTCGCCGAGTTTCCTGGTCGCCACCGGGTTGGAGGAGCGCAGCCTGTCCTCCGGCGCCGCGTCGCCGCAGGTGCTGCCGTCGGAGCAGTGGTGGTCGGCCAGCCAGCAGCGTCAGGAGTTGCTGCGTCAGCTTGAGGCGGGTGTGCTCGACGACGCCGTACGGCAGGCCGAGGAGGCCAGCGACGATCAGCTGAGGACGACCCTGCTGGTCGTCGGCGGGGTGGTCACGGTCCTGCTGGCCGCCCTGCTGATCTCGTTGCTCATCGGGCGGTCGGTCGCGCGGTCCATGAGGATGCTGCGCAGCCAGGCGCTGCGGATCGCTCAGGTCGAGTTGCCGGACGCCCTGGACCGACTGAAGACCGTCACCGGTGGGGTGCCGCGCATCGATGTCGCGCCGGCGGTGGTCCGTTCACTCGACGAGATCGGCGAGCTGGCCGAGGCGTTCGTGGCGGTGCACCGCAGCGCGGTCACCGTCGCCGTCGAGCAGGCGCTGATGCGGCGCAACGTCAACGCGATGTTCGTCAACCTGGCCCGCCGTAGCCAGGTGCTGGTGGAGCGTCAACTGGAGCTGCTGGACGACCTGGAGCGCGAGGAGAGCGACCCGGACCAGCTGGAGAACCTGTTCAAGCTCGATCACCTGGCCGCCCGGATGCGCCGTAACGACGAGAGCCTGCTGGTGCTCGCCGGCACCGACTCGACCCGCCGGTGGAACCGGCCGGTCGGGCTCGGTGCGGTGCTGCTGGCCGCCGCCGCGGAGATCGAGCAGTACCAGCGGGTCCGGATCGAGTCGGTGGCCGATGTGCACGCGGTCGGGCACGCGGTCGGCGAGTTGGTGCACCTGCTGGCCGAGCTGCTGGAAAACGCCACTGCCTTCTCCCGCCCGGACACCGTCGTAGTGGTGACCGCCCGGGTCGAGGCGGGGGGTGCGCTGATCGAGATCGTCGACCGGGGTCTGGGTATGAGCCCGACCGCGTTGGTGCAGGCGAACGAGGTGCTGGCCAGCCCTCCGGCCGCTGACGTCGCGGCGGTGGAGCGGATGGGGCTCTTCGTGGTCAGTCACCTCGCCGCCCGGTTGGGCGTCCGCGTGCGGTTGGAGGGCGGCGAGGACGGCCTGGTCGCCCGGCTCGCCCTGCCCGCCGTGTTGCTGGCGCCGGCGGGCAGTGTGGAGCTGGACGCGCCCCCGTCGGCGCGGATGCTGGCGGCGAGCGCGGCGCGAGGGCTGGTTGCGCAGCCCGGGGCAGCCCGGCAGGGCCCTGGCCCGCTGTCGAACGGCGCGGTGCGGGACCTGCCGGTGGCCGGCCGCCCGCCGGGCGTCGGCGTGCCGCGTCAGGGCCGCCCGGTGCCGGTACGCGCCGAGGACGTGTTGACCCCCGCCGCTGCTCGCGGTACAGGCGGGGGCTGGTATTCGCGGCAGGGCCCGACCGCGCCGGTGGTGCCCGCTGCGGCGGCGCCACCGACGATCCCGGTGACCGCCGGCACCAATGAGCGGGGATTGCCGGTGCGGGTGCCCATGGCGCAGTTGAGCGCGGTCACCCGTTCGGCACAACCGATGACGGCACCGACCCGCACCGACCCGGACCCGGAGGCGGTCGGCGGCATGCTCTCGCGGCTCTACAGCGGAGTACGGCGCGCCGAGGCTGAGGACACCACCGAGATACCCGTGCCACCGTCCGGGGGGCACGACGAAGGGGGACGACGACAGTGACGACGTTGAGCCAGGAGGCGCGTGACCTGAGCTGGCTGGTGAGCGCGTTCGCGGAGCGGGTGCCGGGTGTGGCGCACGCGGTGGTGGTCTCCTCTGACGGGCTGCTGGTGGCGATCTCCGATCACCTGCCGCGTGACAACGCGGACAAGCTCGCCGCGGTGACCTCCGGGCTGATGAGTATCACCGCGGGCGCGGCATCGATGTTCGACGGCGATGTCGTCAAGCAGACGGTGGTCGAGATGGGCCGTGGCTACTTCCTGGTGATGCAGATCCGTGACGGTTCGATTCTGGCCACGCTGGCCGCCGGTGACGCGGACATCGGCGTGGTGGGCTACGAGATGGCCCGGTTGGCCAAGCAGGCGGGGGAGATGCTCACCCCGGCCCTGCGGGCGGAGTTGCAGCAGGCGCTGCCCCGCTGAGTTAGCCGGCCGAGGCCCGGACGGTCACGGCTCACCCGAGCCGAGCCGTCCGGGCCCGGCCGTCCGGGTGGCGGCGCGGTCAGAAGCCGCCGTCGGCGATGACGGAGCGGTACCAGGTGGCGGAGTTCTTGAGCACCCGACGCTGGGTGGCGTAGTCCACGTAGACCAGGCCCCAGCGTTGGTCGTAGCCCTGGTCCCACTCGAAGTTGTCCAGCAGTGACCAGACGTGGAAGCTCTCCAGCGGCACGCCGTCGGCGATGGCCCGGTGCGCGGCGGTGAGGTGGTCGCGTAGGAAGCTGATCCGGCCGGCGTCCTGGACGGTGTCGTCCGCGCCGAGGGTGTCCGGTGTGGGCAGCCCGTTCTCGGTGATGGTGAGCGGGATCGGCCCGTATTCGCGGGTGATCCTGGTCAGCAGGTCGTACATCCCCTCGGGGTAGATCTGCTGCCATTCGGCCTCGGAGGTCGCCCAGCGGTGCGCGGTGCCGCCGTCGCCGGTGACGTAGATCGGGGTGTAGTACTGCACGGCCAGCAGGTCGATCGGCGCGGAGATGGTCTGCAGGTCGCCGTCGCGGATGCCCTGGACCATCCGGCTCTGCGGGCCCAGGTCGGCCAGCAGGTCCTCCGGGTAGCTGCCCTTGAGCAGGGAGTCGAGGTAGAGGCGGTTCTCGTAGGCGTCGTAGAGGTGGGCGGCCGCGGCAGCCTGCGGGGAGTCGTCGGCGGGATAGCAGGGGTGCAGGTTGAGCGCGGGGCCGATGCGGCTGTCGCTGCCGGTGGCCCGCAGCGCGGCGACGGCGTACCCGTGGGCGAGTTGCAGGTGGTGGGCGACCAGGTAGGCGGCGTCCGGGTCCTGCCGCCCGGGGGCGTGGTGGCCGGTGAGGTAGCCGTTCTGCACCACGGTCTTGGGTTCGTTGATGGTGAGCCAGGCCGGTACCCGGTCGCCGAGGGCGCGGAAGACCACGTCGGCGTAGTCGGCGAAGCGGTGGGCGGTGTCGCGTGACTCCCAGCCGCCGGCGTCCTGGAGCGCCTGCGGGAGGTCCCAGTGGAACAGGGTGGCCATCGGGGTGATTCCGCGCTCGTGCAGGCCGTCGAGGAGGCGGCGGTAGAAGTCGAGGCCGCGTTGGTTGGGCGTGCCGGTGCCGTCGGGCTGGATCCGGGGCCAGGAGATGGAGAAGCGGTAGCTGCGCAACCCGAGGTCGCGCATGAGGTCGAGGTCCTCGGCGTAGCGGTGGTAGTGGTCGATGGCCACGTCGCCGGTGTCGCCGTTGCGGGTGCGCCCTGGGACGCGGCTGAAGGTGTCCCAGACTGATTCGCCGCGCCCGTCCTCCTTGGCGGCGCCCTCGATCTGGTAGGCGGAGGTGGCCGCGCCCCAGCCGAAGTTGTCCGGGAAGCGCAGCGGGCCGGCGGGCCCGATAGGTATCGACATGGATTCTCCTCATGGATACGGGGCCACCGCCGAAAGATTCGGGAGCGCTCCCATGATAGGGCAGACGCTGCCGGCCGGTCTGCCGGCCGTCAGGACGGCCGGCGCTGGCGGGTGGGAGGCGGGTGTGTGGCCCCGGGCAGCGAACGAGGCCGTCCGGGCGGCGCGGCGCGCCTGTCCCGTCGGCCTCTTTTCCTATCGTGTACGGGGGTTTAGTGTGGGGACGGGGGAGGGCAACCCCCGTCCCCACCGTAACTGCACACACACGGGCAAAATTTGGGTCCTGCCGTGCGTGTCGCGCGGGAGCCGGGCCACGCGAGTGGCTCTGGTTCCACCTCCCTCCCTGTGGCGGGACGATGGCTGACGACGGCGTCCGGGCTGGCCCGTCGTCGGCCCTCGGTCTGGTTCCCTGGGCTCGTCAGGAACGACCCCAGCGATCTTCTTGTTGGAACCTTGTCGATGGAAGCGCTCCCATCGACCGATGTTGCGACTGTAACGCCCGTCACGCCTTTGTGAAAGACCCAAAACGAGATCGAAACAAGGAGCTGATCCGGCGCTCCGTGCGCTTGTTGTGGGAGCGCTTCCATGGCACACTGTCGATTCGACGCGACAGGAGCCACATCGCGTGAGTGCGGGTCCACCGAGGGCAGCCGGCAGCACCAGCTCCGGTCACGGTCACCCGAGCGCAGCCGGCGGGACCCCTTCCCGTGCGGGCCGCACGCCCTACCCCGGCCGGGCCCGGGGAAGACCACCTTCCCGGCGCCTCGACATCCCCGCGGACCACCACCACCCTCGCGGGCAGGCGCCTCGCCGGGGACCATCCCGGCCTGGTCCGAGGAGACACCGCGCACATGAGACAACTGGCAATACGCCGGCGCGTGGCGCTCGCCGCCGCCGCGCTGCTCGCCGTCGGCGGGGTGACCCTGCCGGCCGGCGCCGCACAGGCCGCACCCGCCTGCGACGTGGTCTACGCGACCAACGACTGGAACACCGGCTTCACCGCGAACGTCACCATCAAGAACCTGGGTGACGCGGTGAGCAACTGGACGCTCAAGTGGACCTTCCCGACCAGCGGTCAGCGGGTCACCCAGGGCTGGTCGGCCAGATTCAGCCAGACCGGCAGCGAGGTCACCGCCACCAACGAGTCGTACAACGGCAACCTTGCCACCGGGGCCTCCACCACCATCGGCTTCAACGGCGCCCACTCGGGCAGCAACCCGAAGCCGACCTCGTTCACGCTCAACGGCACTCCCTGCAACGGCACCCCGGCCAACCAGCCGCCGACGGTCTCCCTCGGCCTGCCGGCCGGGCCGTTCACCGCGCCGGCCGACGTGCCGCTAACGGCCACCGCCAGCGACCCGGACGGGACGATCAGCAAGGTCGAGTTCTACCGCAACGGCCTGCTGATCAACACCGACACCTCCGCTCCGTACGCGTACACGCAGGAGGACCTGCCGGCCGGCAGCTACACCGTCCAGGCCAAGGCGTACGACAACGCCAACGGCATCGGTGTCGACGAGAAGGCGTTCACCGTCGGGGCCGCCAACGGCCCGACACTGGTCGCCACCCCGTCCGCTGTGAGCGTCACCGAGGGTGGCAGCGCCACCTTCAACCTGAAGCTCAGCGCCGCCCCGACGGCCAACGTGCCGGTCACCCTCACCCGCACCGGTGACACCGACGTCACGGTCTCGCCGGCCACCACCACGCTGACCCCGAGCAACTGGAACACCGGGGTCACCGTCACGGTCGCCGCGGCGGAGGACACCGACACCGTCGGCGGCGCCGCCACCATCACCGCCTCCGCCACCGGTCTCGCTTCGCTGGCGGTCAGCGCCACCGAGATCGACAACGACACCCCCGGCGGCGACAACGCCTACACCGCGAAGTTCCTCGAGCAGTACGGCAAGATCAAGAACTCGGGCTACTTCAGCCCCGAGGGCGTGCCGTACCACTCGGTGGAGACGCTGATCGTCGAGGCGCCCGACCACGGTCACGAGACCACGTCGGAGGCGTTCAGCTTCTGGCTCTGGCTGGAGGCCTACTACGGCAAGGTCACCCAGAACTGGGCCCCGTTCAACAACGCCTGGACGGTGATGGAGAAGTACATCATCCCCACCCACGCCGACCAGCCGACCGCCGGCTCCGCGGGCACCCCGCAGTACGCCGCGGAGTACAACCTGCCCAGCCAGTACCCGTCGGCGCTGAACCCGAACGTCTCGGTCGGCCAGGACCCGCTGCGCTCGGAGTTGCAGTCCACCTACGGCACCGGCGACATCTACGGCATGCACTGGCTGATGGACGTCGACAACACCTACGGCTTCGGCCGCTGCGGTGACGGCACCACCAAGCCGGCCTACATCAACACCTTCCAGCGGGGCACCCAGGAGTCGGTGTGGGAGACCGTTCCGCAGCCCTCCTGCGACACCTTCGAGCACGGCGGTCAGTACGGCTACCTCGACCTGTTCGTCAAGGACACCGGCGCGCCCGCCAAGCAGTGGAAGTACACGAACGCCCCGGACGCCGACGCCCGCGCCGTGCAGGCCGCGTACTGGGCGCTGACCTGGTCCAAGGCGCAGAACAAGCAGGCCGACGTCGCGGCCACCATCACCAAGGCCGCGAAGATGGGCGACTACCTGCGGTACGCGATGTTCGACAAGTACTTCAAGAAGATCGGCAACTGCGTCGGGGCCAGCACCTGCCCCGCCGGCAGCGGCAAGGACTCGGCGCACTACCTGCTGTCCTGGTACTACGCCTGGGGCGGCGCGTACGACGCCAGCCAGAACTGGTCCTGGCGGATCGGCTCCAGCCACAACCACTTCGGCTACCAGAACCCGTTCGCGGCCTGGGCGCTGACCAACACCCCGGAGCTGAAGCCGCAGTCGTCGACAGCTGTCGCCGACTGGACCAAGAGCTTCGAGCGGCAGCTGGAGTTCTACACCTGGTTGCAGTCCGCCGAGGGCGGCATCGCCGGTGGCGCCACCAACAGCTGGGACGGTAGCTACGCCCAGCCGCCGGCCGGCACCAGCACCTTCTACGGCATGTTCTACGACGTCGACCCGGTCTACAACGACCCGCCGTCGAACCAGTGGTTCGGTATGCAGGCCTGGTCGATGCAGCGCATCGCCGAGCTGTACCAGCAGACCGGCAACGCGAAGGCCAAGGCGCTGCTGGACAAGTGGGTGCCCTGGGCGATCGCCAACACCACCCTCGGCACCAACTGGTCGATCCCGTCGGACATGGCGTGGACCGGTCAGCCGACCACCTGGAACCCGTCCAACCCGCAGCCCAACACCGGCCTGCACGTCGAGGTGATCAGCAAGGGTCAGGACGTCGGTGTCACGGCCGCCTACGCCCGGATCCTGATCGCGTACGCGGCCAAGTCGGGCAACGTGGCGGCGAAGGACACCGCCAAGGGGCTGCTCGACGCGCTGTCGGCCGCCAGCGACGCCAAGGGTGTCTCCACCACCGAGAAGCGTGGCGACTACCGGCGCTTCGACGACGTCTACAACGCGTCCACCGGGCAGGGCCTCTACGTCCCGTCGGGCTGGACCGGGACGATGCCGAACGGCGACGCCATCGCCGCCGGCAAGAGCTTCCTCGACATCCGGTCCTTCTACAAGAACGACCCGGAGTGGCCCAAGGTGCAGGCGTACCTGGACGGTGGTCCGGAGCCGAGCTTCAACTACCACCGGTTCTGGGCGCAGGCTGACGTCGCCATGGCGTACGCCGACTACGGCAGCATGTTCCCGAACGGCTGAGACGACCCGGGGTGGGTGGCGTGGACCGCCCACCCCGGGATCCGGCCCGGGTCCGGGGAACGACGGACCGGGGCCGGCGGGACGGCCTGACACCCACGGTCAGGCCGGGGTGGGCCGGCCATCTGGCCGACGCAGCGGATCGGCTGGCCCACCCCACCGCCCGGACTGAAGCCAGCCGCGAAAAAGCCCAGAAATTCGGGCCCTCGCGGGATCACACCGAGGTCCGTGACGGAGTAACGTACGTCACCGGAGAGGCCGCTCCCCCCGTGGCGGCCTCTCCACCTTTTTGCCCCGAGTCCGGCCGCTTCCCGGCCCCGAGTCCGGCCGCGCGGGGCCGGTTTCAGCGAGGCGGCGGGGCCACCGGGTGACGCAGCCCCGGGTGCCCGGCCGGCAGCGAGCGACGCAGCACCACCCAGCTCAGCGCCAGCGCCGCGGCGACCAGCGGCCAGGTCAGCGCCACCCGGGCCACCACCAGCGCGAGCACCTGCCCACCCAGGTAGAGCGGCACGAACACGGCGAGCCGCAGCAGGTAGGTCGCCGTCCACACCCAACTGGCCCGGCCGTAGCCGCGCAGCAGCGCCGGATCGCGCCGCCACCGGGCCCGTTGGCCCAGCACCGCGCCGACCAGCACACCGAGCAGTGGCCACCGCACCACGATGCTGACCGTCCACGCCAGAGCACTCGCGGCGTTCGACAACACCTGGATCAGGAAGAAGTTCTCGGCCCGGCCGGTGCGCACCGCGATCAACGCCGCCACGCAGACGGCCAGCAGCCCGATCAGCACCGAGCGCGGCCGGTCACCCCGACGCAGCCGTACGCCGGCCACCACCGCGCCCACGGCCAGCGCCGCGCCGACCCCGCCCCACAGCGACTCGCCGCCCAGCAACCAGCCCACCGCGAACGCCAGCGGCGGCAGGGTGGCGTCGATGGCACCGCGTCGCCCGCCCAGCAGATCCGTCAGCGACTCGGCCCGCACCGGCCCACCCGGACCGGCGTCGGCGCCGGCCCGCACCGGCCCCGGATTGTCGCCTTCACGCTGCTCCGGACCGGGTTCGGCCGGGCCGCTGTCGCGCTCCGGTGTTCCACTCACCACCGCCTCCTCGCCTCCGGCACAACCTAACCGGCGATTGGCGGCGGGCCACCGGTCGGACCGCCGACACCTGCCGCTACGGTGTGCGGATGCGCGCGACGGCACGGGGTTGGACCGCGGTCTGGTTGGTCGTACTGGCCCTCGTCCAGGCGGCCGCCTTCCTCGCCGTGTGGCGGGTGGCCGTGCACCTCGAGATCGGTCAGTGGGTGGACACGGTCGCCCTCACCGGCAACCGGATCGGGCAGGACACCATCGACGGCCCGGTCGACCGGATCCTCAACGCGATGTCGGTGGTCTCGCTGCTGGCCGTCACCGCGACGATCGGGTTCATCGCGCTGATCCGGGGGCGGATCGCCCTGGCGATCACCGCGACCCTGCTGATCGCCGGAGCGAACGTCACCACCCAGCTTCTCAAGTACGGGCTGAACCGGCCCGACTACGGCGTCGACCCGGAACGCGCCGCAGTGGGCAACAGCCTCCCGAGCGGGCACGCCACGGTGGCCGCCTCGGTGGCGGTCGCGCTGATGCTCGTGCTGCCGCGCAAGGTGCGGGCCGTCGGCGCCTTCATCGGTGCCGGCTACGCCGCCGTCGCCGGGGTCGCCACCCTCTCCGCCGGCTGGCACCGGCCCAGCGACGCCGTCGCCGCGTACCTGGTGGTGGGTGTGTGGGCGGCGTTGGCGGGGTTGCTGCTGCTGGTCACCCAGCGGGAGCAGGCCGAGATCGCCCCCGGTGACGCGCACCGGGTCGCGGCACTCGTGCTCGGGCTCGGTGGTGTGCTCGCCCTGGTGGTCTGCGGACTCTCCCTGACCTGGTTGCTCGACCTGCGCGGCACCGGGCCGGAGGAGCTGGCCCGCCGCCCACTGTTCGTCGGGTACGCGGGCAGCGCCGCCGGGATCGCCGGCACGATGGCGGTGGTGATGGCGTTGGCGCTCACCGTCGTGCACCGGCTGGTGCCCCGGGTCAAGGGCTGAGCCAGCCGGTGTAGCCGCCTCGGGTCAGGGCGGCCGGGGTCAGCTCGCGGCGCGGGGTGCGGGGACGTGCGGGGCGACACCGCGCAGGTGCGTCAGCACCACCGGGTCGATCCGCCCCGGCACCAGCCGCTCCTCCAGGTTCTCCAACCCGGCCCAGGAGATCAACGCCGCTTCCGTGCCGTCCTCGTGCACCGGATGGCCCAGCGCGCCGAGCAACGCCGCCACCTCGGCGGCGACCGCGCCGCTCAGGTCGAGCAGTGTGGCCGGGTCGGGCCGTCCGAACAGCATGGTGTGCACAGTGAGCAGGCGCCCCAGCTCGGCGACGGGGTCCGGGTGGTCGTCCACACGCAGGTCCACCACCACGTCGCTGGTGCCGCCGTACCCGCCGCCACGCTCGACCACCAGCAGGCCGGCGCTCTGCCGGCCACGCCGGTCGCCGCCGGCCTCGTCACCGGACCGCAGCGCGGCGACCAGCCGCTCGGCGAACGGCAGCGCCGATCCCGCCAGCCAGGCCTCACCAAGGGCGTCGACGACCTCCGGGCCGGTGAGCACGTTGCCCTGCGCGGCCCAGCCGTCGCCGGTCCGCCCGCCGGCCCACGGGTGGCAGGCCGGCCCGGTCCAGGTGGCGCCCGCGCCGGTGGCCCCCACGACGCCGAGCTGGCGGTGCTCCCGCTCGGGGTCCGCGGCGATCAGCCCGGCCACCACGTCGGCGGCGGCCACCCCGGTGCGCAGCAGGGTGAGGCCCTGCGGGCGGTAGGCCAGGTTGACGTGCGCCTGGGTGGCCAGCGCGCCCACCTCGGCGGCGGCGGCCGGCACCAACGCCCCGGCGGCGAGGAACTTGCTGGCGACTGCCACACCGTGCAGGCGGCCGTCGGCGGAGCGGGCGACGAGCGAGAAGGTCACCGGCCGAGAGTAACCGTCCACGCCGACGCGACATCGACGCGCGAGTCTCAGAACGGTGGCGCGGCGGCCTCCGGTGCGGCGCCGTGGGCGCGACGGGCGTCGACCACCGCGACCGCGGCCAGCACCACCATTCCGACCGCGGTCGCGATCACACCGGGCAGGTACAGCAGCGGCACCTCCCACCGGCGCGCACGGCCGGAAACCGGCGATTCTGCCCAACCCGGGGATCTTGCTCGGGCCCGCGTCAACGGGCACGATCGACCGGTGACGAATCGATGGGGCATGACGGTGCCGCTGGGCGGAATCGCGCTGGCGCAGCACGACGCGGCCTACGCGGCCCTCGACCGGGCCGGGTTCACCGACGTCTGGTCGTCCGAGGTCGCCGGGACCGACGCGTTCACCCCGCTGGCGCTCGCCGCGGCCTGGCAGCCAGGGCTGCGGCTCGGCACCGCGATCACACCGGTCTTCACCCGGGGCCCCGGGCTGCTGGCGATGAGCGCGGCGGCGCTGGCCGAGGCCGCGCCGGGCCGGTTCTCGCTCGGCATCGGCGCGTCCTCACCCGTGCTGGTGCGGGACTGGAACGCGGTGCCGTTCGACGAGCCGTTCCGCCGCACCCGCGACGTGCTGCGCTTCCTGCGCGCCGCGCTGGCCGGCGAGACCGTCGACGAGGCATACGACACGTTCACCGTCCGCCGGTTCACGCTGGAACGACCGCCGGCGGTGCCGCCACCGATCCTGCTCGCCGCGCTGCGCCCCGGGATGCTCCGGCTGGCCGGCGCGGAAGCCGACGGGGTCATCCTCAACTGGCTCAGCGCCGACGACGTGCCGCGCGCCCTCGCCGAGCTGGGCGAGCGCCGCGCCGGGTTCGAGGTCGCCGCCCGGATCTTCGTCTGCCCCACCGAGGACGCCGCGTACGCCCGGGCGCTGGGCCGCCGGCTCATCACCAGCTACCTCACCGTTCCGGCGTACGCCGAGTTCCACCGTTGGCTCGGCCGCGACGAGACGCTCGCGCCCATGTGGGCGGCCTGGGCCGCCGGTGACCGGCGCGGGGCCAGCGCGGCGGTGCCCGACGAGGTGGTCGACGCGCTGGTGCTGCACGGCTCGCCGGAGCGGTGTCGCGCCGAGGTGCGCCGCTACGCCGACAACGGGGTGGACGTGCCGATCGTCGCGCTGCTGCCCACCCCCGAGGTCACCGCCGGCGGCGCCACCGCGCTGCTCGGCCTCATCGCCCGGTTGGGCGCCAACTCCGTGGAGGCGTCCGCGTGAACCTCACCGACCGGATCGTGGTGGTCACCGGCGGAGCCGGCGGCATCGGCGCGGCGCTGTCGCGCCGGTTCGCCGCCGAGGGAGCTGCCGCCGTGGTCGTCGCCGACCTGGACGCCGACGCGGCCCGCGCGGTGGCCGAGGGCATCGGCCCGGTCGCGCACGCCATCGCCCTCGACGTCACCGACGAGGAGCAGGTCCGCGACCTGGTCGCCGACACCGAGCAGCGGTACGGCCGGATCGACCTGTTCTGCGCCAATGCCGGGGTGACCACCGGCGGGGGAGTGGAGGTCGACGACGCCGGCTGGGACCGCTCCTGGCGGGTCAACGTGCTGGCCCACGTCTACTCGGCCCGCGCGGTGCTGCCCGGAATGCTCGCCCGGGGTGGCGGGCACCTGCTGCACACCTGCTCCGCGGCCGGTGTGCTGACCGCTGTGGGCGACGCCGCGTACACCGCGACGAAGCACGCCTCGGTGGGGTTCGCCGAGTGGTTGGCCATCACCTACCGGGACCGGGGCATCCGGGTCAGCGCGCTGTGCCCGCAGGGGGTGGACACCCCGATGCTCGCCGATGGACTCGCCGCCGGTCACCTGGGCGCCCGGGTGGTCGCCGCGTCCGGTGCGGTGCTCACCCCGGACCAGGTCGCCGACGCGGCCATCGCCGGGCTGGCCGAGGAACGGTTCCTGATCCTGCCGCACCCCGAGGTCGCCGACTACGCGCGCCGCCGCGCCGAGGACCCGGACGGCTGGCAGGCCGGCATGCGCAAACTCATCCGCCGGCTGACCACCTGACCCGCTACCGCTCCGGAACGTGCCCGACGGCCAGGAGATGGGCGCTGGCACTGATCAGCGCCTGCTCGCTGCTGTAGAGCCGGGCCAGGTCCAACGCCGCGGCGAAGACCGCGTCGGGCGCCGGCCCGCTCGCCGCCCCTCGCGCCGCTGCCCTGCCGTCGGTGATCAAGAAGTTTGCGTCAGAAGTGGGCCCGCAGTCGACGCAAAGCTCTTGATCAACGCGGGGAACGGCGGGCGCGGCGCAGGGGAGTGGGGTGCACGGACCAGAGGAGGCGGCGCCACCAGGGGCGGGCGGAGCGCAGGGTGGACACATAGGCGGTGGCCACTTCGGCGGCGCGAGCCGCCTGTTCGGGCGTGGCGGCGCCGGGGGCGAAGCCGACCTGATTGAGCAGGGCCGCCAACTCGTCGACGGCCGGGCTGGACGCGTCTGCCGCCGCCGTGCCGCCGGTGGACGCGACGGCGTCCGAGTTGGCGGTCGTGTCGTCGCCGATCGTGGCCGCTCGGGCGTCGGCGAGGGTCTGGCGGGCGTGCCCGGCGACCTCGGTGGCGGCCAGGTCGTCCCCGACCGGTCTTCCGGCCAGCCGGAGCGCGTCGGTGACCTCCCGCCAGGCGCCGGCGATGCGCTGGCCGGGGTCGCCGCGCACGAGTCGGCTGCGGGTGAGGGATCGGCGCATCGCCAGCAGGGTGAGCAGGAGTGCCCCCACCACCAGCAGCAGGCCGCCGCTGCCGCCGGCGACCAGCACCGGGGTGGAGACCCCGTCCGAGCCTGGCGGGGCGTCGGCGGCGGTCGCCGGTTCCGGTGCGGCGCTGGGCTCCGCGGTTGGTGCCGGCGCCTCCGACGGCGGCGGGTCCTCCGGCGTCGGGCGGAAATCCTCCTCCACCGGTCGCGGCTCGTCGTTGGGGCGGGGTAGCGGGTCGAAGGCGACCCAGCCCAGCCCGTCGAAGAGCACCTCCGGCCAGGCGTACGCGTCACCGGCCAGCACCGGCCCCTGCCCGCTGGTCCGGAAGCCCACCACCACCCGCGTGGGCAGCCCGGAGAGCCGGCCGAGGACCGCGAAGGCCGCCGCGAACTGCTCCGAGGTGCCTTCCTGCCCGCCGCCGTTGCGGGGCCCGAACAGGAAGAAACCCAGATTCGGGTACGCGTGCCCGCTCGGGGCGTCCGCCACCACCCGGTAGTGCTCGGCCAGGAACTGCTCGATCGCCGACGCCCGCGCGTACGGCGCGCCGTTCTCCTCGGCGAGTTGGGTGGCCAGCCGGCGCATCGGGTCGGGCACCCCGTCGGCGACCCGCAGCACCCGGGCCACCTCGTCGCCGGCGGGCACGTTCGCGCTGGCCAACAGGTTCTGGTCGGGGCGTTCCTCGGCGGAGGTCACCGTGTACCGCAGCCCTGGCGTCAGTCCCTCCGGCCGGATCAGCGTCCCGCTCGCCGGGTCGTACGCCACCCGAGCCCCACTGACCTCCCGGGGTGTCGCCACTGCGGGCAGCAGCCGGCCGCTCAACTCGGCCACGCTGATCTGCTGCCGGACCGTCCGCACCGTGCTGTCGCGGGCCGCTGTCGCGGCGGGCAGGATCCGCCCGGCGTTGCGGTACGTCGCGCCGACGCGCCAGGTCACCCCGTCGTAGTCGCTGAGCACCGCCAACCGGATCCGCACACTGCGCGCGGTGTCCGCCGCCGGGTCGGCCTCGGGCGGTGCGTCGGCGGGCGGCGCGTCGAGGCGTTGCGTGCTCACGTCGAGGAGCTTCTGCTCCGGGTGCAGCGCCCAGCCGGAGATCCGGATCAACGGGTTCTCGTCGAGCGTCTGCACCTGCGGCGGTTCCACGTACCGGCGCGGGTCCACCGGCCGGCCGTCGACCTGCTGCGCGACGACCGGGCCGAGCAACGCCACCAGCCCGACCACCAGTGCCACCCCGAGCGCCGCGCTGGTGGCCAGCCGCAGTCGCACCGCGGCGCGTACCCGGGGGGTCAGCTCGGCGGTCGGATCGCCGCCGCCTGCGGCGGTCCGGGTGGGGGTCGCCAGGCCGAGGGCCGCGACCGCGACGAACGCCAGCGTCGACCCCAGTGCCGGTTCGGCGTTCGGGCCGACCACGTAGAGGGCGGCGGCGTAGAGCCCCGCCGCCGGCAGGTAACCCAGCAGCACCCGGCCGGTGCGCAGCGCCACCTCCGCGCCGGTCAGCCCGGCCAGCCAGGCCGCGACGACCGGCACCAGCACCGTGTCCGGGGTGGGCTCCACCGGGATCATCGCGGTGAGCAGCCGGGGGATGCCGTTGCGGGCGGCGTCCGCGGTGACCTCCAGCAGGTCGCCCGGCAACTCGGCGCGGGTGGCTGCCAGCCGCAGCGACCACAGTGTCCAGCCGGCCATCGCGGCCACCGACACCGGCGCCACCAGCCAGGACGGCAGCCGCCGGGCGGCCACGCTGACCAGCACCGAACCCGCCGCCGCGCCGACGACCAGCCAGGTCAGCAGACCACCGGCGTACACCCGGCCGAGCACCACCCCGGCGAGCGCCGTCAGCCCGATCAGCGCCAGCGGAAGGACCGACGCTCGCAGCACCCGCACGGCGACCGTCACCACCGGCGTACCCCGTCCCACTCGGCGGCGAACTGAGCGCCGTCCGCAGCGTCGACGATTACCAGGCCGGCGGTGCCCGGCGGCGTCGGCTCGGCCGCGCCGAACACCCCGACCACCACCGACGGGTACGCCCCGCGCAGCGCCCCGACGTGCCCCAGCTCGTCGCGGCCCCCCGGCCCGGTCAGGAAGATCAACGTGTCGCCGAGCCGGTCCTGCCGCAGCCTGGTGGTGGCCGCCCGCACCGCGTCATCGTCGGCGGACAGGTCGGCGGCGGCGAGCCGGTCCAGCGGCCCGAGCGGGCCGTCGGCCTCGCCGTCGGGCCCCGTGACCTGCGCCGGCTCCGCCGGCCTTGTCGGCTCCGCCGGTTCCGCGGCGGCCACCAGCAACAGCACGGGCAGGTCGGCGCGGTGCGCGGCGGTGACGACCGACGCGGCCGCCTCGCAGGCCGACTCGAACGACTCCGCCACCCCGCCGACCCGCTGCGGGTGCGCGGCGACGCGGTTGTCCAGCAGGACGACCAGGCGCGGCAGGCTGGTGTCCACGTTCTCCCGCACCATCAGCTCACCCACCCTGGCGCTGGTGCGCCAGTGCACCCGGCGCAGCTCGTCGCCGACCACGTACTCCCGCAGCGAGTCGAACGTGATCGACCCGTGCGGGACACCGTCCACCCGGCCGTCCAGGCTGCGCCCCGCGCCTCGGGGCACCGCCGTCAGCGGATGGATGCGGGGGTGCACCCAGACCGGCACCGCAGCGCCGTACGGGCGGGCCAGCGCCACCAACCCCAGCGGGTCGCGTCGGGTCACCCGCAGCGGACCGACCGGCACCACCCCACGACGGTCGGTCGGCACGTCGTAGCGGACCTCGGTGTCCCGACCGGGCCGCAGGCGCAGCACCGGCACCGGCACGGCCCGCTGCCCGCACCGGTCCTCGGCCAGCAGGTTCGCCGAGCGCAGCCGCCCAGTGTTGCGCACTGTCAGCGTCATGCTCGCCGGCTCGCCGCGCGCCACCCGGTCCGGGTCGGCGCGGCGGGTCACCGTCAGCCGGGGCCGCCAGGCCGCGACCAGCGCGGCGTAGCCGACGGCCGCGCCGGCCGCCGCGCCGAGCAACGTCAACTCGGGGTACGCGAACCGGAAACCCACCCCCAACAGCACCACGGCGGCGACGAGCAGCCCGACCCCACGGGCGGTGATCCCCATCGCGCTGCTGCCGGTCAGCCCTGCACCGGAGCGGGTTGCCCCGACGGCAGCGGCACCGGCACCGAGGCGACGGCCTGACGCAGCACCTCCGCAGGGGTCATCCCGCGCACCTGGGCGTCCGGGGTGAGCAGCAGCCGGTGCGCGAACACCGCCTCGACGAGCGCCTTCAGATCCTCCGGCATGATCCAGCCCCGCCCGTCGATCAGCGCGTACGCGCACGCCGCACGGGTCAACGCGATCACGCCCCGGGGGCTGACCCCGACGCGTACCTGCGGGTGGGTGCGGGTGGCCGCGGCCAACCGGACCGCGTACGCGTAGAGCGGCTCGGCGATGTGCACCCGGAGGGCCATCCGGACCATCTCGCCGACGGTGGCGGTGTCGGTGACCGGGGCGAGCGCCTCGGGGGACCGCACTGTCGCGCCGCGCAGCACCTCGACCTCGACTGCCTCGTCCGGGTACCCGACGGAGAGCTTCACCAGGAAACGGTCCAACTGCGCCTCAGGCAGCCGGTAGGTGCCGTCCATCTCCACCGGGTTCTGGGTGGCGACCACCAGGAACGGCGACGGCACCGGGTGCCGGACCCCGTCCACAGTGACAGTGCGTTCCTCCATCACCTCGAGCAGCGCCGACTGGGTCTTCGGCGACGCCCGGTTGATCTCGTCGGCGATGACGATGTTGGCGAAGACCGGCCCCGGATGGAACTCGAAGTCCCGGGTCGCCTGGTTGAAGATCGTCACGCCGGACACGTCCGAGGGGAGCAGGTCGGGGGTGAACTGGATGCGCCGCCACTCACCCTTCACAGTGGCGGCGACGGCCCGTGCCAGGGTCGTCTTACCGACCCCGGGCACGTCCTCCAGCAGCACGTGACCCTGGGCGAAGAGCGCGGTCAGTGCCAGCCGCACCACCTGCGGCTTGCCGAGCACCACAGCGTTGACGTTCTCGGCCAGCCGGGCGGCCAGGGCGGCGAAGCCCTGCACCTCCGGCTGGGTGAGCGGCTCGTGGGTGTTCACGGTCGGTGGTGCTCCTCGCCTGGTGTCCTCAGCAGGTGGGCAGGACGTTGATGTTGTCGCCGCCCTCCAGGTTGAGCCAGGCCCAGGGGATGTAGTTCTTCCCCTCGTAGTTCACCTGCACCCACCAGGTGCTGCGCTTGTCATTGTTGTAGATGTAGGCGTAGACCTCTTCGCCCGACTTCTTGCAGTACGCCTGCAAGCGTCGGCCGTTGGGCACCCAGCCGGCCTGCCGGTCGTTGTCCTGCCGAGTGACCTCGAAGATCTCGTTACCGTTGCGCTCACCGGGAATCTCCCGGGTGCAGTAGCTCGCCTCCGGGCCCGACGCGCCGTTGCGGCAGGTCGCGATCCCGTACAGCGGCTGCGTCTTCTGGGCCCGCGTCGCGGTGCCCTTACCGGCGGCGTTGCTCGCCGTCACCGTGAACGTGTAGTCGGTGCCCGGGGTCAGGCCCGTCATCGTGATGCTGGAGCACGCCCCGGCCTTCGGCGTCTGGCCCGGCCTGCTCAGCGTGCAGGTGGCCTGACCGCCACCGGCGTCCACCGTGAACGTGACGGTCGCCCCGGTGGCCGTCGACGACGAGCCGGTCACCGTGACCCGTGGCTCGGCCACCGTGCGGGCGGTGGCGGTGGCCTCCGGGCCCGGCCCCGCCTCGTTGACCGCCTTCACCTTCACCGTGACGTTCTGGCCGTTGCCCAGCCCGGTGACGGTCGTGCGGGTGTCGGTCACCTCGCTGACCCGCCCACCGACGTCCACCAGGTACTTCGTCACCGGCCGACCGTTGGCTTCGGCCGGCGCCCACTGCACCATCACCGCGCCCGGCTGGTTGGCGACCGTGCCGGCGCGCAGGTTGAGCGGCCGACCGGGCGCCGCGAAGGGCACCACAGTGTTGCTGACCGGGGACGCCGCCGACCCGGCGCCCTTGCTGTTGACCGCCACCACTGTGAACGCGTACTGGGTGCCGAACTCCAACTCACCGGCGGGCACCACCAGCTCCGTCTTGGTCGACTCGCCGGCCGGCGCGTTCGTCCCCGCCGAACTGGCCGTCACCGCGTACCTCGCGATGGTGTTGCCCTGCCCGTTCGCCGCCGGCCACTTGACCAGGACCGTGCCGTCCGGTCGCTCCTGCGCGATGACGCTCGCCGGTGGATCGGGGACCGCGGCGGTCGGGGTCACCGGGTTGCTGTTGCGCGGCGGGCCGTCGCCCTTGGCGTTGACGGCGTGCACCGCGAAGCGGTACGTCTCGCCGTTGGTCAGGCCCTTGACCTCCACCGCACGCTGATTGGCGCCCACCTCCAGGCGCTGCCCGGCGCCCTGCACCACGTACTTGATGATCTCGGCGCCGTTGGCGGCGGCCGGGCGCCAACTCACCCGCGCCTGGGCGTTACCGGCGGCGGCGGTGACGCTGCGCGGCGCACTCGGCTTGCCCACCCGCGGCTTCTTCGGCGGAGGCGGCGGCGGGGGAACCGGCGGCGGGTCACCGCCGAGCACGTCGTTGGCGTACTTGTTGACCTCGCGCACCTGGTGCTTGTCGTCCACCACCCGGGCGGTCGCCGAGTCGGGGGAGTTGATGAACAGGTGGTTCTCCCGGACCTCCAGCTCCAGCGGCCCGTTGGCCCGCCCACGGATGGTCTCGACCAGCTGACCCGCCGCGTCGAAGGAGTAGATGGTGCCGGTGGCCTCGTCGGCGCAGTAGAACCGATTCGCCCAGGCCACCGCCGGCCTGAGCCGATCCCCCTCACCCGGCACGGTGAACCCGCTCTCCTGCCCACCGTCACCCACCAGCAGCACCCGCCGGTCGGCGGTCACCGTGACCGGCACCCGTGGGCCGCTGGTGCGCGCGGGCAGCGCCGCCGGGCCGGACAGCGTCAGCGCCGTCGGGTGCACCTCACCGTGCTGCACCCGCACCAGCTTCCCGGCCGTCCGGTCGAGCACCGCCACCCCGTCGTCCAGGGTGGAGACCACCAGCTCGTGGCTGGCGTCGGCGACGTCGTACGACTCGACCCGCTGCGGGCTGAGCCCGGCACCCGCGGCCGACGCCGGCGCGGACGGCAGCTTGGCGGCGGTGATCGCCGAGACGGTGCCCTGGCTGGGCACCGCGATCCAGAGTCGACCCTTACCGTCGAAGGTGCCGCCGGTGATGCCCGGCGGATAGCGCACCGGCTCGCCGACCGGGGTCAACGATCGTGGGTCGAGCTGCCGGACGATGCCCTGCACGGCGTCGACGACGAACGCCGCGTCCTCGTGCAGGGCGACACTCACGCCCAGGCCGGGGGTGGTCCGGGTGGTCGCGCTGAGCTGGAGGGTGGCCAGATCCAGAGAGCTGACCTGCCCGGTCTGCAGGTCCCGCAGGATCAGCAGCCGGTCGGTCTGGGTGATCTGCATCGGATGCTGCCGGGCACCGGGGATCTCGGTGCGGGTGTCCACCCGGGCGGTGACCCCGTTGACCCGGGCCAGCTCGCTGCGCGCCGCGCTCCACAGCCAGGAACTCGCGTCGTAGTTGGCCACCGCGTTGTCCGCCGCGCCCAACCCGAGGACGGTCAACCCCATGGCCGCCAACAGCGCGGCCACCGTGCCGACGGTCACCAGCCCGCCGCGCAGCCGGGACCGGGAGCGGGGGGCCTCGGTCTGTACGGCGTCGTCGATGCTGGCCACAGCCGGCTGCCTCCCTGAGTCGTGGCAGGTGGCGCGCCTTCCGGCGACCCCTCCCCTGAGCCGGGTGCCATCATATGGCGCTGGTGGTGGCGGGGGAACCCGCACCGTCACCCCTGTGGATACCGAGAGTGTGCGTTGTGGACCTCCAGCTCAGCCCGGTTCCCGCTCGACTCCACGTGGTTTCGGCTCGGCTCAGCGCGGCGACGCTCGGCCGGACGGCTCCCCGCTCGACGTGGCTTCGCGTTCCCGCGCGGTGCAAACCTGCCCGGAAGTCGCAAAGCTGTCAGTGGAGTAGACCGCCAACACGGTGAAACAGTGATCCACTCGGGAGTTCAACCCGTTGACCGTGTAGCTGGTCCGGCCCGGGTCCACGGTGGCGATCACGCCCAGGGCCTGCCCGGCCCTGCCCGCGGCGACCATGAACGGCACCGCGCCGCCGGTCGGGTCGGTCCAGGTCAACGTGATCGTGGCCGAATCGTCGCGCAGCTCCAGGTCGCCCGGCGGAAGCCCGGCTACCGTCGGTGCCGCCGCCGTCGGCGCGGTCCCGGTCGGCGGCGGGTCGTCGCGGGTCAACATCACCGCACCCAGGCCCGCCACCGCCACGACGGCCACCCCGGCCGCCACTACCGCGCCGATCAGCGCCGCCCGGTTGCGGCCCGTCGACCCACCGTCATCGGCGTACGCCGGCCGGTACGCGTCCGGCGCCGGGTGGTACTGCTGGCCCGGGTACGGCGCCTGGTGCTGGTCCTGGGTCGGGTACGGCGCCTGAGGCGGCTGGTGGTGGTACTGCTGGCCCGGTGGCGGTGCGGCCGGCGGTGCCAGCGCCGGGTCGGCGCTGACGGCCGGTGACCAGGCCGGCTGCGCAGCGGGGCTCGGCTCCGCGGTAATCGGGCTTGCCTGAGTGTTGCTCTGGTTTGTCTGGGCGGCCGCGGGGTGCGTCTGCGCCGCGGTGACGTGCGTGTGCGCGGCGGTGGGGTTCGTCTGCGGGGCCGTCGGGGTGGGCTGGGCGCTGGCGGGCCAGCCCAGATTGGCCTCGACCGCACCCCGGCCGCCCTGCGCCGGAACGGACGGCAACACCACGGTCTGGTCGGACAGCGCGCCACGGGCCCGCTGCGTCGGCACCACCGGGGCGTCGAGGATGCCCAGCCCGGAGTCACCGTCCGCACCGGTGCCACCCGCGTCCATCATGGTCTGCCCGGCGGGCGTGTCTCTCCCAGCGGTGACGGCCTGCGCAGCCGCCGTGGTCTGCGCAGCCGCCGTGGTCTGCGTAGGCGTCGTGGTTCGCGTAGGCGTCGTGGTCTGGGCGGCGGAGTCGGCACCTGGAGTTGGCAGGGGCTGCGGTGGGGCACTGCTGCTCCAGGGCGGTGCGGTCAACCCCCAGGGCGGTACGGGTGGTGCGCTCACCGGAGGGGCAGAGACGGGTGGTCCGTAGGGCGGCCCCGAGACGGGCGGCCCGAAACCGGGCGGCGCGGACACCGGGTAGGTGTGGCCGGGTGGCCCCGACACGGGTTGGCCGTAGCCGGGTGGTCCGGACACCGGGTAGCTGTGCCCCGGTGGTGCGGAGACGGGTTGGCCGTAGCCGGGTGGTCCGGACACCGGGTAGGTGTGCCCGGGTGGTGCGGAGACGGGTTGGCCGTAGCCGGGTGGTCCGGACACCGGGTAGCTGTGCCCGGGTGGTGCGGAGACGGGTTGGCCGTGGCCGGGTGGTCCGGAGACCGGGTATGGCTGGGCCGGTGGTCCCGAAACCGGGTACGGCTGGCTGGGGGGCGCGGAGATCGGAGGCGGAGTCACCGGCGGGGCGCTGATGGGCTGGGCCGGTGGGCCGCTCACCGGGTACGCCGGCCCCGGGTGGCCAACGGTCGGGGAATGCCCGCCCGATGATGTCGCCTCGGCGCCGGACACATTGTGCGATTCGCTCGGCGCGGTTGGTCGGGCGGCGGCTCGGGCGGCCTCCTCGGCGAGCAGCGGCTCGATCTGTCGTACCTGGATGGTGGGGTTGTCCCAGTGAGGTTCCGGCACCCCCGGCACCGCCGGCGGAGCGGTCGATGCCGGGGCGGTTGGGGTCGACATCGTGGGCGGCACGTCGACCGCCGGCGGGGTGGCGTGGCCACCAACCCGTTGACGTGGTGCCACGACCGGCCCGGACGGCGGTCGGTCTGGTGACCGCTGCCCGGTCGGCGTCGTCGGCGGGCCTCCATCCCTCGGTCGGAGCATCGGACCCACCGCTGGCCGGGACGGTCCAGACGCCTGCTCGTCGAGGCGTTGACGGGGTGGCATCGCATTCGCCGGCGGTGGCGCGTCGGCGCGCGGGCGGGGCGGCGTCGCAGGTCTGGGTGCGGCCGTCGGCGGGCCGGGCTGCGCTGGCGCGAACGAGGAAGCTGCCGGCTGAACGGGCGCCGCCCGAGGGGCTGGGACCGGCGCCGGGGTGACGTCGCGAGGCGACGTGGGTGTGGCTGGTGCGCGTACCGCTGGCGAAGTTTTTTGGGGTGTGGCCGGCGGTTGCGGCGCCCACTGTGAGACGGCGGGCGGCGGGCTACCGGCGGAGGGCCGCATCGCGGCGAGGGTCGCCAGCGACAGGGTCGGGCCGGAGAGCGCCGACCGGGCGCCGGGCTCGGTCACCGGGCCGACCGGGGCCGGGCCGGGCGTCGGCGCGGGGTGCTGCTCGCCCGGCGTCGACGGGGGTGGGCCGAGGTAGTCGCGGGCTGCGCGTACCGCCGGGTGGTTCTCCCCCAGTGCGGCGGGCCCGGCGGTGGCGACGCGGGTGTAGTTGCGGCGGGCCTCGTGTCGGTTGCCGAGCTCCTCCGCCACCTCGGCAAGCTCGAAGGCGAGCGCGAGCATCAGCGGGTCGGAGTGCTCCCAGCGGCGCTCGCCCGCCGCGAACGCCTCCTCCAACAACCGGCGGGCGGCGAGCGGGTCGTCCCCCTCCCGGTGCAGCCGGGCCAGCAGGTGCGCGGTGTGCAGCACCTCGGGATGGTCGTCACCGTACGGCGGGGGAGCGGATTCGACGGCCTCCGCGAGCAGTTGCCGGGCGGCGCTGAGGTCGCCCGCGGCGCGTAGGGCGAGGGCTCGGTGCTGGGCGGCTGCCAGGGGGGAGGGATGGGACACATGGCAATGCTGCCGTCACAGGGCCGCCGGACGCTACCCGGACACGCCTCGACGGTGTGTCGGTGTGGCCGTTTTGAGGCGGCTTGAGCAGCGGCAGGATCGCCGGGGGAGAGGCGCCGGAAGGCGATGTGCATGATCCACGAGCGGCGTGTACAGTAACTCCCCGTGCGGCCCGCTGTGCCGACCACCGGATGAAAGATCATCTGGTCGGCGAGGTAGGCTGAACGTGTAGGTCCGGGTGGCGGAATGGCAGACGCGCTAGCTTGAGGTGCTAGTACCCGTATAGGGTGTGGGGGTTCAAGTCCCCCCTCGGACACGAACCATTACCCCACGGTGCGCGCTGAGATCGATTGCAGCGCGCACCGTTTGCGTTTCGGGCTGGTAGTTCAGCCGGAGACCGAGTTGCCGGTAGACCTCGGCCTTGTCGGCTGGGTCGGCGTCGCGGAGCACGGTGGTGATGTCACCGAGCGCGGTCACCAGGGTCGTGATCTCTGCTCGGCTCATCCTGCGCGGGGCGGTGCCCGCGATTGTGCGTAGATCTGCTTCCGCGCGGGCGCGTTCGGCCTGGGTCTGCGCGATCCAGCCGGTGACCACGGCTGGGTCGGCTCCAGCGTCGAGGGCGGCCCGGTAGCGCTCTAACTTGGCGTCGCACTCGGTGATGATTGTCTGGGCTGCTGTGCCTGTTGCGGCCGGATGATCTAAGGGCTGGGCTTCGGTCATCGCGGTGATCGTTGTTTCGATGTGGTGGGGTGCGAAGGCGGAGGCCAGCCAGGTGTCGATCGGGTCGGTGAGGGCGTCCTCGCGCAGGTACACGTTGCTCGGATGCTCAACTTGGTTGGCGAGGGCGTATTCCTGCGGGAAGCGGCAGCGGTAGTAGGCGTCGCCGTGGTTGTACTGGCCCTGCATTCGTCGGTCGCAGGCGGCGCAGTAGATCATGCCCCGGAAGACGTACGGGTTGCGGGTGCGCTGCCGGACGTGTTGTCCGCCGGTTCCCCGTCCGCGTCGTTGCAGTATCGCTTGGGCCTGCTCGAAGGTCGCGTCGTCGATGAGTGGCTCATGGGTGATGTCCTTGGAGACCACCCATTTGTCGCGGGCGTTCCAGCGCATGACGCCGGTGTGACCCATTGCCACGTCGTCGACGTCGAGCAGTACTTCGTCCGTGCGTTGCTTGTTCCACACCTGCCGCCCGGTGTAGCGGGGGTTGGTGAGGATGACGCGGACGGCGCTCTTGGACCAGGCGATGCCGCTGCGGTGCCGGTTGCGGGCGCGGTCGTGGGCTGATGGGCAGGGCACGTGATTTGCGGTGAGTCCCTCGGCGATGGCGAACATGCCGATACCGGCGAGGAACTCGGTGAAGATCTGCCGGACGATCGGCGCGGTCTGCTCGTCAGGAATGAGCCCCTTGAGGTGTTTGCCGTCGGCGGCCTTCGAAGGGTTGGGGTGGGGTCCGAGGTCGCGGAGTGTGTAGCCGTAGGGCGGGCGTCCGCCGAGGTATCGGCCCTCGAGGAGGGTCTGGGCAGCCATGGCGGTGCGTACGCGGAGTTTGATCCGGTTGCGTTCGCCCTTGCTCATGCCGCCGAAGACGGACATGACCAGTTCGTGGGCCTCGTTGTCGGGGTCGATCGGGCCGCCGATCTCGGGCACCCAAAGTTCGACGCCGTAGTGGGCGAACAGCGGCACAGTGAGACCGAACTGATTGCCGTAAAAGGCGCGGTGGGGTTCGCCGACCACGACGGCGGAGAACCCGCGCCGTGGATCGCGCAGCGCCGCGAGAAGGAGACTGGCCTGGACCCTGCGTTGCCAGGGGAGGGAGCGGCTCTGGCCGACGTCGAAATATTCCGTGACGACGCGTCCACCGTGGGGCTGGATGAGTGTGGTTGCCCGGGTGAGTTGCCAGCTCCGGGACGATTCGGGGTCCTGGTTGTCCTCCGTCGACACACGGCCGTAGAAGGCGAAGGGTTTCGGTTGAGCGGTGGTCATCGGTTCTCCTGGTTCGAGTTGTCCGTGCGGCTGTCGTTCACGTGCCTGAGTAGCTTCAGTAGGGCGGCAGCGGGGCCGGGGTGCAGCTCGGGTGGCTGAACGGGCGCCGCCACGCTGGTGACCCCGGACGTTGCGCCGCCGTCGACGGTCTCGACCGTCCATGAACCGCTGTCTTCGCTGGGCTGGTCAAGTCGCTCGTCGGAGGGCGCGGTCGAATTCGGCTCTTTGCGTTGTTGAGATTGATGGCCGGGCCGCAGCGTCATGCGCCTCCGTCCGGCGGTCGCCCCGGCCGAGACCTGCGGCGGTGGGCGTGCATTGTTCGCTCCTTGGCCGCAGCCACCTCAATGTGACAGGGGACGGCCCGTAGGGCGATGCCAGCATCGGCTTCGTGGGTGGGCGGGATCGTGGCGCTGTAGCTTGATGCGCCGGTGACTCGCGCCGTGGCAGGTGGGTGGGTTGTCATGGGAGATGTCCTTCGGAAGTTGGTCGTGTACCGGTTGCTCCGGCGGGCATGAAGAAGCGGCCGGTGCCGTCGGGCATCGGCCGCTCGTTGAGTAGTGCGGGCGTTACGTCTCTGCGGTCGTCAGGCCGGTTGGGAGTCTCTTAGATGGGGCAAGCGCACGATGGCGCGGCTTACTGCGCGTCCGGGTGGCCCAGTATTGCTGTGAAGAGCGCTTCGTTCACCGCAGAGTGCTCCGCGGTTCTGAGCAGCGGTCGACGGCGCTCGGGCTGGTAGGGGAGTGTGCGCAGGCCAAGACGGTAAGGAGCCGTTGGTTGGCGCCGCCTTGCAACTGGGAACGGATTGGGTGCAGGTTGGCGAAGAGGCCACCGCGCTCGAAGTGTTCATCGACGCCGGACAGAGACGAGGGCTTGAACTGCGGTGATGAGGTCAAGCGGTGCGGCGTGACCTCCCAGCGACGTGCGAAGTGGTCATTTCTCGCTGCTCCCAACATGCCTAGCGCAGCCCGGCATGTCGGGCCGCCGAGCCATGGCCCAAATCAAACGAGCGACCCCCGGCCGGGATTACTGCCAGCGCAAACGAGCCGCAGGCAACATCCACAAGGAGGCCGTGCGCTGCCGGACCGGCGCCTGTCCGACGTCGTCTACCGCAACATGATCAAAGACACGGAGACCTCTCGGCTGCCAACGCCTTGACAAAGAGAGGTGCCGTTAGATCCACCTCCCAGAGCGTCAGGTACGGGTCTAGCCCTGTCGGGTACGCCGACGGACGGCATCGGCCAGTTCCACCTGCTTGCCCGGGGAGGGGGGCACCAGTTGCTGCACGCCGCCGGGGCGGTCACCGCCGAGGTCGAGTGGTCCGGTTGGCCAGGTAGAACAGGTAGGCAGCCTCGCGTCGTCGCGTCGCTCTGTCAGCCAAGTTTGGGAGAAGCCCACCGACTGCGCTGAGGACACCACCGACGATGGCGGCGGTACCGCCCGCCGCACCCAGCGCGATGGCTCCGAGTCCTGCGAGGGTGGGGGCAATGACTTTCCAGCGGCGCTCGGTGCGGACGGCGTGTTGAAGTTTTCGGCTTGCGTGGGCGAGTTCGTCGCCGAGCCCGGTGAGGGCGTCAGCTCCGGTGCCGAGGTCACGGGCTCCGCGCAGAGCGTTGCGGACCTTCTGGCGAAGATCCTCGACGGCTTCATCTTCAGCGGCAGCGCGTGCCAGGGTGGCGGGATCGGCGCCGGGCAGGATGGGGATGTCAGCCCAGACCGCGGAGTGAATCGGCTGATCGGGCAGTGCACCCTTGCGGGCAAGGAGCCGAGCCCGGAAGGGTGAGGTGGTGAGGTAATCGGCGGCGAAGACCTTACCGGCGATGAGTCGTTCGTTGGCGTGCCTGAGGTATTCGCCAACGGCCTTGTCTAGGTTCTGCTGCTTCCAAGGTTCGTAGTCGTGGGCGGGGTCGTATGCGGCGAGGAGCCTCGCCGTAAACGCACCCCTGCGGTCGGGCTGCTCGTCGAGGACTAGACGCCGGGACAGAAGCCACATCTGCGGTGAGTCGAAGTCATCGATCGCGCTGATGAACATGGCTTCGCGGGCGGTGGGGCCTTCGACGATGAGTTGGCTGCGAACCCAGTCCGTGAGATCGCGGCGCCGCAGGTCGCCTTGGGTCATCGCGTCGACGGCACCGGCTCGCGCGGCGATGCCGAGCGCTTCGGGGACGGGCACGACGATGCCGGCTTCTATGAGCGGACGCAGGCGGCGCTGTTCAGCAATCGCATCACGGACCGCGTCGTCGTCCTGGTCGGCGATGAGGGCGGCGAAGACCCGGTCGGGGACGCAGACATGATCGGCGAACAGCAGAGTTTGACCCACGAACCGGTCAGCATCGACCTCGTCGTTCCAGAGGATCGTCGGCGGAGGGTCGGGCTGAAGGCTTAGTTCAGCAAGAGCTTGAGAAACAGCAACGGCGATATCAGCGACGCCATCGGCGAGGGCATCGCGGTCGTGCGCCGTGTGATCGAAAACCTCGAAGCGGTGTTTACCGAGAACCGGTAGCGGTTGCGTGGTGAACCTGGGTGCGTCGAGGAGCACCTGAACAGCGGCATCGATGTCGATAGGGCGGCTCTGGGGCCGCCCGAGCGGCAGGACCAGGGGGACGCCTGCGCCCGGTTGCCGCAGGGCGCCGCGAGCCATCGAGGTGGTCGGTGACAGCCAGACGCGGTCTTCGTCGTCGGGGTGGACGATCGGTTGACCGGGTGCAGACGGAGGGTGTTGCCATCCGTGGCAGGCCTTGTACTTGCGGGGGGCGCCGCACCAGCAGGGGTCATTGCGCCCGAAGTCTTTGAGCGGATCCATCGAGTTCAGTGTTGCAAAAGAGGTCAAGCTTGAGACTCGGTACCGAGATCTACGCCTTGCTGTTGGCCCGGATCTCGACTTCGAGACCTCTTCAGCAGGGAGCCGACTCTGGGCGGACGCGGTGGATAAGTAGGGCGGGGACGGTGTTGCAAGACAAACCTCGACGTCGTAGACCGCTTGTCGGCGCAGCCGGGTTCCCACAAGTCAGCCCGCGGTGAGCCACCAGGGTTCAACCGGTGGCGGGGTGTCGACGTCCATGTGTTGTCCCGCCAGCGGGATGGCGAGGCGGACTTGTTGTACTTGGCGGTTTGCCAGGTGCGCTCGGGGGTTCGGCCCGGGCTGCGCCGTCGCCGCTCGGCTGCCTGCCGTTGCCTGTGTGTCGGCGAGACGTCAGACGGATCGTTGCCGGCAGGTGGCGGAGTACGGCTCGTGCGTCCGGTGCCGGGATCGGACCTGATGTCCGACGTCCATGATCGGGCTCGCTGCGATCATGGACGTTCGTACTCGTAGGGACGGTCATGTTCGTTTCCAACATCACGATCAGGAACTTTCGGTCGTGCCGGCAGGTCAGCGTCCGGCTGCGGCCCGAGGTCACTGTCCTGGCCGGTGAAAACAACGCGGGCAAGACGACGGTGATCGACAGTCTGCGCCAGCTGACCGATGCTCTCGACGGACGGCGCGGCCCGGCACTGACCGACGGTGACATGTTCGACGGTGCCGGCCCGGACGATCAAGTGCAGCTGCGGGCCGTTCTGTCCGACATCGACCCGGACCATGCCGGCGCCTACCTGTCGGCGTTTCTTCCCGGCGCGACCGCCGACGGCAAACGCTCGGCGGCGTGGGCCTTGACCTACACCCGGCCGCCGCTGGGGCGCCGTCGCGGCACGACGACGTGGCAGGTCGGCGAGGACAAGGAATCGCCTAGCGAGCCGTCGCTGCGCACCGCGATCCGGCACGTGCACCTGCCCGCGCTGCGCGATGCCGTCCGCGACCTCGGCGTCGCCGGCGGCACCCGGATCCGGGTGATGCTGGAGGCGCTGCTCGGCGGCCAGGACAAGGTCGACGCCTTCGTCGACCGTGCCGCCGGGCACTTCACTGCACTCGCACAGGACGAGGCGGTTCAAGCCGTCGGTTCGGCAGTCAGCGGCTCACTCGGGGCGATCACCTCCGGGGCACACCGTCAGCAGGCCGGTCTCACGGTGACGGATGCCAACCTGGCGTCGATCTCGCGGGCACTGCGGATGCTGCTCGGCGACGCGGAACTGCCGCTGACCGCGTCGATCGACAACTCCGGGCTGGGCTACGCGAACGCGCTGTACATCGCCACCGTCCTGGCCGAACTCGAGACCGCCCGCGAGTCCGACCTGACCCTGCTGCTGATCGAGGAGCCGGAAGCCCATCTGCACCCGCAGTTGCAGACCCTGCTGCTGCGCTACCTCAAACGGCGGGCGGCAGCCTCCCGGCAGCGTATGGGCACTGATCCGTCCCAGCCCGCCGGGCACATCCAGGTCGTGCTGACCACCCACTCACCGGTGCTGTCCGCGGCGGTCAGTGTCGAGGATCTCGTCGTGATGACCCGCGGCCCGCTCACAGAAACCACCGGATGGCAGGCCCAGGCCGTGGCGGTCGCCGACCTGGGCCTCAGGATCAAGCAGATCAAACAGCTCGACCGGTTCCTCGACGTCACCAAGAACGCGCTGCTCTACGCGGCACGGATCATCCTGGTCGAGGGCCCGTCCGAGGCGCTGCTGCTACCGGCCCTCGGCGACCTGGTGCTGGCCGCGCCAGCCAGCGCCGACGAACCGCACCTCCAGGCCGTGCAGGAGGCCATGGACCGCTTCCACGGCGCGACAATCGTCCTCGCCGACGGCGTGGGATTCGGCGCTTACCTCAAGGTGCTGCTGACCGCCGTCAACGGTGCCCGGATCGGCCAGCGGATCGCGGTGATCACCGACTCCGACAAGGCGGGGAACGACGAACCGAAGCGGGTCATCGACGCTCGCGCGGAGGCCACACGACTCGGGGCCGGGCCTGAGGTCATCGAGTGGTTCGTCGCACCGCGCACCCTCGAGCCGACCCTCATGTGCCCACAAAACGAGGAACTGCTGCACCAGGCGTTCCTAGAGTGTGCGCCCAAGTCCGAGCACCGGTGGGCGCCAATCGCTGCCGCTCCCGTAGACCAGCGGCCGGAGATGTTTCGGATGTTGTTCATCTCCAGCTACGACAATGCGGCAGCTGAAGGCTCGGCCATCTCCAAGCCGGAGTTCGCTCACGCCCTGGCCGACCGGCTGGTTCCCGGATGCGGGTTCGTTGTGCCCGACAACCTTTCCGACGGTATTCGCTACATCGCCGAGGCTTCCCCTCCGATCTGGCCAACGAGCGCCCAATGACGACGGCGTTCGAGCAGGCGGTCGCGGCGCAGGATCAGGCGATCACCGCGAAGTCGCCGCTGTTCGTCCGAGCCTGCCCCGGCGCCGGGAAAACCTACGTGATCGTCTCCCGGCACCTGCGCGGACCTGCGGTCACGCTGCGCCGCGGGCGGGCGCTGCTGTCGTTCACCCGGGCCGCGGCGACCCAGATGCGTCGCCGCTGCCACCGCGACGGCCGGCCCGACGCAACTGCCTTCCCCCACTACATTGGCACCCTGGACGCCTTCATCTGGGATGCCCTGGTGACACCGAACCTGCCGTCGAACCAGCCGTTGCAACTGATCGACAGCTGGGACCGGGTGCAGGCCGAAGTGAAACTCGACCGGCAGATTCCGCTGAACGGATTCACGTTCGTGCGGGACCCGCGCACCGGCCAGGAGTTCATCCGGCAAGACCTGCTCGCCCAGGAACACACCCTGCTGATCAATGGCAGCAACTACGGGTGGGACCGGTGGGCGCAGGAGGCGTTCACCGTCCGCAACGCCCACTACCAGGACGGATACATCACCGGGCATGAGAGCCGGCTGCTGGCGCTGAAGTACCTCGCCGACGGGGAGAGCGTCACCGGTCCGCTGCGCTCACGGTTCGCCGAGATCGTCGTTGACGAGGCGCAGGACTGCTCGGTGGCCGACCTGGAAATCATGACGGCACTGCACCGCGTCGGGATCCCGCTGGTCATCGTCGCCGACCCAGACCAGATGATCTACAACTGGCGCAACGCCGAACTCGGGGTACTGCGGGCTCTGGCGGCCGAGCTCGGGCAGACCGTCGAGCTAGCTGGGAACTGGCGCAGCTCCCGGACGGTCTGCCAGGCCGCCGCGACCCTGCGCTCCGGTGCCCGCCCGCCGGACTTCGCGGTCCGGCCGCCGCAGCTCGAGCCGCCGTTGATCCTGCTGCCGACCCGGTTCCCGAGAGGCGGCACAGCGAAGCACGTCCAGAGCGGTCGGCCAGCCATCGACGTGTTCCTCGATCACGCCCAGGCCAACGGCATCGAGGCAGCGGACTGCCTGATCACCGCGCACAGCCGGACCTACCTGCCCACCAAGAACCGGCGCCCGTCCGGGAACAAAGCCACCATGCTTGGCCACGCCCGGCACGTTGTGCGTTCCGGGACCGCTGATGAGGCCCTCGTCGACGACGCATGCCGGCTCGCCGCCAGAATGCTGCTGCGGTACTGGTACCCGGACACTCCCGCCCGCGGCAGTGTCGAAGCACGCTGCACTGCGGCCGGTGTGGAGTTCACCGGCATCATTCGGCGCGCGTACCGATTCCTGTACGGGTTGCCCGAGCTGCACGCAGGCTGGATCGCCGACGTGAACGCCGAACTCAAGAACGCGCCGCAGCCGCCGGGCGCGCGACCGAGCCGCGGCACCGGCCGGCTCAGCGGTAAATCACCGACGCCACGTGCCGCAGACGCTGCAACGGCGTCGTTTCGCTGCGACAATATTCATCAGGTCAAAGGCGACGAACATCCCGCTGTCATGCTGCTCATACCCGACAACGACACGAGTAGCCGCTGGATCAACGGCGACCCGGACACCGGCGAATCCCTACGCGGCTGGTACGTCGCGGTCACCCGGGCACAGCGCCTGATCACGATCGCCGTTCAGCCCGAACAGATCGAGGCGCTCACCGAGTTCCTGACCGCCCGGCAGGTCGCGACCCTCATCGGATAAGTACTCGCCAGACATGTCGGCGGCACTTCCATCCAGTCCCGATTGGGAGCAGCGCGGCTGGTTCTCGGTTCGGGCCGCCATGGACCTGTCCGGTTGAGTGACTTGATGTGCGGTCCGGAGCGGGCCTGCTGGCTAGTTGAGGAGTTGGGCTGACCGTTGCCGGTGCCGCGCGGCGAGAGGGTGGCCTCGGTTATGGCTCATGGGTTGTCTGGCGGTCGTAGGTCCGATGGTTGGCCCATGCGCCGGTCCACATTTCGAGGTCGTGTACCCAGAGCTCGGCGCTCTGCCGGGACCTGACGGCCCACTTTGTTGCGTTCTTTGACGCGAAGTGGTCCAGGACTTGACGGTCAGTCGCTGTCCATGCGGGAAGCTGGGTTAGCCACTCTTCTGCCTGTTGCGCGCTGTGGCCGCTGCCGATCAGCCACTGGACGAGCAGCGCGAGTTCGACCCATGCGGCGGCCTTGGTTGCCCACGCCCAGTCGACGATCCGTAGGCCGAGTGGCGTCACGATCAAGTTGGCTGGGTTGAGGTCGGAGTGGATAAGTGTCTCGCCATTCATCGCCGGGTGCGCGAACCCGAGCCGGGCTGCCGGGGTGAACCACATCTCGCCAGGCGCAGGTGTCTCTTGAAGTGCAGCGCGGCGAGGAGCAGATCGAGGTCCCTACTGCCGGGTGACAGGTCGGGGTGGGGACCGGCAAGATGTTCGGTCCCCACCACCAGCCAGCCATCGGATTCGAACTGCCACAGGACCGCGGGCGGGTGTCGATCGATGGCTTGGGTGGCCGCGAGTTCGTAGCGCAGCGACCGACCGCTCAGCTCGCCGGAGGCAGCCTTGACGAAGATCCGCCCGGCGGGTCCGGTCACCGTCGAGGCGATCTCGGCGTGGTTGCCACTGGAAGCCGAGGTGACGTCAAAGGTTCCGCCGACCCGTTCGGCGATCCCTGCCGTGACTCTCTCCGGCAGAGCGGTCCAGTCGCTACGCATCGGGTCTCTTCTCTGCTAGGTGCCCGGCTGAGGCGGATTCGGCGGACAGCAGGACTCGGCCTCGCCATCCCAGAATTCCATGTCGACCCGGTAGCCGGTCGCGTGCAGCGCCGCGAGTGTGTAGGTGATGGCGGTGCCGTCCTGCAAGGCTCGGTCCGGATCGGCCGGTGGTGCACGTAGTGGCCCCCGATCTCCTTCCAGGCGACGGTGTAGGGCTCGCTGATCTGCAGGGCGGTATGCCAGACAGCCGCACACAGCAGCGATGGTGACCACGCCGCCGACTATCTCAACCAGGCGGCCGCCGCCGATAAGGCGCGGCGATCGTGAACGTGCTCCGCAATCGGCCGATGTGGCTGCGGGAACCCTCGCTGGTTCCCACCAAAGCACTGGGCTGGCAGCTCACGATGGGAGGTGGGGGGAGTCGTCGTCCTTTCTGTCGTCGGTTGGCCTGCGGATCGCATGCTCAGGGAACTGGATGGAATGGCGCGGGTTCGTTGGCTTGTGGTGGGACTGGTTTTGGTAGGCCAGGGGTGTGATGGCGCGGGTCTCGGCGCATGGTGCGCAGGGTTGGGCCTTCGGGCAGGTTGATGGTCGGTTGTGGTGTATAGCCGTGGCGGATGTGCATGTTCTGGGCGTCGGTGGTGGTGCTGGTCCAGGACAGGAGGTTCACGTGGTCGAGTCGGCTGCGGTGGTGGTTGAGCAAGGCTGTGCCGCGTCCGGAGCTTCTGGCTGTGGGTTGTACGGCCAGGAACGCGAGGTGGTAATGGGGTTCGGTGGGTCGTTCCTTGGCGAGCAGTCGGTCGAGGAGGTCGAAGCGGTCGGCGTGGGGGCCTGCGGCGTCGCTGAGGCGGGTGGGGTAGTTCGCGGGGGGTGGGATGGGCCGGTATCGGTGGAAGCCGACGGTGGCGGCGGTGGCGTCGTCGGTGAGGTAGATGTCGCCGTAGAACATGGCGTGTTCGATCCAGATGGCGAGGACGTCGGTGAGGATCCGGCGCCGTGGGCTTGGGTCGGGGATTAGCCATGTGGCGAGAGGGCTGGGATTGAGGGCGTCGGAGATGAGTGCGGCGACGTGGTCTTTGTCTGCCCAGCGGGCGGCGCGGATGCGCGGGACAGTGTCCATGGCATTTCCCTTGAAGTTGTTTGGCGGGGTCAGGAGTTGTCGCTGCTCGTGGTGTGGGTGTGGACGAGGAACAGGTGGTAGTCGTCGACGAAGGTGCCGTTTCGGTCGCTGTCGGCTGGCGGTGTGAGTGCGGCTCTTTCGTAGGCGAGTAGTTCGCCGGTGCTGGGGTTGAGGATCAGCAGGAAGCGGATGTCGTCGGCGGTGGCGCTGACGCCGATGCCGGTTCGGCCTGCCCGGTCGGTCACCGATGGGTGGTAGGTGATTCCGGCGGTGTCGCGCAGGACGGTGAGGATCGCGGTGCGGGCGGCTTGGTTGGGGGTGCGCCAGCCGAGCAGGCTCGCGAGGCCGCGGATGACGGCGGTGGGTCCGAGGAATCGGGGTTGCGTGGTGTCGATCTGCGCGGTGAGTGCCGTCGGGTCGGCGGCCATCGGTCCGATGGGTCCGTCCAGCTGGCCGGGGTAGTAGGTGCTGTCGTCGGTGGGCTGGTTGCCGCCGGGGTAGCGGCTGCGGATGACGCGTCCGGAGGCGTCGTCGGCGCGCCAGCGTTGCTCTTCGAACAGCACGGTCCGCGTGGTCGTGCTGTTGCCTGCGATCGCGGTGTCCGTGGCCCATTGGAGTAGATGGACGTAGGCGAACCCGCCTGGGATGGCATCACAGCCTGACGGTCTCGCCCCTACCGTCATGGGGCCCTGCCGGGTCGGAGACGACGCCGACAGACGCGTCGGCACCTGGTCGAGTTTCTGTTGCGCACGAGTCTTGAGCTGTGCCGCGGTCAGGGTGGCGGGCGCCGGACACGGTGCCACGGTCGGCCGGGACGCGGCGGTGCTTGGCAGCGAGGGTGGGGATTGCGCCGGCCCGGCGGTGCCCGTCCAGGTCGGGATAGCGGTGGCGGCAGCGAGCAGACCGAGTACACAGACGGCGGCCATAACCTTCATGGCTCCCCGGCCGACCGGGCGGGGCTTGCCGGTCGGAGGTCGCACGGGGGATTGGTTGGTCACGGTGGGCTTCCTTGCGATGAGCGGACAGGGCTAGCGGTAGGCGGCGGTGGCCAAGTCACCGACGGCGGCGTCTACGGCGGCGATGATGTCGCGCACCGGCTGGTAGTGCTGCGCGGCGATGGCCTTCAGCCGGCTGGTCATGGCTGGGGTGTCGTCGTCGAGGTAGAGGTGATGGGTGAGGCCGAGGTCGGCGACGAGACCGGCGAGGGCGGCGGTGTGGTCGTTGGGTTGTTCGTGGCCGGCGGCGAGGTAGCGCAGGCGGGAGCGGGCGATGACCGCCCATTTGCTGTCGGAGGGCAGGTAGGTGTGGTCGCGCATGAGGCCGCCGAGGCGCCGTCGGGTGTACTGGCGCAGGATCCCGCCGGCGAACAGGCCGGCGCGGGTGCGGTCGTAGAGGTCGTTGGAGAACCCCCGTAGCCACCGTCGTAGCAGCGGGTGGGCGTCACGGATGGTGGCGGCTGCGGCGTCGGCGATCAGGTCCCCGGTCGGGCGGTCGACGTGCGGGTGTATCCGTTGGTGTCCTGCTGCGCGGGTGTCGTCGTTCGGGTCGAGGGTCACCCGTCCGGCCAGGTACAGGTCGATCAGGACTGCGCCCGCGAGTCCGAGGGCGAGGGTCTGCTGGTGTACGTGGGGGTGTCCGGTGTCGTCGTCGTGGCCGAGGAGGAACAGGTCATCGCGCAGTGGCAGGCGCGGGATCGACGCGGGCATCGGCGGGTTCCTACCGCAGCCCGGCGGTGAGTCGCCGTAGCCGCTCGTGTGTCCCGCGGTACGCGGGTCCGGGGGCGGGGAGCAGGGTCTTGTCGATGGTGGCGAGGACGGTGTAGTTGGGGTCGCACACGTTGCCGATCGGCGCTCGTCCCGCCTGCGACACGAGTTGGTAGGCGTCCAGGGTTTCCAGGCCGGTCAGGGCGCTGGTCCAGCCGACGAGGTCGTGCTGGGCGATGCGGTAGGCATCCTCCAGGGGCCTCGCGCAGCCGATGGTCAGGATGTCCCGGTCGGTTTCCAGCCGCGGCCACCGTGTGGTCACGCCTTTGATGACGTCGATGGCGAGGGTGGTGGTCGTGGCGATCTCCACGCCGACGCCGCAGGCCTCGCCCTCGCCCTGGCGGGCGTGTCCGTCGCCGAGGGCCAGCATCGCCCCGTGGACGTTCACACCTAGGTAGAGGGTGGTGCCGGCGCGCAGGTGCGGGGTGTCGAGGTTCCCGCCGTGTGTGTCGGGCACGAGTGTGGATCGGGCTTCGAACGCGCCGGGGGCGACACCGATCGTGCCGATCATCGGGTCCAGCGGCAGGTCCGCGCAGTGGTCGCTGCGGGTGGCCTCGAACCGTACGGTCCCGGCGTGCCGGTCGATGCCGTACACCCACACCCGCTCCTCGAGCGGCGGCTGCAGGGTGGCCATGTGGGAGGTGGAGGTCAGCGCCCCGAAGTGCGGGAACGTCGAGGACACACCCCAGTCCCGGGCCGGGGTGATGGCGGCGAGGTGGACGGCGAGGGTGTCGCCGGGCTCGGCGTCCTCGACGAAGAACGGCCCGGACACTGGGTTGAGGTACGGCATGCGGCAGACCTGCGACGGCAGGTCCGCTGGCCCCCTCACGAGACCACCGAAGCAGTCCTCCGTCACGACGGTGAACACGTCACCGCCGCGCACATGCGCAACCGGCATCCGACCGCCGAACGTGTAGGCCAGCTCGTCCCGGGCGGGCCGGTAGGTGAACGTGTCCATGCCGGTCACACCCGCTCCACGTGACGCGCCTGCGGCTGCGCGGACGCCAACCCCGACAGCGCAGGCCGGCGGCCGGACAGGTACAGGCCAGCCAGAACAGCCATCCCGAGGGCGAGCCAGGCCAAGCCGAGACGCTGAGCGGCGATGTTGGCGTTGACCACCACCCACACCAAAATGGCGAAGCCAATGCCGGGCATGACCAGGTGCGCCCACCAGTTACCACTGCGCTCCCGGATGAGGTGGTGCACCACGACCGAGACGTGCAGGACCAGGAACGCGACCATCGCCCCGAAGTTGATCAGCGACGACAGCAGGGTGATCCCATCCGCACGGGTCGCCATGTACAGGCCCAGCGCCAGGGACACCGCCCCGGTGAGCAGCGTCGCGTTGATCGGCACGTTGCGGCGGATCGACACCTTCGCCAGGAATGCCGGCAGCTGCCGGTCCCGGGCCATCGCGTACAGCAGCCGAGAGGTGGCGACCTGCGCGACCATCGAGTTCGGCAATCCCCACGCAATCGCCGTCGCGACCGCGCACACTGTCGCCAGCCAACCCCCACCAGCCACGGCAGTGGCGTCGTAGAAGGCAGTGCCGTTTGGATCACCCTCCACAAGGAGGGTGCCGGGGTCGGGGACGAGCATCGCGGCCAGCCACGTCTGCGCGATGAAAAGCACCCCGGCCAGGACCAAGACGGCGGCCATGGCGCGGCCGATCTGACGGGAGCCGCCCTTGGTCTCCTCAGCCAGCATGGCGATCCCGTCGAAGCCGAGGAAGGACAGCACCGCGATCGACACCGCCCCCGCCACCAGCGACCAGGTGAACGTGTCGGCGCTGTAGAACGCCTCCCAACTGAACCGACCCTTGCCGGTCGCGAGGGCCCAGCCTGCAACGGCCAGGAACACCGCCAAGACGATCAGCTCGCCGATCAGCATCACCCGGGTCACCGCGGCGGTCATCCGGATCCCGACCGAGTTGACGACGGTGTTGACGGCAACGAAGCCGACCAGCCACAGCCACACCGGGACCGACGTGACCGTCGAGTGCATGGCAACCGACGCCACCAGGTACAGCAGTCCCGGGACGAGGACGTAGTCGAGGAGGATCACCCAGCCGGCGAGGAAACCGACCGGCGCGCTGATGCCCCGGCCGGCGTAGTTGTAGACGCTGCCCGACATCGGGAACGCCTTCACCATCTGCGCGTACGAGAACGCCGTGAACACCAGCGCCACCACACCGATCGCGTATGCCAGAGCGACCATGCCACCGGAGCCGGCGTACACGCTGCCGAAGATCGCCATCGGTGCGATCGGCACCATGTACACCAAGCCGTAGGCAAGTAGATCCCGGAACCGCAGTCGTCGGCTCAACTCCTGCCGATATCCATATCGGGACAGCTCATTCTGGAGACTCATTAGACTCCTCAAATAGTTGACGCCTGGCTGATTTCACGACTTTGCAAAATGGCCCGCCAGTAAGGGCGTCTGCATCGCTGCTAATATTTCGCCTGGCGCGCGGATGGGTATCTCAACAACGAGAATTGCGCACCGGGCCAGACGAGTCGATAGCGGTGATGCGGACATACGGCGTTGTCCGCATGCAACTGTCCGAGTAGCGTCCGACCACGTATGGTCAGGCCTGTCTGACTGCGGCAGCGACGGGCAACGGCATCCAGGAGTACCGGTGGCTCAGGTTCCACGACAGCTGACCCCGCATCGGTCAGTGCTGCATGGGTTCGGTGCCGCGCTGCGACAGTGGCGCGAGGGCCGCGGGCTGTCTCAGCGCGCTCTAGGCAGGCTGGTGCACGTCAGTGGGGACCTCATCGGCAAGGTGGAGAAGGCCGAACGTTGGCCGTCCGCCCGCCTCGTCGAGTCATGTGAGGCCGCCCTGCAGACGGGTGGTGAGCTGCTCCGCTTCCTGCCAGACCTAGAACGCGAGCGTCGACTGACCGTCCTCGACCACCGCTCTGCTGGCAGTGCGGACGGCCTACTCAGGGGCGTCATGGATCATCTCGAGGAGATTGACCCGCTCCCACCGTGGCACGAGCAACTCGTCGCCCTCGCCACTGCCGGAAATCGCATCGGATATGCGGGGATGGCGTCCACCGCCCATGCGCAGATCAGCGCCGCAGCCACCGTCGGGCGGCGGAGCAGCTCGACCGACCGTCGAGAGGTACTCATCGCCCAGGCGCTGTGGGCCGAGTTCCTCAGCTGGATCGACGAGCAGAGCGATGCCGCTGAGGCGGACGCATGGCTGAGGCGCGCCCAGCAACACGCCGTCGCAGCTAACGCGCCGGTGCTGGCAAGCTACGTCCTGATGAGGCAGAGCCAACGCGCCCTCGAGCGATTCGACCCGCGTAGGGCCGCTGTCCTGGCGCGTCAGGCGCTGGACGAGGTCCGGCTACCAAGCCGCATTCGCGCTCTTCTGCTGGTCCGCCAAGCCCAGGCTTACGCGATGGGAGGCGACCAGAGCGCCTGTGTAGCCAGCATCGACAAGGCGCATAGGGTCGCCAGCAGCGCTGATGGGGACGCAGAGCTGCCGGTCGATGTTGGCGCCCACTGCAACCCGGTGTACGTGGCTGCCCACGAAGCGCAGTGCCGTCTGCTGCTCGGCCAGCCGGCGGCTGCAGCCAATCTCTACGAGCAACTCCTGCAGCACTGGCCAGCTCAGTGGCGCGTCGACGAGGCCCTGTGGCGATCGGTCCTGTCCACCGCCTACATCAACAGCGGCGATGTCGAACGCGCGGCGACCGAGGCCACCCAGGCCCTGGCCTTGGCCGCTGGTACCTCCTCGGCACGGGCTCTGCGCTGGTTGAACCCCACGGCGGTGGCCCTTCGACAGCAGTCAGCCGTTCCTGAGGCGGCGGCCTTCGTGCTCGCCTATCGGCAGGCGACTCTCGAAGCGTGTAACCATTAGCCCGTGGACCTGATCACCACAGCAACGAGCACCGACGAGTCCAAGCGGGCGGCGTCCGTCGCGGTCCTCCCAGTCGGGAGTTTCGAACAGCACGGCGCCCACCTGCCACTGCTGACGGACACCATCGTGGCATGCGCGATCGCGAAGGCAGTCGCCGAGCGCTACCAACTCTTCCTGCTACCGCCCGTGACGATCTCCTGCTCCCACGAGCACGCGGCGTGGCGCGGAACGGTCAGTATCAGCGCCACCACCCTCGCCGCCGTAGTCGTTGACATCGCCGCCTCCCTGCGCGAGTCGGGCATCGATCAGCTTGCCGTGATCAACGGGCACGGCGGGAACTACGCGCTTGCCAACGTCGTTCAGGAGGCCAACGTCGCCGGACCGCGGATGACTCTGTTCCCTGCTCGAGCCGACTGGGACGACGCTCGACTGGCCGCCGGTCTGCACAGCACCGCCCACCAGGACATGCACGCTGGTGAGCTCGAGGTTTCGCTACTCCTGCATGTTGCGCCGGAGGTCGTACGTGATGGCTTCCAGCATGCCGACCATATCGCAGACGACCGACGTCACCTGCTCACGCGGGGCATTGGTGGATACACCGCCAGCGGCGTCATCGGTCTGCCGTCTCACGCCACCGCCGCTAAGGGCAAGGCCGTACTTGAGGACCTTGTCCGCACCTTCGCCGATCATTACGGCCTCCCGCTGGGGCCGAAGGCATGACCAGGAATTGACGCCAGCGCTCCGGGCGCCACGTTTCCGGATCGTTGACCGTGCGACCGCTGTCATCGTCGCTCCTATCGAGGCCGTCATGCGGACAAGTGCTCTGTCCGCATCGGGGTTATGTCAACCCTAACGTCGATGGTTGTCTAATGGTCGACGTAAGGCGCTGACGACAGATCCATCGTCGTTCGAGCGGGCAGGTGATGCCTCGCATCAGCGCTGTAGGGCGCGGCCTGCTATTGAGGCCCGACGTCGAGCGGAAGGTCGTCATGCCCGAAAAGGTCGTCACACAGAAGACGCTCTGCTACGTCTTGCGAGATAGGCGGCTGGTCGTCTTCCGGCATGGGAACTACAGCCCCGGCGGCTGGCTCGTCCTAGCCGACGTCACTTACACCCCGCCACGAGTCTTCTGGGCAACCGAAGACGACATCCGGCTGATCCACACCGTCATGCGCCGCGTCTACCGCACCATCGCCGGGCTCGACGGTGCCGGGACTTGGAGGGCCCGACCGACACCGCTGGCCTGCTTCTCGGCAAGGGCATGGCGCAGGTGTGCGTCCAAGCGTCCACCGGTACTTGGACCGGGGGCGGTCCCGGATGCCAGCTTGCTCGCCGATGTGGTCGGCCACCTCCGTCCCGTCCTGACGACACCCAAGGTCACCGATGCTGACCTCGACCGGTTCGTCACGCTCATGGCCGACCCAAATGTGCTCCTGGGCTCCTACGAGCGCAGGGCTGTCGACGCCCGTAAGGCGACCGCATGACATGCGCCGCGCGGGGCGCGGGCAGGGTGCCATCCGTCCGACTGAGCCTGTGGCAGGCACAACGGAACTCACCGCGATCTCCTACTTCAAGAACTTGGGCCATCGGCAGGTGGCCACCACCTCCTACCAGCTTTTTCCGACCCGGGTAGTCGCCGTGCGACGACTACCGGACCGGTTGCCGCTCATCGAGGTGGGCGCGCCGGCCGGTGCCGGCCGGCGGCAGAGGTGCCCCCGTTCCCCTGCCGCCCCGGCCTGACGCTCTGCAAAGTCCGTGCCGGTAGCTGCGGGGGCTACCTGCCCACCCATCAGCCCAACTCCCTAGGAGGAACCATGAACGACCTACTCGCCGTCAGCGACGACCCGTTCCAGCTGGACGTCCAGATCGTCACGGAGGGCCCGGTCGCCGCCGCACTGTTGGCCGACACGGACGACGGCTGCGACACCCAGAAGAACGGCGACTGCTAATCGCTTGTCCTTGCCGGTTCCGGTGAGCGACCCGAACGTTCACCGGAACCGGCGACCCCTGAAACCGAGCAAGTTATTTGTGAGGAGAAGATCGCGGTGGCGAGAAGCAATCTGTACCGGCATGTTGATGCCGCCACGATTCGCATCGCCGCGCACTCGTGGCGAAGCGGCGGCCTGCCGTGGCCGCAGCGGGGCGATGACACGGGCATTGACGGTTGGCTGCGGGAGACGTGGAAGCGCCCTGGTGTGGCCGAAGCCGTGTGGACTGCCAGTCCTGAGTTCGCTTCCCGGGTCGAGGCGGTGTGCGCTGGCGGGACACTCGATGCCGGCCGCGGCTGGCGGATGGCTCTGGCACTGGCGCGGTACCTGGTGCGTGCCCAGCGGCGGGCAACGCCCTTCGGTTTGTTCTCGGGGGTCGCCGTACTGCGCTTCGACCGGGCTGCCTCGGTCGTACCGTCAGAGGACTCGGCCATCCGGGTACGGCCGGACGCGGGCTGGCTCGCGTCCCTGATCGCGCAACTCGAAGCCGACCCGCATGTGCGCCGCAACCTGCGGGTTCAGGCAAACAACCTGGCGGTGGGACAGGGACTTCGGCTCGCGGTAGAGCGCCGGCCACACGCCTCGCTACCAGCAGACGGTACCTCTTCGGTGAGGAACACGGCAGCAGTGCGGCTGGCCGTGTCGCTAGCCACCGCGCCGGTGTCGTGGACGGAGTTGGTCGACAAGGTGACCGCCGCGTTCCCACGAACTCCGCGTGGGTCCGCGGACGCGCTGGTTGCCGATCTGGTCGACCACGGCGTGCTGATCTCCAGCCTCCGACCGCCGTCGACCTGCACCGACCCGCTGCGACACATCCTTGACCAGCTCGACACCGTGCACGATGACCACCTCAACGAACAACAGCCCGTCACGGCCACACTCGGGTCGTTGCACGTCGACCTGGGTGGCATCGCAGCCGGTACGACACATCCTCGTGAGCTGGCTGACCGGATGCGTCGGGTGGCAGCGGATCCACAGCCGATCGCGGTGGATCTTCGGCTTGCGGATCAGGTCACCCTGCCGATCCAGATCGCTGCCGAGATCGCGAGCGCTGCGGGGGTGCTCCGACGCTTGACGTCCCATCCGGGCGGTCGGCCGGATTGGCGCACGTACCGTGCCCGGTTCGTCAACCGCTACGGCATGGCGGCGATAGTGCCGCTGGCTGAGCTGCTCGATCCGATGACTGGGCTGGGCTACCCGAAGCACTTCACCCGCGCGGCCGAAGCACCCCCAGCCTCGTTGTCCAGCCGTGACGAACGGCTCTTGGCACTGGCCCAGCAGGCAGTGATCGACCGTGTCCACGAAGTGAAGCTCGATGACGCTGCCGTGAAAGTTCTGGCCAGCTCCGCGCCTGAAGAGGGCCACAGCAGTCCTCACGTCGATGTCACGGCAGAGATTCGTGCGGCGTCGCTGGACGCACTGACGAAAGGGCGCTTCACGATCGCGCTGACCGGCATGGGTCGCTCGGCGATGGCGACGAGCGGACGCTTCCTCGACGTGCTGCCCGCTCCCGAGCGGGAGCGAATGTGCAGGGAGTTCGCGCGGCTACCCGTCGCGGTGGACGGGGCCATCCCGGCGCAGTTGAGCTTCCCGCCACACCGTCTGCATGCGCAGAACATATTGAATGCCCCGCTGGTCCTTCCGTGGCTGATTTCGTTGGCTGAGCACCGTCCGGCAACCGAGGATGTCATCAATATTGGTGATCTTGGTGTGGCTGCCGGTCGGGACCGACTGGTGTTGGTGTCGATGTCGCGGGGGCGGGTGGTCGAGCCGACGGTCGCGCATGCCGCCGCCCTGCACACGATGCCGCTGCTCGGTCGGTTTCTCGTGGAGTTGCCCCGAGCCATGGACGCCCGGCTGAAACCATTGGACTGGGGCGCGGCTTCCTGCCTGCCCTTTCGACCTGCTCTGCGATACGGGCGGATTCTGCTCACGGCCGCCCGGTGGTGCATCGACCCGGCCTGCCTGCCCGCTGCGGACGCGAGCGACAGCGAATGGTTCGCAGCCTGGGAGGTGATGCGTGCGAGGCTGCGGCTACCCGGGTGGGTGCAGGTCGGCAGCGGCGACCAGAGGCTCCGGCTCAACCTCAATCAGGCCATGGACCGGTCCCTGTTCCGTGCCCACCTGGACGCCAGCACCGATCCGATCACCGTGGTAGAGGCGGCGGGGCCGGAGGACTTCGGGTGGCTGTCCGGGCGTGCTCACGAGATCGTCGTACCGGTCGCCTCCACGGCCGAGCCCGCCGTGGCGCCGGCCGTCGTCTCCGCACGAGGCTCGGGGCCGCCGCCTGCTCCGGCCCCGCCGATCATGCCCGGAGCAGGCGGCATCGTGTCCGCGTCGCTGGCCGTCGAGCCGCCAATGATGGAGCTGGTCTTACTCCGAGGGCTGCCAGCGCTGCTCGCCGACTGGCCCGAGCCGCCGCTGCGATGGTTCGTCCGCCTCCGACGTCCCACGTCGCACCTGCGGCTACGGCTGCACACCGACGACTACGGCGACGCGGCCGTACGGGTCGGCCGGTGGGCCGCCGCCCTTCGGCGGCAGGGCCTTGCCGGAGACCTGAGCCTGGACACCTACCATCCCGAGTCCGGCCGGTACGGAGACGGCCAGGCGCTGGTCGCCGTGCACGAGTTGTTCGCCGCCGACTCCACCGCAGCCTTGGTGCAGCTCAGCGTGCAACCCGAGCGTCAGGTCAACCGGCACGTCCTTACCGCCGCGAGCATGATCGACCTGGTAGGCGCGATGCTCGGCAGCCGCAACGACGCATGCGAGTGGCTGGTCGCCCACCCGGAGCAGGCCGGGCCGACAACCATCGACCGGTATCTGCTGCGCCAGGCGGTCACCCTTGACCCGACCCGCCTGCCGGATCAGGTCCAGCAGGCATGGCAGGAGCGATCCCGGGCCGCAGCCCGCTACGCCGACACACTGTCTGCCTCGCGCGGCCCACTGACCCCAACCTCTGTACTCACCTCGCTGCTACACCTGCACTTCGTTCGCGCTCACGGTCCGGACGAGCCTGCCGAGCAGGTCGCGCATCGGCTCGCTCGCCACATCGCGCTGGCGACGGTACGCCGCCGTGTACGTATCGCAGGAGCGCCCTGATGACTGCCGTGCCCGTCGCGAGTCCGCTGCTACGGGCAGCCGAAACGGTGGCCTCGTGCATCGCCGACACCCTCACCCAGCCGCCCCCTCCGGACTTCACGGCGGATGACTACGGGCCACGAAGTACCCGCTGGCACGCCCAATCCCTATCGCGAGGTGCCGCCGGGGTAGCGATCCTGCACGGCGTGCGCGCCCAGACTGGGCACGGAGGATGGGAACTGGCCTACGAATGGCTGCGACACGCGACCGTTGACACCCTGAACAACGGCAGCGGAGCAGGACTGTGGTTCGGTGCGCCGGCAATCACCCACGCGCTGACCACGGCCGCGCCGCACGCCCACCCGGCATCCCTCGACGCGCTCGATCACGCCGTCGCGGATTTGATCAGATGCCGGCTGGCCGCCGCTGAGGCACGCATCGCGGGGCATGAACGTCCCACGCTGTCGGAGTTCGACCTCGTACGCGGGCTGACCGGCCTCGGCGCCCACCTGCTACGCCGCGAATCAGACGGACAACTGCTCCGGCAGGTGCTGACATACCTGGTGCGGCTCACCGACCCGATCGACCTCGACGACGAGGCCGGACGGCTCGCGCCAGGCTGGTGGAGTGGCGCCCCGCCCGATCCCGACAGCCCTGCATCAGGCGGGCACGCCAACTTCGGCATGGCGCACGGCATCACCGGCCCCTTGGCGCTCCTGGCGCTCGCCATGCGCCACAACATCCTGGTGCCGGGACAGGCCGAAGCAATCGGCCGGATCAACACCTGGTTGGACGACTGGCGGCAGACCAGCCCAACCGGACCATGGTGGCCAGAGAGGATCACGGCGGCCGAGCTGCACGCCGGCAAGCCTGCGACACGCGGACCGGCGCGGCCGTCCTGGTGCTACGGCACCCCCGGCATAGCCCGCGCGCAACAGCTCGCCGGGATTGCCCTCGGCGACCTCGTTAGGCAGGAGACAGCGGAAGGCGCCCTGGCCCGCTGCCTGGCCGACCCCGTTCAGCTCAACCGACTCGTCGACCCATCGCTGTGCCACGGCTGGGCAGGACTCGCCGCAACGGTCTGGTACGCCGCCGTTGACGCCCACACCACCAGTCTGCATACCCACATACCCCACGTGATGCGCCTGCTAATCCAGCACGCCGTCGACGCCACCCCGGCGCGATCCGGCCTGATCGCCGGCCACGCCGGAGTCGCTCTCACCCTGCACACCATGGCCACCGGCGCCGACATCCGCTGGGCAACCAGCCTGCTAATCCACTAGACGAGGAGACCACCCATGGACCTCGACCTCGCCTCTGACATCGCCCCACCCATCCAGGCAATTTCGGTAAGCCAGTGGCGTCAGGTCAACCTGACCTTCGCCGACTGGCAAACCGCCGAGAAGTACGCCGCAACCCGGCTCGCCCCCGCACTAACCAGCGCCGAGGACAGCGGTGTGATCACTGCCTTCTGGTTCATCCGCAAAACCGAGACATGGCGGTTGCGGCTCCTGCCCGGCGACCGGCAAGCCAGGGTCTACGCCCTCCTCGCTGACCTCACCAACGACGCCCGCATCCGCGGCGTCACCGAGCCCATCTACCGCCCCGAGACATACGCGTTCGGCGGCGACCAAGCAATGACGGTCGCGCATACCCTCTTCCACGCCGACAGCCGCCACATCCTCGGCCATCTCGCTGCCAGCGGCGCCCACCGACGCGAACTCGGTGTCGTGCTCGCCACCCGCCTCATGCGTGCCGCCGGACTGGAGTTCGCCGAGCAAGGCGACGTCTGGCGACACCTCGCTAACCGCCGCCACCAATCCAACGCGCCAGAACCAAGCCCTCAGCTGATCGCCGCCGTACAGCGGCTGCTCATCGCCGCCGACGACGCGCCGCGTAGCCCGCTGGCAGCCACCCCCCAATGGCCGCAAGCCCACGAGCGGGCAGGCGCAGACCTCGGCTTCCTCGACCGGCACGGCGCACTCACCCGCGACCTGCGCGGGGTGCTAACCCACCACCTGCTGTTCCTCTTCAATCGGCTCGGCATATCGGCCGCCGACGCCTGGCTCCTTGCGACGGCAGCCACGCACGTCACCTTCCACCACTCGTCCACGGACGCCTACGACACGCATCAACTCGCCCAAACAACAGAGAGAAGCACACACATGGTCCACTCGTCTGACGGTCCCAGCGCAGCCGTGCTTCGCGAACAGCTCGTCAGCGCCTTGAAACAGCGCGGCCACGTCCGCTCGGCTTCCGTAGAGCAGGCGTTTCGCAGAGTGCCCCGCGAGCAGTTCCTCCCTGGTGTCGATGTGGAGACCGTCTACACCCGCCGCCAGATCGTCACGAAGCGCGACCCCAGCGGTGCCGCGCTGTCCTCGGCGTCGAGCCCCAGCCTCGTCGCGGACATGCTCGAACAACTCGATCCGCACCCCGGACATCGCGTCCTGGAGATCGGCGCGGCCACCGGCATCAACGCAGCCCTGCTGGCCGAGCTAACCACTCCCAGCGGCAAGGTCGTCACCATCGAACTCGACCAAGACCTCGCCGACGGCGCCCGCGCCAGCCTCGCCCGCGCTGGCTACGACACCGTCGACGTCATCCACGGCGACGGAGCCCTCGGCCGCCCCGACACCGCGCCCTACGACCGGATCATCGTCACCGCCGGAGCATGGGACATCTCCACCGCCTGGTGGGACCAACTCGCCAACCACGGCCGCATCGTCGTACCCCTGCGCGTACACGAGAGCGGGCTGACCCGATGCTTCGCCTTCGACCGCACCAACACCCATCAACTCGCCAGCACCACGACACCGCTGGTCTGCGGATTCGTCCCCATGCGCGGTACCGCAGAACACACCGACCACCACGTACGCCTCGACACCGACGTGGCCCTCAAACTCGACGCCGCCGACCACCCCGACCGACAGGCGCTCAGCCGCGCCCTGCGCCACCCCCGGCACGAACGCTGGACCGGCATCGAAGTCGCCGACGAGGACCCCGTCGGCCATCTCGACCTATGGCTACTCGTGCACACCAGCACACCGTTCGGCCGCCTCGGCGTCGGCGACACCGCCCGCACCAGCGGACTGGTCACCCCCGCCTACCGATGGGCCGGAGCCGCCATCTACCACGGCGGCACCATCGCCTACCTCGCCTTCCAACCAACCAGCGAAGGCCACCACGAAATCGGCGCCATCGCACACGGGCCAGACGCCGACAAGCTCGCCGCCGAACTCACCAACCTGCTCGACCAATGGGACGAAGCGGGCCGCCCCAACCAACCCACCGTGACCGCCCAGCCAGCAGGAATGCGACCTGGCGAGCCCGGCGACATCCAACGGCCCGACACCATCTTCACCATCTCCTTCTGACGTAACGCCGGGGCGGTGCCCGACCCCGCCCCGGCCACCCCAGGCACAAGGCACCGCCAACCACCACGCACCACCGAACAGACCTCGATGCCAACACGCGCCCTCCGCCGTACGTGAGGACACCATGACCCTGCCCCTCGCACCCACCATCGCCGCCCGTTTCCCCCTCGTCCCCCGCAAACGCCCGCCGGCGAAGCCACTCGACGTACGAGTGAGCCGACTCGCTGCACTCGCCGAGACCGCTCACCGCGATCACGACCCGGAAAGGGCGTCCATGGTTTTCAACGGAGCCGCCCTCGTCGCCTCCGACTGCGGAGACGCCGAACTCGCCCGCACCTGGTGCCACCAACATGCGAACCTCTACCTCAGCAGAACGCCGCTTAACGGGCATACCGCCCGCTTCGCCCTCGAACCAGTCGTCAACCTCGCCCGCCTACGCGTCCGAGACGGCGACGGCGACGGCGCACACCGCCTGCTCACCGACCTTTACAGGACGATCGTCAGCGGCAGGCACGCCGTCATTGACGAACTGGAGATACATCCCCAGCAGCTCACCGCTGATCCTGGCGAAATCCAACAGATCATCAATTGGCTACGCGGCATCCTGCTCTCCGATGGAACCCGCGCCCTCACCCTGTCCGGCCGCTGGGCAGACGCACTGGCTCACGTGAAGCACTATGACGGAATCGGCCCCACCCTGCTCGACGGGCGACAGGTCACGATCGTCGCCCACCTGATGCAGGGCACCGGCGTCGAAGCTGCCGACCTGCTCAGCCGAACGAAGATCGAACAGCCATGGGAGCGAACGGTGCACGGCCTCCTCCAGAGTTGGCACGCAACGACGATCGGAGGCACCCCCACAACTGATTACGCTGGCCTGATTGACCGAGCGTCGGCCACCGCAGCGGGCAGAGGAATTTCGGTGTTCCGTGTGCGCCTCAGTCTCACGGCTTTGGACCTTGCCGCCGGCGTGCCGCCGTACATCGCAGATGACCTCATCGAGCGGCTCGCGGCAGACGTGATTCGCGACGAGGATGCTTACGCGGCGCGCGATCTCCTCAACCACCCAGCCGCCCGCCCTGAGCAGCAGGGGTCGCTGGGCCTATTGGTCGAATCGAGCGGGTTGGGTCGGGGGACCCTGCCAGATGCAGCACGGGATCCACTGTCGTTAGCCGTCGCTCTGGCCGGCACCGTTATAAGCGGTGCGCCTAGCTGTGCCTAGCCCGTCGCATGAGCAATACGTCAGGGCTAAGACGAATTCATCGCCCGACATCAGTTGCCACGCGAGGCTCAGTGCGGTTCTGGCCATGGACGGCCCTGTGAGGTGCATCGCAGGACAGCGGCCCGCGCCAGCCCTGGGCCCCTTGCTGCCGAAGTAGGCAGGGCGCGCGAGGGTAGGCGTTCACCAGTCACCTGCGGCAGCTGGGCTACAGCACGATGGAGTACAACCACAGATCGACGCCGCGCCGACACGACCAGGTGCCTTCGGGGCCTGGTTGTGTCCGGTCGTCGAACTGGCTGGTTGCTCACGGGCGACTCGGCGCGACCACCGCACCGCCTGTGGACGCAACCCACGGGAACTCGCCCAGCACGTCGGCCTGGTGGCGAGCGCTACGCCCGCGTACCGCAAGTCCGGCGCCGGTCATCTCCAGCGCCGGGTCCCCGGCCACCTGTTCGGTCAGAAGCTCGTAACCGCTACGGCGTAACAGCCAGGCGATGACTTCCTCAAGGAGATAGCCGCGTACCTGCGCCTCGGTTGCCACCGACGCAGGCTACCGGCTCGAAGGTCCGACAGGCTATCGCGAGTGGATCGTCGTACGAGCCGGAGCTGCACCTGCTGAGTCAGGGCTAGAGGGTAGGCCCGGTATGGAACTCGAAGCCGCCGTGCAGGTCGCGGCCAGGGAACTGAATCCCATCCAGGTCGCCTGCACGGCGTTGCGCGAGGCCGGGCGGCGGGGGCCGGCGCAATGACAGCACCCGCGGGTCGGTGCCGGGTTGAAAGCTGGTCGGCGAGTCCTCTCTTGCATAGTCCCCAGTACCCAAGGGCCGCCTCTGTCGATGCGTCGAGTTGGCAGCCTGCGCAAGTTCAGCGTGCACCGGAGCAGTCGAAACCGGCGAGACGACGGGCGGGTGCTCGCTGCGCCGACGGCTTTGACTGTCTCGCGGTGCTGCCCGGCGTTCTCAGCTTGATCAGCAGAGCTCAGCACAAGACAAGAAGCCCGTAGGGGTCGGCCGACATCTGCCCAGACGTGATCTTGTGTAGCCACTCCGGGCAAGGCACCCTAATGCTTTGCCGAGGTCGACGAGCCTGCCCCGCGCCGGCCTGCGCCGGGCAACCGGCCGCCTTGAACTAGGCTGCGTGAGTTGTTGAAGGGAGACAGGTGGACACCGTCGCTGATGTAGTTCGCAGGCTTTGGGGGCTATGCAACGCCCTACGAGACGACGGGATTTCCTATCACGAGTACCTTGACGAACTCAGCACGTTGCTGTTTCTTAAGTTGGCTGAAGAGATGTCCTCCGATGCCCGACTGGGAAAAGAATTGTCATGGTCGCGTTTTGCGCAACAGCCAGACTCGGAGCTGATCCGGCACTACCATCAATTGCTAGACATAGCAAAGGGCTCAAGTGACGCGCGGTTGAGCCATATCTTCGCCGCGACATCCACGAAGATACAATCGAATCATGCGCTACGGCGACTCATTGATGGTGTTTCTGAGATTTCTTGGTATCGTGACGGAGCCAACGTCGTCGGCAACATATATGAAGGTCTTATCGAGAAGAACGCCACCGAGTCTCGATACGGTGCGGGCCAATACTTTACCCCACGTGCCCTGGTTGAGGCGATGGTGGCCGTCACTCACCCAACACCGAACGACTTGGTTTATGACCCCGCAGCCGGAACTGCTGGCTTTTTGATCGCCGCCGCAGTCGCTAGCAAGTCCGGCAGGAGGGGTGCCCAGATCGAAGGGCAGGAGCTAGTGCCTAGCGTCCATCGGATGGCATTGATGAACACTCTCCTGCATGGCCTCGACGGTCACATTGGCCTTGGCGACACGCTGTCGCTCGACCCCAAGCGACTGCAGGCAACCTTGTGTCTAAGCAATCCTCCTTTCGGAGTGCGTGGAGGACTGGCACCCAATCAACAGCGGCTCTTGAGGTTCCCTACGGCCAACAAGCAGCTTGCTTTTCTTCAACATGTTTACGCCTCCTTGGTAGAGGGGGGGCGGGCCGCAGTAGTATTGCCGGACAACGTGCTATTCGAGACTGGAATAGCAGGATTAATCAGGACGCACCTGTTGGACAATTTTAACGTCCATACCGTCCTCAGGCTCCCGCCAGGGATTTTCTATGCAACTGGCGTCAGGACGTCAGTCCTATTCTTTGCAAACACGCATCCGACAGAAAGAATCTGGACGTATGATCTCCGCTCAGGAGGAACCTCCTTCACTAAGAAAAGGCAGATAGGTACTCACGACCTCTCTGGGTTTGTAACTGCATATGGTGCAAGCCCGCTAGGTGAATCAGTCCGGACGGCGACGAGCCTTTTCCATTCAGTGAGCCGTGAGGATATTCGTACCTTGGGGGATACGCTCGACATTCCAAGTCCTAAGTCTAAAGGAAATGTTGCCGAGTTGACTCCCGAAGCCATGGTTGAACTTCTGGTCGATGAACTCGAAAGCGCTCTTGCCATGGCTCGTGACATCGCAAAGCTGGTATCAAACGAACGTCACCGGGATGTATCCTGATGCTAGGACCGTCAAGTATGCCGGTGGGGTGGAACGCATTTCGCGTAGGCGATGTCGGCGAGGTTATTGTAGGACAACAAAAATCCCGAAATAAGGATGGCGCGGCTTACCCGTACCTGCGAGTCGCCAACGTGCAGGATGGTTTTCTGGATCTCACAGACGTACAGGAGATGATGTTCTCTGACAACAGCAGATATGTTCTGGAGAATGGCGACGTATTGCTCTGTGAAGGGCAGAGCCGTGAGCTCGTGGGGCGCGCCGCCATATATCGAGGGGAATTGCGCCCCCTAAGAATCCAAAATTCTGTTATTCGATTTCGTTCGGGTCCACATGTAGTGCCGGAGTACGCACTTCACGTCTTTCGCTCGTATCAGAAGTCAGGTGTGTTCGCCCGGTCCTCGAAGGCGACGACTGGAATTGCGCACTTAAGCCTGAGCCGGTTTAAGGCATTGCCGTTCCCCTTGCCACCGCTCGAGCTGCAAAGAGAGATCGCTGATACGTGCGGTGACGTACAGATTCTGCTCGATCACGTAAACGAGGTCATTGGGTCTGTTGAGCAGACATTAATGGCAATCGTACCAACCGCCGCTGACACAGCGATACTGGGTGATCACTCGCGTACTTGGTCGGAGGGCCAGTCTGGAACGAGTCCTTGGCCTCTACGAGATGCAAGTGACGTGGTCCATTCTGACGCTCCTATTGTTTACGGCATCCTCAAACCGGGTCCGCATGTTGAGGACGGAATCCCCTACGTGCGCGGCCAGGATCTCCAGCAATGGTTCGTCCGCACCCAGAACCTCCTCCGTTGCAGCCCCACTGTTGCGGTTAAATACTCTCGGTCGTCACTGAGGCCGGATGACGTATTGCTCGGAATTATCCGCAACACCCGAGTTGCAGTTGTTCCCACCGAACTCGAAGGTGGAAATATAACACAAGGAACTGCCCGGTTTCGTGCCGGCGACGAGATCGATCCGCGCTACCTTGCACATTGGTTGTCCAGCCGTAGTGCGCAAGCGTGGCTTAAGGGTCACATGCGTGGTATTGATATGCCGGGTCTAAACCTTCGTGATGTAAGGCGTCTACCGGTACCGCTGCCGCCACTCGAAATCCAACGCGAGATCGCAGGCCGCTTGGATGCACTGGTCGGCAGCGCCGATCTCTTATCGCAGTCAGTTGCCAACGGTCGCGGTTGGACAACGGCTTTGGAAGGTGCCGCATTACAATCGCTGGCCTACGGCGAGGCGGCGGCTAAAGTCGCGGATCAACGTCGAGCAGTGTCAGCTTCATGGATTCCAACCATACTGATTGACAACGCGGAAGCGCTGCCCGATTCTCATGTTGCGAACGTCCTCGCACCGGGGATAGTCGACGACGAGGCAGGAAGTCCGCGGTCTGACGACATCGACGCCTCAGGCCGAGAGGAGACTGTGCCCGTGTCAATTCCGGTTTCCGGAGCGCAGGTAGTGTCAACGGAGGAATTGCTAGAAGCCCTCGACGGGTTAGGCGGGGAGAGCACCCCGGAAGATTTATACGCAAGGCTCGGCCTCAGCGAGAGCGGCATAGATAGCTTTTACATTGCTTTGAGGGCTGCCGTCACAGCAGGAACGGTCAAGCACGAGTCGGCGACAGGAGTGGGGCGGTCACTCCTGGCAAGGGTGTACGAATGAGACTACATTCGCTCAAAGTCGACTCGTTCAAGAATTTGCACAACTTTTCGATCAGCTTCAGTGCGAGCTCGTCCGTTTCTGCGTTAGTCGGGCGCAACGGTACGGGAAAATCGAACGTTCTTGAGGCGCTCACCCTAATCTTTCGCGACTTGGACCTCGGTCAAGCAGCATCTCTAGGCTTTCACCTCGAGTACGAATGCCGCAGACGGCACGTCAGCGTAATCGGGACTGCGGGCAGCCGCGACTATAAGGTCAATGTTGATGGTGATCCTGCTCCATCACGCGTTGTCGTTGGCGAATCTGGAAGACAATTGCGCCCCGACTTTGTTTTTGGCTACTACTCCGGTCCATCCAATCGACTCGAGCAGCATTTCGCTCAACACCAGGAGAGGTTTTACCAAGAACTAGTTAACGGGCGCGAGAACCCCCTAAGGCCACTCTTCTATGCGCGCGCAGTGCACTCGAACTTCGTGCTTCTCGCGTTTTTTCTTGAAGACGACCCCGAGGTTAAGCGGCTCCTGAGGGACCACTTAGAGATCGAAAGTCTTGACTCAGTTCTCTTCGAGCTGCAGCGCCCGGAATGGAAGAGCCGTTCAGGCGATCCCCGTTTTTGGAACGCGCGCGGGACGGTCGCCTCTTTCCTGGACGCGCTGTATGCACGATCGCTTGCCCCGATGAAACTCACTCCGCGGGTTACGTCAGGGGGCCGCCGTACGGTCCGGCGGGAGCACATTTACTTGTTCTTGCCATCTGCTGAAGAGGTGCGCGACCTTAGGTCACAGTACTCAAGTAATCAAGATTTCTTCAAGGCACTGGAAAGTACTTATATTTCCGACCTCATCTTCGATGTACGGATTCGCGTCCTACTGAGGAAGGCTGGCGCTCCCTTAACTTTCCGCGAGCTAAGTGAGGGTGAACAGCAGCTGCTCTTGGTCCTCGGCCTCATGAGGTTCACGAGGGAAGAGGAGTCGCTCTTTCTTCTGGACGAGCCCGATACCCATCTCAATCCTTCGTGGAGCGCTCAATATCGTCGTTTCCTGGAGCGTTTCGGAGGTCTCGACGAGCGGTCTCACGTCGTCCTTGCGAGCCATGATCCGCTCGTCGTGGGCGCGCTGAAACGTCATGAAGTGCGGATCCTGCAGAGGGGCGCGGACGGGCGTGTGAGGGCTGTCGAGCCTGAAGAGGATCCTCAGGGCATGGGGGTTGGCAATCTTTTGATGAGCGATGTCTATGGCTTGCGAGCTCCGCTTGATATTGAGACGTTGGAAAAGATTGACCGGAAGCGGCTTCTGGCAGCAAAGGATACGTTGACCGAGCGGGAGAGCGCGGACTTGGCGGTCTTGGCCGGAGAGCTTTCCAACTTAGGGTATCTAATCGAGGATCAAGATCCAGATTACGCTCGCTATCTCCGTACTCGATATGGGGGTGCCGATGACAAACTCATCCCTATTCCTCACTTTTCTCCTGGCGAAGCGGCACGGAATATCGCAGATGACATTCTCGGGATCGAGGTCGAGGGACGGAGGGATCAGTGAGATTTGTTGATCCTGATCGGGTTGATGCCGTTTTGCCGAGCCATATCATTACCAGAGCCATGACAATAACTTCGCAGCTCGTAGCGGAACCGGACGAGGAGGCGAGAGCTAGGATCATCAAGACAAATTCTGATCTGTGGCGTGAGGCCGGTCGCTATTTGGCCAAGGTCATGGACGGCAAGTGTTGGTACTGCGAGGTGAGGCAAGAGCGGTCGGACAATCCCGTAGATCACTACCGCCCAAAGGGGCGTGTTGCGGAGGAGCAAGCCCATCATGGATATTGGTGGCTCGCTTTTGTGCTCGAAAACTACCGATTCTCTTGCACTTTTTGCAACAGTCGGCGCGTTGATGTAGAGGGCGGCTCGGACGGAGGCAAGCAGGACCACTTTCCTCTGGTTGTTGGCAGTCAAAGGGCCTTGAAACCGGAAGACCCTCTGGCTACAGAGCGGCCCATGCTATTAGATCCGATGGATTCTCGCGATGTTGCTCTGCTGGTTTTCGACGAAACTGGCGTCCCTTCCGTTAGCGAGAAGTTTTCGACTGAGGCTGTCGACGCAGAGCGCGTTGAAAAGAGCTTGGAACTGTACCACTGGAAACATCGCCCCATCGCCTCGAAAAGAAGAATAGTCTTTAAGAGAGTAGCTGTTGTCTGCAGCGCAGCCGACCAGCTGCTGAGTGACTTTGAGCGAACCGGTGAGGAAAGGTTCAGGCTTGAACGCGAGCGGCTTCTTCGGGCACTTAATGTTATGGCTGATCGTGCAACGGAGCATTCTGCTGCTGCTCTATGCGCTCTGCGTGGCCTTCGTACTGCTAGCGCAAGCGCGGCGGAAGCTCTCGAACTTCCCTAGCTGACCATGGCTCTTCTGAACAGGGGACCGTGAGCGCCGTGCCGCGGCTGCTGATGTCCCCTATTCCGGTCCACGCTGCTCACGGGTTCGCCGAGCAGGAGCGCAGGTCCGGGCTGACGTGTCACCCATCCGAGTTCCCATGTAGAGCACAAGACTTCGCGGGACACCGCTCCGCTCGGTTCACTTTTATACATCAACTTCGTGCAGATGGTAGTGTTCTCGCGTGACCGAGGACGAGAAGGTTGTCTCTGAGATGACCGAGGCAGGCATTGTCGGGGCGCTCCGCTGGGCTGTGGCGTCCGCACATGCGCGAGCGTGGGCAGACTTCGACCCGGAGACGGGTCACACCCAAACCGTGCTCGGTATCGCAGCGCACACGCTGCTCGTGGACCGACAGGACCGGGCGTTCCGCTTGGAAAAGTACATGTCCACCGAGGACGCCCGCGACCAGGACGTGCTGCTGGCCGGATTGCTTCCGCCCGAGCAGGACTCCATGCTCACCGTCGCGGGCGTGGAGCGTGCGGACCTGAACAACTCACCCGCGTGGCGGTTCGGGCAGTACCGGTGGTTCCTCAGCTCGTTCGAGTACGGCAAGGTCCACGACATCGCCTGGGGACGGAAGAGCCCCACGAAGCGCAAGATCGCGGCGCAGACCGCGTCAGACAGCCTGGACCAGTTCGTCCTTCCTGGTACGTATGGCGACCACGTCGGTGAGGGGCTGGACGCCTTGACCCTGCGCGAACTGCTCGCCGCGAACGCGCGCAACTCGGTGCTTAACATCGTGCTTGCGCATAGTCTCGATCCTGACAGCGGCGCCACCGAGCTGTTCGTGGGGCGGCCCCGCCTCAACGCCGGCGGCGGAAAGCCGTGGGTATGGCTGCGCTCATTATTGCCTGGCGATGGAAGCACTGGATCGGGTATTCGAACTGGTGCGCCAGAGTCGACCGGAGTTGCGCATAGCGTCGAAATCGCAGACGCCCCGGTGCGGCTGCGGCCCCGTATCGCCGGTCAGGAGCTGGGCGCGGAGTCCTCGGGGCGATGAGCGTCGAATCACCGCCCGCTGCCGCGCGGCTCGCCGACGCCGCGCGGCTGTTCAGCGGCCGCCGATTGACTTTGGCGCGACAGGTCGCCGGGCTACGCAAGAACGGCCTCGCCGATCGAATCGGCAAGACGCCCACGGCTGTCGCCAGCTATGAAAACGGCACCAAGCGGCCTGCCACCGCCACGGTGGCGCAGCTGGCACTGACTCTCAAGGTCGAGCCGTCGTTCTTCATCGGTGTCGACTCGTCCGAAGCGTCCGTTCCGACGCCGCACTTCAGATCCTTGAGGTCCACGACGCAGCTCGTACGCGATCAGGCGCACGCCTACGGATGTCTCGTGGCCGATGTCGCTGCGTCGCTAGAGAAGTACGTTGAACTACCGTCGCGCGACGTTCCTCGCTGGCCGGTGCAGCCTGACGAGGTCGCCGCCGGCGAGGCCGAGGCTGCCGCTGCGTTCGTCCGAGCTGAATGGGGCAGGGGCATCGGCCCCGCCGGACACCTCATCCGGCTGTTGGAGAACAAGGGCGTCTTGGTTGTCTTCTCGCTCCCGCAGACGTCCGCTGTGGATGCGTTCTCGATCGAGGCAGGCGCCCGGCCGATCGTCCTGCTGAACCCGGTGAGGGAGGACTACTATCGGCAACGCTTCGATGTGGCCCACGAGCTAGGCCACCTCGTGATGCACGCCGATTCCGAGCCGGGCAGTAAGCTCGTCGAAGATCAGGCACACCGCTTCGCTGCCGAATTCCTGATGCCTGCGACCGGGATCATCGATGAGCTACCCCCGAAGATCGACTGGCAGCAGCTGTTCATGCTTAAGGAACGCTGGGGTGTCAGCCTTCAGGCGCTCCTAATGCGATGCCGCCAGTTGAAGGTGATGAGCGAGTCGACGTATCGCAAAGCCATGGTGGCATTGTCGTCACACGGCTGGCGCCGCCAGGAGCCTGGCGAGGGGACCGCCGCTGAGCTGCCTTCGCTGCTACCGAAGAGCGTTGAGCTCCTTGAAGCGGCTGGTTACCCAGCCCGAACCCTGGCAGCTCAGGCGCGCGTGCCAATCTCCATCTTCGAGATGGCGACCTCCCTGCGCCCCGCCACTGACAACTACATAGAAGGCGGGTTAAAGATCGCAAGTCGGGATGAGGATGTCGCCGGGCAGACTAACACCCTGTCGTTTCCTGATTGGGGCCAGCCGCGAAGGCGGCGAACACCAGTCTCCTGACCTCGGCGATCAACAAAGTGGCTCCGGCGCACGGTCACACCGGCCAATGCCGGCCGGCGGCCGGCTGACCCCAGAGGGCGCGCGCCTGGCGATTCCCGGGAATCGCCAGGCTTAGACCATGCCTCCATGACCTGAGATCCACGACGAGCGCCCTGTCAGTGCTCAGGCCTCATCAGAGGGTCCATGGCGGTGGCCACGAATCATCCCAGTGGATACGCTTCCTTATCCGCTGAGTAGCGCTACCATCTCAGCGGATAACGTGGTTTAGCCCTGGCCGAAAGTCCGGCCGGCACTCAGTGGATAAGAAGGACGGTGGACCACCGTGGCCCGGACCGCGACCGCGAAGGTGATCGCGTTACGCCCCGCGGACCCGACCGCAGTCGTCGGCGGGGCCCTCGCGGCGCTGAGCCGCCACCTCGACCGGTGCGCCCTGGCCGCCAACACCACCAAGGCGTACCGGGCCCGCACCCGCGCGTACGCCGCCTGGCTCGACGAGCACGCCGGCGAGCACCCGGACGCCTTCGTCGACCAGGTCGGCGCCGAGGCCGCCGTCACCGCCTGGCGCCGGCAGCTCATCGCCACCAAGCTCGGCCCGTCCAGCGTCAACCAGACACTGGCCGCCGTCGACCTGCTTTACGAGATCGGCGCCGGTCTCCGGCTGCGGGTCAAGCGGGCCAGCGTGCCCCGCCCCGGTGAACCCGACGCGCTCACCCCCTAGGAACAAGGCGCGGTCGAGCGGGCCGCCGACCGCCGTGGCGTCCGCGACGCCGCCATCGTCGCCGTGCTGCTCTACACCGGCGCCCGGGCGGAAGAGTGCGCCCGCCTCGACGTCGACGACCTCGCCCTCACCGCCCGCACCGGCACGATCCGCCTGCACGGCAAGGGCGACGAGATCCGCCAGGTTCCGGTTCGCGCACCGGCACGCGAACGACTCGGCGCATGGGTGCGCCACCGCGGCAGCGAGGCGGGACCCCTGTGGACCGGGCAACGCGGCCGGCTCACCACCTCCGGCATCACCCAGGTGGTGCTCACCGTCGGCGACGCCGCCGGCCTCCCCGGTCTGCGCCCACACCGCCTGCGCCACACCTACGCCACCCGGCTACGCCAGGGCGGCGCTGACTCCGCGCAGGTCCAAGCGCTGCTCGGGCACGCCTCGCTCGACACCACCGCCCGCTACTTCCGAGCCGGCACCGCCGAACAGGCCGCCGTCGTCGAACGCATCTTCGATTGAGACTCCTCCCGTCTCCGTTTGAGACGGCGTATGAGTCCCTGGGAGAGACGCGGGGAAAATGGCCCGCTGAAGCTCGCACTCTCGGCGTGTCGTTGGGAAGTGGCAGAGCTGATCCGTACCGTCAGTCCCCAGCACTGCTGCAACTACACAACCTCCACTGTGCTGGCTCGCTCCATAGCCGGCGCCACCCGGGTGCTCCGGACGCGAGCACGGATGTGGAGGAACGGTGGTCAAAGAGCAGGAGCCGGAGCCAACGCGGCCAGCCCCGCAACCCACGCGGAGCTGGCGTTATGTGAGCCTCACGCTGGAGCTGGTCGCCTTTGTGGCAGCCCAACAACAGCGCGAGGACCTCGCCGTGGTGGCAAAGGCCCTCGCGGTGCTAGGACAGTTGGCGACGACATGGTTTGAGAGCCCTCGAAGTCGCTGATGTCCGCCGAGGGGTGGGAAGCTTGCTTCCCGCCCCTCTTCTCTGTCGCGTTCAATTGGGCGAGTGTTCCGCCCAAAAAAACGAGGCACGAGCACGACGGTACGACACGCCGGTCAGGCGCAGAAGCACGCAACGCCGTGTGGCGGTCTACTTATTCGTCGTGAAGCGGTGTACCCGGAGTTGACTACTTCTCGCAGCGGATGCCCGATCACACCCGTGGAACTGCTGCTCAGCCACCCTGCATCCCGGTCGGCGACTTCGCCGCCGCCGGCGCCGACCTCGATGGCCACGACGAGCGTGCACGCGGTGGTCCAGGTGATCTCGCCGCGCACCACGGCGGCGGCCACCCGGATCGGGCCCCCGCCGGTGTAGCCGGGTGGGCGGCTGAGCGCGACCGGCAGCAGGCAGGCGGGTACGGCAGAGCTTGTGTCGCGGAGTCGGCTCGGCCTGTCGCACAGGGATAATGCCCCGGTCGCCTGTCGAAGGGGTGGCGGGAGGAGCGGGTTACGCCGAAGAAGCTCATACCTCGTCAGCGTCGCGCCGCGCGGCAGTACCCCCGCCTGCAGCGCTTGCACCTCAGCCGCACCGGGTGCCGCAGGCTGTTTGTACGGGCGGTGATGGACGCCGTGGCCGGGTGACCGAGACGGTGACGGGGCCGCCCGCGTGACGTGGGTGGGCAATGTCGGCGAGGCACACGGTGACAGCCGGCCGGCCGTGCAGGCCGGCAACGGAGTGAAAAGGGGCTAAAGGGTGACGTCGTCGGTCGGGATGGAACGCCGCGGCGTCGCCGAGGTGCAACTCGCGTTCACCAATCTGAACTGGGCATTTCGGGAGCAACGCGAAGCGGATCAGGGGATCGACGCTCACGTCGAGCTCGACGGTCTGACAAACCCCACCGGCCGGTACATCGCCGTCCAGATCAAATGCGGGTCAACGTTCTTCAAACGAAGGACCCGGCACGGGTGGCGCTTTTTCGGAAAGCCTCGGCACCTCACGTACTGGCTGGCCAACCTGATGCCCGTGGTGCTGGTCATCGTTGACCCGAAGACCCGAGTCGGATACTGGGTTCAGATCACCGCCGACGCGGTGCACGAGACCGACCGCAGCTGGTCGATCGAGGTGCCGTCCGCGAACGTACTCGACGCCTCATCGCATGCCACCCTGCGTGACATCGCGCTCACCGCTTCCTCAGCCAACCCGGATCCTGTTGTGGAGGTTCTGCCGCTGTTGCCGCCGTCCACCGTGGAGGGGTTGTCGGCTCTCAGTCTGGTCGACCCCGAGGGCGCACGGCGTCTCGCGCGGATGCTCAGCGGGGGCCGCGACGATCCCAGGGCGGTCGTGGAGCCGCTCGTTCAGGCGAGCCGGGGATGGGTTCACGCGACAGCGGCGCGGCTGGCAACCGTCGGGGCGTACGCCAACGACCACGGCCACCGGGACCTGGCGATGGAAGCGTTCGCGCTGGCGGCCGAACGGGACCCGGACAACCAGCTACGGCTGCGCGGTGTCGCGGCGATCATGGCCATCACCGTGGGGGACAGGAGCCGAGCCGCTGGCCTTCTCCGCCCGGTCCATGCCCCGCAACAGGCAGGGACGACGAACCTGCTCATGGACGTCGCCGTCTGCGCCCTCGAAGCCGATGAATCGGGCAGAGAGGATCTGCTGGAGAAACTTCTACGCGATCGGCCCGATGGCGAGCTCGACGCGGAACCCACCTGCCTGTTGTTCCTCGCCGAGCGCGCTCTTGGCCGGGGAGAGTTCGACCAAGCTCTGGCCCTATACGAACGCGTCTGCGAACGGCAACCGGCCAACACTGGTGGCAGACTCGGCCGGGCCCGGGCGCTCATGGAGCGCATGCTGCGTGGGACAACGGCCTTGCCATTCCGTGACCAGCAGGAGGTGACAGCGCTCGCCATGTCCGTCCGCGACGACGTACGGCGATGGGCTGGGCCGAGCGAGACCATGCATCGCCTTCTCGTGCAGGAGCGCATGCTCGTCGGCGCGTTCAAGGCGGTCGTCGAGCTGGCCACGCCCACGGCATTCGGCGGTCAGGCAACCGACCGAGAAGCGGGCGACCCCGTCGTCGCGATCGTGGGCGCCCAAGCCAGCATCGCCCTGGATGACCGCATTCGTGCCGTTCGGTTCGGTGACGCCATGCGCGGCACACCCGCGGAGCCACTGATTCGCGCGCTCGCTGCGGACCCGAGCCAACCCGCCACGGCTACGGTCGCCATGTGGCGCACTGCGCTCGACAACGCGGACACCGCATTCGCGGCCAGGATCTGTCTGAACCAGCTCGCCTCCAGGGGCGCACTTGACGCCACCGACCTTGACCAGGTGGAGGCGTTGGCGCATCTCGACGACGGCGACCGCGTCGTTTTCACCGCACGCAACGCCGCTGGGAGCGGTGACATCGACGGAGCGCTCACGCTGCTTCGGTCTGCCTGGTCACCCGCTGCAGGAGAGATCCTGATCGAGATCCTTCGTGAGGCGGGACGCTACGACGCCGCCCTCGCCGTGTGCGACGAGATCTGGGCGGCATACGGGGCGCTGAAAGCGCTCCAGGAAAAGGTCAACATCCTGGCTGTCCGGGGCGACTTCGACGCCGCCGACGAGTGCGCCAAGGATCTACTCGCCACCGGCGAACTCGCAGCCGAGCAGCGCACAGCCCTGCACCGCCGGCTCATTGAGCGCAGAGCCACGCGAAACGACTGGGCGGGCCTAGAGGCGTGCTGCCGGGCAGCACTCAAGGACGAACCAACCAATCACGATCATGCCTGGGCGCTGATCATCGCTCAGCTCAACCAAAACCGGTGGGACGCGGCGTGGACGTCATACCGCCATCTGCGACCCGACGTCACCAACCCAGGCACCGTTCCCGCCTGGGTCGACCTGCACCTACGGTTCGACAACACACCGCAAGCCCGAGGCGTCGCCACGACGCTGGCCAGCCGCTTCGCGCACGATCCAGACACACTCACCTGCCTCGAAAGGCTCAACAACCCGGCACAGTGACAACTCCGCGAGCCCTCCGCCGTCTCCCCAACAATGCGGCCGTGACCGGTGGCCCAAGCAGAGGGCCAAGCGCTCTGCCGGAGCTCCTTTCAGCCGTCGGTCGTTCGAGTACATCGTCGTGGATGCGGGGCAGGACTAGGAGCCTCACCGATCGCTGCCTGTGTCAAGAAAATCGCCCACCGTATGCATACTGTTCTGGTGAATCTGCCCCGAACTGCCGCCGACGAAGCTGCCGAGTCCGCACCGTTAACGTCGCTGGTGACTCTGCGGCTCGCAACGCCGACCGCCCTTCGCAACGGTCTCGCGCTGCTCGGCCTCCGTTGGTCGGCGCAGAGCGATGACCATGACGAGGCTGGGACCGAGGTCGGTCTGTACTGCTGGGTGGCTGCCGGGTTCGGGCAGGAGTTGGTCAATCCCATGCAGGGGGCCGCCCTTTACATCGGCATAGGGACCGGCCTGCGTGGTTGGCGTGGACGGCTGCGGAAGGAGCGGAGCTGGATCGGTGAGGACTCCGACCATGGACACGGCATGGCGATGCATCGGACCGGCGCCAAGGTCGTCGGCGGTCCCGTAACCTACTCGCCCCTGCCGGTGGATTGGCTTCCTCATGCAGGGGTAGAGGAAGGAGACAGGGCCATTCATAGGCTCGTTAGCGATGCCGCCTCTACCCAGCCGGTTGTACTGGCCGAGGCGATCGCGATCAGACTTGCCATCCATCTCGGAGACACGGGTGCGCCAGTCAACTCTGCCGGCGCTGGAGCGTGGGCGACGAACAACCCCGCGGACTGGGCTGCCTTCGCCTGCGCCAAGGCGTTATGCGCGGGCGAGGGGGCCCATGAACCGCCGGTTCCGGCCATGCGGGATCGGCGTGACGGAGCGCTGGTGAGGGATGACTCAGGAGCTGGACGGTAAGTCCTCATCGCTGGCTCGGTGGCGCAGGTCTCAGCGTTCGTGACCTACCAGGCGCAGGAGCGTGTCGCAGTCTTCATCGACTTCGAGAACCTGGTGTGCGGTGCCGGCAAGGGTCTACCCGGCCAGAGCGACCCCATTCCCGACTCCGCCCTGACCTACCTGTGCCGAGGCTTCCACGGCAACGCATCCATCCGCCGCGCCTACGCTGATCGGGCCAACACAGGCTTCGGGAAGTATCAGCAGGCGCTGGCCAACAACGGCTTGGAACGGACGCCGAAGCTCTGCTAGCAGGGGATTGAGCCGCCAAGCGACTGCACGGGTCACCGCCGCGGTGGTGGCAGCGACTTAGGCCCAGCCCACCGTCAGGCGAGCGACGAATGCGGTTCGGCCCCCAACCCGCGTCAGGTTGGGGCCGCCGAACGCGGGTCGAACTGAGCTGGGAAGACCGGCCTTGCCGGCTCCGGATCGGCCCTCAGACCCGCTGGCAGCACCGTGGTCATTTTCAACACTGGAAAATTGCCCCGTTAGTACCGGGTTTTGCGGAGGTCCTCGGTGAGGCTGCGGTACCAGGCTTTGCGATCGTCGTCGTCGCCGGGTGGGGGTCCGAGGGCGACGACCGGGTCCTTCACCGCGTAGATGATGCGGTACATCAGCAACGACACTGCTGTGTCGAGCCAGCGCTGGGTGTCGGTGGCGGGTGGCTGATGGCCGAGCACGATCGTGAACCATGACGGTAGAAGCGCTGCGTCGGCGATCGCTGTGGACAGGCGATCCCGCAGCTTGCTCTGCAGGGAGGCGCGGGCCGCCTCGCCGGTCATCACGTTCGGCCCGTGCACTTCCCGCCGCTCGTCGTCTTTCTGCAGCGCTTGACGGGCCTGCTCGGCTGCTTCGGTCGTGGCGGTCAGCTGCGCCCTGGCCGCGCTCCACCCCTGGTGAGCGGCGCGGAAGGCGACCCCGGCCTGGCGGTGCTCAGCGCTGTTGCGCGCGGTCGTGGCCAACGTCGCGCTGTGTCGCAACGCGTCCTCGCCACTGGAACGGATGCGCTGCCTAAGCCGCCCGAGTGCCTCGACCTGGCGCTCGTAGACCGCTCGATCGTGGGGCGAAAGAAGTACTGATGCGGATTGCCGGCCGCGCAGCGCGCGCTCGGCGAGGTCGCGCACGGCCCTGTCGGCGTGGTCGATGTCCACAGGGGTGAGGTTCTGCTCGGCGCGGACCCGCCGTTCGAGCCACCCGATCGTGGCGGTCAGCGATTTCACCGCTGCCTTGACCTCGGCAACGTCGTCGGCCAGTTCCTCACGCAGCCCGTCGTGCGCCTCGCGCATTTCCTGGGTGGCCTGGTCGAGCCCGTCGAGCCGCTCGTCGTGCAGTCGGACCTGTCCGTCGAGGGACTCGTGCTTCTCCTGCAGCTCATCGACATCACTGGACGTGGTGGACACCTGGCGACTGAGCCGTTCCACCGTGTCGGACAAGGTCCGCAGATCCGCCTGCGGGTAGGTGGAGTACGTCATTTCGTGGCCTCCACCTCGGTGCCGTCGTGCAGCCAGCAAGCCAACGCCGCCACCAGCACCGGCAACAGTGCCAACAGCCAGATCGCTGACATCACCCGGAGCGCTGCGACGACCACCAACGCGGCACCGGCCACCAAGATGAGCGCGCCGACGGCCCGACTACGGTGCCCAGGACGCTGGGCGCGCGGCTCGCTCAGCGTGATGACACCGGCCAGCAGACACACCACGATGATCGGCACCAGGTACCAACGACTGAACCGGCCGTCCACGACGAGCCCGCCGATGACGAGCATCGCCGTAAGCGCAACTGCGCCACCGACGTAGACGACGCGGCTGCTGATCCGCCTGCGCCGCTCATCCATCAACACCGGGATCCGCGCCTCAAAGTCCAGCAGCTGCGTCGTGGCGGCGAAAACTTCCGCCCGCCGCGTGCGGTACGTGGTCGTCCCGGACTCCGTCGCGGCAAGCTCTTCGTGGCTACTACGCAGCACCTGCTGGAGTCGCTCCGCCTCCTCATGATGATCCAGATCCGGTCTGCCCACAGGCTGCACCACCTTCGTCGATCACCGCCAAGGCCGGACGTGCGCCATTGGTCGATGTCACTCTAGGCGGTTACTCCGACACTTATCGACATGTTGATCAAGGCTTTGCTGCCGCCGTCCCGTTGACCGCCGCCAAACCAGCACAGCGCGGACCTGATCGACATACCATCGCCCTACAGGGCGTTGGCGGTTTACTCCGCGTACGAGAAGCATGTCGATCCCTAACGCATTGACGGCGCCTTACCACCACTCGGAGGGCGGTCATCGCGCAGCCGCTCACGGCTCGCCGAAGTAGCCCTCCTCCTCGCCGAGTAGCAACGGCACGTCGTACACCGACACCCCGGGCAGCGCCCGAACGTAGCGAACGCGGTGGCGCCACCTCTGGTGCTCGAACGACACGTCAGCTTCAATCTCCACGACCACGTTCGGCTCCACCTGCACGTATCGCAGCGGCTCCGGCCGCTCCAGCTGGCCGGACCAGGGTGCCGGCAGCGGCTCCGGCCAAGGGTGCAGCACCGGGGCACCGCGGCGTTGCGCCGCCCGCAGGGGCGACAGCGCCCCGGCGAGTTCCTCGCGCTGCGCGCCGCTGAGCGGGTGCGTACGGCCGGTGTACCGCAGCCGCCCCCGCCGATCGCGCCGGCCGAGCAGCACGGTGGCTGGGTCGCGAAGGCTGCCCGTCACCCCACCGGCGACCGCCTCGGTGGTGATCCGGGTGCGGTACTTCCACCAGCCTCTTCTGCCAGGTTCGTAGCGGCTGGTCGACCGTTTGGTCACCACCCCCTCGATGCCTGTGGCGACGGTCCAATTTGTCAGCCAGTCCCAGACCTCTCGCATGTCCGTTGTTTGTGGCGTCAGGGTGAGCTGGGGCGGTGCGTCGACGAGCAACCGCTCCAGCCGGGCCCGCCGCTCCGAAAGGGGCAGGTTCAAGAGGAGTTGGCCGCCCGCGTCGGCGAGCAGGTCGAAGAGCACGTAGTGGGCAGGGCATTCGCGGGCCAGGCGGAGAAGCCCCCGGCCGGCCGTGATTCGCCGCTGCAACTGCGCGAAGCTCGTCCTCCCACGCTCGAACACGATCAGCTCACCGTCGAGCACCGCGCCGACCGGTACCGCTGCCCGGATCGCCCGGGTGATGTCGGGGAAGTAGGTGCTCAGGTTCCGCCCGGCCCGCGACTGGAGGTACACGCCGTCGTCATCGCGAAACGCGATTACCCGCCACCCGTCCCACTTCGGTTCATACACCAACCCGGCGCCCTCGGGCACCTCGTCCACGGGCGCCGCGAGCATCGGCGCCACGGGCCGACGCAGTGCCGGCGCGGCTTCTGGCCCGACTCGACGCTGGGCTGGGCTCACCGCCCGAGCCGACCGTGAACGGTCCTCACCTCAGTAATCGTGGGGGAGTGTGGCAGGGGTAGGGGTGAAGATCCACGACATCGGATGCGAAGGTAGCCCAGCCGCGCCTGCCTGGGAGACGATGCGGAGATGGACCATGAGATTCCATTCGGACCGCCGAGTGTGATCCTGTTCGAGGCGCCAGCCGCTCGGCGAGTCGGCGCACAGTTGCGTGTCGGCGGGGGGCCGAACCTCGATGAGGTCAGGCGCGCCGTCCGGGTGCTGATGGACCGAGCTCGTGAGGTCGCGTCGCCACCCCCGCTGTCAGGTCGGCAACAGGGTTAGATCCGCACTTCCCCGTCGACGCCGTGTCCGCCGTTTACAGCTCGCCGAGGATACGTGTGCGTTGCTCGTCGTATTCGCCGTCGCTGATCAGCCCTTGCTGGTAGACGTCGGTGAGTTGGCGCAGCCGGTCGGCGATCGGATTGGGCGGCGCAGTTGTCGGGTCGGGGAGTGGACGCGTGACAGGGTTGTCGGGATCCGACCCGACAACGCCGCCTGCGCCCGGCGCGCTGTCCGGCGAGGGTGGTGGGTCGAGGCAGCGGGCGATGCTCCAGAAGTCTTCATCGAGGGCGGTGCTGCTGCTGGCCGCGCTGATGAGGTGGCGCAGGGTGTCCGGTTCGCAGGTGAGGACGGTGGCCAGGCGGGCGGCGTGGGCGGCGGTGGGCACATGACGGCCGGCGAGGATGTCCATGGTCACGGTGGTTGCGATGTCTGCCCGGGTGGCTAGCTCGGCGGGAGAGATGCCGGCGAATTCGGCGTAGACGCACAGGTAGCGGGCCAGCGCCCGGCGGGCGGGTGGCGCCTGCGTGTCGATCGTGGCGACGAGGAGCCCGAAGCGGATCCGGCGGCGGGCGGCGGGCAGCTCCGGCAAATCGATGATGGGTGTCGTGCGCAGGCCGGGCGCGGCGACGTGTTCCAGCGCGACGCACTGACGCGCGTACTCCTCACGAATCGTCGCGACCTCTGCAGCGATGCTACGAACCCGCAGCAGCTCCTCCCTGACCTCATGGAACTGAACCTCAAGCTGGTTGGCCTGGCGGACCGCGTGGTTGCGGGCGTTCTCGGAGGCCCGCAGGTTGCTGACATGGCGCTCGGCCTCCGCCCGAAGCCGTTCCTGCAGGCGCGCGAGTTGGCGTTGTAGCACCGGGATGGCAGGCTCGCTCTCCGGCACGTTGCGCTGGCCGGGCTTGCCCGGAGGGCGGCTGACCGGACCCTTGTAGCCGTCGGGCAGCTGACCACGGGCGCACTGGTACCAACCGGCGGCGAGGGCCCGGATGCCGGCCGTGTCGCAGCTGTCGGGCAGACAGGCGATGATCAGCTCGGTCATCTCCCAGGTTGGACCCAACCGGTAGCGGCTCAGCTGCTCAGAGAGCTTCTGGCGATTGAGACCGGGGTAGTACAAGCCTCGGTTACGGGCGTGCTCGAGGACCTTCGCCTGTCCGCCGACGCCCAGGTAGTCATTGATCAGGCCGCGCACGTAGAGGGTGTAGTCGGCGGCGTCCGGGTTGGCAGACCGCGTGCGGATGGTGCCTTCGTCAACGGAGTACGGGCGGGCGTTACGGCGCGGCGCGGGATGCTGGCCGGTGCTCATGCGGTCGTTCCTTGATGCACGCGGGTGGCCCGACAGCGGTTGATGTTGTCGGGAGTTGGTCCGGACCTCTTTCCCGACATTAGGGGCGTCGAGGAAAGTGATCCGCGCCGATCTGCTGACTGGCTGGTCGGTCAGGGTGCTCCGCGCCGCTTGGTTGTGCGCCGGGTTGGCGCGGAGCACCCGCCATCTATACATCATGCGAGAAGGCGGTGACAGAGTGCAGCCCCGAGCGAGCTTCCGGCGAGTGTCGGCCATCCTCAACGCACTAGGTGTGCGGGCCTGGCAACGCTCAAACGGCGCAACCAGCCGGCCAACCCGACCGGCGCGCCACCATCCCAAGCACCGTCGTCCCCGTCCCTGGCCGCGGCGCCCACGACGGCGACGTCCCTAGGCGCGGCAGCGGAAGCCACCGCATCAACCACCGGTGACACGCGCCGCCCCCGGCGATCGCGAGACCGCACATCTTCTCGTCCGCCGTCACGGGGCGGCGCGCGTCTATCGGAGCGGCCATGGACATCGGCTGGGCGCCGTCCCGGGAGGCTGGTCTACGACTGCCCGACGAGGAGACCTCCTGCCCTTCCTGCTTGGTACGCTTCGCGCCCCCGAGGAGGAGGGACACCGTGGGCTTCCTGGAACCGTTTTCGCAAGCGCGCCGACCCGACTGACGCAGAGACGGCAGACGCCATGCGCGGGCTGGCGGAGGCTTTCGTGAGAGGAACGGCCGGGGACGGCGTGTCGTTCGGGTGGGAGTCGGCCGAGGCGTCACGGCTGGACGACGTCTGCGATGCCTTTCTTGCGAGCAATCCTCCCCTGATTACCACCACAGCATGAGCATGAGCATGGGCATGGGGGCTTACCTCGGCGAGTTGCTTGTACGTCACGGCGGGGGCCGTTGGACGTTCGATCCTGCGGAAAGCGCAGCAGTGGTCGAGATGCCGAACGGGCTGCGCGCCCACCCGCGCAACAAGGTGGCCAAGCGGCTCGGTCGCGGTCCGGAGCAGCCCCTCTTCCAGTTTTACTGGTACGCCCTGACCAGAGAGACACCACCGGGAACGAGCGTCAGAGTCCTGTCGGAAACAGGGGAATCGGAGCCAGCCGCCGGGTCACCTACGGGCCACAGGCCGCGGTAACGCTGGGCCACACAGGGAGCCTTTTCAACCCGATCTTGCAGTTCGTGGCGGCCGTGTCTGCCTGATGGGCGATGGATACGAAGATTTTGGTAGGACAGCGGTGCCGGGTAGATCGAGACCAGCAGATGGGACCAGCGGGCATGGGTATCCCCGTGGTGATCCGACAAGCCACGCTTGTAGATGTCGAGGGCATAGTCGAGGTGCACACTCAAGCGCGCACCGCCTATTACATCGCCGGAGAGCTCAGCGCCGACGACCTCGCCGACCCGGCGCAGACGCAGCAACGCCATGACGGGTGGGCCCGTGCCCTCCAGTCACCGGACCGGGTGGTGAAGTGCGCCACTCAAGACGGCAAGGTCGTCGGCATCCTGAGCATGGGACGCCCAAACTCGCCGACCATAGACGCCCGCACGGTGGGCCAGCTTTACCAGATCCACGTAATACCCAGCCATTGGGGCAATGGCATCGGCGCACGCCTGCACACCAGCTTCGTCGACTACCTCACTGACTCTTTCCTGCCGACAGGGCTGCTCGAGGTCTGGGAACGCAACACCCGCGCACAGTCCTTCTACAGCAAACTCGGCTGGAAGCCCGACGGCGAGCGCCGGCCCGGTCCAGATGGCAGCGACTACGTCTTCCTCCGGCTCGCCGCACCTGCCGCGCGTTGACCACGGCACTCAGCCGTAGGGCCTGCATTCGGACCGGTGTCACCGCTCGGATGCGATTGATACCGATTCGACGGCTCCTGGCCCCGCCGCACGAGCGGCCCATGCCCGTCCAAATCTGGCCGAGCAGAGCGACCGCCGCCGAAGCCATGGCTGAAATAGTTTCAGTGACTGGGACGGCGCATGTCTGGCGGAGTCACTGAGCTCGACCCAACTGTGCCGTGGGTGTTGCGTCGCCTGAAGACCCCAAGGGTTTGGTCGTGAGCTTCTGGTTCGAGGTTGGCTGAGCAGCCTGCGTACCTTCGAAGGCCAGGATCAGCAACGTCGGTTGGGCGCGTTACGCTCCCGAGCCGTGAAGATCAACATGGACGGTACGGTTCGACCTCTCAAGTTCAACGACAAGGTACTGAACAAGACCTTCGGCGCGGTCGTTGCCCGACTGTCGGACGACGACGCGCAAGCGATCGTCTTCCGGCACGCTGAGCTAGAGGTCGCGATGAAGGTCCGGCAACGCTGGTTGGCGCAGGTCAAGTCCATCGCTGGTTCCTCGGCGTCCAACGACGAGTGGTCCGAAAGCATCTCGAAGTATTCGGGATGGGCATCAGTGGCTGATGAAGCCCTGTCGTACATCCGTGACGACCAGGACCAACTCGACAAGGAAGATTTGCTCGCTCGTGCCCATGTCCTCTTGTGTGACAAAGTGATCGCCGCGCTGATGGGCCCATCTACCGACGCCTCACTCGCCAACCGACACGGGGTTGGCGGTGCGTGTAGAGGTTCGCTGTTAAGTCATTTGTCCCCGGCCGCTGCCATCAGGGCGGACCGGCGGGTGAAAGCAACTGACGCCGCCTGGGCTTCTGTAAGGGATGGACTCGTGGTCGAGGCCACGGCCCGGAACTCCTTTGCGGGAACCCCCGGCTCCGTCACGCTCTCGCAGATCGACTCGTGCTCGCCGGACTCCTTCGAGGAGCAGACCGCCCATCTGCTGGAGCGCGACGGTTGCAGGATCTTGCGGAGACGCGGTGGCTCCAACGATCAGGGAGCCGATGTCATCGGGGTCACTCCCAATGGCCTGCGGGTAGTCCTTCAGTGCAAGTATTCGACGAAGGTTAGGCACACCGTGGATCCCAGGTATTTCCACGAACTCAACGGCACCGCCCGTCAGGAGCACGGAGCAGACATCGTCGGGCTCGTCACCAACCGCACAGCGTCGAGCGCGGCCCAGGAATTCGCCACCAAGCACCGCATCTACCTCATCAACCGACCGGTACTAGAACGCTGGGCAACCTATGGGGTTTCCTGGCTCCCGTCTGACAACAGAGCCGCAGCGGGAGCTTAGGGGACCGGACACGCAGAGCCCCGGCTTCCGCGCCAGGCGTTAGCTGGGACTGGCTATGCGCACCTACCTCGCCGAACGGTCGGCGCGACCGATGATCCGATTAACTCGCCGGGCCCTCCAAGGCCTGGCGCGCAAGCCGCGAGAGCCAGGGTTCCAGGAACGGACCCGGCCGTTCCTGGAACCTCGCAGCGCAAGAACGCGCTCGTCTTCTGAGCCCAAGTGAGGGTCTACTGTCCCTTCACGCAAGTCTGACCACGGTGACGGCCCAGGAAGGCCGCCACCGCGGCGCGCAGAACGGGCTGAACGGCGGTGGTCGCGCTGGCTAGGAGGCGCAGGTGTTGAGCATGCTCTGTAGTGCGGACTTCTCCGTGGACTGCAGGGTGAGGCTCCAGTTGTACTTCACGGTGATCCACATTTTGCTGTAGGTGCACCGGTACGACGACAGGGACGGTTGCCAGGTGGAGGGGTCCTGGTCGCCTTTGGATTGGTTGACGTTGTCCGTCACCGCGATCAGCTGCGGGCGGGTGAGGTCGATGGCGAAGCTCTGCCGGCGGCTGGTTGTCCAGGAGTTGGCGCCGGAGCGCCACGCCTCCGCGAGGGGCACGACGTGGTCGATGTCGACGTTGGAGGCCGCAGTCCAGGTCGCACCGTCATAGGGGCTGTACCAGCGGCCCGAGGTGGCGGCGCAGAAGCTGTCGACGACGGGGGTGCCGTCACGCTTGAGGACCCGCTCGCGGGCGCCCCTGCCCGCTCGATGCTCGACCGCATGATGAAAACCTCGGCCGGCACTTGGCGGGATCTCACGGGGATGGTTCAGCAGGAGCCCACCCGCCGGCGTCGATGAGCAGCCATGCGGGGATCGGCCAACGCGCGACAATATCCGCCTGCCTGAACTGGTGCTCGGTCACGGCAGGGGTGAACATTGATGGCAGGTACTACTATCGGCCGGCGTGACGAAAGATTCGCAGGAGCCCATACAGTCAGACCCTCCCCGCCCTGGGCTCGAACCCCTTGAACTTGCGCTTGACCTAATGGTCCGGATTGAGCGTGGAAATCACTATGCCAGAACTCGGAAGCGGGCCTTCATGGGGCGAGCATCCTCTGTGCGGCTTGCCTCGCTCGCGTTGTCCGTCGCTTCGACCATCATCCTCGGCCTGCAGGATCTCGACTTCTGGGCGGGGCTCGGTTTCGCGTTGGTAGCCGTGGCGACGGTCGTGAACACGGTCGAACCGTTCTTCGCCTGGCGCTCCCGCTGGGTGCTGATGGAGGAGACCCAGTACAACTTTTATCGGCTTCGAGATGAGCTTTCCTACTACGTCGCCTCGAATCGCCCAGAGGACCTTGAAGTGGCAAAAATCCGAGAGATGTTTGATGAATACCAACGGATTTGGGGTGAACTTAGTACTCGTTGGCGGGAATATCGACGCTCCGGGTCCCCTGGCCTGTGATCTGGTGGGGCACCTTAACGCGTCGATGGCATCCCATCGAGCGACGCGTGGACGTCGCGCGGGCCCCGCCGCCGCCCAGAATGTTCCGTGTCCGGCGCAGTAAGTCGCAGTTGTTGCAGCACGGGCAGGATCAGGACGGCAGAGCCACTCCCACACCTCCCGCGTGCGCTTGGTGTTCCGCCGCGTCAGGATGAGCTGGGGCGGTGCGTCTCGGCGAGAGCCGATCAGATGGCTTGCGCATCGCCAACTGGCTCACGTTGACCAGCCGCGGTAAATCGGTGGCTGCTCGGGCGACGGGGAACTGGCGTGGATGGACCGGGACGTAGCCGGATATCATCGGCTGCCGGAAGCCCTCGCTTTCATCAACGCCCGTCGATGACGATCGTGCGAAGTGCCAGGACCAGAGGGCGGTAGTTGTAGATGTGCGCCCCTAACCCTATGACTGCGGATCAGATGCTCCCTGTCGGCCGATCCGGGATGCTATCCCCGTCTCGTCGGCCGTCTAGGATGCGCCGCTCCAACGCGCTCATAGTGGCAGTGTCACGGGTCGCGCGGTCTCCTTGAGCGGGCGATGAGGTGTTGGGTAGGAAGTGGCTCGCGGTTGTTTGCGTTGAACGTCGCGGTCCTCACAGCTACCGTCCGCTTCCACTGTCCACGGATCGGCCCTCGTATGAGTTCGACGATACGGTCCACCCGCCGAAGTGGGCAGCAACTATCAGCAAGCCGCCAATCCTGGAGCCCGCCGGCCCTGCCTTGGTGACCCGTCGGGAAGACGTAGAGGTCCGTCGGTGCCTTCGCATCTGGCCTCAGGGGTACTACGAACGGCAGAGTGTCACGTAGGCCCTGAGACCCCATGGCCTATTAACCGGCGCACACCGGTGCCGCGACTGTCAGGCGACGAGAGCGACGAGGAACGCCGCCAGATAGATGATCGCGAAGGAGAAGGGCACCCACTGCTCCATGTGCGTGAGCGGCCAGTAGCGTGCCGGGTTCTCGCCTCGGCCCAGCGCGGTCCACTCCGCACGCCAGTACGGCGACGCCGGCAGACGCTCCTCCAGAGCGCCGATGATGATGTACTTCGCGGAGTTGAGCTGTCGGTACGAGCGGATCAGCCAGAACCAGGCGGCGCACTGGATGAGCAGCGCCGCCAACGGCACCGCCAGGTACCAGACCGACGCGGCCGGACGGTCCTTCCAGAACATCCCGACGGTCGTGACGACCAGGGTGTTCAGGGTCAGGAAGAACGTGTTGGTGAGACCGCGCCGGGAGCTGATCCGGTCGGCCATCTCGGTATAGATCTTGTACTGCTCCAGGATCATGGAGTAGTACTTCTCCGCGTCCCCGCCGTACCGGTCCGGCTTGTCCGTGCCCCACAGTGACGGCCGGACCTCCTCGATGGCAGCGGTCTCGGTGCTGAGGTATCGGCTGACGATCCTCGAAGGCTTCACGGGCGTGAGTATGGCATCAACGATCAGTCAGTCCCAGATCACGAGCCTGGCGGAGAACCGCGTCGGCCTGGTCCGCCAGCTCGGGCCCGGTGCCGCACCAACGGCAGGCCGGCAGCGCGATCACCATGCCGTCCCGGCTGCCCACGACGACCTTCGTGGAGTCCCGGGTGAAGGCGGCACCCCAGATCTCCCCGCCGCCCTCCCGGAACGAACCGATCGGGTCGAGGGTCTCGTCCGGGCGCCAGAGCCGGACCCGCCCGTCGCTGAGACCGACGACGGCCATCGTCGCGTCCGGGGTCACGTCGACCGCGCGCGCCTGTTCGCCGATGTCGACCGGCTGCTGGACCAGGACCCGGTTCCAGCTGCCGTCCGGCCGGCGATGGGCTTCGTACATGCAGCTCATGTGGACGGCGCCGTCCCCGGCCATCACGACGTCGTCGCCGGAGGCGCTGACCGTGATCGCCCGCATCGGCAGGCCGCACGGACTCTCGACGAGCCGGTTGTGGGTACGGAGGGCGGCGTCGAACCGGTAGACCTCGCTGTAGACGTTGCCGACGTAGACCTCTCCGGTCGGTGCCACGGCGATCGTGCTGGGGGCGCCTCCGCCGTTCAGGGTGGCTGAGGCGACCCGGCGGCGGGTCGCCGCCTCGAACATCCGAACCTCGCCGTTACTACAGGTCAGGTAGAGGCTCCGGCTGTCCGGCGACCAGCCGCTGCGGACCGCGGTGCAGGCCGCGTCGAGCATCCGTTCCGGTTCGCCGGCCAGCGAGGACATCGACACCGCACTCGAGAAGGAGGTGAGTGCGACGTGCCGGCCGTCGGGACTGACCGACATCCCGGTGACCCCGCGGGCGGACGTGCGGTGGCCGGCCACGACGGTCTCGGCGGCGGCGTCGAGGACGGTGAGGCCACCGTCCCGGTCCGCGGCGACGAGACGTCCGTCCGGCGTCGGCCGGGACACCGCGACGAACCAGCGCCGGGGGTCGTCAACCAAGGTCCGTCCCTGTCTGACCTGCCACCTGACCACCCGGTCCGCCTCGGTGGCGGCGAAGACCCGCCGGCTGTCGGCCGACCACGTCAGGTGCCGTACGGCACCGACCGACCCGGCGAGCTGGGTGACCTGAGTGCCGGTGCCGGTGTCGAAAACGACCACGTCCGCCCCGGTGGCCGCGGCCAGCAACCGGCCGTCCGGGCTGAATGCCAGCGGCCCGGATCGCGCGACCGCGAGGGTCCGCACGGTACCGAGGCCGGTGCCGCGCAGCAGATGGATCAGCCCGTCACGGGTCCGGGTCACCGCCAGGACACTTCCGTCCGGGCTCGGCACCATGCGGTCGACACCGCCAACGGTGCCCGGCCAAGACCAGACCCGGGTGGGTGTGCTCCCCGGCCGCCACCTCCACACCGATCCGTCCCGGTGCCCCAGCGCGACCGCGTCCGCGGTGAACGCCACCGCGGTGCAGCAGCCGGACGGCGCGGCGACGCTGTCCGCACCGCCGGTACGCAGATCGGCGAGCCTGATCCGGCCGCGGTCCATGGCCACCGCGCGGCTGCCTTCGGCCGCCACCACGGCCGGTGCTCCGGGTGGCAGAGTCAGCACGGTGCGGTCGCCGCTGACCACTGTCACCCGAGACTTCTCCCGCCGTACCTGGACCCGGCCGGTATGGTCCGACGCCACCGCCAGCAGGGGCGGACCGGACCGGGCGGCGGTGCCGGGGACAGGGACGGGCGAGCCGCGGTACCGCCGCCCGTCGGCGGCGACGACCGTGGCGGAGTCGCCGGTGGCCGTGCCGAGAAACCCGGCCGGCCGGCCCGGCACGACGAAGGCGTGATCCGGCACCGGGACGGCCAGCGCCCGGGTCATCACCATCCGGTCGAGGTAACCCAGCGCGCCGTCCCGGATTCGGTCGCGTTGGGTGGCGAGTGTCTGGTACGGGTCGGCTGGTGCGGCGTCGTCGTCCGGCACCAGGTCGCCCAGCACCTGGTTGTACTGACCGAGCAACTCCGGCCCGTAGCCGCGCAGAACCGTCCCGACGCCACAGGTCAATACCGCGACGACGGCCAGTACCGCGCTGCCCCAGCTGGTGGCGAGTCTCCGGCGGTGCCGCGATCTGCTCGCCTCTAGGAAGGCGTGGGCGTCGTCGTCCAGGGGCGGCGTGCCGTCCCGGTCGAGCTGTCGCATGCGCCGCAACAGCCCGCCGCTCGCCAGCCCCAGACGCCCGCGCCCGCTGCGCGTCCACATGTCGGTGCGGACGGTGACCTCGGTGTGCGTCCAGACGGTCGGCGGCGTGTGGCGGACCGCCGCGACGATCCGGTCGACGATCTGCCCGGCGGGTTCGCTGTTCAGGTCGACGGTGAGGACCGACTTGTGCGCCGAGGCGGCGACCCGCGACTCCAGCAGGCACGCCTGGGACGCCCGCCAGTTCGCCGAATCGCAGATCACGAACAGGTCGGCGGCGCCGATGCCGGTGGTGACCTCGGCCCACCAGGGCACGCTGACCGGGATGTCACGCCGGTCGATCCACATCCGGATGCCGGCCCGTTCGAGTCCGCCCGCGATGTGATCCACGACGGCCAGGTCAGCGCGCGAGTACGAGATGAAGACGTGGTGCATGTCAGCCCTTCACCGGAGCGGGAGACGGCGAACAGACACGGACGCCCAGGCGGGTTCGCGCGTCCCGTTCGACGTTCTGGAGGTTGTCCTCCCGGTAACACCCGCGGAGCCGCTGCCGGAGGTCGGCCAGCAGGTTCTCGTCGGCTCCGCAGCCGTCACAGGCGCGGACGTTCCACCAGAGCCCGTCCGCGGTCCGGACCGCCAGCCAGCCCGGCGTGCCGACCCAGCCGAGTTCTTGGACGGGAGCGGACGTCGGTGCGGTCCAGCGCCGGACCACCAGGTCGTGCGCCAGGTCGATCTCGGCGACCTCACCGCGGTCCGAGCCGACGATCGCATTGCGTCCGTCGTCACTGACGGCGGTGGTGACCACCGTGCCGCCGACCACGAGCAGCCGGCGCTCGCCGGCACCGCCGGACGCGCTCACCAGCACCGACCCCGCGGTGTCCGGGTCGGGCCGCACCGCCGGGCCGCCGGTCCGTGGCCGGGTACGGATCGCCTCGCCATCGCTCGACACCGAGGTCAGACCACGGGTGTGCCACACCGCCACGCCCAGCCCGCTGGTGGTGAGTACGGTCCTCCCGTCGTCAGCGGCACGGAGGTGACGGATCCCGGCCTCGGTGCCCAACCGGGCGGTGGTGATCCCGGCGCGGGTGTCGACAGCTCGGACGCCCTCCTGGGCGGAGGAGACGTAGACGCGGCCACCGGGGAGCAATACCAGCGACGGATATCCGTCGGCCACCGTCTGCCCGGTGGCGGTCAGCCGGGTCGCACCCGTCATGAGCTGCCGGTCCGCGCGGACCACCGCCACCGTCCGCCCATCGGCCCCGAGGGCGCCGGCCGGATCGGACGACGGCACCGCCAGCTTCCACGACCGTACCGGGCGCCCCGTGGTGACGTCGACGACGGTGACCTCCTCGGCGCCGTCCGCGGCCAGCGCGCCGAGCCCGTCCGGTCCGGTGGTCCGCCGGACGTCCAGCAGAGCGCCGTACGCACCCACCCGCCGGACCTTCCCGGAGGCCGCGTCGATCGTCAGGAGCTCGTGTTTCTCGGTGGCCACCGCGACGGTCCGGCCGTCCCGAGAGATCGCGACACGCTCCACCGGGGACGGAACATCGACGGTCACGGCCCGCCACGGATCCGTGGCGACGACGGTGACCCGCTGATCGCCGCCGACGGCCAGCCGGGACCCGTCCGGTGTGGCGTCGATGCTGGTCGTGGTGTCCGCGACGCGATAGCGCCAGAGAACGTGACCGCCCTCTGGATTCCAGGCGGTGACCGAGCCGAGGGCGTCCACGGTGAGGATCCGGCCGTCGGCCAGCGGAACCATGTCGGCGATCAGGGCGTCATGACCGGGGCCCAGGAACGCCTCCCGCCACGTCGTGTTGAGGAGCGTGCGCAGCGCCCGCCGGCCGATGTCGGCCTCGAACTCCCCGCCCTGCATCACCACCGCGCCGGCCAGCAGCGCGGCCCAGTCCGGCCGGTCCGGTGCGATGATGGGCACGCTGCTGAGCAGGCCGGTCAACCGGTTGGTGTTGCCCAGCGACCGCAGTGACACGACGGCGAAGGAGGCGACGACGGTGGTGACCGCGACGACGGCCGTGATCGTTATCGTGGACACCCGCCGGCGCGAACGGCGGCGACGGGCGGCGTTCAGCGACGTCTGGGTGAACTCGTGCTGAAGTGGATTGGGGCGGGCGACACCATCGGCGATCGCTAGGCCGACGTGCCGGGCCGCCTGCTCGGCCCGTTCGTAATCGGTGATCAGCATCGCCGGCTGACGTCCGTGGGTGGCCCAGGTACGCGCCTGGTTGAGCAGGTCGCGGTGGAGTTGATACCGGCTGGGGTCGGCGTTGACCGCGGCGAAGACATCGGCCAGCGACCGGAGACGATCCGGCCCCGGCCAGGGAATCCAGTTGATGGCGGCGAGATGCGCCGGGACTAGGGCCGCGTCGACCGTACCGATCTGCACCGGGACCGGCTGCCGGCCACCGCTCTCCAGGTCGTTCACACCGGCCAGCCACGCCTCGTCGCGGATCGACTCCGGGGAGAGGACGACCACCGTGGCGCGGTCCTCGCCGGGGCCACTCGCGCCCGGGGCCGTCGCGACCCGGGCCGTCACACCGAGACTGTCGAGACCGGCCGCGATGTCGGATCCGGCGTCCCGGTCGCCCGCGGTGACCAGGACAGTGATGGTCGGCCTCGCCGCGTCGGCAGGCGTGGCGGTGTCCCCGTCGGGCCGGTTGTCGTACTCCGCCTGCGCGGAGGTGAACGCGACCGCGTCGTGGAGCGCGCGCCGGTACGTCCATTGGTCCCGAATACTCGCACCCCACGCATGCCAGCCGCGGCCGGGCAGGTGCAGCATGACGTGGACTCCGTCGGCCAGTGGCAACTGGTTCAGTTCGCCGAACGGGGCGGTCGGGGACAGCGCGGCCCGCCACTCCGACAGAAGCCGCTGGATCTCCTGCGGCGCGGCCGGTGGCAGGACCACCATCAGCGGTTTGTCCGCGGTACCGCTGCCGACGGCCTGGAGCGTGGCGAGGGCGTCCCCGGGCCGCATCGCGGTGGCGCCGCTGACCACGACGAACCGTGCGGCCCGGACACTCCCGTCGAGAACGCCCCGGCCGGCGTCGGCCGCCACCCGGGTGACTGGCGGTCCGAGCGCCGGCAGTCGTGGCTGCTCCGGCTCGATGCTGCGTACCGGGCCGTGACCGGCCAGCACCGTCATGAACATCTCCTCGAACCCGGTACGCCGCTGGCCGGCGAACAGCTCGAAGAAGGTGTCGACGGGGCCGCGTTTGAGTAGCCGGGAGGCGCGGATCCGCAGGTTCTCGGAGCCCGGGAGCCGGACATAGAGGATCGGTGTCCCGGGCCGCCGTCCCAGGACGATCCAGGCGTCGGTGACCTGCCGGCGGTGCAGCCGGCGGGCCAGCCGCCAGGTGACCGGGGCGGCGACGAACAGCAGGAGAGCCATCGAGCCCTCGGCGATCTGCGCTGGCAGGACGAACAGGTGGTCCGCCCCGGCCCCGGCGGCGAAGAGCAGCACCGCGACAGCGAGCGCGGTGAGAGCGGTGGCGGACAGCATGGCGGTCCCGATGCGGCGCCGCCACGGCAGCGTACCGGCGCGCTGCAAGCGCCAGTCCGCGTCGGTGGAGGCCGACCGGGACCGGATCAGCATGATCACGGCCGGGATAGTGATCAGCAGGTTCGCGAACATGGCGCCGGCGACCTCAATGGTCACGCCGCTGCGGATCGCGGCCGGGAGGTTGACGCCGATCAAGACCACCTGTGGCACGAGCAGCAACGTCCCGATCCGGCGGAACCGCGCCCGCCGCCGAAACCCGGCGGCGTCACGCTCCACTGAGATCCACCGGCCGGTCGCGTGCGGCGGGGTCGTGTAGTGGTGCTGCCGCAGACGCCGCCAGCCCTGGACGACACCGAGACCGCTGAGGAACGCGAAGATCACGCTCAGCATCCAGGTCACGATGCGGAGCTGCCGGTCTCCGGTGATCTTCGCCGGCTCTCCGGGCAGCTGGCCGGAGAGGTCACGGACCAGGTCGCGGCTGATCGCGAGACAGGTGGCCCGGCTTTCGTCCACGCAGACGGTGGTCAGCCTCAAAACCATGCGGCCCTGAACCCAGTACCGGTGATGGCCACGATCTCCCGCGGGGGTCACCACCTCGTGATCCTCTTTCACTGCTGCGGTGGTCGCCCGCCACTCGATGGGCGCCTCCGACCGGACGTCGTCCAGCCGGGCGGTCCAGTCGCGCATCTTGGACTCGGGGCAGGCATACCAGACCAGGCTGACTAGGCGCTCCCGCACGTCGTCGGTGAAGCCGCGCGCGGTACCCGGACAAGTGTTGTCCGGTCCCAGATCGATCGCTGGGACCGGGCTCTCCGTGCCGCCGGACCAGACGGCCGGCCGGGCGGACGCCGGGCTCCAGGAGCGGAGCACGGGCGGAACGCGCTCCTCCGCGGCCGCGGGAGCCGGAGATACGAGCAGTCCGGCCACCGCGACCAGCAGCGCGGCGGCAATCCTTGACATCGGCACACGTAGATCGCATACCGCTGCCGTGAGGTCTTCAAGAGCCGGGCGTCCAATTGGCACAGTCGCCGAGACACCTGGTCCATACGGTCACGCGCACTGCCGGATCAACCGACCCCGTCCGTGTCGGCGGGCTGATCCACGAAGGCCAGCGCGGTCGTCGCGAACAGCGGCGAGTCCACCAGGTTGTAATGCGCGAGCCCGGGCAGGATGGCGAGGGCATGCCCACCCTTGGGGCGCCCCTCGCCCATCCAGCCGCCGTCCCGCAGACCGCCGTCGAGCAGCGTGAACACCTCGACGAAGTGGCTCGGTGGGCACATGTCGGCGTGGCCGCCATGATCAGGGTCGGGACCTGGAAGCCCACGGACCTCCTCGGCGAAGTCGAAGTCAGTCGCCAGCGTCTCGCCGAATCTTGTCGAGCAGCCGCAGGAAGTTCTCCGGGTGCGACGCGACCCGCTGGTATAGCTCGTACATCGGAATGTCCTTCACGTACGGGGCGGCCCCACAGGCGTAGGTAGCGGACGTGGTGTCGCCACCGGTGATGTTCGTAGGCAGTGCCGACATCGATTTCCGCGACGATGGTGGGGAGCACGGGGCTGTACGGGAGAGGTTGGGGCCGGTCGAGTTGCCCCGTCCACGAGGCGGGGAGAGGCTGCGGCCACGGGTGTGACCCCTCCGGGTCGACGGGCGTGAGCAGGCCCGCCAGTTCGGCACGCTGTGCCGGCCGTAAGGAGCTGGTACGGCCGGTGTAGCGAAGCCGTCCGTGCTGGTCGCAGCGACCCAGCAAGAGGGTCTCAGGGTTGTCCATGCTGTGGGTGACGCCGCCGATGATTGCTTCGGTGGTGCGGTAGGCCCGGACTTTCTGCCAGCCACGCCGGCCCGGTTCGTAGCGTCCGTCGAGCCCTTTGATCACGACGCCTTCAATGCCCGCGGCGGTCCAGGTCGTCAACCATTCGGCGGCCTGGTCGAGATCGGTGGTCTGTGGGGACACGGTGAGTTGGCCGGGTGCGTCGGCGAGCAGTTGTGTGAGTAGGGCACGTCGCTCGTGCAGAGGACGGTCCAGCAGGGGTCGGCCCGGTGGGGCGCTGAGCAGGTCGAAGACGACGTAGTGCGCGGGGTGGCGGCGGGCGATGTCCGGGAGCTGCGCGCCGGCGGTGACTCGTCGCTGCAGGTGGGCGAAGTTGGTTCGCTCGCCTTCCCACACCACCAGCTCGCCGTCGAGGACGGCACCCGGCTCGACGGCTTCGGCGACGGCTCGGGTGATGTCGGGGAAGTAGGTGGTGACCTCCCGGCCGGCTCTGGACTGCAGGTACACGCCATCGGGCCGGCGGAAGGCCAGAGCCCGCCAGCCGTCCCACTTCGGCTCGTAGGCCAGGTTCGATGCCCCAGGGATAGCGTCGACGGCCTTGGCCAGCATCGGCGTGAGCGGCGGAAGCAGCCCTTCGGTGGTGGCGCCGGAACGCCGGCGGGCCGGGGTCACCGCAGGATCGACTCACGACATCGAGCCCGAATTCTGCTCACCTCCGCTCTCATGGTTGAGGGACGCGCAGGGATGGCGCTGGAAAATACCGAACGCTCGATGGCGGCATGCGGAACGAGAAGCAGGACGGGGACCGCCGGGTGCGCCCAGCTCGTGCCCGCACCCCAGGGAAGCGCTTCGAAGTTTCGTAGCTACTTCCTTACCCCTTCACAAACACGCCCTTCGATGGCCATGATCGTCAGGGACGGTTGCCGTCCACCCAGTGCCGAGGAGGCCCCCATGCGGGTAACCCACGTTTCAGCCCGTCTTCCACGCGTCACGCGCTACGCCGCCGCGGTCGTCCTCGCCGCGCTCACGGGCTCCGGACTGGTCGGCGTCAGCGCGCAGCCGGCGTCGGCCGCGCCTCCCGGTATCCCGTCGAAGGCGACGGCGCAGTCGCAGCTCAACGCTCTGACCGTGGCAACCCAGGGTTCGACCAGCGGCTACTCGCGTGACCTGTTCCCGCACTGGATCACGATCAGCGGGAGCTGCAACACCCGCGAGCAGGTCCTCAAGCGCGACGGCACCTCCGTCGTCGTCGACAGCGCCTGCGCTGCCACCTCGGGCCGCTGGTACAGCCCGTACGACGGCGCCACGTGGACGGCGGCGTCCGACGTCGACATCGACCACGTCGTCCCCTTGGCCGAGGCATGGCGCTCCGGGGCCAACTCGTGGACGACCAGCCGCCGGCAGAGCTTCGCCAACGACCTCACCCGCCCGCAGCTGATCGCGGTGACCGACAACGTCAACCAGTCCAAGGGCGACCAGGACCCGTCGACCTGGCAGCCGTCCCTGTCGTCGTACCGGTGCACCTACAGCAAGATGTGGATCACCGTGAAGTACAACTGGAGCCTCACCCTGCAGTCGTCGGAGAAGTCCGCCCTGCAGAGCATGCTCAACACCTGTAGCTCCTGAGCGCGATCCGGCTGACGGTCTGCGCCTCGGGGCGTGGACCGTCAGCCGGGTGCTAGGTCTGCTGTGGCGGCTGGCTGTCGCCGGACTGCTTGCTCCACTGGCCGCCCGCGTCGGCGGCGAGCAGACGCTTGACCATGGCGAGAGCCTTGTCCTCGGTGTCGAACTCCCACCGGAGCACCCGGCCGGTCTCGGTGTCGCCGGCGCGGGCGGTGACCTTCCACCGGACCTCGCGGACGAGCCACACATCTCGGCGGCCCAGGCGACCCCAGATCCCGTTCCACCAGCGTGCCGCCACATCCTCCACCAGCGAATCGTACAAGTGTTCGATCAGCGGATGATGTTGGGTAGCGATGTGACCGGGCTGGGGTGGTGTCGTTCTCTGGTCGGAACACGGGCCGCTCGGGCTTTGGCCGGTGGGCAGCCCATGCCGACGTCACTGGTCCTGGGGGGCAGGGCCGTTGTACCGGAAGGTTGGCGGGTCGACCTCGCCGGCGCAGCGGAGGTAGCGGTGCTGCACCGCCGGGCTGGGATGATCGCGGGCACCGAGGTAGGCGCCGCTCTGCGGCAGGACGATGGCCTGCGGCAGGGACCCGTCGTCGTCAACCTCAATGTGGGTGATGCGCCCGTCGGCGGGTCCGCCGAGCAGCCATGCCTCGACGGCGGGCATCAGCGACTCACCGTCAGCGCGGCGGCGGCTGTCAGCAGCCCGGCGACGGCGGCGACGAGGGCGGCCGTCGCGCCGATCAGGCCAGTAACACCGGCGAGGTGCTCCAGTGGTGTCGGCCTGTCCGCGCGCCGCGATCGGCTGCGTCCACCCCGGGTCATGGCAGCGCTCCTTCGTCATTGGATGGGACACGGGGTCGTCCCCGCGCAGGTACTTCAGCAGGGGTGGTCCAGCCGATCAATGCCTGATCGCATTAGCTGTGGACAACTCAGGTGCCTGTGGATAACCAGATGATCACTGCGGGCTTCTGGGATCATGCGCTGCTCGTTGCCGGCCCCGAGCGAGGTGGGTCGATGAGAACGCCGTCATGGGCCCACACGTGGTGACCGTCGGGCCATTGAATAGCTGGCCTGTCGTCGGCATGGAGACGGTCCTGCTCGTTGAGTGTGAGCAGGGTGGGTCGCTCGCTCATGACCGCGGTTTCCGGGAAGGGCCACCAGGGTCCGCTGGTGAGCGCGACGTCGCGGCAGCCTTGCCAGGCGGCGCCGGGGTCCGTTTCGAAGACTCTGCGGTAGGTGTCGATGGCCGCCAGGACCATGAGGTCGGGGTAGAAGCACCAGGCCGGGTCGAAGAATCGGTCGTTGAGCTCAGGTGTGCTGTAGCGGACGACGGCACGAGCCTCATCGTTCTGGTCGACGAGCCCGTGCTCGTCGGCCCAGTACCAGGCCGGTTGGAGCGTGTAATCGGCGCTGATCGCGCGGTCGATCGCCGACCACACAGGGCTCAGGACGTGCCGGTAGGTCTGATGCACGGCGTGAAGCACGGGCCGCAGCGCCGATCGCTCGGACGGCAGGACAGGCGGGCACTGGTAGGGGCGCTCCATCAGGTCGTACCGCTCGTCCATGCCGTCGTAGCGTTGCTCGCCGTAGAACCCCTTGCGTTCGAAGTGGTAGTGGAACTCGCCGAAGGCGCTGAACCGCTCAGTGTCGCTGGCCCGATCGATGAGTGGGGCGCGGGCCGCGGACAGCGCCTGGTTCAACACCGCGCGACGCACGGAATTGACGAGTGGAGCCTGCCCTTCTTCGAGGAACCTCCTGATGAGCTCGAGTGCGGCCCAGGGAGACGGGCACCAGATGAACTCTGTGGGCTCGGGCTTGCCTGCGGTGCGGTAGGCGGCGCGAGCTGCGGCTTCGGCGGTGTCGTGGTCGGCGGGTTCGGTTGTCAGGACTGCGCGGGTCCATGTGCGGGCGATGCCGTCGGTGGAGTGCGCGGGTGTGTTCGATGGCTTCACGGTTCCATCCAATGCGTGTTGGTGTCGTTGGCAAGAGGCACGCAGGCGGGAGACGGCCTCACCACGAGGATTCCTCGAGGAGATTCTTCGGCGGTTCGTGACGCTGGTGCGGTTTCGGCTGGCCTCTGCTGGCCGTGAGTGATTGACAGGTGACGTGAATGTGATCCTCATGTTTGACTATGAACATGGGGTCGGGGGAAGCGCGGTTGTCGATCGACTGCGGCAGCGCCGGCACCCAAGCCGTCCTGGCGTGGGCCGACGGCAGCGCCCACGTGTTGTCATTCGACGGGAACCCACCCCTACACAGCGCGTCGTATCTGCCCCCAAGCGGACAGGCGCCGGGGCAGACCGCAGCGTTCATTCCGGGCCCGCGCCATCCAGTGGAGGACACGACGGCAGGTGACGCTGGCGGCGACGCGCTGGAGGCGGCGGCGTCGCCCCTGCGCCGGGTCGCCGCCGAAGCCGAGCGGGTCGTCGGTCAGCCGGTGCGGGATGTGCGGGTGGTAGTCCCGGCGGGGTGGGGACCCCGGCGGCGGACCTGGATGCGGCAGGTCGCGCACCGGGCGGGCTTGCCGCAACCGCGTCTGGTCGAGGCCCCGGTGGTGGTCGCCGAGTATCTGCTCACCACCGGTGTGCGGGTGCCGGTCGGTGCGTTCCTCGTCGTGTGTGATGTCGGCGCTGGCGCGGAGGTGACGGTGCTGCGCCGCGGGCCGGCCGGGTTCGAGGTCCTCGCGACTCTCGCCGACGCGGCGGCTGGCGGCACGGCAGTCGATCACGCGCTCGCCGACGCCCTCCTCGGCGCGTCGACGGGAGAGGCCCAGGGCGCGTTGGTGGGGGACAGCGTCCGGGTGGCCAAGGAAGCGTTGGTGATCCATCCGGCAGTCACGGTTCCGCTCCCGGACCGGCCGCCGGTAGTCGCGAACAGCGCGATGCTCGACGAGGCCGTCCGGCCGGTGGCGTGGCGCGTGGCGCAGTTGACCCAGGAGACAGTCACCGCCGCCGAACTCACGGTCGGCGACCTCGCCGGCCTCTACTGTGTGGGCGGCAGCGCCCAGCTACCGCACCTAGCGGCGGCGATCGCCGAGCACACAGGCGCCGCACCCATAGTCGTGCCCGAGCCGTGGCTGGTCGCGGCCCGGGGCGCCGCTGACGCCGGCGCCGTCGATACCGGAACGGTCGAGCGGGTGGAGGTGCCGGTGCCGCCCGTGCGCCGGGCAGCGGCGATCGCAGTGCCCGGCTTCGCGTCGCTCGCCCTGATCTGGCAATGCCTCCTGACCGCCGAGGAGCACGGGGTGCTCGGTGTGTACTACTCGGTGAGTGTGAACTGGGGCGAGTTCACCATGGCGGCCGTGATGGCCCTGCTGGCGTGCCTGGCCGCGGGCACGGTCCTCGGCTCACTGATCGCCGCCCGCAGTCCCACCCCCGGCACCCGCACCGAAGGGGGACGGGTCAGCGTCGGGATCCTCGCCGCGGTGTCCCTCGGCGCGGCCATCGCTGGCCTGTATGCGGTGGTCACCAGCCAATACTTCGGAATGCCCGTCGGCCCGTACCTGAAATGGGCGCTGTGGCCCATCGCGCCGGTGTCGGTGATGGCCGTGGCGATGGCGCTCGTCGCCGCCCGGCAGTGGCGTACCCCGCACGGCGGCTGGTCGGCGTTGCTGGCCGCCCCGACCGGCTCCATCGTCGCCGCCACCCTCGGCATGGGATTGATCCAGTACTCCCTGACCGCCGACCGGTGGCCGGACCGGATCCTGTGGATCGACATCGCCGGCCGCGTCGGCGGCCTCCTCCTCGGCGTCGCCGTCGTCATGGCAGTGGTGACACCCCTGATGTTCCGCCTCATCCTCGCCGCCCCGCTAGCGGTGATCTTCGCGGCGATCGTCAGTAGACGGGCCGCCGGCATGCTCGGCGTCATCTACGCCATCGCCGTCGCGACCTGGTGGGCCACTCGGCTCTGGAGCCGAATCCTGCGCCCCACCCCACCCGCGCGCACCGCACCGCCCACGGGCCCGGTTCGGGCGAACATGTCACCGGGTGGAGGCGGGTGACATGCGGTGGCCGCGGCAACTGATGTCGCTGCTGTTCGTCCTCACCCTTCTGGCCGGCCCTCCGATAGTGCTGCTGTCACTGGTCGGAGCACCCGTACAAGGTTGGCCGACCGCCGCGCAGGCCCGCGAGTGGGTGCAGAACCCGCTGACCGAACAGACCCTCACCGCCGCGCTGACCATCGCGGCCTGGCTGGTGTGGCTCCTGCTCGCCTACACGGTCACGATCCGGGTGCTGACCCACCTTCGCGCGACCGTGTCGTGGCTGCGGCGCATGCCGCTACCGACACCGCTCCAGGCCACCGCCGGTGGCATCGCCGGCGCCGCCGTCCTCGGCGTCAGCTCCCACGCGATCGCCGCACCGCCACCGCCGCCCACGCAACCGGTAGCGGCAGGAACCCCGGATAAAGCCGGCAACCCGACGCCACCAGACAGCGACGTCCTGGCCGACGCGGGGATCAGCGTCGCCGGTGGCTGGCTGCCAAGCGACGTGGCGGAGCAGGTCAGCGCCGCGGCGGCGCTGGTGTGGCTCCGTCGCCGCCGCTCCTACCGGCCCCGCCCGCCCGGTCCACCGAGCCGCGAGGACACGGACCTGACGCCGCTGCCCCCGACAGTGGCTGCCGTACAAGCCGCCCTCGCCGACTCGACGCCACCGCCCAGCGAACCCGGCACCGCCTCGGCGGGCCCGTCGCTGCTCGACCAACCAACCGTTGGCAGGGCTATCCCCCGAGCTGGGATCGGTCTCACCGGGCTGGGGGCGCAGGACGCGGCACGAGGCCTGCTCGTCACCAACCTCCTAGCTGGGCGTCATCACCCAGCAGTGTCCGTGGTCGTCACCCGACCCGTCCTGGCCAGGTTGCTCGGCCCCACCGCCGAAACGCTGGACCGGCGCCTGCCAGGGCTAGCCGTCATCGACAACCTCGTGCAGGCAGCGAAGTTCTTCTCCGAAGACCACCCTGCTCGTGGCCTGGGCGGACGAGACCCGGCACAACGAGACACGCACGAGGGCGGCGGCCCACCCGGACCAACCCTCATCGTCGACGAGGCGTCCGCGACGGACAACGCCGAGACCCTGGCGAGCCTGGCCATTACCTCCGCCGCGGTGGCCGTGCTCGGACGGTGGCCGGCCGGCCAGACATGGCAAGTCGACCCGTCCGGGCGCACCCACCACCAGCACGGCAGCGGGACAGCCGGACCACGGATGTGCGTCCTTTCCCAGGTCACGACCACCGACCTGCTCACCGTCATCGCCCACCCCGACACGGCACCGCCAGAGCCTGGCACCTCCGGCCCGTCGCGCAACCCCGCCCTGGCACGCCGGTCCCCGCAGTGGGAGGCCACTATCCAGGACCACCCCGCCCGCTCCGGCACCGACACACGACGCCTTCAGCTGCGCGTGCTGGGCGAACCGACACTGCTGCTGGACGGCCACCCTGTGGAGATCCGGCGTACCGCCGCGCTCCAGATCCTCGTGTTCCTCGCTGCCCACCCCGACGGAGCCGACACCCGACAGCTGACCGACGCCATCTGGCCGGGCCTGCCCCGCCGCTCTCTCACCGGCCGCCTCTACACCACCCTCAGCGACCTCCGCGCCACCATCCGGTCCACGGCAGGGGAGACCCTCCTCGAACACAGCGACGACCGGTACCGCCTCGACCCCACCGCCGTCACCGTCGACCTGTGGCACTTCCACCACGCGGTCCGCGACGCCATCACCACCGTCACCACCGACCCGAAGACCTGGAAGGCCGTCATCGACGCCTACCCCGGTGACCTCGCCGCCCGACGGACCTGGCCCTGGCTCGACCCGATCCGCGAGGCCACCCGCCGGCACGTCATCGACGCGCACGCGGCTCTCGCCAGCGCCAGCCCTGACGCCCGTCAGGCCCTGGCATGGCTGCAGGCCGGCATCCGCATCGACCCCTACAACGCCGACCTGCACACCCGCGCGGTCACCGCACTCATCACCCTCGGCGACCACGACGCGGCGGACCATCTGCGGAAGGATTACGCCCGTCGTCTCGCCGCAACGGGCATCCTTCCCACCAACACGGCCCTCACGACAGCCACCCTCAGGGACCAGCCCGCCATCCGCACCCGGTAACGCCGCCCGCTCCGAGCGCACGGGCAACCCACTTCGGGAAAGCCCGAACTGTGCTACCCCTGCGTTTCCGGCTCCGTTTCCGCCTCCGGCTTCCCCGTACTCGGTCCCAGACAGCCAGCTCGTCCTGCTGACAAAGGCGCGTCCTGGCCGCAGCAGACGCCGCCCGTCGCACCGTCTCGTCTCCAATCGACTGCCTCTGAGCTGGGGTTGTGAGGTCGTGTGAGGTCGTGTGAGGTCCTGTCAGCCAACGGAACCGCATCGTCCTCTGCCGCGCGCCCTACGGTCGATTCGTGGCCAACGTTTCACGGCGCCGCCAAGCCGGCTCGGTGCCGGTCGGCGTCCGGGGCCCCACACACGGCAGCAAGGGAGGGGCGATGAGGTCTACGGTCGCTCACACGTCGGCGGTCACGCTGCTGGTCGTCGCTGTGCCGGTCACGCTCGTCCGCGTCGGCAGGTGGCCACACCCGCAGGGCTCGTGGACGACCCTGCTCCGCGGCTGGGTCGAGGAGCCCCTCAGCGGCGGCTTCCTCGCCGGCATCGCCTACCTCGCGGCGTGGCTGCTGTGGGCAATGCTCGCCGCCGCCATCACGGCCCGCCTGTACACCCAGGCCGCCCGGATATCACGGCGACTGCCACGGCTGCACATGCCCGGGCCGCTGCGGAGCATCACGGCGGCAGTCCTGGGAGCGACCGCCGTCAGCACGGCGGCGACCGCGACACCCGCCCACGCCACCGCGACCACCACCACCGCCGCGGAGACAACCCATCCACCGCAGGGCCCAGCAGCCACCGCGCGTCCCCACGCCGACGACCACACCACCTCACCAGGCAACGGCAGGGACCAGGCCAAGAACACCTACACGGTGCGGCGCGGCGACACGCTGTCCCGCATCGCCCAGGACCACCTCGGCGACGTAGACCGCTGGCCCGAAATCTTCACCGCCAACCGCGGCACCCGCTTCACCCACACCGGTGGGACACTCCGCGACCCTGACCTCATCTACCCGGGCTGGACACTACGACTACCTCCCACGGTCAAAGCACCACGCCCGTCGCCCCAACCGGCGCCCGCCCCAACGCCCATGACATCAGCTCCGTCAGCATCGCCCAGCAGCCCGACCGGAACGGACACCGACGACGGCCTCGTGGAGTCCGCCCCAGCGCCCACAACTGCGCCAGCCGACCATGCTTCGGCGTCGGGACCGGCCGCCACGCCCACCACTCGCACCGCCGACGACCGAACCACCCCAACGCCGCGACCTCAGCCCGGTGTGTCGCTCGGTACGGGTAGCTGGCTCGACATGGGACTCGCCGCCGCAGTCCTCGCCGCGGTCGCCCTCGTTTGGGCACACCGCCGTCGCCGCTACATCCCCCAGCGACCCACCGCGCGCCCACGCCTCGACGACCCGAGTGTCGAGGCGATGCCGGCGGTGGTCACCCGGATCCGTCGCGGCCTACGGGCCCTGACACCGAGCGCGAAGACGATTTCTGTGCCCCGCCCCGACCTCGAACCTCCGCCCGACGAACCCGTCGTGGACGCTGACTCGGACCCGGCAGACGCGGCCGACGACGAAACCTCCAAGCTCACGGCGCACGAGTCGCAGCCGCCTATACCCGCGCCGACCCGCCCGCTGATCGAGGTGTGGCCGTCTACGGGACTCGGTCTGATCGGGCCCGGAGCCGAGGCAGCGGCTCGAGGCGTGCTGGTGTCCGCCCTTGCCGCCGGGGGACCGGATGACCCCGATAGTCGCCACCACGTTGTCATCGCCTCGGACACCCTCGCCACGCTGTTAGGCACCACCACAACCACAGCGGACACCCCGCGGATGACCATTACCAGCGGACTCAGGGACGCTCTGACGCTGATCGAGGAGCAGACGCTGCACCGCGCGCGCATGTGCGGCGACTACGAGGTCGACACGATCGCCGACCTGCGCGACCGGGACCCGACCGCCGAGCCCGTGCCGCCGACGGTGCTGATCGCCGCCCCCACCGCTGCTCATGAGCGCACCCGCATCGCCGCGCTGCTCACGCAAGGGCACCGACTCGACATCCACGGCGTCCTGCTCGGCGCCTGGCCCGATGGCGACACCATCCTCGTCGCCAAAGACGGCTCCACCAGCAACATTAAGCACGACGCGAAACAACACAGCTGTACAGCCGTCGGCCGCCTGAGCGTCATCAACCGCAACGAGACCACCGAACTGCTGCGGCTCCTCGCCGAGTCCCATACCGGCGAGCCTCAACCGCCAGCCCCCGCGCAGCGCACACCACTACCCGCAACCGTCAGGCACCTCGACCCCAACAGCAGTCCAACATCCCCGAGCGACAAAGAGGCTGTCCCGCAGCCCGGCCCGCGCCCCGCCAACGCTGGTCGCCTCAACGTCCTTACTCCGGCCCAGGGAGTCGACCTTCCCGCCGAAGTGCAACCCAGCGAGCCCCGCGCACCGGCACCGACCGCACCGCCACGCCCTGCCACCGGTCAGGGAGCACGACCGGCCGCAGCCAGCGGCGCCATCACCGGCCTGCCCGATCACACCGATATGGGCTACCCCGACAGACTGGTCGGCGTCGCCAACGAGCCGAACCCCGCACCCGAAAATTCCGCCGCCGCACACCTGCCCGAGCGCCGCGATCACGCCGGGGATGAACCGCTTCCGGCGGGCGACGACCGGTCTTCCCGTACCGGCGGACGCGTCGACGTTCGAGTGCTCGGCGGGGCCCGCATCGTGGACATGGACACGACCACGCCGCTGCGCGCGAAAGCCTTCGAGCTGCTGGTCTACCTCGTCGTTCAGGACGGCGACGCCGCACAGGACAACATCCTCGACGACCTGCTGCCCGACGCCCCTACGTCGAAGGCACCGCACCGCATGCACACCTACGTATCCGCACTACGCAAAACCCTTGTCCTCACCGGAGGATCCGCCACCTACTTAACCCACCCGTCGCGCCGCTACGCCCTCAACCGGGACGTTCTCGACACCGACCTGTGGCGCATGCGCGCCGCGCTGCGCGATGCCGCCCTCGCCACCACCGACGCCGACCGCGCCGCCGCACTGCAGCGCGCCGTCGACGCCTACGACGGCACACTCGCCGACGGCTTTGACTACGAATGGATCGAGGCATACCGCGAGGGCATCCGCCGCCAAGCCCTCGACGCCCACCTCGCCCTCGCCGCCGCGACCACCGACCCGACACAAGCCCTGGCCGTCCTCGAAGCCGCGATACGCCACGACCCGTACGCCGAAGCCACCTACCAGCAAGCGATGCGCGCCCACGCCGCACTCGGACACCTCGAGCAGATCCGCTCCCTACGCCGAGCCCTCACCCGCCGGCTCGACGAGATCGACGCCGAACCCAGCGAGGACACCCTCAGACTCGCCGACCGGCTCATCGCCGACCTGCGCCGGCAGAAGCCAACCGGGAAGACGGACTCTCACAACAGCGGACTTCACCCATGACGCCGGACCCTTCGGCGGCACCCGACGCACGTCGTGGCAGCCCGCACGATCAGCCAACCTCCGGTGGCGACGGCCCGCAGGCGACGAACCGGGACCGCAACGGCACCGAATGGCCCCTGCGAGCAGCCGTCCTCACCGGCCACCCTGGGCCCGCCCGCAGCCCTCAGGGCGGGTCGACCCATCGGCACGCTTCGTCCCCGACGACCCTCGACGCGGCGGACGCCGACCTGGCCACAGCAGTCCGGCACGCCGCCTGGATACGCCAGGTCTTCTACGTCCTGGTGCTGCTGGTCGCCCTCGTTGGACAAGTCACCGGCGCCGTCCAAACACTCGGCGTCCCGCTGGTCGTCGCGGTCCCGGCCGTCGCGACGCTCGAACTGGGCGGCGTGGTCGTGATGGCCAACGCCGACGTGCGACGCCGCCTCGGCGAGCGGGCAATCGGAGCACGCCTACTGTCCGCCGCGATCGCCGCCGGAGCCGTCACCTTCAACTGGGCCGCCCACCCCGACCACCTAGCCGGCGGCTTCTACACGGGCATGTCCGCCCTCGGATACCTCGTCTGGCTGATGCACGCCGGCAACCAGCGCCGCGACCGCATGCGCGTCACCCGGGGCCTGCCGCCCACACCACCCGCCTACGAGGCGTTCGGGCACTGGATCTGCCACCCCGCCGTCACCTTACGAGCGCGGTCCATCGCCAAAGCTGACGGCCTCGGCCTGTATGAGTCTCTGACCGCGGCCCGCGACGCGATCGCCCGCCGACAGCGCGACACCGCGATCGCCAAGGTGCTCCATCGCAAGATCAAAGCCGCCGTGGACCCCACCACCGCCGACATCGCCGTGCACGTCTACGACCTGGACGAGATCGCCGCACGCCTCGCGGCCACCGCCGACTACAACGGGCTGACCACGCTCCTGGCCGCTGACCTCGCCCCAGAGCGGATCATGACGGCCCACAGCTCCCGTCACCGCCGTCGCTGGCTCAGGCGAATGCGCCTCGCCGACGCACCACCGGCACCTGAGCCCGCCCCCTCCGCGCCGCAAGCGCCCACCGCGGTGGCGGACACGCCTCGCGATGACCGGCAGGAGCCAATTACAGAGCCAGCGGAGAACCCTCCGCCGGCCCCGGGCGGCCACCAGCAGAGTGCCGAGAGCCGCGACGCCGGCACGCCTGAAGCTCAGTCCCCGGCCGACGCGGGACCGACAGACAAGGCGGTGGACGACAAGGACATCCTCGGCGCGAACGCCGACGAGGAGACGGACGACGGCGATCCGGATGCAGCCGCCGACGACACCAACGACGACGAGGACTCGGAAGTGCCCCGGGGAACCGCGCAGGCAGTGGCCTACTGGCTGCGCAAGGAGCCGAACCTGGACCCTGAACTGCTCGCTGAGAGAATCGGCAAGTCACTGCGATCGGTCTACCGATACCTGCCGCCGGACTACCCCCGCCGACCGGGAATCGCCAGGCGACGGACCGGACGCTAGCCCGACCCCGCCCGAAACGCGAGCCACAGCGAGTGACGCCAACAGGCACCACGCCCGCCCGACAAACGAGGGAAGAGCTGCACTTCCTCCTCGAGAACCCGCAGGTGGGCTAACACCGCGGACGTGAGACCAGTGCAGGATGTGGCCCTCTGTGAGGGATGGCCGAAACGAGGTAAGCGAACAGGCGACGGATTTCGTTGCTGCTCAGCGGTATCAGGCTGCTGTCGGCGTACCGGGCTCCAGTGCAGAGACAGGTACGGCTTGACGTACAGGGCTGCACCGGGGCAGGCGACTTTATGATGGTCGGCTGCCTTGACGGTTGTGCGACTGACCGGTATGTCCGGTCGATGACGTTGCGTGACGGGCTCCCAGTCGACATCTCCACGCGGCATCCGCCTTTGGCCGATGAGCGGCTTGGGTGCGTGGGGCGCCCTGGAAGGTCCAGTCGTTCGGGTGGCGTTTGTCTGGCCGGTGCCGGACTCGTCGTGCGCGAGGTGCGTAAACGGCTCGTGGTGGGCGTCGACCTGGGCGAGCAGTTTGCCCTCGACGGCGTGCACGGTGTCGGTGCCGCTGACCCACATCTAGCGCTGCCCGGGTGCTCGTAGGTAGGGTTTCTGCGCCGACGAAGGAGGCACATGCCGCTGGACGAGGGTACAACCCTCCTGCGAGGACGCTACGAGCTAGGCACGCGCAGGTCGGCCGCCGGAGACGCCGAAGCGTGGACCGCTTACGACGAGGACGGCCTGCAATACCTTGCTCGCACGTGGGCCTACGACGGCGACGAGCCCGACCCCGTCCAGCGGGCACTCTGGGACGCCGAGATGCGCACTCTCTACAAGGTCGGCAGCAGCCCGGGCGCCGATGACACCCTGGCCGTTCTCAAGGACGCCGGTCTCGACCGCGACGCGAAGTCCTTCGTCATGGTCCTGCAGGCGCCCGGCTACGGCAGCGTCGCGGAGGCCCTCGCTGCTCGAGCTGAACACGGCTGGCTCTCCTCCCGCGACCCCGCCGATCGGCGGGAGCTTTGGCGAGCCGCTGGCCGCGTCGCCGCCGGCCTGGCCGTGCTGCACTCCCAGGACGTCTTGCACCGTGACGTCGGTGCGGCAGCCCTGCTGTACCTACCCGACGAGCCCACCGAGTCCATCCGGCTCGGCGGCTTTGAGTGGTCGGTCCGGCTCGGCCGCCCGCTGGACGCCGACCCGCCCGTCAGCTGGTCCTCGCCGCCCGAGCGGCTTGCCGGCGACACAGCGGCCTGGCGCCCCGACGACGACTGGTTTGGCTTCGGCATGCTGTGCGCGCGCCTGGTGCTCAACCTCGAGCGGTACGCGAACAATGCCCCGGCCGACCGGTACGCTCGTGTGGTCAAGGCCATCGAGGCCGCCACGACCACGCTCACCGAGCCCGAACGGGCACTGCTTCTCCGCCTGATCGACCCGAACCCGCTCGAGCGGATGACCCGCCCGCACGACGTCCAGCTCTCCATTCGTGGGATCGTCGCGCTGCTCGCGGCCCCACCGGCAGCCCGCGCGGACGATCGGCCTTTTACGCTCATCGTCGACCCAAAGCAGGCCCGGCTCTACGACTACCTGCTCGAGCGAGGGCTACGGGAGCACCTCGGCCTAGACGACGGCCAGCCCTACGACCCGCGTGACGTCGCCCACACCGACGGCTTGGCGGTGTTTCTGCGCCGCGACCTTGACGGCGGATCCTTGTACGCCGTGCCGAAACAGGAGACCGTTCTACTGGTTGGCCGGCGCACCGTGGTCCGGCTCCGCAAATACTCCGACCGCGGAGAGGCGCCCACGTGGCAGACCGCGTTCTGTATAGGCCCAGCCCAGCTCACGAACAGTGAGGGAGGGTCGGCCCGCGTGCGACTGCCGGCTGGCCGCCTCGCGGTCCGGTCGACAAGGGCCGCCCACAACGACCGCGGCCTGGCCCTGGCGTCCGCGACATGGGACACGGTGCTGCCCCGCATCGATCGCGGCGCCGACATGGCGCGTGACCTCGCCCAATTCCACCAGTTCGTCCGCGCCACTCACCAGATCGAGCTGCTTATGCTCGACGCGACGATCTTCCCCATCGAGCTGGTCGCCGGGCCAGACCCCGCCGACGACCCCGGCTTCGAGGAAATCACCGTTCGTGAGCGGCTACGCCCTGAGAACAGGCAGGTCCTCGCGTTCCTGCACAACGACGACCTCGCCGGTTTCCTTCAGCGCGAACTCGAGGCCGGCAAGCCTGACAGCGGCAGCGTCATCCTGTCCGGCGAGCACGGGAACGCCCTGGCACTGCCCGCAGGTGGTAAAGACAACCAGTGGCGCGTCCACGCCGTGGACGACGCCGCGCGGACCGCGACACTCACGCGCCCGGCTTTCGACCCCGACCGTCCGCCGCCGCCCGACTGCGGATACCTGCGCGGCGCGGGCATGCCTGGCCAACTCAAGCTCATCCGACGCCGCAAGCAGGCCATCGACGCTCTCGACCGCCACAGCTATCTGCTGCGCAGCCTGGCCGCGCCCGGCCAGGTGTACATCGACACCGGCGCGGCCGACCTGCCTGTCCGGCTCGCTCCAGAGACCGTCGATGAAGCCAAACGACGCGCGATCGAGGACATCCTGCGGGTCCGGCCCATCTACGCTCTGCAGGGCCCGCCCGGCACTGGGAAGACCACGCTGGTCGCCTGGCTTCTGCGCGAGATCCTCCACGACGACCCGGTCGCGCAGGTCTTGGTCACGGCCCAGGCACATGGCGCCGTCGACGTCCTCCGGGCACGGGTAACTGAGGCATTCGAGGGCGTCGCACCGGAGCGCCGGCCCCTCGCGGTCCGGCTCGGATCCCGCAGGGACGACGACACCGCCCAAGACACCGTCGAGGACGTCGCCCTACAGGTCCTGCGCGATAGCAGCAGCGCCCTCGCCGACCTGTCTGACCGCACGCCCGCCCAGCAGGGTTGGCTCGACCACGCCACGGCGATGGCCGACGAGCTTGCCAGCCACGAGGCACGAGGGACCGGCGCCGCAGACTTTGTCGAACTAGTCAAGCGCGGCGCGAACCTGACTTACTGCACGACCAGCGCCGGCGAGCTTGAGGCCATTGCCGGCGACCAGTCCTTTGACTGGTCCATCGTGGAGGAAGCCGGGAAGGCGCACGGCTTCGACCTCGCGCTGCCCCTGCAGGCTGGCCACCGGTGGCTGCTGATCGGCGACCACAACCAGCTTCCACCGTATCGGTACGAGGACTACCTGCGCGGCGTCGACGCCCTCGATGCGGTTGTTGAGGCACTGCAAGCGCTGCCCGATACCGGGCCTGGCTTCCTGGACTGGGAGTGGGTCTCGTCGTGGAAGGACAAGACCACCGAAGAACGCGCCGCCTTCCAGGGCTACGCCAAGGACTGGCTCAAGACCTTCAAGCGTACGTTCGAGCACTGCCAGGTCGCCGTTGGCCAAGGCGACGCCGGGCAGCGCTTGACCGACGATTCGGCGGGTGGTGCCGCAGCGGGCGTGCTCATCGAGCAGCACCGCATGCACCCCGATATCGGCGAGCTGATCTCGCGCGCGTACTACGGCGATCGGCTCGTAAACAGAACTGTCCAAAAAGGTAGGCCCATTGCCCGCGTATTGCACGGCTTTGCCGAGCCGCTCGATATCCGCGGGAAGGCGATCGTCTGGCTCGACGTCCCGTGGTGCCGCGACGACCCCAGGACCGCCGAGGCCGGGCCGGCCCAGGGCCGACCGCGCTACACCAACGATGCCGAGGTCACGGCCCTGTCAAATTTCCTGGCGTCGCTGCGGCGAGAGGCGCCTGGCGCCGCGGAGCTCGCCGTCCTGTCGCCGTACAACCAGCAGGCGTCTCTGCTGCGACGCCGGATGAGGAAGGCGGCCCTCCCTGAGGGGATCGAGCTAAAGCCCACCCTCAACGCCCGCCCTGGCGCTCCCGGCGGCGTCAGCGGCGTCCACACCGTCGACTCCTTCCAGGGTAACCAGGCCGACGTCATCGCGGTGAGCCTGGTGCGCAACAACCTTCACGACCCGGGACACGGCCTGGGCTTCCTGGACGAGGCGAGCCGGCTCAATGTGCTGCTGTCCCGTGCCGAGCGGCTGCTCGTGCTCGTCGGATCCTGGGACTTCTTCCAGGAGCAGGTCCGCACCGTCGAGCTCGACGACACCGCAAACGCCCTGTGGCACCTCAAGCGGATTGTCACCGACCTAAGCGATTGGTTCGCCTCTGGCCGTGCCGTTCGGCTCGGCGCCGACCTTGGTGGTCTTTCATGATCGTCCTGTTGCCAGTGAGCCGGTTTCGCGTCCCATATGACCTCGCCCGCGGTAAGCCGTACAGCCGGCTTGAGCACATGGTGCTCAACGCCGTCGCCGACGGCGGCGCGACCCTGCGGTCGCTGGGCGAGGCTTTTCGCGTGCACGACAGGCTTCTCGTTCAGGCCGTCGTGACGCTCGTCAACGCTGGCTGGGTCGCCGTCCAAGGAGGGCCGCAAGCGTCGTTCGTGCTCACCGGGGCTGGGCACGAGGCTGTCAGCGGAGACCGTGAGCCCGTGTCGGTGATTGTCGAGACCGCCCGTCCCGGCATCGTGGTCATGGAGCGTCACTCCGGCCAGGTCGCCCGGCAGTCCGAGGCTCGGTCCTACCGCCGTGACGACCTGACCGAGGTCTGGGACACCGCCCCCAGGATTGGTACGAGGGTCGTGCGCGACTCTGTGGACGAGGCGCAGGTCCAGAAGCTCCTGCACCGCGAAGCCGGTGAATGGGTGCGCCGGATCGGCCGAATCGAGGAGATCAGCCGCGACGCGCACTGGCTCCCTCTCGACGTTGATTTTGACGCCAAGCAGGTGCTCGGCCTGCCGCCGCCCTGGCGCCACGCCCTTACAGCCCCGGCCCTGGCCGCGGCCGCCGCCGCGGCCGACGGTTCCCCCCGCGCGCTTGCAACGTCTCGCGGGGCGGCCCCTCCCGCGCGGCGCCGCTTCCTGGGCGTGACCGACGAAGACCGGGTACACCGGCGCGGCACCACCGTGCTGCTCGCCGCCGACGACGTACTGCGCGGCGAGCAGGCGCACGCCTCCGCTCTGGCCCAGGCGCTCCAATCGGCACGGACCAGCGTCGCTTTGGCCATTCCCCATCTCGACGGGACGGACGTGTTCGAGGCGCTGGCCGCTAGCTGCGCCGACGCCGTGACGCGGGGCGTCCGCGTGGACCTGCTGGTCGGCTCCACCGACGGGGGCCCTGCCGCCCTGACCGCCGTCGCAAACCGCATCGGTTACGGCGCCGACGCTCGCCGCGGCCGGGAGTTGCTGCGGACCCGCATCACGGGCAGCGGTGCCAGCCTGCTGTTGTGGGACAGGGGGCCCGGACAACTCGTCGGCGTCGTCACCGGCGACGGGTGGGTCGGCGCGACGGCAGGAAGCCCTCACGCTGCGGGCGTGAGGGTCGTTTCGCCAGCATTATGTGCCGACCTCGCGCGCGCCGTCGCCTCACTGTGGACCGGCCGTAGCGGCGATGATTTCGCGGGCGAGCCGATTAGATGGCGGCACCTTGCCGACGGCGTCGAAGAGGAGGCCGCTCGCTCATTGGACGCCGCCGCGGACGGTACGGCCACCACAGCTGAGCTGCTCGTCGACGAGGAGTGCCTGGCCGTGGACGATGTGCTGGCCGCCGATGCCGCCGTCGGCCTGTACGTCCCGGACCCGGCGGGCGGCGATGCCGGGCGCAGAGGCGTCCAGCTGATCGTGCGTGGTCCCGGCGCCCAGTTCGTCCGAGCAGCTCCGGACGCGCCCGGATAGCGCCCTTCAGCGAGACTCGGACGCCAGATCCCGGATGGGCACAACCTTTGACGGTCGTTCAACGGTGGTACGCACCGGCAACCGCCGAGCGTCAAGCCATGAGTTGGCGGGCCGCTGACGTCCGCTCATGCCGCGTTCCGGGCGCGCATGCGTCTGCGATGGGGTAACCAAGCGTAGCCGGACGGAGTGACTCCGCCTGAGTGACGAGGGAAACTCGGACCGACCGTCTGGGCTCCGTCGTGATGTGGATCTTTGTACGTAACGGCGTAATTACCCCTGTACTCCGATCCGTACGCCGACAGCTGCCCTCGCTGGTGCTGCCACCTTTGTGGGCCAGCGGTGCGGCCATGCCCGGGATCCGGCACCTGAGGCGTCCGGAGCCCGGGTGGTGCCGCCTGGTCGCTACATCTGGGCGATCAGTGGCTGTGCCTGAGGTTCGAAGTTGTACCCACTGTCCCAGGGGAACCGGCCCTGCTGGTCCGGCCAGACGAGCTGCTGGAGGCGGATCTGGTGACGGCCGTAGCGCGCGATCGCCATCCCGGGCAGCAGGTCATGGGTGGGTGGCCCGTCGATGATGATCGCGTCGTAGCCGGCGATGAGGTCGTTGATGCGCTGCCCGTGGCTGAACCTTTCGGCCCTGTCGTAGACCCGGCGGGCGAGGTCGTTGAGCAGGCAGTGGGCGACCTCGGGGGGTAGCCCGGCGGTGAGCAGTTCGGGGTAGTGGTGGGCGGTGAGTCCGACGGTGTAGGCGAACGCGGTGGAGGTGTCGAGGTCGTCGTCGGTGGGCAGGACGTGCGTGACGGCCCAGCCGATGGTGTCGATGATCTGTTCTTGGCGTCGGAGGACGTCGTCGATGTTGGGCATGGTGGGTGTCTCCTGGTCACTCGGGACTACGGGTGGGGTCCGGGTCAGGTGGTTCGACTTCGACGAAGCCCCAGAGTCGTTCCATGACCTGGAGTTGCCAGGTGCGGTAGCGGTCGGCGAAGCCGCGGCAGACCGCGGGCGGGACCGGGCTGCCGGCGTACGGCAGGGTCGAGTGGCAGATGATGTAGCCGGCGTCGCCGCGCGCCGCGGTCACCATGTGCTTGAGCCGGCCGGGGTCGAGGTGCATCGGGTTGCCGGGCTTGAAGATGCAGGTGGCGCACTCGCGGGCGAGCAGGCGGGTTTTGCGCAGGTCTGGGTCACCGACGTTGAGCCGGGCCGGGCGGTCGCCGGCCGGTTCGTCAGCGGGTTGCGACATGCTGTCCATCGTCAACTCCTTGTCGTTTACGGCGCGGGGGCCCCCTCCCGGGTTTGGGGGCCCCCCCGTGCCGGGGGAAGGGGTGGGCCCGCGCCCGGGGGGCGCCGGGGGGGGGTTGAGAGGATCCCAAACCC
>NZ_JBEYUF010000001.1:184724-319839 GCF_040643355.1 Micromonospora sp. NPDC047187
GGGCGGTCTCGCCCGGGTGTCCCTACTTCTCTCACTTCTAAAACTCTTTGGGTTTGCGGGGGGGGGCCCCCCCCCGGGGGAGGGGGCCCCCGCGAGTCCGGGTGAACGGGATGGCCCGGCGCCGGGTGGGCGCCGGTGCGGTTGTCAGAGCTGCCTCAGCCAGGTCAGCACCGCGTCGATGTCGGCGCGGCGTAGCCCGTGGTACGGGTTGACCGGGCGGAGCAGGGTGGGCGCGCCGCCGGCGGTGCGCAGGTCGGCGGCGAAGCGGTCCTTGCCGCCGAACTCGTCGTCGAGGACGGCGAGTGGCCGCCGCGCGGCCCAGGCGTAGAGGGGGCCGAGTTTGCTCTGGTGGCCGAAGCGGATACCGCCGGCGTGGACGGGGACGTGCTGCCAGGTGGCCGGTAGGCCCAGCCGTGGCGCGATCCATTCGGCGGCGAGGTGGTTCCAGCTGGTGCACCACACCGGCTGGGCGTGGTTGGCCAGTTCCCGCAGCCACGGCCCGTGGTCGGGGTGGAGCCAGACGGTGCCGGTGACGTGCCGGCCTTCGGGGCCGGGCCCGTCGTAGCGGTGCGGCTGGTAGCCGAGCGCCGTGGCGTGGGTGGGGTTGCCGGGGTTGAGCACGCCGTCGACGTCGACGGCCACGATCGGTGCGAGGGTGGGGCGGGCCAGCGGTGGGGTGCTGGTCACGGCCGGGCTTCCTGGATGGTGACCGGGTGCAGGGGCACGATGAGCCGGTCGGCGGTGCGGCCGGGTCCGTCGTCGGGTTGCCAGGTGTCGGCGGCGGCGTGGGTGGGGAACGGGCCGACGGCGGCGAGCCGGCCACCGGTGCGGTCGAGCAGCACGAGGACGGCGGTGCGGGCGTCGTCGAGTGCGGGCCGTAGGGCCGCGGCGAGGTCGGTGGGCAGGTCGACCCAGCAGGTGGCGGGCAGGGCCGTGGCGGCGGGGTCGTGCAGCGGTGTGGGCCTGGTCGCGGCGAGGGTGGTGCTGCCGAGCGCGAGCGTCGCCGCGTGGGAGTCGGCCGCGGTGGGGCCGTTGGTGGGGCCGTGCGCGGCGAGGTCGCCGCCGGTGTGGACGGCGAGCAGCGTGTACGGGTCGCGGATCTCGAGTGAGTCGAGGATCGCGAGGGTGATCGTGTCGCCGGTGTGCAGGTCGGCCAAGGTGAGCATGACGGGCCGGCCGTCATGGTCCCGGTTCCAGGTGATGACGTCGAAGTGTTCGCTGGCGACGTCGCCGAGGCGTCGCCAGGCGCGATTGTCGGTGTCGAAGGGGTATTCGCTGTCGGTGCCGTAGCGCATGGGGTGGAACTCCTTGTGATGGGCGTCGTCGTATCGCGTCCGAGCCCGGTCGGTCAGGGCCAGTCGGGGACGCGACGTATCCACGCTTCGATGAGGCGGGATGGTCAAGTCGCGGACCGGCGGCGGGAAGCCGGCGGCGGGCCGTCCGATCCCGTGGCTGGGGTACGTCGTGAGACGCAGCGCGCGGCGCTGCCCGGCCGCAGCTCGGTGCAGCGCCGCACGCCGGGGTGGGATTGGTTTGCCGCCCGGACGGGTCGGGTCTGGCCGGGGTTCAGGCCTGGGCGAGCGCGGTGACGGCGGCGTCGGCGATCGCGGTGATGGCGTTGATCGGGTCGGTGACGGTCAGGGTGGTGGTGTGCGTGAAGGTGTTTCCCCAGATCTGGTCCGGGTCGGTTGCCTCGCCCGCGGTGGGCGGCTCGGCGGGGTGGAGCCACAGCACAGCGCAGCCGGCGCGGTGCAGGGTGGTGACGAGGCGTTGGCCGGCGGGGATGTCGTCGAGGTAGCCGTCGGAGACGACGGCGAGCATCCGTAGGGTGCGGCCGTGGCGCAGGTCGAGAAGGTGGTCGGCGACCTTGACCGCTTCGGGGAAGGTGGCGGTGGCGAAGTCGGTGCGCATGTGCAACACCTGCTTCGGGAAGGTGCGTGGAGGTACCAGGACGGTAGTGCGGTCGCCGAAGCCGATGGTGGTGGTCGTCGCGTCGGCGCGGCGGGCGGCGTGGGCGAAGATCCACGCCGCGGAGGACATCGCCTCGGTGTAGCGGTCCATCGAGCCGGACAGGTCGACCAGGATCGCCAGGTGCAGACGGGGTTTCTCGGGCGGTAGGTGGGCGCGTTGCTGCCACGGGGCGGCCGTTGGCAGTTGCCCGGCGGCGGTTTGCGCGTCGGCGGTGATGGCGTGGCGGGTGCGTAGCCGGCCGGGTGGGATCGCGGAGGGCCGCCGGCCGGGTTCGGGGTGGCTGGTGCGGGCCTGCCGTAGCCGGTTGGCGAGGTCGCGGGCCGCGCGGTGTTCCTGCTCGGTCGGGTCCCGGCGGTCCCACTCTGAGGGTGGGCTGTGCCGGCGGGCCAGCATCGATGCGGCGTACTCGGCCGGGGTGACGCCGGCGGCGACGGCGAGGTAGTCGACGAGGGCCGCGGCGAGGCGGCCGGGGAACAGGCCGGCGTCCGGTACGGGGGTGTCGTACTGCTGCTCGGGCTTGATGCCGAGGACCTGACACCAGCGGCGGGCCAGGCAGATCATGGTGTCGGCGTCGGTGTCGTCGCAGATCTGGGCCTCGCGCCAGATGTCACGCAGTTGGCGCAGGCGTTCGCGTCCGAGGACGCCGGTGACGGCAGCGCGGACGGGGCGGACGTCTTTGCTGGTGACGATGCGGGCGTCGACGCGGGCCAGCAGCAGGGCGGCGAGTTGCCCAGCGTGCCACGGGTCGTCGACGGCCGCGTCGTCAGGTGCGACGAGGGTTGTCACGACGTGGCGCAGCCAACGGCGGTCGCTGCGGCGGCGACCACGGTGGCGTCCTTCGGCCCGGGATTCCTCGAGCATGTGGGCGACGTCGGCGAGGATCGGCGGGGTGCCGAGCGGGGTGGTCCAGCGGCTGTGCGCGGCGTGCGCGGCGCCGTGTACGAGCAGCCCGTAGCCGGTGGGCACGAGGCGCTTGTGCCGGGCCTTCGTCGGGTCGGTGATGTCAGGGCGCTCGGCGATGTAGGTGGCGTCGACCTCGATGCGGTTGAGGTCCGGGTAGAAGCATTCGGGTGCGTCGCCAGCGGCGCCGGGGGCGACGAGGACGGTGAGGTCGGTACGGCCGGTCAGCAGCGGGACCTGTTTGGTCCACGCTGCGGACCAGTCATGCCAGTCGCTGGCGCCGGCCGGCGTCGGCGGTGCGCACTGCTGTAGGTGGGTGCTGGGGTGTGACACGGGGTTGGCTCCTTCCACGAATCTGAGGTGGATGGGGGTCAGCGCTTGCCGAGGGCGAGCGCGGTGATGGGCGTGCCGGTGTGCCGGGACAGGGCGGCGGTGACGTCGTCGCGGGCGTCCTCGGGGGCGATGCCGGCCAGGTTGGCCAGGGCGGCGGTCATGCCCAGGTGGTCGCGGACTGTGACGAAGCCGAGCAGTTCGCGTAACTGGGGCGCCCACACGGTCTTGCCCGCGGTCAGGTCGGCGTTGAGGTCGATCGCCGCGGCCACGACCTGCCTGGGGACGCCGAGTTGGCGGGCGAGGTCCCAGTCGGTGGTGACGTGCAGGTGGACGGTGAACCGGGAGGCCAGGGCCTCGGTGAGCACCGCGCCGTGCACGCCCGGGTTGTGGCCGGCGACGATGTAGAACCCGTCGACGGCCTGCACGGTCTCGTTGCCGTTGGCGGGGATGGTGATGACCCCGCGGCCGTCCATGGCCGGGTACAGCACGGCCAGGACGCGGGGCGGGATGAGGGTGGCGTCGTCGACCAGCAGCACCCGCCCGTCGCGCATGGCGGTGACGAGGGGCCCGTGGACGAACTCGTAGCCGCCGCCGGGGATCGGGTTGTAGGAGCCGAGGAAGTCGTCGACGACGGTGTCGCCGGTGCCGGCGACGGTGAGCAGGTCGGGGAACGCGGCCTCGACCATGGCGGTCTTGCCGGTGCCGGGCGGCCCGTATAGCAGCACCGGTACTTGCTGGGTGCGGAGTCGTCGCAGTTCCTCGACGTCCCAGCCCTTGCCGAGCCGCCGCGGGTGGTACAGCGTCCCGTTCGGTCGCGGTACCGGCGCGGGCCGCGCCTGCCGCCCACCACCAGTACTGCCGCCGGAGCGGGTGCGGGGTGCGGCGGGTGGCAGGGTGCCGGCGGCGTCGACGCCGGGCTGGGTGATCTGGAAGCGGTGGTGCGGGTCGCGGTGGTGGGTGGCGTGCCCGGCGGCCGCCATCTTCTTCAATGCCTCGAACACCGCCCCGGAGGACGGTGCGCCGATCGCCCGGGTGATCTCCCCGACCTTGAGGATGGTGTCGTGGTGGTCGGCCAGGTGCAGGGCCACTTTGCGGTAGAGGTAGCCGGACCGGCCGGAGGCGGCATCGGTCATGGGCGCCTCGCCGGTGCCGGCAGGGGCCGGGCCGTTCTGCGGCGGACCGGCCGGCGGGACCGGCGTATGTGGTGTGGTCATGGGTTGCCTCGATTCCAAGGGTTGTGCCCGCGCACCCGTCTCCGGGTGCGCGGGCGGCGGGTACCGCACAGCGGAGACGGGTGGGGCCAACCCCTGCCGGCCTGGTCGGGTCGTGCAGGTGGGCGACCACACCCCGGTGGTGCTGAAGGGTTACGGCGACACGTCGGGTCGCCGCTGGTACGTGCTGGTCGGTGTCGAGGCCGCGCGGGCGGTGTCGGCGCCGACGATGGAACCCCCGTCACCCCAATCGATCAAGTTGGATGGGTTGGCGGGTGTGGGATTACCGGGAGCGCCGGCCAACTACGTGTGCACCGTGAGGGCCGGGAGCGATGCGTGCGGTGCGGTCGTGGTCAGTCGGCGCAGCCCCGTTCGCAGCCCTGTGGGTCGCACTGCTGTCCCTTGGCCATCCGGGCCAGGGCCGGCCTGTCGTCGCCGTCGAGTTCGTCGAGAAACGGCCAGTCGAACCCGTCGGCGAACGCCTTGACCTTGGGCGCCCCGTACATCGGGTATCCGGCGCGATCCATCGCCGCCACGATGTCGTCGCGGCCGAGAAGCCAGGCGAGTTCGCCGAGCTTGTCCACCGACCGGCTCGCCGAGTTGCCCCGGTGGTCGATGATCTTCCCGATGGCGAATCGCAGGTAGTCCCGGGCGTAGGACTCGTGGTCGACCCGCTGGGTCCACTCACCCGGGCGGCGGGGGGTGAGGACCTGGCGGGCGTGGTCGAGATCGAGCGCCTCCACGAGCACCTCCTCCCGAAAACCGAAGATGTCCCAGCGGTTGGCCCGGAGAGCCCAGACCCGGGTGACGATTTCATCTTGGGCGCGCATGGTCACTGGCATCCCTTCCTGAAGGTCTCACCTGTCGTGGCCGGGTCGCCGCGGCCGATGCCGGCCCGGCTTCCGGTGACGCGGTGGGGCTTGGTCTGCGGGCCGGCCTACGCCTGATCGGGGTCGGGCAGGTCGCCGACTACCCGGTCGCAGGCGTACGGGTCGACGGCGTCCCAGCACCAGCTGCGGCCCATCACCACGTACCGGCCGTCGCCGTCCGGGGTAATGCGTTCGATGGCGTCGGGGTCGTCGAACATGGCGCGTTGGTCGGCGATGATCACGTCGCCGTCGAAGGACAGGTTGGCCAGCGCGCCGTCGACACGACAGTCCAGTTCGTCTGCCGGCACGCCCTCGTCCCGGAGGCTGTCGCGGTACTGGTCGCGATGCCGCTGCTGGTCGGCGACGATCGCCTCGGCCACCAAGCGGGTGCAGGAGAACACCGCCCACCCGTTCCAGTGCTCGATCAGGGTGCCAACGAACCCCACCTCAATGCGGTCCCTGCCGTCGGGGTCGGCGGTGCGCGCCCAGTCGCCTGCGAACACGCCGACGTCGCCGATACGGACCCGGTCGGGGCGCAGGTGGGATACATCGGAGCCGGTGGGGCTGGCCGCGAGGCGACACAGGTCGGCGATCCGGTCGGTGGCGGCGGTGTCGAAGGCGTCGCGGTAGACGGTCATCGCCTCGTCGCGCTGCTGGATGCGCAGCCCGAACCAGCCGCAGACGTCGCCGGTAGCGTCGGCGAACAGCTCCCATCCGGCGGTGTCGACCGCCTCTGCGGCGAAGGCGAAGCGGGGCAGGGCGTCGAGGACGGCGGGATCCCCATCGTCAATGCCGGCGCGGACCCGGCGGGCGGCCAGGCGGGTGTCGCCGGTGACTCGGGCGCCAATGGTGTCTTGAGCCCACCATTCGGCGGCGGTTCGGCCGGCCTCGGTGCCGCCGGCGCGCATCCGCTGCAGTGCGGCGGCCCATCCGGCGGCCTCGTCGACGGGCCCACCGGTGGGCGGCGGTGTGGTGGTGACCGGTTGGATGCGGTCGCCGGCGTCGAGGCACATCGACAGGGCCGAGCCGCTGTCCCAGGTGACCTCGACGATGTTCTGTTGCTGGTCGTGGCGGCGGACGGTGCCGGTGTCGCCGGGCCGCAGCCGGGTGTGCGGGTCGCTGGTGTGGACCAGGGCGACGCGCTGGCCGGGCTGGTAGGTCATGGTGCTCTCCGATCGGTGAGTGGACAGGCCGTCGCCGCCGGTGGGCGGCGGTGGCATTGGGGCGGGAGTCCTCATCGGGTGCCGCCTTTCGTGTCACCCGTCGTGGGGGCGTGCGGTGGCCAGGGCTTGCGGGTGAGGTGGGCACCGAACATCGGGTCGGTGGCGACCGAGGAGCCGCAGCGGGTGCAGCTGGTGGCGGTGTCGTGGCCGTAGCCGGCCATGGACGGCACCTCGACGTGGTCGATCTCGTCGACGGCACCGCAGACGGTGCACACGGTCATCTCCGGGCCGCCCTCGTCGAGGGCGGGTGCGGTGACGAACAGGTCCTCGATCGGGTCGAGGTGGTGGACGCTGTGCCGCAGCCAGCGGCCGTGGACCGTCGCCTCGTACACCACCAGCAGCCGCTGGTCGGGGCGCAGCAGGTACATCCACTCGTCGAACCCGTCGAGGTCCTCCCGCAGCGAGCCCTGCCGGATGGTGCCGTTTCCGGTGACGGCCGGGTAGCCCAGCCCCGCTACGGGCGGCTGTCGGTGCCATCGCCGGGGCTTGGGGTTGACGGCGAGGCTCCACCAGTTGCGGGCCAGCAGCGCGGCGGCCATGGCCACGGTGTCGCGGCCGAACGTGTCGGTCCAGATCCGGCGCAGCAGCGGCATCAGGACCTCCGGGTCCTCGCCGAGCTGGATGGACCGGGCGGTGTACCTGCCGCGAAACGCGGCCACACCGATCAGCGCGGGTGTGCTCACGTGCATCTCCTCCTCAAAGGACGTGGGGTTACGCGGTCGTCCCGGGTGGGACGACCGCCGGACTTGGATGGCATGGACCCGCCGGTACTGCTCGCGGCCGTCGCGGATGACCGCAGTACTCGAACCGCGCGGTGTTCCTCCCAGCGGCCACCTCCGGTGACAGAAGGCTGCGGCTGAGGCGGGCATGTCGGTGCAGGGAATTACCGTGCTCGTATGGCTGCACGGATGGACGACGCCAGCGACATCGCGGCTGCCCTGCGGGGGACTGCTCTTCAGGGCCACCCCGTGGGCGAACGGCTCGGCGGCACCTTCCTGGTGGAGCAGGTCGATCCTGCTCGGCTACTCGATGCGTGGCAGGCTGCTCATGCGGCCACGCCGGCTACCGGTCGCTGGCCCGTCTTCACGTTGCCGGGCGACCTCGACCACGAACCGGATGCTGATGAGCTCGCCGAACTGGACCGGGTGGCTCGGACACTGGATCCGTGGTCGGTGTATCAGCGATACGGCCGCGAGGACGCCCAGGACCACGGAGACGTGGAACGCTATGTTCGGGCGTTTCTGGGTGACGACATGGCGGCCTCGGCTCTCGAGCAGCTGGCCCTGCCCACCACCGCGACAGCTCTACAGCGGTGGACCTATGACACCCTCCTCGCCGAGCCGGAGCTCGCCTCCCGAGCCTTCAGCGGGTGCGAATACCTCGTCGGCACCGCCCGATGGCACACCTGGCCCGAGGAGCAGCTGGTGCTGCTGCCCACGACGTCGCAGTGGCTGGCCCCCGCCTGGGTGCCCTACTTCGGAGCCGCCCGCGACAACGGCATTCCAGCGTTGGCAGCGGCCATGTGGCAGTGGGATCAGCGATGGGGCGCCGCCCTCATCGCCGCCTGGGGAACCATGCTGCAGCTCACCGCGCAACGCCGCCCGCAGCCCGGCCCGCAGGCGTGGGAGCTCGCCGGGCAACTGATGGCCGTCGGTGGCAGCTTGCAATGCGAACAGTGGCAACTCGCGATCGCCCTTACCCGAGGCGACGCATGGTTCCTGCACGACCGCCCCTGATCGGCGCCCCATCACCGTCTGCCCGCCCAAGCGGGACGTTCTGAGCGGCCATGAAGGGCACCGGGTCGATCGCGCCGTTCGGACTGGCATCGCCGTTGTGGTGCACCTCGTAATGCAGGTGCGGGCCGGAGCTGTGGCCGGTGGAGCCGACGACGCCGACGGGCTGCCCGACGGCGACCGGCTGCCCGACCGTCACCATCGGGAGTTGGTCCATGTGGCAGTAGCGGCTGAGCAGGCCGCCAGCGTGGTCGATGTCGACGTACCAGCCGCACCCGCGCGTGCGAGCGGGGTCGCCGTCGCGGTCACAGCCCCAATCGGCGCCGGTGTCGGCGTAGACGGCGTTGCAGCGCACGGTGCGGACGGTCCCGGCGGACGCGGCGCGGATGATGGTGCCGCGCGAAGCGCCGAGGTCGACGCCGTCGTGACCGGGCCGCTCCAAGCTACGAAAGCCCGACCCGACAGGGGCGAGGACCGGCTGCGTCCACGGACCGGTGGCCCCGCACCCGGCCAGGCCGTCGGTGGGTAGGCCGGCGGTGTCGGCGATCGCGGCGACCAGCTGGGTGGCCGGTCCCTCCCATATCGCGTAGGCGTCGGGGAAGGCACTGACCTGCACGGCCTGGGCGGCCTCGGTGAGCGGCATCGCCTGCCAGCCGCGGATCGTGGCCAGCTCGTCGAAGAACTTCTCCGACGCGTAGACGGGGTCCTGAAGCTGAGCGGGAGTGCCCCACCCTTGGCTGGGGCGCTGCTGGAACAACCCGACCGAATCCCGGTCGCCGCCGGCCAGGTTCCGCAGGCTGCTCTCCTGCATGGCGGTGGCGACCGCGATCACCCAGCCGCGCGCTGGTAGCCCGAGGCGAGCGCCGGTGGTGACGGTCGCAGCGGCGTTGCCGACCTGGTCGCTGTCCCAGTCACCGATCGCCGGCCACAGGATCGGCGGCCCGGTTGGCGACGCCGTGCTGTCTGACGTGGACCCGAGAGAGGTGACCATAGGGACGCATCCGGCGGTGGCCGAGCCGCCGGCGAGGAATCCGCCGAGCCCACCGGCGCAGAGGATGAACACGGCGACGAGCGCCACCGCGACTGACACCAGAGATCGGAGCTTCACGTCGGCCCCCAGCGGCCGAGGGGATAGGTGAGGTAGGGAGCGCGGCAAGGCGTCAAGTGGCGCTGGACGAGGGGAGAGGCGTGGCCGGGCATGACTGGTCCTCCTGGTTGCCGGCTAGCCGAGGCTGTGGACACCGACCGGATCGCCGTCGCCGGTGTGCACGGTGACGGTGTCGTCGGCCGGGCTGATCACGTAGATCCACGAGGCGTCGAGGTCACCGGCGCGGCTGAGCGGGAAGACGGTGGCGGGCTCCGGCTCGGTGTCGTCGAACGTCACGCCGACACCGCCGACGGGGTGCTGGTGGGGCAACGACCGGGTGTCGGGGGTGACGTCGGATCCGAGGTAGTACCAGTCGTGGGCGAGGACCGCGTCGATGAGGGCTTGGGTCTCGCGGCGGGCGGTGGTGGCCCAGATGCTGCGTAGTTGCGCGATGAGCGCCAGGGGGTAGCCGTCGAAGTGGACGTAGCGGGCGTGGACGGTGTTCGGCTGGGCGGGATCGATGGCGCTGACGTAGCAAATGGTTCCCACGGGTCGTGTCTCCTCGTCGTGCGGCTTGTTCGGGTACGGCGATGACCGCGCGGCCGTGGTGGGCCACGCGGTCGAAGGTCGTGAGGTTCCTTGGTTCGGGCCGGGCGGCGTTTGGTCGTTGCGTGTGGGCGCGGCTACGCGGCGTAGGCGGCGGTCAGGGTCGCGCCGGGGACGCGGCGGGGAAGCCGCTGCGGGACCCGCGGCAGTAAATGCGTGGCAGCGGCGGCGAGACCGTTGGCGAACCAGCCGACGAATCCGAGGGAGTCGCGGGCCGGCCGTTGTGGTGTGGGTTCACGAGTGGGTGCCGGCTGTGGCGGTTGTGTGGCTCGCGCGGCGCGCATCGCCCGTTGTGCCTGCCTTGCGGCCGAACACGGCCCGCTCTGGTCGGCGCACTGCAGGTTGGCGCACCGGTTGCCGGGTCCGGGTTGGTGGGCGGTGAGGACGTCCACGGCCAGCCGCCACAGCAGGGGGTCGGTGACGTCACGGGGGAGGAGAGCGCGGTGGGACGGTCGGGTTCGGCTGCGGTCAGACATGGCGGGTGACCTTCCGTCGCTGTTGTGGGCAGGGGTCACCGTCCGGTCGGGGCCGGTCGTGTTATGCCTGATGGCCGCCCCGGACAATGACCTGATTGATCGACGCTTCTCTCTCGATGAAGGTCAAGTCGTCTGCCTGGGGTGGTGCCGTAGGGCACGGTGTGCGGGGCGCGGGTGAGGTCGGAACCCCGCACTCCGGCGGGGCAACGGCGGCCGTCAGGAGGCCGCCGGCGTGATTCGGCCGGGACTGCTGGTGGTCTGGACGAGACGCGCCAGTGCGGAGCGAGTGGCCGCTGCGTCGTGGTCGACGTGGTCGTCAACGCGGACCACGGGGTGCGGTTCGCCCCGCAGCCTCGTGATCCGGTAGCCGCGGCCGTCGACGTCGACCGCGTCAACGCGGCGGATCTCGTGCAGGTCGTCGGACTCGACGAGGACGTCCTCGTAGCAGACGGCCCAGGCCAGCAGGCGCAGTCCGGGGGTGGGCTCGGCGAGGAGGTTCGTGATCAGGCCGATGTCGACGCAGGCCGCGAGGGTGGGCCGGGCGACCGGCTGGTTGCTGTCGAGCGCGGTGGCGAGGTCCGGCAGGAGGTCGGCGAGTCCGGCGCGGTAGCGGCCCATCCGGGTGTCGTTGAGCGGTAGGTGCACGGCGCGGATCTGGCGTCTCGTGCCGTGCAGTGCGGTTGGGGCCGGCCGGTCCTGGACAAGCAGCAGGAGCGGCGGGCGGCCCCAGCCGAGCAGGTCGGCGCTGGCCTCAAGGTGCAGCAGGCAGCCGGTCAGGGTGTGGACGGTGTGAAAGGACATCACGGGGATCGGGCTCCTTGACATACGCGAAGCCCCGCAGGCCGGATCGGCCTGCGGGGCTTCTGGTGCGTGCGGGGACGTGGTGCGGTTGGCGCCGGGGGCGTGTTAGCGCAGGTCGCGGTAGCGGATGACGGCTCCCGGCGGCGTGGCGTGGTCCGGGTCGTGGGCGCGGACGCCGCAACGTATGCGTTTGGCCAGGTACATGGCCTGGTCGGCCGCGTGCAGGAGGTCGCGGGGCAGCATGTCCGGCTCGGCGAGCGCGTAGCCGACGCTGGCGGTGACGATCACCTGCTGCCCGGCGATCTCGTACGGGAGCTCCGAGATGCGCCGGTGGGCGGCCTCGGCGGCAATCTCGACCTCGCCGTCGTCGCCGTGCACGACGAGGGCGAACTCGTCACCGGCGAGATGCGCGGCCAGGGCTACCGACGGCCCGAGGGCCCTCAGGCGGCGCCCGACCTCGCGCAGCAGGTCATTGCCGTGCTCATGGCCGTAGGTGTCGTTGACCTGCTTGAACCGATCCAGGTCGATGAGGACGAGCCCGAGCGGTTCCCCGAGCGAGAACGTGGCCTCAAGGTTGTTCCACAGGGCCCGCCGGTTCGGCAGGTCGCTCGTGTCGTTGTGCGTGGCCAGCCGGTGCCAGTAGGACCGGTCACGGTCGCGGGCAGCCAACGCCTGCCGCTGATGGTGAATGATGTGCCGCTGCCGGGAGAACAGTGCCGCGGCGACGGCGAGACCGGCGAGGACTCCGCCGGCCGCCGTGAGGTACGAGCTCAGGTGACACACTTGACGTCGCTCCTTGTCTGTTAAGGAGCACCGGGGCGGGCGTGGTTCCGCCAAGTTCGACGCCCGCCCCGGGCTACCAGCGGTAAGGGGTCTGCTAGGTGGTTGCCGGGGCGAGTTGGAACGTCGCTGGCCTCTCGGCGACCTGAACGGCGACACCGTCGGCGACGAGCTTGTGCACGGCGTTGACGACCGCGCCCGCGCTGGCCTTGGCCGAGTCGGTGCCCTCGTTCGCCTGGTCGATGGCCTTGCACAGTTCGCTGGTCTTGAACGGCTGCCCGGGATGGGCTTCGAGGACGTCGAGGATGGCCCCGCGCAGGCTGCCCTTGGACCGGCGCGGCTTCCCGCCACCTGACGCGCTCGGTGCCTCGGACGGCCTGCTGGGCGCAATGGGTTCGTCGCTGTCTGTCGGGTCCAGACTGGGCCCGGGTTCTGTCTGACCAGACGCGTCGGCCGCGGGCGGATTCTCGGCGTCGGCCGGGGAAGCCTCGCTCGCCTCCGTTGTGGTCGGTGCGTCGGGGACGTGGTCCGGCTTGGCGGGTGGGTCCTGTAGGGCTGGCCGGCTCACGTCGCTGTCCGGCGCTGGTGGGCGTCCGCCGTCCGGCTGGAGACTGGTCGACTCGTCGTCCGGGCTCGCCGCCATGGCGGTGTTCGCCGCCTCTGCCGGTCCGGGGGCCTCGTCCGGTGCGTGAGCCTCGTCGCCGTTGTCGTTCGTCAGTGCGGGGGGCGGGTCGCGCCTGGCGTCGGTCGTGGTCGCCGGCGGGTCGCCGCTGTCGGTGTTGGTCGCCGGGTTCGGCAGGTGCCGCCAGAGCGTGCGGCCGTCGTCGGCGCGCAACGGTTCGGCCTGGCCTGCTTCTGCCAGGGTGCGAAGTCGTTTGGTGGCCGTCGAGTAGCCGACGCCGGCGCGCTGCGCAATCGCGGCGGCCGTGTCCTGGCCAAGTGCTGCCAGAGCGGCGGCGACCTTGTCGAGGGCGCTTGGCACTCCGGTCTGGTCGGTCGTCTTGTCCATGAGTCCTCCCTGTGCCTGCTGTTGCGTCTGCCGGGATGGGGGCGTGCACTGATCCACGCTTCGACAGCGCCTCGTAATCAAGTGCGCTGACCGGATCTCGGGATGCCGTCGACGCTCGGGCGGAACCTGCCAGGCCCCGTGCTGTGGGCGGTGGGGCTATGGCTGGCCGAAGACGTGGTCGCAGCGACTCGGCTCGACCGGTAACCACGGCAGGCCCCAGCCGATCCGGTACCGCCCGCCGGTGGGCTCGACGAGGTGGACGCCGCCGCCGAGGGACACCGGACGGGCGATGGTGAGGGTGTGTCCGTCGAAGCCGACGGTGCGCCAGTCACCGCCGACGTAGGTGGCCATCGCGCTGAACGTCTGGGTAAGGGCGGTCACGGCCTCGTGGTCGAGGGTGAGCTCGAAGCTGCCGTTCCACCAACCGGTCACCGTCGCGAGGTAGCCCTCGTGATAGCGGTGGAAGCCAGGCACCGGTTCGTAGCGCAGCCACCGACCGGAGAAGACGGCTGTGCTGCCCTGACGCGGCGTGTAGTCAGGCGTCGTCACCGCTGGCCCTCCTGCCGGTCGGTACCGCAAGCGGTGGGGGAGGCGCCGGGGTGGCTCGTGGCCGTGACCGTGCGGGCGCTGGACCAAGCGACCCCTGATGCCTGCGCCGACTGGGCGAGCCAGTCGGCCGCGTCCTGCAACCATGCGCGGATGTCTTCGACGGCGTCGATGACCTCGCTGCGCCCTTCGCTGTCACCGAGGCTGGTGAGGTGTGCCTGGCGGGCCTGGTCGAGGAGATAGGAGCCGGTCTGTGCGTGCACCCGGGCGAGCAGCCGGGTGCTGCGGTGTAGGTGCCCGATCAGGGATGCGACGTCGGAGGGTGCCGGCAGGGTGAGCAGCGCGCTGAACGGGCCGGTGGCCGTGTGCAGCCAGCGGCTGAGGTGCTCGGCGGCGGTGATGGCGCTACCCAGTCGGGCGGGTTCGTAGGGACCGTCGACGGCGAACAGGCGGCTCATCTCGTCGAGCCAGGTGTTGGTCTGACTGTCGACCGGAAGCGGGTCGGCGACGAGCGCCGGCTGGGAGTGTTGGCCGTCGGCAGCCGCGCAGATGGGGCTGTTGTCCGCCAGATGCCACCACGGGATGCCCCCGCGGTAGGCGTTGGTCCAGTGCGTGGCGGGTTGGTCTGCCACCGGCTCATCGCAGACGGGGCAGATCGGAAGGTGAATCATGTAGCGGTGTCCCTTCAGACAGGGTGATGACGGCGACCCGGGCCTGGTCGCCGACGGCTCGGGGCGGTGCGTAGGGGTTGGTGCCGGCGCTCGCCGGCGCGCAAGAGGGAAAGGGCGGCCCTCTCGCTGGCCGGCAGCGCAGTCAGCGCCCCTGCCAGGGGCGGCTGGCACGCCGGGGCGAGATGCGGCGGCTCGCGGGTATCTGCCGACACCGTGAGCCGGTCGCCAGGATGGTGAGCAGGGTGGTGCGCCAGTGCTCGGCGACCCGAAGCTGCGCGGTGAGGTGCGCGTGGATGGTTAGGGGTTCGCGGCGCTGCGTCGCGGGGCGCGGACGCAGGTGGCGGCGAGGCGCTCGACCTCGTCGGGCGGGAACATGGCGGGCCCGTCGGGCGTGTTCTCCTTCTTGGCGGGCTCCGTCAGAGCGCGACCGCGAGCAGTCGCTGGTCGGGGTCGATGGCGTCGAGCAGCCGGTTGGCCTGTTCGAGGTAGGTCACCCGGTCGGCCATGGCGTCGCTGGCCGGGGCCAGCTTCGCCCCTTCGGCGGTGATCAGCGCGTCGCCCGCCAGGGCGGTCAGGGCGCTGTGGTGCTGGTAGGCCATGCAGCCGGCCTGGTACATCTCCAGTTCGCTGAGGCGGATCTGCCCGGCGCCGTAGGTGGCGGCGTTGTGCATCCGGATGGCGTTGACCCGGGGCTGATGGGTGAAGTCCGCGACGGCCGTGTCCCACGGGTACTGCTGCGGGTCCGCCAGGTGGCGGGCCTCGTAGACGTGCCACGCAGTGGCGTTGCGGGTGCCGTGCACCGCGCGGCTGAACAGTTGGTGGCGGATGCCCGCCCCGACACCGGCGGCTTGGCGCATACCGGTCAGGTCGAGCAGTCGCGCTGGTCCGCCGGCGCAGTAGGCCGGGCGGCCCTTGCGCAGTCCGAACATCTGGCCGCGCTGCCACAGGCGCAGGGCGGGGCTGGCCCAGAAACGGGGCGACAACGTGCCCTGCACACCGAAGTTGCGGTCGAGCTGGTGTGCGGTCAGCGACTCGCGGGGCAGGTCGCCCGGCACACAGACGATCATGGTGCGGATCGTCGCCGTCAATGTGACAGCAGGCGAGGTTGCTTTCCGGGTCGGGTTCTTAGGCATGAGTGGTCCTCCTTGGGGGTGGGCGCGTTAGGGCGCGCGGAGATGACCGGCCCACTGGGTGGGTGAATCGGTTGCGGAAGAGGTGCGGGTGCGGGTTGGTGCGGTGCGACCTGGGGTCGCCGCGCGGCGCGGCGCCGACCGGCCCCGGAAGGGGCGGGTGGGCGAGGCGCACCGGTAGGTGCGGCGGTGGTACCGAGGTGGGACCGGACCGGGGTGGAGATTATGAGGGGGTGTTGTGCCGTGAACGGTAGCGGCCCGTTCTGTCAGGCCGATCCGACGAGTTGATCGCCGGAAAGTGGGATTGACCTGCGCTGTGAGACACTCCGGCTCACGGCAGCCGTCCTCGGCGCGGACGCTGTGAGCCTTCACGGCGCTCACAGATGATCCTGTTTGCTGACAGACGTCGACGACAGGTGGCCTGCCGGAGGTGCTGACTGAAGGCGGCCGTGTGTCGACCGGGCTTGTCGGTTGCCCGTTGACGCGCCGATCGTTCCACGGACATTCCTGGGCCCCAGACGCTTGGTACCACGAGAGATAATCGCTGAATGCCATCGCTCGGGTCGCCGCAGGATCGAGATCTGCCGCTGTTTACCTATGGTTTGCTGAGGCCGGGCGAGCTAGCGTTCAGTCTGATCGAGCCACTCGTCAGCTGGCACGTTGAGGCCACCGCAGCCGGTGTGATCAGAATGCGTGACGGCCTGCCGTTGTTGGATCCCTCGGCTACCGGGCATGTCCACGGCTCTCTTCTCTACTTTCCTACGGGCAAGGTCGATGAGGCCTGGCAGATCGTGGCCAGCTTTGAGCCAGGTACCCAGTACAGGTGGAGGACCACCAAAGCCATGACTGAAGATGGCCGGAGCACCGATGCCAACGTTTCCGCTGGTGCCAAGCTGCAGAGCGGAGTTTCTGGAGATCCAGTACACGAATGGTCGGTCAGTCACGATCCAGTGCTTAGTGAGGGACTGGCCGAGGTTCGAAGGCTTGTGTTGGAGGCGGCGCCGAATGGCGTGCCGGCGCAATCGGATGCCCCCGATCTCTGGCGCCAGCACTTCCGCCTCCAAGCGTCCTACCTCTTGCTGTGGAGCGCCGTCGAACGGTACACGGCGCTCCGCTACGGGCCAGCGCTAGATCCCTGGCCTCGCGTTTGTCGGTTGGACAGCGACCTCGCGTTTCAAGACGCGCTCCGGACCGTGAACGCGGAGCCCGGCAGTGTTGTGGACAGCCGAGACCCCTCTGACAAGGTCACGTTCAAGCAGGACTTCACCGGTGCCGCTCGGTACTACTACCAAGTTCGTTCGAACGTGTCTCACCGCGGGAAGGGCGCGTTTCGGGACGCACGCCTGGTGCTAAAGGCCGTTGTCGAACTTCATGACGCACTGGTGGTCTTGCTGTCCCGGTATGTCTCGCCCCCTGTGCAGTCCGGTTCGAGTGAGGTCCGGTTACGGCACCTTTTGCCTATTGCTGAGCGGGCGTGACGGGTTCGCCGGTGTGATGAGGTGCGAACGCCGGATGGGAGGTGCCACCTATCGGTGGTAGCCCACAACTGGCCTGCGGTGTGAGTCTCTACAGGTCATCGAAGCGCTGCGGGTTGGTGACCGTGTCGGGGCCGTGGTCGCAGGGCAGCTCGTGCAGGTATCGCCGGTGGGCGGGGTCCGAGACGAGGGTCCACACCCGACCGGCCGGGTCGGGGCCGTGGATGGCGGTGGCGATCGGGCTGGCGGTGCGCAGTCCGGCGAGCACTGCGAGGAGGCTGGCCTGGCGGCGCCGGCTGGGGACCCAGAACAGCACGGGGTAGCGGGGTCCGAAGGTGGTGAGGCGTTCGTAGCCGCGCAGTTTGGCCACGACCCGGGCGAGGTTTTCGGTGTCGTTATCGTGTTCGAGGAAGAAGCCGGTCGAGGTGTCGCCGACGGTCCAGACGCCGTGCCCGTCGGGGCGGATGCCCGCTTGGGCGTAGACGGTGGTGGCGTGCTGTTCAGACCACCAGCGCGACAATTGGGCGTCGGGTGTGTGGCGGGCGGTGGCGATGAGGTCGGTGAAGAACTGGTTGACGCCGAGCAGGTGGTTGACCTGGCCGCTGGCGGCGATCCGCTTGGCGCGTTCCAGGGAGCTGCGCGGCGTTTTGCCGCTGGTGCCGGTGGGGTCGTGGTAGACGGTTGGGTGTAGCTGCAGTCCGACGGGGCCGAGGGTGTAGAGCAGTGATCCATAGCGGCCGTGGGCGCCGCTGCGGCCGAATCGGTGCAGCACGTCGAGGCGGTGCAGGATCGTCAGCCGTCGTTGGGCGGTGCGCCGGGTGTCGAATAGGGCGCTGGTGATTTGGTCGGTGGACAGCAGGTAGTGCTCGGCGAGCAGGGTCAGGAGGGCGTGGTCGCGGGGGACGATGCGACCGAAGACGGCTAGGGGATCGGGGTTGCGGGAGGCGGGGGGTACACGGGAGTACACGACGGTTGCTCCTGGGCAGGATGGGGTTCCCCTCCCGATCGGGAGGGGTGTCTGGGACGAGGGAGGTCGGTGCGGAGGGCCTGTCACGGGGTGTGTGCGGCACTGACAGCCCAGGTCAGCACTGTGCTGCGGATGCTCGGCGGTCACCGGTGACGATCCCGGTGGCGAGCCGGTGCGCGACCCGGGCAACGCCACCGTCTGACAGAGACTCCTCAGGCCCGGTCGCTCTTCGGACGGGGTCGACGGTCGTCGGGTCTGCGGCTGAGCCGTTCGACGAGGTCGTCGACGGCGCTGGTGTCCTGGCTCGGTACCGCTGCGGCGGCGGCCTGGCGGATGGCGGTCGCCTCTCCGACGATCGGCTTCGGCGGCCGGGTCTTCATCGTGAACGCCGGGGTTTGGCGGCCGTTGACGACCAGCCGCGCGGCGGCGGTGTATGCGTCGAGGTGGGCGAGGTCGTGCTCGCCCAGTTCCGGCAGGGTGTGCCGGGACAGGACTTTCGCGTCTTCCGGCGCGACGGTGAAGTAGATCTTGTTGCGGGCGTTGGCCGACGCTGCGGCGAGCAGGTCGCGGGGGAACTGGGCCAGGTCCTGGTGGGCGAGTACGAGTGACAGCCGGTACTTGCGGGCTTCGGCGAGCATCGTGTCCAGGGAGTTGGCCAGGGTCAGGAAGTTCTGGGCCTCGTCGATGATCAGGGTCGCGTCGCGGCGCCGGTCGGGTTCGACGCCGGCGCGGGCGGTGGTGGCTTGCCATACCTGGGCGAGGAGCAGGGAGCCGAGTAGCCGGCTGGTGTCCTCGCCGAGCACTCCCTTGGGGATGCGGACGAGTAGCACGCCGCCGTCGAGGACGCGGCCCATGTCGAAGCTCGAGCGGGGGTAGCGCATGGTGCGTTTGACGAAGTCGCGCAGCAGGAACGCGCGCAGCCGGGCGAGGACCGGTCCGATGACCTGCGAGCGGAGGCTGTCGTTGAGGCTGTCGTACCACTGCCAGAAGCCGCTGAGCCCGGCCGGGTCGTCCAGGTCCACCGTCATCGCCGAGCGGAACTGGGGGCTGTTGAGCAGCGGTGGGATGTGTTGCAGGGTGACGTTGTTGTGGCGCAGCAGGGTCAGGCAGGCCACCCGCATGACGTCATCCATCCGAGGTCCCCACGCCTTGGCGAAGATATTCCCGAAGATCGACACGAGGTTGTCGACGACCAGGTCGGGGTCGTCGCCTTCGAGGGGATTCAGCGTCGGCGGGTTGTCCTGGTCGGGGTCGAAGAGCACGACGCGGTCGGCGACGCCTGCGGGGAGCCGGTCGAGGATGTCCAGGACGAGGTCGCCGTGCGGGTCGATGACGACGGTGCCGCGGCCGGCCTTGATGTCGTCGAGGGCCATGTTGACCAGCAGGGTGGTCTTGCCGGAGCCCGTGGAACCGATCACATGCATGTGATACCTCGCGTCCGCCACCGACAGGCCGGCACTGTGGCCACCGATTTCGGCGTCGCCGAGCATCTTCACCCCACGTCCGCCGCCGGGGACGGCGACCGGCGCCGGCATGGACGCGGCCCGCGCCCGGTCGAGACCGGGCACGGCAAGGTCCTGCGGCAACGCGGCGAGGGCGGCGAGTTCCGGGGCGGAGGTGAGGAATCCGGGGCCGAGCCGCCGGGCGGCGAGGACGGCCACCGGTGCGGGCATCCGGGTGCGGTGGGTGAGCCGGTTACGGCCGGTGTGGATGGCGAACGCCGAGGCGAGAGTGTCGGCGATGCCCTGCAACCGGCCGTTCGGGTCAGCGCCGCCGCGCCGGTTGGTGGTGGCGACGGCGTACCGGATGCCGGTCTGCCACAGCGGGTGCGCCGTCTTGTCCAGGATCGCCCGGACGTCGCGCTCCACGGTGGGATCCCGACGGGACGCGGGCACCGTAGCGCGGCCGGTGTTGCCGCTGCCGGGCAGGAACGCGTCCAGCAGCCACAGCACCGGCGCGGCCGGGTTGATCGTCGGTACGGCGGTGGTGCCGGCCCGGAGCCGCCCGGCCGCGCGGCGGACCCGCGTTACCCGCCGGGGTGTGGCCGGGCGGGCGAGGATCTGCACGCAGGCGTACTCGCTGGGTTTGAGCTGCGCGCCGGCGGCCATCAGCGGGCGCAGCGGGTCGGTGTCATGGTCGGTGGCCAGCGGCAGCCACTCCGCGTACACGGGCAGCAGGTGCCCACCGGCTGCGGGATGGGCGTCCAGGGGGATCGGCGGCGGCGGGTTGTCGTCGGTGGTGGTGGCCGAGCTGGGCCACGCCGCCCGCACCGCAGCCTCGACCGCCCCCGGAGGGACGGTGCCGGGAACCCAGATCGAGATCAGTAGTTGCCGTCCGGACCACGTGTACTGCCACACCACGTGCGGGGCGCCGTGGAGCAGGTGCCGCCGCCGTGACGGGGTCAGCACGCCTGCCAGGTTCGCCCACAACGCTGGCGCGCTGTGCGGGTCGACCTCCGGCGGCGGCGCGATCGTCACGAGGCGCGCGCCGCGGGCGTGGTGGCGGTGCCGCCCGATCTCGACCAGGTTGCGGGCCGCGATCCACACGATCAGCCCGCCGGCGGCGACCGCCGCCAGCCACGGCCGCTGTGTGGCCCACACGGCCGCGTCAAGCAGCGCGTCCGCTGCTCCGGTAGGGGGCGGGATGGGGCCGGCGCCCGGCCCGCTGGTGGGGCTCGGTGCCGGTGACACGAGCGCTGAGCCGAGGGCTTCGGTCGGCAGTGTCACAGATCGCCCTCCTCGTCGAGGTCGGCCAGTTCGACCGAGTCAGTGGTGCACAGGGCGTGCTCCGCATCGGAGGCGATCGACTCGAAGCTGGTCCTGCTCGCCCCGGAGATCAGCAGCCCTTGGCCGCGGCGAGTCGAGAGCAGCAGCCGCCGCTCACCGTCGGTGAGCCCGAACGCCTCGCCGACGGCGTCGATGGCCTGCGGCGCCTGCCGCAGCAGCACCTGGGTGGAGGCGTTGGACACCACTGCCTGGCCGAGATCGGTGCCCAGCACGTCGGCGGCGTCCTGGGTGATGACGGTCAGCCCGGCGTTGCGCTTACGTGCCGCCTTCGACATGCGGAACAGGAAGCGGGCGCCTTCGCCGTCTCGCATCAGCAGCCACGCCTCGTCGACCACCACAAGCCGCCGCCGCGACGGGCGTTGTGGGGCGTCGACGGTGCGCCAGATCGAGTCCAGCGCGAGCAGGGTGCCGACGGTGCGCAGTTCATCGGGCAAATGCCGCAGCGACCACACGACCAGGTGTCCGACCGGTGCCTGGGTGGTGGGTGCGTCGAACAGGTCGGCGAAGCTGCCCTGCACCCACGGTGCGAGCCGGGCGGCCAGCGTCGCGGCGGCCGGGTCGTCGTCGGCGCGTAGCGTGGCGGCCAGGTCGCGCAGCAGCGGCGCGGGCCGGTGGTGCGTGGCCGGGTCGGCGGTGATCCCGGCGGCCCGGTAGACGGCGAGAATGGCCCGGTCCAGTGCGGCTCGCTCCGCCGGTGGCGGCTGGTGGCCGAGCAGCACGCTGATGAGCGTGTGCAGGAACAGAGCGCGGCGGGTCAACGTGTCCGGACGCCGGTCATCGACCGGCAGGTCCAGGGGGTTGATCTTCACGCCGGGCAGGCCCAACCGGACGATGCTGCCGCCGACCGCGTCGGCCAGTCGCAGGTACTCGTCCTCGGGGTCCACCACCGCGACCTGCACACCCTGGTAGAGGTTGCGCAGGATCTCCAGCTTCACGAAGTACGACTTCCCAGCCCCGGAGCGGGCCAGGACGATCGAGTTGTGGTTCTCCTGCGTCCAGCGGTCCCACCAGACAATCCCCGAACTGGCGGGGTTGATCCCGTAGAGCACACCGCCGGTGGCCGGCGGGTCACCGGGCAGCGGAGCGGGCAGGTCCGGGCTCGACAGCGGAAACGCGGCCGCGAGCGCCTGGGTGTCCATGGTGCGCAGCATCCGCAGCCCATCGCAGGCGAGGGGCAGGGTGCTGGTCCAGCCGGCAAGCTGCCGCCACGTCGCGGGCTGCACCTCCAGCAGGGTGGACGCGGCGGCGGCCCGGACCTGCGCGCACGCCTGCAGGAGTTCGTCTTCGGTGCGGGCGTGCACGGTCAGGTACAGGCCGACGCGGAACAGCTTCGCCGCCCCTCGGGCCAGCCGCTCGGCCAGGTCACCGGCGTCGTGGGCGGCGGCGTCGACGTAGGGGTCGGCGAGCTTGCCGCGTTCGGAGTCGGCCCGCCGGGAGGACTCCAGCCGTGCTCGTTGTCTTCGGAGCCGGTCGGCGGCGATCGGGGCCGGCAGCGGCTCGATGTGCAATGCGAGGTCGAGCCGGCCCGGCCAGGACAGCAGCGGCTCCAGCCACGCTGGGCCGACCTCGGCCGGGTATCCGGTCACGACGAGGGTGGCGGCGAAGCCGTCGCCCACGCGCAGCCACCGGGGTGTGACCTCGACCGTGGCTGGCGCGACCGCCGACGCCAGCGAGTCCGGCTGCGACTGCGCCTTGTCGTCGCCGAATAGTCTCTTCCTGATCATCGTTGGCTCCTTGTCCTGCGGGTGGGGGCGGCCGCGGTGATGACGGTGTCCGGCGCGGCCAGGCCGCCCGGCCGCGGCGGCCGGTACGGGTCGGCGGCGCCGGCCAGAGCGGCAGTGACCGCCGAGCCGTCCAGCACCCGCGGGCTGACGCCGAGGCCGGCCAACGCCCGCACCGTGTCATCGGCTCGCCGCCGCGCGGCATGCGGGCGCTCGCCGGCCGCCGCGCGGGTCACGACCAGGACCTGCCGACGCAGCGGGTCCCGGCGGGCGGCCAGGTCGCCGAGGAACTCCGCGTGATCAGCGCACGCCGCACGCAGCCGCGGATGCGGCTGGGCGTCCACGGCCGCGGCGAGAGCCCGGCTGTGGGAGGCCAGGTCAACCGGTTGCGCGGACACGACGATCTGCGTCGGCGTCGACAGGCTGTTGAGCCACCGACCCCACCCCTCGATCAGGGCCGCCTGCTCGCCCGGTGTGCGCAGCGCGAGGTTCACCGTGGTGGTGCCGACGATCGCCGCCCGCGCGCCACCGAGGCTAATCTCCCCGTCGTCGTCGATGGCGTCGGCGGGCAGCCGCAGCGGCGCCGGCAGCGGCACCCGGCCGCTCTGGGGCGTGTCGACCCAATCCGGAGACCCGGTATCCGCCGCGACGGTGGCGGTGGACAGCGACCGGGGGATGCGGGTGTGGCGGATCGCGTGCAGCAGCCACACATCCATGGACAGGCCGTCGCGGCGGCCCAGCGCCAGGCCGAAAACCAGCCCGCCGAGCACCACACCAGCACCGATGAACACCGGCGCCGGCACGACATCGCGCAGCGTGCGCCACGCGGCGTAGAAGCAGAGCGCGCCGACGGCGACGATCGCCAGCTGGTGGAACGTCAGCCCGTAGGCGACCTTGTCGGGGGCGTCCACGTCGGCGGGCATCCGCGCCCTCAACGGCGCTTCGGGATCAGGCCGGGTCATTTGATGGTCCTCCGAAGGGTGTTCAGGCCGGGGACGGTGCGGGCGAGCTGCTGCACCACGACGACGCGGACCACCGCGCCGAGCATCGTGCTCGTGCCACGTCCGGTCTGGCCCGCCCAGCGGGCCAACAGTGTGGGGATCTTGACGGTGGTCCAGAGCAGCACCACCACGACCAGGAGGTTCAGCGTGCCGCCCGGGTCGACGGGCAGGCCGAACACGGGCAGCATGGTCACCGGGTCGAGCAGTGTCTGCTGCCCCGCGGTGAGGAAGAACGCCTGCGCCACGGGGATCGCCAGGCATCCGGCGTAGGCGCGCCACCACAGCCGCGCGAGACCGTCGGTCTGCGGCAGCGCGTGGCAGGCCAGCGCCAGCGGCGCGATGCTCGTCATCACCAGCAGCGCCACGAACCGGCCGATCAGCTGAAACGCCGCCGTCACGACCAGGACGGTGATGAGCAGGATCAGGATCAGGAACAACAGCGGGACGGTGCGGTCCTGTGCCGCCGCGAGGTGGGTGCGGATCGCGGTGAACGCGCCGTCGCCGTCGTAGCCGCCCTCGCTGATCGCCGCGGTCAGGGCGTTGGCCACATCGATGAGCTGGTCGCAGGCCAACTGGGAGAAGTGCGCGGCGGTGGACCCGACGACCAGTCTCGGGAGGAGGTCCTTGACCGTGTAGCGGGATTGTTCGTCGCCGCCGGCGACCATGACGAGCACGCCGGCGGCGACGAACGCCAACACGAAGACGGTGTCCACGATCCAGACCGACCGGCCGGTGAGCGCCTGCACCTGCGGCAGCACGGTGACCTTCGGTGTGGTGAGCAGAATGCTGGTGATGAGGTCGAAGATCGCGTTGAGGCAGGCCAGGATCGCCGTGGTGAGCCAATCAAGAACCTGGTCGAGGACCCATCCCACGACGTCAACCCCCGACGATGCCCTGGACGACCTGCAGCAAGATCGGGGCCAGAACGGCCAGGCCATAGCCGACCAACGCGTTGCGCAGGGCGAGCTTGGCTTTCTCGACCTGCGACGGGTCACCACCGGCGGTGGCCCAGTACACGCCGGACAGGACGAGGAAGAGGGTCGCGATGGCGGCCAGGATGCCCATGACCCAGGCCTGCAGGTTGGCGATCACCACCGGCAGGGAGTTCGCCGCCAGGTAGACGGCGCCGCCCGGATCGGCGTACGCGGCGGCCGGGACGGCGAGTGACAGGCCGACGCCGACCAGCGGTACGGCCGCACGGAGTGCGAGACGAACGAGTCGCGGGAATCGGAGTGTGTGCTGTGGGGTGCGGGACATTGCGTTCACCTCCCGCCGCTCCGGCCACAAAGACGTGTGACCGGGGGCGGCAATTGCTCGAAGCGGTCCGATGGGACCGCCGCCGGGCGCAGGCGAGCAGCGCCACGAACCGCGTGAGCCCCGGGGGGAGCTCGTCCTCCCTCAGGGGTGGGTTGCGGTCATCAATGTGGTGTCAGCGCATCAATTGGCGCGGCACCCGAGGCGCGCGGATCGCGGCTGCTCGTGTCGCCCGGCGGCGGGCGGGACCGGCGAGCGGTATGGCTCGCTGAAAGTCCCGCACCCCCAAACCAGGATTTGTGAGCCCTGGCGAACACTTGCCGCGCTCACCCGGTCCAGGCAGGGCTCACAGGGCAGGTCAGGGCCTTTCACTGTCGACGGCGTTGCCTGCGGGCGAGGACTCACAGCCGGATCGGAACGGGCTGTGTTCGAGCGGTGTGAGTGCCGCTGGGGCTCACAGTTCTTGACAAGGCCGCATCGGTTCGCCCGTTCCAGGGCACTTAGGACGATGGCGGAGAGGTTCTGATCGTCGGAGCGGAGGGGGACGGCTAAGCGGCGCCTGCGCCGCAAAACGTGCCGGCGGGGCAGGTCGGCTGGCAATTCTGCGTCGGTTCTCTTCTGCCAGTGCAGCGCGCTGCCTCCGGAACAGCTCTGCTGGGACGGGCGCTCGGCACGCGGAAACGGCTGTGGCCCGACGTGGTATGTCGGGCCACAGCCGTGCCGGTTGGTTGTCAGGCGGCTGCTGCCGCAGCGTGCTGGCGGGCGGCTTCGCGGCGGGCGGCCGCGGCACGTCCTGCGCGACGACCGCCGCGCTGCTCGGCCTGTTGCCGCAGTCGCGCCGTGGTCTCCGGCGACGCGATCCCGGTCAGCAGCCCGTCCGCGAGGGCCTCGGCGACGCGGCTGTCGATGCGGGACAGCCGCATGCGCAGGGCGTCGACGCTGACGCCATTCCTTGCGGCGATGGGCTCGATCGCCCGTCGACCGAGCCGCACGTCGATGTAGGGCTGCTCGTCCTCGGGGTCGAGGATCCCGAGGGTCACCGCGCGGCGGACCAGGAGGTCCGGATGCCCGTACGGCGCCGGCGGGGTGCGGGAGCCGGAAACGAGGTGCTCGATGTTCTGCACCGGCAGGTACTCATGCTGCTGCAGCCGCAGGTCCCGCCCGGCTCGCCACGCCGCCTTGCACAGGCTCGCGTACGGCGCGGGTTTGGTCAGGTCCGCCCGATCGCGGAGCGCGGTCAGGAAACCGGTCAGGATCTCGGCGTCGATATCCGCAGGGTCACCGGTGTAGCCCTCACACAAGTGCGCCGCGTATTGCTGCAGCGCCGGCATCGCCATGCCGACCGCGGCGACGACCCAGTGCGGCCCGTCGAGCCGGGCGCGTCGGATCAGCTCCCGCCACACCTCGTCACGCGCCGTGTAGGCGCGGGGGTGTCGCAACAGCCAGTCCCGCAGCGCGGGCAGCGGCATCACCGGCTGCGGCAGACGCGCGTCGGAGAAGAACGCCGTGCAGTCGAGAGCCAGCGGCGCCGGGTCGCAGGTCAGCGCGGCGTAGGCGGTCGCTGCCGCGTCGAGGGCGGAAGTCGGCCAGTTCGTAGCGTCGGACGCGCTCATGTCAACACTCCTGTGACACCGAAAGGATGCGAGTGCCGTCGCCGGCGTTGTCACGGCGATCGGTGGCATCGATTGCGCCACAGAGGGCTCACAAGGTCCTGACAGAGCCGCTCAGGGCGCTGTTCGTCGCCCTCGACCCGCGCCTCTGTCAGTGGCCCGCCCGCACGGCGCGCCATGGCCGCTGATCGTTGGCTAAGAGTCTGACAAAGGTCGCTTGAACTGCCCTGTGACACCCTGACAGAGCCTGTGACCGCGCTGTTCGGAGCTGGTGGCACAGGCTCACGTCGGAACCCGCGAGACGGCGCGGACGACCTCACAGGAGACTTGCCCGTCCCGCTGTGACAACCGTCTTGGCTCACAGCGCCACTGTCACCGCTCGTCGGGGACGGCCCGCGCGGACTGCCGACGTACCCATGACAGTGGCGGGCGCGCTGTCACCGCTGGACATCCCGCACCCTGTGACAGGCGGCACCGCGCCGATGACAACGGCCCGGAGCACTACGCTCGGCCATGTCTCACAGCGCCGGTCAACGCTCATGTCCACCTCGACGCTCGAAGCGTCCTTCTTGACCGACGTCGGCACCGTCAGCGCCTGCTGTCAGTGACCCAGCGTCACTGACAGAAGTGGGTAGGGACGAAGCCGGTCCCGTCGCGGTAGGGCGCCTGCGGATGGCTGCCGTTACGTCGCGCGCACCAGACAGGACGACGAACATCGGAATAGGCCGCTGCCGGGTCAGGCGTTGTGAGCGGTTGTGGGTTCGGCAAGTGTTCGCCGAGGCTCACAAAGCGCGGTTTGGAGATGTCAGCGCTTCACGGCGCGGCGCGGAGCCGACAGCACATGAGCGAGCACACGCCGCCGCCACACCAGCAGGCCGACCACAGCGAGCCGGCCGACTCCACTCTCATCGACCTGATCGCCGGTGACCCGCCGGTACCGATCACGGTCTGGCGCACGGCCCGGACCGACGCCGACCCGCGCACCAGCCTGCCCACCCGTCTGGCCTACCGCCTCGTCGCCGCCTACAGCCGGCCCGGGGAAGCGGTGGTCGACCTCACCACCGACCATGTCCTGGCTCCGATCTGCGCCCAGGGCGGTCGCCAGCACCACCGCGCCTGGTTCACCGACAGCTCCAGCCTGGTCATCGGACCCGCCATCGCCGGCCCGCCGGCGCCCACGACCGCAACCAGCCCGCTCATCGGGCCCGGCGAGCCGGAGGCCGGTGACGCGCAGGACCCGCCCGCGCTGATCGACTGGTTCGGCGACGACCTCACCGACCCCGACCTGCCCGGCGCCGACGCCCCGGTCGTCCGGGCGCCCGACGACGGCCCGCTGGACGCGGCTATCAGCCTGGCGGTCGCTACCTGGCCGCTGCAGGAGGCCGGCACGACCGCCCGGGTCCGCCTCGCCTGGCTCCTCGCTGCCTGCGCGCGGCTGCTGCGCCCCGGCGGCTGCCTCGTCCTCGTCGTCGGCGTCCCCGCCGGCACGCAGCCCACGCCGGAGGACTTCGGGCCGCTCGTGGCCGCCGCCTCCGCGGCGGGACTGGGCTACCTGCAGCACATCGTCGCCGTCGAGGCCGACACCGACGGCGACCAGTTCATCTACTACCACGGCCCGGGCGAGGAACTGCTCACCCTGGCCCACGCTAACCCCGAGCAGTGGTCGGTCGCCCACCTGCGGGTGCACGCCGACCTGATGGTCTTCACCCCGCACTCGACTCCAGCGCCTAGGGTGGGACGGCGCCGTGGCCGCGACGGCGGTGAGCGCCGTGGCTGAGCACACCACTGCAGGATCTTCCGGCGCGAGCGAGCCGGACACCAACAGCTCCGCAGTGGGCGAGGACTACCCGGGCCGGCACCGCGAGTACGAAGGCCGCCACCGCGCCAATCCTGAGGGCCTGTCCGTCTGGGCCACCGCCCAGTCGACCGGCCCCGTCCAGCGACGCGGCCGGTACGTGCCGGAATCGGTCAAGCATCCCGCCCGGATGCTGCCCGCGATCGCCGCCCACGCGATCGCCGCCTACACCCAGCCCGGCGATCTGGTCCTGGACCCGATGTGCGGCATCGGCACCACCCTGGTCGAGGCCGCCCACGCCGGCCGCGACGCCTTCGGCATCGAATACGAGCCGCAATGGTCGAACATCGCCGACGCCAACATCCGCCACGCCCACGACCAGGGCGCCAGCGGACGCGCATCCGTCATCCGCGGCGACGCGACCCGACTGATGTCGCTGGTGCCGAAGGCCCTCACCGGACAGGTGGCGCTCGTGGTCACCTCACCGCCGTACGGGCCCACCGTCCACGGCCTCGTCCGCCCCGGCGAACACGGGGTCGTCAAGTACGACGACCGGTACAACGACGGCGAAGACAAGGGCAACCTCGCCTACCGCGACCTGACCGGCCTCACCGACGGCTTCGCTGAGATCCTGCGCGGCTGCGCCACCCTGCTACGACCCGGCGGCGCCGTCGTGGTCACCGCCCGCCCCTGGCGCAAACGCGGCGAACTGGTCGACCTGCCCAGCGCCGTCATCGCCGCCGGCCTGCGCGCCGGACTCGTGCCGACCGAGCGGTGCGTCGCCCTCCTCGCCGCCGTCCGTCACGGGCAGCTCGTCGCCCGCCCGTCGTTCTTCCAACTCCAACAGGTCCGCAAGGCCCGCACGTCCGGGGTGCCGATGCACCTCATCGCCCACGAAGACGTTCTGATCTTCACCAAGACGCACACGCCTGAGGACGGATCCGGGGTGGTCGCGTGAGGCCACCCACTCACCGCTACCTGTCCCTGGGCGCCGACGTGCAGAGCTGCACGCTCCTGCTGCTCGCCGCCCAGGGCACGATCCCCGGGTTCGAAGCGGCGATCTTCGCCGACACCTCCTGGGAGCCGGCGGCGGTCTACCGGCACCTGGACCGCCTGACCTGCATCGCCGAGCAGGCCGGAATCGAGGTGGTGCGCGTCAGCGCCGGTGACATCCCAGCTGATGCGCTCGACCCACGCCACCGGTTCGCCTCCATGCCCCTGTTCACCCTCGGCCCGAACGGTGAGCGAGGTATGGCCCGCCGACAGTGCACCTCCGAATACAAGATCAAACCCATCAAGGCTGAGGTGCGGCCCCGACTGGGCTACGAGCCTTCGGAAGGGGTCTCCATGACCAGACCGCGACCCACAGAAACTTGGGCGCCCCGCGCAGCCGAACAAGGCGAAGTGCACGGGGCGTCTTCGTCGCCGTTCAACCAGGACTCGGCCGAATGCACGTGCACTCTGCTGAATAATCCGACGACCGCTACCGACAGAAGCGATTCACCGGACACGTTCGGCGAGCCTCAGCTCAGTCAGGTAGCGCTTGACGACTTGGCCCCCGTAGTTGACGTCGATGAGCCGCGCGATGGAGTTCAGCAATGCGCTTCGCTGCGCGTCCGGCAAGGCACGGTGGCCGGAGTAGGTCAACAGCAGATCCAGGTAGTCCGCTGTCGAGTACGGCAACTCCCACTCGTATCGGTAGAAGCTCGCAGGCCCGAACCGCTCCGACGAGGTCAGCTCCCGATCGTCCTCCGGAATGTCTGGAGCACCTTCAAGACGCAGACCCGGTGGGGTCGACGGATCGAAGCGCTCGTAAAGCTTCTGAATCTCAACGAAGAACGCCTCGGTCCAGGTGCCACCGGCGATGTGGCGGGTTCCCACGGTGGCCAGCAGACCACCGAGACGCAAGGCGTCAGCAGACTTCGACACCCGCACGGCCGGATCGATCCAGTGAAACGCCGTCGCGGAGAGCACCACGTCGAACGGTTCCGCAGGCAAGGGCCACTCCTCGAACGCTGCCGTCACCACCTCCACCGAGTCGGAGCCGGCAAGGTTTCGCCGAGCCACAGCAGCCATGTCTGCGCCCAACTCGACGGCCACGATCCGGTAGCCCCGTTCCGCCAGCGGCACGGTCGCCTGCCCGGTGCCACAGCCGATCTCCAACACCCTTGCACCGGGCGCTACGCCGGCCGCAGCGAGATCATCGAACATCTGTGCCGGGTACCGGGGCCGCGCACGGTCATACCGTTCAGCGTCCTCGTTGAAAGTTTCTCGCAGCCTCACGTAGTCATTGCTCTCGCTCACCCAGAGAGAGTACGAGTGCCGCTCCTACGGCAGGCACTCAATTCTCAATGCCGGGCTCGCCGGGGCGCTGCAGCTCGCCCGCCTGCCGATCGTTACCGGAAACTCGCAATAACGTGCCCGTTCCACGACGACGGCTTCTGGTTCACCCTGCGCGAGCACAGCCCGCGGGAGTGGGCGGACGCCGTCGCCTTCGACCGGTCCATCCGCAACGGCTCCGCCCGGGCCACCGCGGACGGACACCCATCGCGCGGCCAATTCTTCCTGCAGCGGCAGCGAGTGCCACTCGACAAAGTACATCTGCGTCCACGTCCGCAACCCACACAAGCGCCTGGCTGCGGCCCCTGGTCCTGCCCACACGGCGAGCCGGTGACAGGCGAGGCCGGGCGCGGGGAGGTGACGTGAGCATTGCCCACACCACCGCCCCCCGCATCGGATCGCTGTGCACCGGCTACGGCGGCCTCGACATGGCCGTCGAGCTGGTGCTCGGCGGCCATGTCACCTGGTACGCCGAAACCGACCGGCACGCCCGCACCGTCTGCGCCCAACACTGGCCCGCTGTGCCCAACCTCGGAGACATCCGCACCGTCGACTGGACCCGCGTCGAGCCCGTCGACGTCCTCACCGCCGGGTTCCCGTGCCAGGACATCTCCAACGCCGGCAAGCGCGCCGGCATCACCGGGACGCACTCCAGCCTCTGGAGTTCGATCGCCGACGCCGTTCGCGTCCTTCGACCGCCGCTCGTGTTCGTGGAGAACGTCGCCGCCCTCCTGCGGCGAGGCTTCGACGTCGTCGAAGCCGACCTGGCCAAGATCGGGTACGACACGCGCTGGCTATGCCTACGCGCGTCCGACATCGGCGCCACCCACCGCCGCGACCGGCTGTTCCTGCTGGCCGCACCCACCCCACGACCCGGTGGAGGTGCGGACGCTGCCGACACCATGCGCGCGTGACGGCAAAGGACCCGGCCACCAGCACGGCCTGCCCGACCTCATCGAACCGTCGGGCTCCACCCACGGCCTCCTACCCACCACCGCAGAGCGCCTTGCTAGCACCGGTCAGCACGGGCACACGCGCCCCGACGGCGCACGGCTACTGCCCACCCCCAGGGCGAGCGACACCGGCACGCCCGGACGACGCGCGGGCGCCGGCTTCCGGCCCCCGCTGTCTGAGGTACTGCTGCCCACCCCGAGGGCCACCGACGGCGAAAAGGGCTGCCCAGGGCAGCGCGGCTCGCACGGAGACCTCACCCTCCCCTCCGCGGCGGTACGGGTCCCGGCCCGGATCCTGCCCACCCCGCGCGCGTCCGACGGGCGCGGCCCTGGGCGCCACGGCGACGGCGGCGCGGACCTGCGCACCACCATCGCCGCACTCGGACAGCCCGACGAGCAGCGGTGGGGCGGCTACGCCCCTGCGGTCGCCCGCTGGGAGCTGCTGCTCGGCCGCCCCGCACCCGAACCCACGCAAACCGGCCGGCACGGCAAACCCGTCCTCGCGCCGCCGTTCGTGGAATGGCTCATGGGCCTGCCCGAGCACTGGGTCACCGACCCCGCCCTCGGGCTGCCCCGCACCACCGCACTGCGGGTCCTCGGCAACGGCGTCGTCCCCGCCCAAGCGGCGACCGCCCTGCGACTGCTGCTCTGCCAGCACACCTAGCCACTGCCAGCCCACGGTGGCTCGTCGCGGGCGCATCCACACACCGTCCGCGACGAGCCACCACCGGTGTCCAGTCGCCAGAAACTACGACGTCCGGGAGTCCACCCATGCCTGCCAACCTGCCCCGAGCCCGACGCCGACCACCGCCGGCCGCCCCCACCCTCGACCGCAGCACCGCCGGCCACGACGAGCAGGACCCGCAGCTCTACACCCCAGCCGAGGCCGCCGCCCGACTACGCGTCCCGGAGTCATGGCTGCGCCGACGCGCGGGCCGCCGCCAGATTCCTTGCACCTTCCTCGGCAAACACCTGCGCTTCTCATCCGCCGACCTCGCCGCCATCATCGCCGCCGCCGCACAACCCCCCACCGGTCGGCGCGGTACCCGACGACGCCGGCACCCCACCGGCGACTTGCCCCACCCCGACAGCCACGCGTCAATCACCATCCCCGACACCGACCGGAGGGAGAGCACACCATGGCCTGGGTAGAAAAACGCGGCATCCGATACCGCGTCCGCCTGCGCATGCCCGACGGCACCGTCACCACCGACTCATCCCACGACCTGCGCGCCGACGCCGTCATCCGCGCCAAGGAGATCGACGTCGAAGCGGCCCGCGACACCTACATCGACCCCCGCGGCGGACGCATCCCCTCGCCGACTGGGTCCCGATCTGGGAAACAACTCACCAAGCGGGCCCCGCCACCTGGGCCGCCTACCGCAGTCACCTACGGCTGCACATCCTGCCCGCCCTCGGCCCGCTGCCCCTGGTCGACATCCGCCGCCAACACGTCAAAACCCTCGCCGTCACCCTCGGCAGACACCTGTCACCACGATCGGTCGCCGACGTGATCATGGTCCTGTCGATGGTCCTTCAAGAAGCCGTCGAAGACCGACGTCTGCCCTTCAACCCCTGCCGAGGAATCCGCATCCCGAAAGGCATCCGCGCTGAGCGACCGCATGCCACCGCCGAGCAGGTCGTCGCGATCGTCGCCCGCCAAGCCCGCCGCAGCGACGGGCTGCTCATCCTCACCGCCGCCTACACCGGCATGCGGTGGGGAGAACTCACCGGCCTCACCCGCGACAACGTCGACCTCACCACCGGCAGCATCCACGTCCACCCCGACGTCGGCGCCCTGCACGAGGTCGAAGGCAAGCTGTTCCTCGGCCCACCCAAGACCAACGACTCCGTGCGCCACATCCGGCTGCCCCGCTTCCTGACCACCCTGCTCGCCGTCCACCTCGCCGAACAACCCCACGACATCGTGTTCCCCGGGGCCCGCGGTCACCATTAGCGGTGCTCCAACTTCAACCGCCGCGCCTGGACGCCTGCCGTCGTCGGCAAACCAGGACGGGGCATGCCACCGGTCCTGCCCGGCATGCACTTCCACGACCTGCGTCACACTCACAAGACGTGGCTCATCGAGGACGGCATCCCCGAGATCGCCCAAGCCCGCCGCCTCGGTCACCGCCTGCCCGGTGTGCGGGGTATCTACAGCCACGTCACCGAGCCGATGATCGCCGCCGTCGTCGACGCGCTGCAACGTCGATGGGAAACCACCCAGCCCGACCGTGCCGGCGATACGGTCCGACGACTGCGCGTGGTCGCCTAACCGAACAGGGGAGGATGAGAGTCATGCTTCAGGCCCTCGTCGCGGAACCACCGTGCGCGGTGTGTGGGCGACCGGCAGCCCACGTCGAACTCGTCGCACCCACCTCCCAACCTGGGGACTGGCAGCGGTGGTCACCGCCGCAGCGCGACGCCTACACCGCCGCACGACAGCGTCACGGCGGCCAGCAATGGTGGCTGCTGTTTTCCGGGACCGTGGCGGGCAACGGCTCCGGCCGACCGGTGGACCTGGCAGAGGCACAACAAATCGCTGACGCCTTTGCCCAGCCGTACCGCTACGCCGCCGTAACCTCCGCGGGCTTCTACGACGACGCCGGATTCTGCGGCCAGTGCGACGCCCCGTACTGCTACCACCGCTGGAACGTCTCCAGCACCGGTTACGGGCGATGCCCTCGAGGCCACGGCAAAAGCCTCGACCCACACTGGTGGCCCGATGATCTCTGAAGCCGAGGATCCGCATTCCGGCTGCGGCAGCGCTGGCCCAAGAAGACAATCCGCGATAACACCCAAATAAGTCGTGGATCCGCACTCGGTGCCGGGCTGCTCGCGACGGCCGAAGAGCCGGGTGCGCTGTCCTTGCCCTGCTGGCTCACCTGCGTCGCATAATCGCCTGCAGCGTCCTGCCGCCCCCAAACTGCGTCACGGTGACGAGTTCCCATCCTGTGTGGCCGAGGTAGTCGGCGGCGGCGAGGGCCTGGCTGATGCTGTCTCCGCCAGCGGCGTAGGCGACCACCGCAAGATGCCGGTGAGGGTAGGCGCGTAAATCGACCAGTTGCTGCAGAACCGCCGCTGCGGTGATGACGCGGGAGTGAGCGACAGATTCATTGGTCTCGCGGGGCATGCCTCGACGATAAGGGCAACCAGCACGGGCAATTGCCTGGCGCAGCTGACGGTATGGTCCACGGCGTGGAAGCTCGGTCCGCAATCGGGCGCTGGTTGTCGGCCTTCTGATAACGCTCGCGGTTACCGGAGGGTGTGACGACGGCGGATCAGCGAGGCCGCGTGCCGTCACCACGTCGCCGATCGTTGGTGCTCCCGCCACGAGTAGCCCGTCACTCGCTGTTGACTCCGTGTACGACGCCACCAACCTCGACCTGTGCCGGCGCACCAACTTTGCGCCCCTGGCGGATCTATCGGTGAGGGTCACTCGTACCGATCCGAAGCTGCCGCTGGCGCGGCAGGGCTCATCGTGCCTGTTCGAGATGCGCACCGCGGGCGACCACCGGGCGAACCTACTTGTCGAAGCCTCCTCGTTGACGAGCGCCGAGGAGGCTGGACGCCTCTACACGGCGACCCAGCAGGTGACAGGCATGACGGCAGACGGCCCCGCCGCCGGCGTCGGCGTCGGCGAGCAGGCCGAGGCATTCGTCAAGCGATCGGACCCTGGCTTCAAGTACACCGCTGCCTGAGGTCGATCGGCCGCATGGGGGTGAGTTTCCAGATCGAGTGGGCGCTTGCTGCCACGCTCATTCAGGGTGTGGCCAGCGCGTCGGGGGTGAAGAAATCGGAGCGGCACCGGGTCGTTATCGGGCTCCGGGCCGAGGAGGATGTCGCGGGCGCCAGCGAAGTCATCGATCAGGTGCCGGGCGCCAGCCCCCGCAGCCCACCTGTCCGACCTCGCCATGCTGCACCGCCTGACTCGAGGAACACCCTCCACCCGCCCACAACGGCGCACCTTCAACGCACCCGCCCGAACCAAATGTGAAACGCCCTCTAAGTCGCTCGTAGGCGATGATGCGGGCATGGCCGACACTAACTGGATTCCGTTCGCCAGTACCGCGCTAGGCGCGGTCATCGCCCTGGGCGGCGCGCTTTTGTCTGGTGCACGCAACGATCGCGCTCAGCGCGGCCGGGATCGGGAGACGGACCGCCTCAACACGTACATCGACTTCACCCTGGCCCTCGACGCTGCTCATGCTGCCCTGCGGGACGTCGCCCGCGTTCAACCCGGCGATGCCGACCGAAAGACTGCGGCGTCGTACGCCGTGCATGAGTCCGGCCTGTACGGCGTGCGGGAACGCCTGCTCATGTCAGCAAGCCCGGCCCTGGTTACGGCAGGCGAGGCGGCCTTTGGCAGGCTGATCGATATCCGCAACGCAGTTAGGTCTGGCGTCATGCTGTCCACCCGCGAGTTCCACGACGTGTACCACCGATTCGCCGAGGCACTGTGGACATTCCGGGTCACCGCGCGAGTAGAGCTCGGCCAGAACCTGCTCAAACCAGGTGATCTCGACCGCGAGACCTGGGCCGAGCGGGAGGGGTGCGTGCTTTGCGAATGAGTCGGAGACCCGGTCTGATCGGACCCGTCGTTTGCGCCCTAGCATTGACCCACACCCATCACCAACTGACGCGCGGCAGTGGCGCTGATAAAAATAAGCTGTTCGGCAGAAGTAACCGATGAAGACGCTGCGCGTCGATGCCCAGCTCACTTGTCTATGTGCCTGGTCGGTGCTACCCGGAATTGGAAGGGCGCGAGCGCACGTCCGGGCATCGTTCTGCCTCGTCCGAGCGATTCCGCGCTATCGGCCGCGCCATCCACTCGATCGGCTGATGACGTAGGGCGGCCGATGCGGTTTGATGGGTGGTCCTTCGTTGAAAGAGGATAAAGCTGATCATGCGGCGGCGGTGTTATCAAGCAGGGATCGCCTATTTGCTCCTGTCCATGTTCTTCACTGCGGCCGCTGCCCTGGCGATCAACTTGGCTGCTGGGAGTATGCCGTCGTGGCTGCCGATCTCTCTCCAGGCGATCCCGTGGTGGTGGGTGGTCGGCTCTACGCTAGCCACGGTCGCGACTTCGCTGCTGCTACGGCGGGCTCAGAGGACGTACGACGCCAGGTTGGCCAACCGCCTGCCTGTGCAGCTGCGCCAGGGTCAGGGGCTGGTGGATCGGCCCGAAGAGGTGGCACTCATTGTTGACGCATTGGTGCGTCGTTACCCGGCGACGGTTGTCGCAAACGGCGCTGGCGGATTCGGCAAGACGACGATCGCCCGGCTGGTGGTCTCGGATCGTCGGCTGCTTCGCCGGTTCCACGGACGGGTGTATTGGATCACCGTTGGCAGGGACGCCCGAGGCCCAGCTCTGCTGCAACTGGTAAAAGATCTGACCCAGCGGATTGCTCCCGGCCGAGCGTATCCGTTCACCAACGATCTCGAGCAGGCTTCGGCGCAACTTGCGGCGTTGCTCAGCGAGAGTCCCCGCCGTCTGCTGGTCCTCGACGACGTGTGGTTCGACGACCAGCTGGCCGCCTTCCCTGTGGCGGGCAGCTCGGCCCGGTTGGTGACGACGAGGGTTGCCTCAGTCGCCGGAGAGGACTACACCATCGTACAAATCGATGGATTGTCGATCCTCCAGGCGCGCCAGCTGCTCACTAACAATCTTCCGAACCTGCCGGACGACCTGATCGGCCAGCTGATGTCGCGTACCGGTGGCTGGCCATTGCTTCTTCATCTGCTGAACCGGGCGTTGCTGCAGAGCACCGCGTCCGGAGTCGACGCCGCTCGGGCCGTTGAACTTCTTCTCGAGCGGCTTCAGCGACACGGCCCTGCGGGCTTGGACTTCGCTAGCCCAGTCGCGCGGAGCCAATCCATCGCCGAGACCATCGAGGCTGGCCTAGATCTGCTCGGAGCCGACGACCAGAAGCGGTTCCTCGAGCTGGCAATCTTTCCCGAGGACGACATCACTCCATTCACCATGGCCGCGACTCTGTGGCGTAAGACCGGCAATCTCGGCGAATTCGCGGCTCGCCGCCTCTCCACGCGGCTGGCCGATTTGGGTCTACTTGCTTTGCACGGCGACGGCGACCTTGTCCTAAACGACGTTGTGCGTAGCCACCTTCGTGGGCGCCTCGACGCCGAGGCGCTGAGGCACCTGAATCGGCGCTTCCTCGAAGCTGTCTCGGAATCCTTTCACGGCGTCGCATGGTGGGAGCTCCTGCCGTCGGTGCCGTACATCCGTGAGCACCTGATCTGGCATCTCCTCGAAGCCGGCCGCGGAGGCGACGCCGAGGCCCTCGCCACCGACATGAGATGGGTGCAGAAGCGGCTGGATCTCGACGGACCTCTCGGGCCTGATGTGGATTTGTCGATGGTCAACAGCGTGCGGGCCGACCGCCTGCGCCACTCCCTCAGGGAGAATCGGCGTTTGATCACCGAGACGGACACGTCCGGCGGACCGGCCCTGCTGACGGCGTTTGTAGAGCGGACGCTCGGTGAACGCGGCGATCAGCCCTTGCTGCTCGGCGTTGACGACGGGCTCGACACGCTGCTTGATCGCGCTCGGCGAACCAGCAATGCCGAGCGGTGGAAGGCAGAGGCGGCGGCCCAGTTCGGGGCGGCCGAGCGATACGCCAAGTCCGGGCGGGAGGAACAAGCCCGGCGGCATCGATTCAACGCGCTGATCGCGCTGGCCCTAGCCATGCGTGGACAAAGTAACGAGTCCACTCGCGAACTGTGCCTCGCCGCGCTGCGAGAGATCGGCGCTGGCGAGCCGAGAGACACGGACGTTAAGTTCGCCGTGCTCGTCTACCTGGGAGTCCCTCAGCAGCACAAAGGGATGGGCCTGGTCGGCTCGGCCCTGCGGGCGCTGGTAGGCGGGGTGAGCACCGCCGGCTTGGAGGAGATTGTGCCACTGCTTGCGACGAGCGAGGCGGCGGCACGGCTCATCCTCGACACGATCCGCGCCGACAAGCAGCTCGCCACCAAGGCCCGCGCCTTTCTTGGCACCCGCCGTGGCGCGAGTGACGATTGGGCGAGGGTCATCGAGCGGTGGCGCCGCGATCGTCGGCGCCTCATCCACCAGCTCACCATCCTTGACCGGCTCGAAGCCGACCCGGAGTCGCTCCGGGAGGCGGAGGACTTGCTCTCGGACTACCGGCTGAACACTGCGGCCACCGATAGCCTGGACGACCTCGCCGAGGCCATTGCTGTTTTTCGCACGGCGCTCAACGAGTGGCACTTCGACGAGAAGGACGCGGCGTTGCGCAAGGCTGAGCGTCTCGCTGGCGCGGCTAGGGCCGAGGTTCGCGCTGCGCCGACCGCGCTCGGCGCCCAGCTCGCCTACCCAGCCGCCGAGCGCATCGAGGAACTGGCCCGCGAGAAGCGCCGAGAGTTGGCCGCCGGCCACCCACCGAAACCCGAGATCACCGCCGCGCTGCCGATCGTGAGCTTTCGGGACGGCGTCGCGACCGTGCAGATCCGGATCGGCAACGCAGACGACCGCGCCCCGATGGAGCTGGCGATGGTGGACGTCACCGCCGACCCGGCACTCTTCCACGTGCCGGAGAGTCGGATCGAGCTGTCCTCTCCCCTGCGCGGCGGTACCTCGGAGACGATCCTCGTCCGGCTGGACACCCGCGACGACCAGGATACCGCCGAGATCGACGTCGCGCTGACCCACGGGAATGGTACTGAGCTGCTCACCGAGCGCCTGACGATCCCGATTAGTCGAAGCTTCGAGCGGATCAAGCCAAACCCCTTCGCGGCAGGTGCCCTGGGGCGCCCGGTCGACGACCCACAGATGTTCTACGGCCGGGACGACCTGATCACCCGTATTCGGCAACGGCTGCGCGAGGTCGCCTCACCCGGCGCGGGCATCGCGATCTTTGGCCGGAAGCGCACCGGGAAATCCTCGATCCGGGTGCAGCTGCGCCGCTGCCTCGCGGAAGACGACGGCCTGTCGGTCGTCGATGTCGGCAACCTCGGCGAACTCACCCCGCAGCAGAGCACCGACAAGCTGCTCGGCGTGCTGCTGTGGCGGATTCTGACTGGAGCCGACCAGGCCGTCACCGACGGGCCACGGCTCATCCCCGAGGGCTTCGACCGGCAATCGCTGATCGCCAGCCCCGACCCGGTCCAGGACTTCAGCCGCATTTTCTTGGACCAGCCGCGTCGCCCGCCCTGGGTGGTGATGATGGATGAGTTTCAATACCTAGAGCAGTGGATTAGGATGAGGCTAATCCCTGCGTCCTTCCTGCAAGCATTCAAGGCTATCGTTGAGCGCCAACTCTTCCACCTGGTGCTCGTCGGCCAGTCCGAGCTGGAGCAACTGATCAAGGACGACCCAAACACGTTCGGCGTGTTCGGTCTGGAACGGGTGACCTACCTAGCTGAGGAGGACGCCCGCGCGTTGGTCCAGCGGCCGATCCGGGCGGCGGACGGCGAGACGCGATACCGCGGCCGGGCGGTTGACGACATCCTGCGGCTAAGCGGTGGTAGCCCGTACTACGTTCAACGGCTCTGCGCCGGACTTGTCGACTACATGAATGACCAGCGCGCCTCCCTGGTCACCGAGGCCGACGTTGCGCTGGTCGCCGATGCGATGCTGGCCAAGATGACCGCCGCTGACTTCGACAGCCTGGAACCTGTCGCGGACGCCGCTGAGGCGCGCCGCCTGCTCGCCGCCGTCGACTCAGGAGAGGACCGCATCGTGGTCGGTCTTTACGAGAAATGGCTCCGGCGGAACTTCGGAAGAGGTACCGATGTCCGTTAACCCCTACCGCTTCGCCAGCCGCCCCGCGGCCGGATTGGATTTCGTGGACCGGCCCGCCCTGGTTCGCCGGGTGACTGAGGTGTGGGAGGAGCCGGGACGGCCAGGCAACTTGAGCATCATCGGAAACCTCCGGACCGGCAAGACCAGCCTGATGCTGCACGCGCTGCGGCTGATGGAGCGCACCGATTTGACCGTGGCGCGGATCAACGTCGTCATCCACGGCTCCGCCTTCGATTTTTTCCGGTCGATCGCTGAGCAGCTCACCGATCTTCCCGACCTCGCTGCGGTCGTCGACTCGGTGCGAGCTGCCCGCGATTGGTACGACCTGAGTAACGCGGTAACCGCCCTCTTCAAGGAGGTTGGCCGCCACCACCAGTATGTGCTTCTCGTGCTCGACGAGTTCGACCGCGCGCCTTTCGTTCTGGCCGACCTCTCCGCCTTCCAACTGCTCCGATCCCTGGCGAGCGAGCCCGAGTATCCGGTCGGGCTTATCACCGTCTCCCGCCGCGCGGTGATCGACATCGAGACCGACGCCGCCGGTGGGTCCCGGCTCGACGGGGTGCTCGGCACGCGGTGTTACGTCGGCATGTTCACCGCCGGGGAGGCCGCCGAACTGATCGGCCGGGCTCGTCCCGTCGTCGACTTGTCCGGTGTGGCCGCGGAGATTACCGACATGGTCGGCCGCCATCCGTATCTGCTTTCCGCGCTGTGCGCTCGGATCGTCGACCGATATCTGGAAACTGGCGCCGTAGACGTGGCGGACGCCTACGAGTTGCAGCGTGCGGACTTCGGCGATTACTACGACCGCCTGCTGTATGACATCGACGCGGACTCGGACGGCAGCGGCAGAACCGCGCTGATCGAGATTGCCCGCGGTGCTGACCCCATGTCGGACTCGATGGAGGCGCAGAATCTAATCGCCACGGGGGTGGTGGAGCAGGGCGCCGACCGCGTGACGCTCTTCTCCAGAGAGTTCGGCCGCTATCTACTGACCCGCCGGGTACCGGCCCTGTCGGCGAAAAAGCCGGACCGGGGCGTCGCCCTAATAGTCGCCACCGAGTGGGACTCGCGGCACGGCGGACTAAGCACCTTGAACCGGCAGCTGTGCCTGGGCCTCGCCGATCAAGAGGTCCGGGTGTTCTGCATGGTGCTCGACGCCACCGACAGGGAAGTGGCCGAGGCCGGTGAGGCGGGAGTGACTTTGCTCCGCCGTAAGCCGGTTGCCGGCGCCCCTGATGAGCACCGGCTCTTCCGGCGACCGGAACTGCCCGACGGTGTTGTGCCGACCCTCGTCATCGGGCACGGCCGGGTCACCGGTCCGGCCGCGCTGGTACAGGGCGAGGACTACTTCCCCCGATCGACGAAGCTCCACTTCATCCACATGGCCCCGGACGAGATCGAATTTCTCAAGCTCGACCGGGACGACGATGTCGCCGAAGCCGCAGAGATCCGCACCCGAATCGAGCTTCAGCTGGGCCGAAGCGCCGACCGGGTGGTCGCCGTTGGGCCGCGGCTGCACGGTCGCTTCCTCGGCTATTTCACCGGCCACGACGATCACGAGCCGCTGCTGTTCAATCCAGGTTTCGACCTGCTCGATCCCCGCCCGCGTAAGGTGCCGGCCGGCACGCCGATGGCTGTACTTACGCTCGGGCGGATGGAGGACGCGCATCTCAAGGGCCTGGATATCGCCGCGCGGGCGTGCGGTCAGGTCGCCAGTTGGCGGCACGACCAGCGGTTGCGCCCGATTGAACTAGTGGTCCGCGGCACACCAGCGGGCAGTGGCGGAAGGATGCAGGCCCAATTGACTAAGTGGGCAGGCAACACCAACCTCACCGTCGTTCCACGCATGTACACGCCCGAGGCCGAGCGGCTTACCGAAGATCTTCAACGATCGAGCCTGTTTCTCATGCCGTCCCGCGCCGAGGGCTTCGGGCTGGTCGGGCTAGAAGCCATCGTCGCGGGCACGCCGGTTCTGATCAGCGAGAAGAGCGGTCTGGGTGAGCTGCTAATCGATCTGCTCGGCGCGGAGCGGGCGGCGCCCTGGGTCGTGCCGATGGTCGGTGACACCGGCCGAGACGCCGAGACGTGGGCTCGCTCGGTCGAGCGAGTGCTGCTCGACTCTGTGGCCGCCTTCGCCAAAGCCGAAGAGCTGCGCCTCGAGCTGTCCAAGCGGCTGACCCGCGCCGGCGCCGTCGAGACGCTGCTTGAGAAGATCCACGCTGATTAGAGCTCGCGTCAAGAATGCGTCGCGTGCGACTCGCCGAACGGACGTCAGCAGTCAACTGGCTACCAACTGCTCTCCAGAAGCTTTGCTCCCTTGTCTACTGGCTGCGGCAGCCCGCTCAGGAGCCCAGCGTCGGGGGAGCAGGTGGGGAGAAACAGGGTGCGCTGAACGGCCTCCAACTGCACGTCTTTGCGGAGGAGAAGCAGGCCGATCGGCAGGCCCGTGAGGCGCTTTTCTGCACGTTCAATGCGGATCTCGGCTTCTTCGAGCGGGCGGTGCTCGGCGTCACCCAGGCGACCGGCGCTCGCGTGGCGGTCGTCGGTGACCTGCGGGTGTCCAACCCGGACCCCGTGCCGCTCGGAATGCGGGTACCCGCTATGTACACGGGCTCGCCGTTACCCCGGCCGGGAGCGCCGTCCACCCCAAGCTCACTGTCATCGTGGGGCCCGCACGGGCGCTGGTGGCGATCGGCTCGGGCAACCTGTCGGTCGGTGGCTGGCACCTCAACGCCGAGACCTGGACGATCGCCGCAGCGGATCGGGAGAGGTGTCTCCGGCTGATTTTCGACGCGGCCGAGTGGCTGCGTAGAGTCGTGGAGCTCTGCACGATCAGCCCGCCTGCTGCGGACGCGATTGGCCGCACCGCAGCCGCGCTCGATGCGCTGAGCGGCGGCGAGTTGGTCGATACGGGCCACCGGCTGGTAGACACGTTGGACGCTCCCATCGTCGACCAGCTTCCGGATACGTCCGTGGAGCACCTACGGCTCTATGCACCGTTTCACGATGAGCGGGCCGAGGCGATTCAAGAGCTAGTGGTGCGCCTCGCCCCGGCACGTGTCACGCTCGCGGTACAGTCCGACCACCGCACGGTCGTGCAGCCTAACGCGATAGCACGGCTGATCGAGGACCTCGGCATCAGCCTCGAGGTGGTGGAGGACCGGCATCGGTCGTACCGGCATGGCAAGCTCGTCGAGGCCATCGACTACGACGGTGCGTGCTGGACCCTCACCGGGAGCCCCAACCTGCCCGCGGCCGCCCTGCTCAAGCCGGTTGCCGGCGGCGGGAACGTTGAGCTCCCGGAACGGACGATGCGCCGGCTGAGCGACGAGCCGCGGGGCAACTCGCAGGGACCGGTCGAGATCTTGACCGACGCGCGCCTGGCGGACCGGTGGCTGAGCGGGATCCGGCAGCTCGCCGCCGCTCGCGCCAGCATCGCCCTGCCGGCTGCCGGCGGCACGGACTCGCCGATCGGCGAGTCGAAGGCAGCTACCAGCACGCCTAGGCTCGACACCGACCCCGAGGACTGGCTGCGGTACAGCGACGACGCCAAGACCCGGCTCGGCACAGCGATGTTCCACTTCTCGCTCGGCGGCTTCCCGGCCATCGCCGCCGCCAGCACGAGCTACACCGGCGACCTGCTCCAGCCGACCGATCTGCTGAGTGACGAACGCACCGCAGGGCTCGACGAGGACGACGCAAACACGATCAACGACGACATCGATCCGTCGACCGGGCAGGACGCCGAGACCGGCGCCTCCAGCAACGCGGAGGACGAGAGCGACCCGAACGAGGACAGCGACGAGAACGAAGAGCGTTGCTTCGCTGAGCTTCCGGCCAACCGAACGGAGGCAGGGAAGCGGGCGTATGAACGAATGCTCTGAACGGCACGAATCCGCTAACGTGCCGGCGTGGACGAGTTCGCCCGAGCCCGTGCGGCGACGCTGGATGCTCTGACCGGTGACGCAGCATCGCGTGTCGCTGCCTATTACGACCCGGATGGCAACTTCGCCGGCGGCTCCTTTCTGGCAATCGGCCCGAATGTGCCGACCGAGGTGACGGCTGCTGACCTGTTCGCCGTGACGCTGCTCAACGCCGACATCGGGGCCTGCGCTGCGCGGCGCGTCCTGGCTGATGAACAGCTTGTCGTGGACCTGCGGGCGGTGCCGACGGATGTTTACCTGGAGGATGCCGACGATGGCGTGCTTGACGTGGCGGGCAGGTTTTACGAGACGCTGCGGCGGCTGTTCGTGGACTTGCGGGCCGTACGGTCGGGCCCGTGGGTGGCGCCAGTGAAGTTGGCCGCCCGCAAGCGTCCCTGGCTGCTACCGGTGCGTGACGGGCTGGTCCGCCAGTACTTGGGTATGCCGAGGCCGTACTCCTACCGCCGGGACTGGCAGATCTATCAGCAGCTGATGCGCGACGAGCAGATACGTGGCCTTCTAGACGACCTGCCCGCCGACGATCCGGCGCTGCGGGTTTTGGACGTAGCGCTGTGGACGCGGGCGAGGCAGTGATTCGATGGCGATCCTGCTTAAGCATCAGCCATGGAACGTCGGCGGCGAACCGGACGTAAGCGAACGTGAAGTCGAATGGAACATGTGGCAGCGGCGTCTGCGGCCCTTCCAGCAACTCGACATTGGCACCCGGGTCGTTCTCGTCAGCGGTGGTGGCCCCAGTGCCGGGATGCTGACGTGGGAGGTCGAGGTCCTCGACGTGGTCAAGGACCGCTACGACGACCACGAGCATGCCGCGCGACTCATCCAGGGTCTCGGCGTTTCCAAGGCCGACTTCCTAGACATGGAATACACCACCAACGCCCCCGACTCCGGGTGGATCCTCGGCTGGACCTACCGACCGGTCCGGCGGATCATGCAGCCGCGCTCGCCCGCGCACCGCATCGGCAGGAACGGCTGGGGTGTGACCGACACGCTTGGCGTCCGCGGTACCGGTACGAGGGGGCAAGGCCGACTCGACGATCCACTGCTGCGCCGCAAAGTCGAGCTTGCGGCCATGTCCCTGGTCCACCAGTGGCTCATCAACCAGGGACACAGCCGCCGCAGCATCCGGAACACATCGGCATACCACCCGTACGACTACGAGGTCGGCCCGGAGCACGCTCCAAAGCTCCGGGTCGAGGTCAAAGGCACCCTCGGCGGCCCAAGCCCGGTCTTCGTCACCGCCGGTGAAGTACGTGCCGCCCGTGAAGACGGCATCCGCACGGTCCTGGCCGTCGTTCATAACCTTGAGCTGACCCTGCGGGCTGACGGGACCTGGACTGTTCACGGCGGCGACCTCTGGCTCGACGACCCTTGGATGCCTAACGACGATGCGCTTCAGGCAACGCAATTCAGGTACGAGCTCTACTACAAACCGTAACTCGCAAAGTCGCCGATCGGTGCTTGCTCCCAGGCCGATCTTCCGATCGGATGGGTCCATGTCAGCGACCCGCGTTTCCTACCCGTCGGCTCAGCCCATCTACACGGCCGCCGCGAGCTGGCGAGATCGCTGCCTGCTGGACGATCGTTCGCTGTTCGCCGACCGAGCCGGATCTAGTCTGGCGGACGCCCAAGTCTTGATCCGGGATTTCGTTGAGCAGCCGGATGAAGGCAAGGACGACTTCCTCACCAAGCTGCACGGACAGATCGGCAAGTCGGCGGCTACGGCGGTGCAGCTGGCGGCTGAGCTGCTCTTCGTGCACCTTCTCATCGCCCGGGCCGACGCCGTGAGCGGTTACCGCAAGCGGGAGATCGTGCATCGGGTCCTAGGGTTTGCCGCAGACACTGCCCCGCTTCCGCGTGACCTCGCGTCCGCCCTGGACGCCGGGCTCGTGCGGCCCGGACAGGCATTCAATTCGCGGCGCTGGCGTCAGTTCGGGTACCTCATTGAGGCCGTGGCTGCCCTCAAGGAGCGTTCCGACGGCGAGCGGCGGATCGCGCTGACAGACCCGGAGCGGTTCGTGGCCGTTCTCGATCAGGTCGATGACCAAGGTGCGCTCATCCAGCGTCATGCGTTGGAACACCTGCTGTTCCCGGACGTGTTCCCTCCGGTGGTTAGCCGCGGCCATCGTGCTGACATTCTCGACCAGTGGCCGGGGTTGGCTGGGCCGGCGGACGCACCCGAGCCGGTACGCATGGCGCGCCTGGTAGCGGGTCTGGAGCCGAACATCACCTGGGACGGTGCCCCGTGGGTCAACCTATACCGAAGCCCTTACGTGTGGCAGTGGTCCGAGCCAACGCAACCGTGGGAGACGTTCAGGCGGTGGGCGACACGGCTGCGTCAACACGTAGATCTCGAGGAAATGGAGCGCCCGCAAAAAATTGCTGCGGCTGAACGCACCGGTCAGGCCGCAGCCGCCCTACGAGATGCTTCAGAGGACTGGCCCGACCTGCTGCGCACCGCTTTCAGCAAGGACTCGAACTTGGTTGCCCGCCAAGCGCACCAGGCATTCATGCAGTGGGTAACGGACGAGCCGGAACAGGCCGCCCAAGCACTGCGCGACCTGTGGCGGGACCCAGGTCCGGCGGCCATCGACCGGTTCCTCGCCCACGTCCCGGACACGGCCGCGCACGGCACTGGAGTCCGGTTAAGCGTCGCCTCGTTCCTGCTCGGCTCCATTGACCCCAAGGTCTTTCCGCAATGGCGGGCCGCGACGGTAGATACCGCCTACCGGCTCGCCGGCTTCGCCAAGCCGCAACCAACGGCAAGTGAGGGAGAGCGTTACGAGGTCTTCCTCAACTTCCTGGATCAGGTCAGCGATATCGCGCGCAGGGGCGGGCTGGCGCTGCGGGACCGGCTCGACGCGGAGGGCCTCGTGTGGGCCTTGGTCAACTATCCGCCAAGCGCCGACTGGACTACCAGCGAGCAGGAAGCTTTGACCGCTTGGCGCAGCGGCAAGGGGACGCAGCCCCCGCCAGAGTCAAGCACCATCGAAGAGAGCGGGCACGCAACAGACGGCGGAAGCGAAACCACCGCCGCCGGCCAAGCTATGGCCGCCGCAGAGCACAACCCCATCGACCTGGCAGATCTCGCACACGACCTGCACCTGGACGAACCGTTCTTGGATGAAGTGGTTCAACTTCTGCGCGACAAGGGGCAGGTCATCTTCTACGGGCCACCGGGCACCGGTAAGACCTTCGTGGCACGGAGGCTCGCCGCTTGGCTGACCGGCAACCTAGCCCGGGTCCGACTGGTCCAGTTTCACCCGTCCTACGCTTACGAGGATTTTGTCGAAGGGCTGCGCCCCCGCCCAGACCAACCCGGCTTTCACCTTGTCGACGGCCCGCTGGTGGAGATGGCCCGCGCCGCGGACCGCGACCGCACCCACGACTACGTACTGATCATCGATGAACTCAACCGAGGCAACATTGCTCGCGTGTTCGGTGAGCTGTACTTCCTGCTTGAGTACCGGGACCAACCGGCACGGCTGCTGTACTCCCACGACGACTTCCGGCTACCGGCCAACCTGCACATCATCGGGACCATGAACAGCGCCGACCGATCTATCGCTCTACTGGACACCGCCCTACGCCGCCGCTTCTACTTCGTGCCTTTCCGGGCTGATCAGACGCCAGTATCCCAGGTGCTCGCCAGCTACCTGGCCCGCAACCACCCGCACCTGACCTGGTTGGCGGCTGCCGTCGACCGCGCGAACAAACTGCTCAACGACCCGACGGTGGCCATCGGACCCAGCCATTTCATCCGAGACGATCTGGACGAGACCTGGATTCGCCGGGCCTGGGAACACTCGGTGCTACCCACTCTCGAAGATCACTTCTACGGCCAGGAGCACCGGCTCGCCGAGTTCGACCTGGACCTGTTGCAGGCGGAGGTGAACGCCCCCAATGAAGATGCTCCGGCTTCGTGAGTGGAGCACCAGCCACGCCCTGGCTCTGACCCCACCCGAGCGCGACGCCCTGCGTAGTGTGCTGCGGGCAACTATTCAGCCCACATCCGGCACCACCGACCGCTACGACATCACACCGGGCAACACCGTCGGCGCTGCCCTGGTGGGAGACACCACCATCCTGGTCGAACCGAAGATCCCGATCTCCCGGGTGCTGTTCCTTCTCGGCTACGCCGCCGACCCCAGCGCCTGGCGCGAGGACGACGCCACCCTCGCCGCAGCTGCGGATCTAGTCCCCGGCGTCGCCGCCCTGTTCACCACGCTCTGCGACCGGGCACTCCGACGAGGCATGCTCGCCAGCTACCACGCAGTCGATGCCGACCTGCCCACCGTCCGCGGTCGCATCAACCTAGCTGAACAGCTCCGCACTCGCCCCGGCCTAGACGTCCCGCTGGCCGTCCGATTCGACGAGCACGACGAGGACATCACCGAGAACCAGCTGCTACTCGCGGCAGCGCTCAAAGTCGGCAACCTGCCCCTACGAGGCAACGCCCTCCGCCGCTCACTGCACCGACTCGTTGATAGCCTGCAGAACGTCACCGCCTTGACGTATCGCCCTGCCGCAATACCCGCTGTGTCCTGGACCCGGCTGAACCTTCACTACCGACCCGCCGTAGAACTTGCCCGGATGTTGCTGCGGATGCAGAGCCCCGATCTCGCCGCCGGATCGACCGAAACTCCCAGTTTGACCATAGACATGGCCGCCCTGTTCGAGACATTCGTCCGCGCCGCCCTGCGCGACGCACTCCATGCCAGCGACACCCAATTTCCCTCGGGCGGCAACTGCCCATCCCTGGCATTGGATGCGCTGCGCCGCGTCCGGGTTAAGCCTGACCTCAGCTACTGGCCCAGTGGTAAGTGCTCCTTCGTCGGCGACGTCAAGTACAAGCGGAACACCGGTTCCGGGCATAGCGATGACCTATACCAACTGCTCGCCTACGCCACCGCCACCGGACTGCCAGAGGCGACGCTCATCTACGCGCATGGACCACCCGAACACCGCACCCACCAGATTCCAATCGCCAAGGTTCATCTCCATGCCCGCCACCTTGACCTCACCAAATCACCCAAAGAACTCCTCGAACAGATAAGACATCTGAGTCTCCAGGTAGAGGTCGCAGCCAGCAAAGGCTCGAGCGCCCCCTAACGGAGCCATGGCTGGTTCGGCAAATCGAAGGGCTATCATCCGTCCTGCGGGCCTAGAGCATCAAGGCTTCGGCCCGTCATGCCACCGTTGACGGTGGATGCCATTGCGGTTGCGCGACCGTTTACCTGTCAGTCGACCGAGCGGAAGCGGCACCCGCCCCGGTCATCTCGGTGGCGCCCGTCTCGGCGGATATCAGCTACGGCGACACCTACACCGGCGTCGTCCTGCTTGTAGACAGCGGATTCCTGTCCTGCACGTCGACACCCGCGCCCTCGTCGAGCGATACGGCCCACGGATCGAACTCTGCCGGCTCAACTCTGGGGCGGTGACGCAGAAGAACCACCCCTTGCGAGGACGCCGATCCTGGGTGCCGATCGCCGACTACCCCTACGACGAGTGCCGCCGCCGGTTCGGCCGCGATGGCGCCCTGGTCGAGGTCACCGTTCTGGGTGCCGTCCCTGACATCCTCGACTTGACCGACAAGATCGAAGGCACCCCCGACTGAGTTCTGCCCGACAAGGCGCGTCGATCGTGAGCGTGCTCCCCGATCGACCGATGCGGCTGCGGGAGCCAGCGCTGGCGCCAACCAAAGCACTGGGCCAGAGCTCACGATCGGTCGGCGGTCCGGTGCGAGCCCAGTTTGGGGGAGCAGGTTGGGAGCAGCGGGCTGCCCTGAACGGCCGTGAACTGCGTCCAACGGCATCGAACGGCGCTCAACTGCACCCGCCCCTACCTGCGGTTTCACGTTGCCGCAGGTCAGAGTCGGTGCGGCGTCCTGTTTCCCGCGGAGTGCTCTGCGGTTCTGCACGGCGGTCGACGACGCTCTATGTTGCCTGGCAGTGGAGTGTGCGCAGTTCAAGGCGGTAAGGAGCCGTTGGGTGGCCGGGCCTTGCAACTGGGAGCAATTTGGGTGCAGGTTGGCGAAGAGGTCTCCGCGCCCGAAGCGCTCAGCGATGCCGGACGGAGACGATGGACCTTGACCTGCATTGATGGAGACTGAGTGGTGCGGCGTGACCTCCCAGTGAGTGGCGAAGTGGTCAGGGGGCGCTGTTCGCAGGACGGCTGGTGCCGGCCGGCGTCTCGGGTCGTCTAACGCCGTGCCTGTAGGTGCGCTGTGGATCGATTTGGAGTTGCGGGTGTGCTCCGTGGAGCGGGCCCGGTTCTGTCATTCGAGATACCGATCCCACGGGCGGCGGCATGACCAGCCCTTTCAGGCTGGCGAACTCTTCGGCGGACCCGAAGGCGTCAGCGTTGACGCCTCGCGGCGGCAGCAGAACGGTGTCCGCACATTCCGATGAGCGTGCATCGGGCGCGCACGGTCAGGCAGTCGTTCCCGGCCACTGGGCGACGAATGCTGCGCCGGGAATCCTGTCGCCGATGAGCAGACCGACGAACTCGTCGAGCATTACTTCGAGATCGTCGTGGCCGGTAAGTTCGTAGTGCTTGTTGACGATCCTGTCGTCAGCCAGGCGGACCGTGTCCAAGTCCGCCTCGCCGCTGAGCCAGATCGTGACCTGAGCGAGCCACGCCGAAGACTCAAAGTCGACGCTCACGACCGGCTTGCCGTAGTTCGGTTGGATCGGGCGAGCGTGCCAGTGCATCTCAAGTCGCGCCCAAGTCTCGGCACGGGCCGTAACCGCAACGGACAGCGCTTCGAGCGGAAACGTCACGCGCGCAACTATCGCACGCCGGGCCCTGGCCGCCGCTGACATCCGCACCTGCCGCGATCCGGGTGCTGCCATCTCACGTCCACCAGTTACTCATTGTTGGCGGACGTTGGTGGCCGATCCGCCGCCGTCGTGCCGTCCCCAGCGCCTGGCCGGCGGAACTTCTGCACATCTCGCGTATCTGCCTCTGCATGAAGTTGGCTCCGGCAAGAGTTTCGGAGCCGGCGATCGCCATGGCGTCCTGACCCGGTGACGGGCTCAGACTTCCGTATTGTCGACCCAGCGACAAAACGGGTCCGTGGTGTCCTCGTCGCCCATCTCGGCGGGCTCCGCCACGATCTCCAGCCCGGTCGCCGGGGCGGTGACACCGAAGGTGCGGTGCAGCCAGTCCCGGTAGGGCGCATTGACGATCTCGTGGTCGGCGTCCCACGGCTCGGGCGGCGCGCTGAACTCCTCGTTCCAGCAGATCTCCCGGTAACCGATCGCCAGCAGCCGCAGAAAGTCGACCGCATCGTCGGCGAGCACACACGTCATCATCGAGCCGCTGCCCGAACCGAGATGAACGATCCTCACCTGTCCTCGACCGTCGCGCCACAGCGCGGCCATCGAACCCTCGCCACCGGTCTGCGCGAACGGCCACAACCGTGCGGCCGCATCCGGGACCGACTCGTCGAACCAGGACCGTGCGTACGACAGGGTCTGCTCGGCGGTGTAGCCACGCAACTCGATCGAGGTGCCCACCCAGCCGTTGTCGCTCAACGAGCCGTACAGATCCCCGTCGTGCCCTTTCACCACGAAACCCTGCTCGTCGACCCAGGCGAAGAGCAGGCGCAGCGGCTCCGGCAGGTCGAATCCGTCCGGCACCCGGGCCAGCGTCGTCTTGAGGAAGTCACCCACGCCCGGCAGCGTACGAGATCACCTCGCCCTCCCACAGTCCCAGCCGCACTGCACGGTCGCCGACGTGCAGGGTGCCGCCGACCAGCTGGCCGACCTCGTCGTGCTCGGGGTTCCAACCGCTCAGCACTCCCGCGATCACCGAGGCGAAGGGCTCCTCGCCGGAGGCGTCCCGCCCGACCCAGCGGCCACCGTCGTAGTCGTAGTCGAAGAAATGAACCCCCCGATGGAGAACGAGATGTCCGACTCCGCTGTCCCGTACGCCGGCCTCGACGAGCGGCAGCGCTACGAGCTGGACCGCCGCTGCGACCACCGCCCGCCGCACAGCCTGGAGCAGGCCGAGCGCCACCTGGCGTGGCGTACCGCCGTGAAGGTGCTCATGGCCGAGGCGATGCGCAGCCTGCCCGCCGGCCGGGGGATGTCCCTCGTGCTGACCAGCCTCGACGACGCCCTGATGTACGGCAACGCGGCGATCGCCCGACCTCCCATGCCTGGCGGACGAGCCCCCGGACACCGCTGAGACAGGGCGGCCCGGCCCGACTTCCCCGCAGACCGGGCCGCCCGCACCACGCACGACAGCACGAGGAGGTGACCGTGAGCGAGCCTGAGGTCCTGCCCTGGGACAGGCAGCGCCGAGAGCCCGAGAAGGCGTACGGGTACTTCCTGCTGTACCGCGACCTGGGCCGCACCCGCACCGTCGCCAAGGCCGCCACCGAGGTCAACAAGAGCCGGGATTACCTCCACAAGCTGGCGAGCACCTTGAGGTGGGTGCAGCGGGCGAGGACGTGGGACCGCGAAGAGGACCGGCTGTACACCGAGGGCCTGGCCGAGCACCGGCGCGACATGGCCAGACGGCATGCCCGGATCGCGTCGGCGCTGCAAGCGAAGCTTGTGACCCGGTTGCAGAACCTCGACCCGTCGAAGCTCGGCCCCGGGGACATCGCCCGCTGGCTGGAGTGTCGACGCGCGTCGAGCGCCTGGCGCTGGGCCTGCCCGACTCGACCACCGCGCACACCGGCCCGGACGGCGGCCCGATCCGCGCCGAGGTCGACCAGATGAGCGAGCAGCAGCGCGCCGACTTCTTCCGGGCGCTGATGGCCGAGGCGGTGGCCCGCGCCGGCCAGGCCGCGCCTGCGGGCGACCCCGACGACCCCGACGACCCCGACGACGAAGGCGACGACGAGGATGCGGCTGGTGAGCCGGCGACACAGGGCTGACGAACAGGTGCGGGCGCCGCGCTGGGCCGTGTGGGGCATCGCCGTCGGCGGGCTGCTGGTCGTCGCGTCCGGCGCGGCCGCCGTGGTGCTCGCGGTGGCGCGGTGAGGCGGGGCCTGCGGTCGACGCGGCTGCTGACCGCCGCGCAGCCGGCGTACCGACCCGGCGGGCCCGGCGTTGGCCCGCAGACGTGGGCGGCGCTGAACATGAAGCCGAGCCAACGGGCTGTCGGCCGGGCACGTGTCGGTCCGACGCGGGCGCAGCGGCGGACGCTGACCTGCCGGGCGTGGGCGTGGCGGCTGCTGCTGTCGGGCTGGTTCGCGCTGACCGCCCTGACGCTGTGGGCGGCGGTCCGCTGGGCCGGCCTCGCCGGCCTCGGCTGCCCGGCGCTGATGTGCACGGTGCTGCTGGCGCTCGCCTGGTGCGCGGTCGTTGACCTGCGCGACCGCGAGGCCGAGATGCGGAACGGGCGCTTAACGATGCTGCTGGCCTACCCGCACCCGGCGATGATGAGCGACGCCGAGCTGGCCGCCTACCCGCGCGAGGTGTCCGAGGTCCAGGGCCTTGTCCGGTACGACTGGCCTCGGCACGCCCGGCCTGAGCAGCTGGAGCCGAACAGGGCGTACCGAATCTGGATGCTGCTGGCCGGCCGTAGCTTCGGCAAGACCCGCACCGGTGCCGAGACGGTCCGGAAGTGGGCGACGGCGAAGCCGGGCGAGCACTACGCGGTGATCGCCAAGACGCACCGCGAGGTGTACAACGTCTGCTTCACGGCCCGGCGTGCCGGCCTGCTGGCCGTGGTGCCGCCGAAGGACTTGAAGACGTTCAACAAGAGCGAGCCGTACTGGAGTTCAAGAACGGCGCGATCATCTGCGGCTTCAGCGCGCAGGATCCCGACGTGCTCCGCGGCTACGACTTCGACGGCGTGTGGTGCGACGAGTACGCCGCCTGGCCCATGCAGACGGCGCAGGGCGTGTTCGACATGCTCTGGTTCTGCATGCGCGAGGCCGAGAGCCCGCACATGGTCATCAGCACGACCCCAAAGCCGCGGCCGCACGTGAAGAAGCTGCTGGCCCGGGCGGCGAAGCAGAAGGCGCGTAGCCGCCGGCCCCGCGTGGTCATCACCCGAGGCCGGACCCTGGACAACGCGGCGAACCTCAGCCAGGAGGCGCTGGAGGAGCTGCTGGAGCAGTACGGCGGCACCCGGCTCGGCTGGCAGGAGCTGGACGCCGAGCTGTTGACCGACGTTGAGAGCGCGCTGTGGAAGTCGGCGTGGATCGAGGCTGGTCGCGTCGACAAGGACGACGTGCCGAAGTTGGTCCGCACCGTCGTCAGCGTCGACCCGGGGGACACCGTGTCGGAGACGAGTGACGAGACGGGCATCGTGGCCGTCGGCCGAGGTGAGGATGGCGAGCACTACGTGTTGGCCGACCGGAGCATGAAGATCGCCGGCATGGCTGCTGCCCGGCGGTTCTGGCAGTGCTACCTGGACGTCGACGCCGACGTGGTGGTCTACGAGGGCTCGTCGGCGTGGATGCGGGACATCCTCGTCGATGCGTAGGTGGCCAAGCAGAAGGAGGGCCTGCTGCCTGGCGGCGACCCGCCGCTGGATGTGGTGCAGGCCCGCGCGTCGAAGCGGGTGCGCGCCAAGCCCGGTGGCCGCCCGGTACGAGGTCGACCCGCCGCGGGTGCATCACGTCGGCGCGTTTCCGGCGATGGAGAATCAGCTGACGACCTGGACGCCGGAGTCCGGCGACTCTCCGGACCGGCTGGACGCCCTGGTGCACGGCGTGACGTACCTGCGGTCGAAGGAGTCCCGGCGGGCGGTGGTGGCGTCGCCCCTCGGTCAACCGATCCGGACATCTGCGGGGCCGAGAGAGATGGGGATTCGATGAGCTACCCCCTGCGCAGCTCGACGCCGGCCTCCTTGGTCCACTCGGCGATATAGCGCTGCTGCTCCGGATACCAGTAATTGAGGCGGACGGCTCCGTCCGGTGTGATCGCGGGCACCTCGGGAGCGCCGAACGCCTGAAACAGCTCACTGGCCAGCCGGTACGTCGCCGCGACCAGTGCCGGACCGTCGTCCCAGAGATCGTCGATGTCGGCGACCATGTCGGCGACCGGTCGCTCGGCCAGCGTGTGGGTTCCGAGTTCTTCGTTTGGGTCCCCAACGCTGGAGACCAACTTGACCGGGGGGACCGGACCGCCCTCGTAGATGGGCGTGACCGGCCAGAGGGTGGCTCGGATAGTGGCGAGGCCACCAGCGGCCGCGCGGTCGCGTGCGTGGCGGGCAAGAAATCGCAGCGCCGCGCAGATGCCGACGGTGAGCGATGGTCCGTCCACGAGGCTGCCACGCCCGTTCGGGTTTTCCGAGAATCCCGAATCGACTGCCGTAGCGAAGACGCCGCTCCCGTTTTCGTGCAGCTCGCACGCACCACGCGAGTACGGCTTGTTGGCTTCATGGGTGGCGGCACCGACCAGGCGGCGATGCCGCACGGTGGACCGCACGAAGCTACGTACTCGCATCCCGAATGCGGCTGGCGGCTGTCGGGCATTGCTCAGTTGAAAGGCGCTCAGCGCGGCGGCGTCGACGGTAAAGCGGCCTGGCAGGTCTGGGACCAAGGTGACGACCAGGAACATCTCGTCGGCCGCGAGACGTTGGAGAAGGTCGACTTCGATGCGGGCGGCCTCGTCAATCCGGTTCTTGAATCCGGCGAACCGCGCCCGGTATGCCTCGGCCACCTCTGCCTCGGACAGCCAGACGGTCTCGGTGCCGATCCGCTTCGGATAGAGCAGCGACTTGTTTTGGGCGACGTATGCATGTGGTGCTGTCGTCGACCGAGCGACCCAGATGACCAGGAAGCCGGTACCGCGCCGGTCGGGATCCTCGACTGGGACGATATCGAAGGCCGGCGTCGGATGCACGTTGGCTACGACGGTCTGCCGGAGCCGGCGCCGCTCGTCGTCGCTGATGGTGACGCCAGTGTCGTTGGTGGCGCGGCCCTGGTCGTCCTCGTCCATGCCAAGGATCAGGATCCCGCCGTTCGCGTTAGCCAGCGCGCCGACGTCGCCGCAGACGGCCTTCCGGTCCCGGTCGCTGCCTGAGTAGGTGTCGCGCTTGAAATCCAGGTCAGGGCCCTCCGTGGTGTCCGGGATGAGCCCCTTGACCTGCTGGTAGGTCAGGGTTTCGTCGATCGGCCCGCCGAGGAGCTGTTCGAGCCTGCGGTTACGCAGCAGTGGCATGCGTTCGATCGTGGACCGCACCGCCGTCCGGAGCAAATCCGCAGGTCAGCCGCGTTCCTGGACGGACGACAGATGATCTTGACTGATGCAATGAATATGTACGGCCAAAGTCGTACACGTTCACGTGGAAAGAAACGGGAAGTGGCAGCAACCACGAAGGCCCGCCGCCAGAAAGCGGCAGCCAAGACGGCAAACAACGCGCCGTACCTGGCCCAGCTCGACCCGCGGAAGCTGGTCGCGCACCCGAGCAACCTCGGCGACCTGACCGAGCGGAAGCGCGCCGAGGCAGAGGAGGAAGCCGAGCGCCTGGCGTACGAGGAGGACGGCGAGGAGCGGGCGGTCGTCGACGTGCACCTGCCCGAGCACGACGTCGAGCCCGAGTCGGTCGACCCGGACCCGTGCGCCGAGACCGACCTGGACGCCGAGACCGACCTGGACGCGGCGGAGCCCGCAGCCAAAGGCCACGAGTGAGTCTGAACCCCACGGGTCGACCAGCCGGCGGCGCGCACCCCCTCGGTGCGCGCCGCCAGCGCGACGGCCCTTCCGACCAGCACGGAGGTACCCGTGCACGACCTGCTGCGCGGCACCTGCCCCACCTGTCAGGTGACTATCGGCGAGTCGCACGCGGACGACTGTGACGTGGCCGAGTGCCTGGTGCGCGGCTTGAAGCGCATGGACTGCCAGGCCCTGGTCGACCCCGAGGGCCACGACTGCGGCGCGTCCACGTGGACCGACGACTGGCCGGGCCACCGCGAGGCCCGCGAGTTCGGCTGGCCCGTCCGCTGGGATGTCGAGGCCCAGAAGTGGGCGCGGTGCGCCCGGGACGCGCCCGGGTCCGGCCCTGACCTGAACCGTCTCTATGCGCACGCGCGGTGGGACCCTCGGCTCGCCGCTGGGTGCGGCGCCGGGCGGTGGTGTTCGCCGGTACGGTGCGGGGCGGGCAAGCTGCCGCCGAGGAGCTGGCCAAGTGGCGCAACGGTGGTGCGCCCAGGAGGGCCTGCACGTGGTGTGCCAGCACGTCGGCACGCGCAGTTGGCGGTCGGTGGTCGCCGACGTCGCCGACCGCCGTGCCGAGCTGGTAGTGCCGTCCGTCGCGGCGTTGGGGAACGGCCGGCAGGTGTTCGAGCGGATCGGAGCGGTACGCGCGGTCGGCGGCGACATCGCCGGGCCCGGCTTGCGCGTCGACGCGGGCGCCGCGATCGTCGCCGGGACGACCGGGGCTAGTCCGGCTGGCGGACCAGCTTCAAGCTAGTCCGGCTGACGGACCAGGCAGCCCCCGCACCGATGCCGGTGCGGGGGCCGTACTGGTTCAGCGGATCTGCCGGTCCACGCGGTCCAAGACCAGGAACGTGGCCAGCGCCAGGCTTACCGGCGTCGACATCTCCGGCAGGTACTGCGCGCCGACGCCGACGAAGGCCGCGATCAGCGCGAATGCGACGGTGCGCAGCGGGATCGCGCGGCCCTGCGGCGCTGCGTTCGGGACCTTGTGCTGCGATTCTTCGGTGTAGGCCGGTAGTGTGGCCATGGCATCACTCTTTCTGCCTGGGCGGCGGTTAGATGTTGCTTCGGCGGGTGCCCGGTGGTCAGAGACCGGGTGCCCGCCCTTTCTGTGTGCCGGGTCGGTCAACCGTGGCACGTCGTCCGGCGCCTCGAAGTGGGTCCACGTGCTGTGGCCCCGTCCTTGGTGCCGAACTCCTGAGACTCTAACCGGGAATTACGGCATCCCGGACCCACGGCACCCGTTAGCGCGCTATCGGGCCCCCCGGGTCGAAAGCCTTGTGGAACAAGGTGAGCCCGATAGTTCTGGCCCGGATGGACGGCCGCAAGTGCGCGACGCCTGGAGAAGAATGCCTGGCAGAGGGGGTCGACGTCCAGGATTTGACAGTTTGCCACCGAGTTCCGGCAGCTCCTCGGTGGCGTTGTCCACCCGACCCGTAGATGGGACTCGGGACGACGCGAACTGCCTTGTCGAAGACCCGTGGACGGGACTCCGCCATAACTGCTACGGAGTCACCGTGGCCAGACGTCGCAGTCAACGTCGGTGGCCGTGTCGGTCCGGACGTCGGGGCAGAGGCGGCAGCGGAGCACGAGATGGCCGCCGCAGGAGCACGGCTGCCAGCCTCGGACAGGCCGGGTCGCCGAGCCGCCGGCGTATGGATGTCCCTCCTCGCAGACCTCGGGCTTCTCGCCGACCAGCTCGCGGATCTGGCGGTACGGGTAGGCGACTACGTGCGGGTCGGCGCGGGCCCGGTCGACCAGGTACCGCAGCTCGGCGGGGGAGTCCACGACGCGCTCGATGACCGTCACGCCGGACGGCCTGTTACCACCCCGGTCCCAGCGGATGGTGATGTGCCACCGGTTGCGCCACTCCACGCTCGCAGGCTACTCGTACAGAGGTTCGATCGGCGGTTGGCTGTCCGACCCGCCGGACATACTGGTGGGATGTCCGGTGAGATCAATGTGACGTACCGGGTGGCGCGCGACCTGCCGACCGCCCAGCAGGCAAATTGGCGGACCGTGCTCGCCGAGTTCGCGGCGGAGATCCCCAGCCCCGAGAAGGTGGAGGTGATCATCACCGACGAGTTCGCCAGGGTCGCCGGTGAGTACGCGGTCCAGGAGGAGGGGCGGGCCAACTCCCAGATGACCGCCGAGCAGTACCAGGCCGAAGAGGCGGACGGTGCAAAGGTCGCCGCGAAGACGTGCGCCCTCCGCGGCGGGCAGGTGGTGGTGGCCCGCCACGATCTCGCCGCGCAGCAGGTCACCCGTTTGCGGCACAGCCTCCTGCACGAAGCTGGAGCTGCGCGAGAGCGCGCTGACGATCCACCGGGTGTCGCGCACCCCGTCGGGGATGCCGGCGGTCCTGCCCGATAGCGGTGTGCAGGTCACGGGCTCGACGATCAACGTGGTCGCCGTGCTGCCTTTGCAGGGGTGACCGTGGCCGAGCCGGACCTGTGGCTGCCGTTGCGCCTTGACCATGAGCCGCGGGTGCTCGCCGCCGAGAAGCGCGTTGAGCGGGCCGCCTGGTCGGCGCTGAGCAGCTGGCTGCGCTCGGCGCGGTCCATGACCCTGCCGGTCACCGCCGCGGCGCTTCCGCCGGACCCGTTTGCGCTCGCCGGGGCCGGGCAGGCGTGGTTCGAGGCGATGACGGTGCACCTGCTGCCCGAGGTCGACGCGACGTTCCTCGCGGGTGTGGCCGACGCGGGCGGCGACCTGGAGCTGCTGCGCGTGGCGCAGATGAAGGACGAGTACCTGGCGGCGCTGCCGAACGCGTTCTCCGGGGTGCCCGACAGCGCGTGGACGCAGGCTACCGCCGTCGTCGCGGAGCTCACCGCCGAAGGCGCGAGCATCCCGCTTATCCGCGACGCGATCGAGGCGATCCTCGGCGAGCTGTCGTAGGAGGACCGGGCGGTCACGATCGCCCGGACGGCGACGATCGGCGCGTACAACGCGGGCACGCTGACCGCCTGGCTGACCGCCGAGCACGCGCTCGACGAGAAGCTGGACGAGGTGTGGGTGGCCATGCACGACGAGCGGATCCGCGACGACCACCGCGACGCGGACGGGCAGCGCGTCGCCCTGGACGGCGTGTTCATGGTCGGCGGGGTGCCGCTGCGGTTCCCCGGCGGGCGCGGCCGCGCCCGCCAGGCAGGTCGTGAACTGCCGCTGCGCGATGATCGAGGTGGAGGCCGGTGAGGCCCTGCCTGCGGTCCCTGAGCACCCCTGGCGGGCACCTGGCCGACCGGGACTGCCACCTGTCGTTCCTGACTGGCGGGCAGTGCGTGATGCCGCCGGAGGAAGGCGGCTTCGACTGGTTCCACCGGCCGGAGATCCAGACGGCCAAGGGCGAGCTGATCGCGGATGGGCACATCACGGCGTCGACCGGGCACGCCGACCTGGCGGCCAGCGCGGCCAGCGCGGCGAGCACGGTGGCGCACGACGACACGGGCACGCAGGTGGCGGTGGTCCGCGCCGGCCGGGACGCCCACGGTACGTGGGTCGCCGGATCGCTGGTGCCCGAAGCGAAGCCGGAGCAGGTGCAACTGCTGCGCCGGTCGCCGCTGTCGGGGGACTGGCGGTGGATCGGCGGGGCGCGGCAGCTCGTCGCGGCGCTGTTCGTCAACGTCGGCGGGTTCTCCGTGGTGCGGGGCCGCTCGGGGGGGTGTCCCTATGGGTTTGGTCAAGTCCCGGAAGGGGCCGACGTTAGCCAGTGGGTGAGTTCGTCGAGGCGGGCGGTGAGGTCGGCGGTGGTGGACATTTCGTAGTGGGTGCTGATGACGGTGCCTGTGGAGATGCGGGCGAGGTCAAGTTCGGCTTCGCCGCTGGTCCAGACGGTCAGCTGGGCCTCGTGGTCGGTGGTGGTGCAGACGATCCAGGCTGCTGACTTGTCGCGGGTGGGGCCGCGATGCAGTTTCCATCGCACGCCTGCGCCGTTCCATTGGCTGGCGTGGGCGGTGACGACGTCGGCGAAGTCATCAAGGTCCAGGTCCATCACGCCGCTGATGTTAGAGCCGGCAGCGGCCGTGGTTGGTAGGGGATTTTGTCGCGGAGCATGGCGTATAGGACGTCGCAGCGGCGGCGGGCGAGGCAGATGAGGGCGGCGTTGTGGCGTTTGCCTTCGGCGCGTTTGCGGTCGTAGTAGGCCCGGCTGACGGGGTCGGCGAGGGCTGCGAACGCGGCGAGGAAGAACGCGCGTTTGAGGTTCTTGTTGCCGCCTCGGGGTGGGTGCTCGCCGCGGATGCTGCTTCCGGATCGTCGGGTCACGGGGGCAAGCCCGGCGTAGGCGGCGAGGTGGCCGGGGGTGGCGAACGCGGTGCCGTCGCCGACTTCGAGCAGTATCCGGGCGGCGGTCCTGACGCCGATGCCGGGCATCGAGGTCAGGACCGGGGCAAGAGGGTGCGCATCAAGCATCCTCTCGACCTGAGTGGCAACCTGGTCGCGTTGTCGCAGGACGTCGCGGAGGCTGTCGGCGAGACGGGGCAGGACCGTTTCCGCCGCTGTCGTGCCCGGGACGGTGACGGTCTGCTCGTCGAGAGCGGCCATGACCTGCTCGACGAGCCGCTCACCCATGCGGGGCGCGTGGACAGCGGCGATCGAGAGCAGTTTGCGACGGCCAGCCTTGCGCAGACCGGCCGGGCCGCCGCAGCGCGAGAGCAGCTCCAGCACAGCCTTGTGCTGCACTTTCGGGCCGAGGACGCGTTCCAGGGCGGGGTGGATCTGGGTGAGTAGGCCCCGGATGCGGTTGGACACCCGGGTGGCTTCGCCAGCGAGATCGTCGTCGAAACCAACGAGGACTTCCAGCTCAGCCAACGTGTCGTCGCCGGTGTCGACCCGCCGCAGCGTGTGCGGCAGGGTGCGGTCCGCGTCAGCGATGACGTAGGCGTCGCGGGCGTCGGTCTTCGCGCTGCCGGGGTGCAGATCGGCGATCCGGCGCATCGCCAGGCCGGGCAGGTAGGCCACCTGATGCCCGCACGCCCGAGCCACCGCGACCGGCAAGGCGCCGATCGAGGCGGGCTGGTCGACCACGACCAGGACCTGGCCGTGGCGGGCGAGTTTGTCGAACAGTTGCCGCAGCCGGGCCTCGGTATTCGGCAACGGCGCGTCGTGCAGCCGCTTGCCGTCCGGGGCCAACCCGACCGCGTGGTGACCCTCTTTGCCGACGTCCAAGCCCAGGAAGACGCCATATCCGTCGTGCACCAGACCCGCCTCCACGCATCGCATCGTGGCCTCGGCCGCAGTCAGGACGTCGGACTTGCGGCAGCCACGTTACGAAGAGACCTACCCGAACACGGGTGGCCGTGTCCCTATCAGCGGTCCGCCGACGCCACCCGACCCGGCGACAACACCCCCCGGATCATCCGAACGACAGGGGCAGGAAGTCATACCGGGCCGGGCGACCGAGGGTCCCCGGCTGGGGACGATCAAAAAGGTAACGGGGGCGATGGTCGCCTCCGGCTGGGCCGGGTGGAAGGCGTCGGAGCCGGTCGCCCGCCGGCAGCGCAACCCGCTGTCGCCGGCCGCCCTGGACGCGGCGGTGCGCCGGGCCGTGGCCGCCGGCTTCGCGGCCGAGCGGCACCGCCTGGCCACGATGGCGAACGCGGAGCAGATCGCGGCGTCGATCGGCCGGGACCGGAAGACCCTCGTGGCGGCGATGGCCGCCGACGTGCACGGCAAGTAGGGGAAGAGAGCGCTGTGGGCTGCAAGTGCGGCGGCAAGGCCCGGGGCGGCACCGTGTGGGTGCTGTCCTACGAGGATGGTCGGGCCGGCGGTGAGTTCGTGTCGAAGACAGACGCGGAGATCGCCGATGTGCGTAAGGGCGGCGGTGGCATCGTCCGCCAGGTGCAGAGGTAGAACGCGAGGGGTGCGGTGCCCATCGGCACCGCACCCCAAGAGCATCATCTGGGCAACGGGCTGCCCGTTCGACGGCTACAGCACTGGCGTGCTGGCCTACCTGCGTCGGGGCATGAGGCGGCGCATGAACCCCTTGAGCTTGCCGTGTTCGTTTTCAGGCAGAGCGATCATCCGCTTTTGCCAGAGCCTGTCCTTATGCCAGTTAGTCGGCCGATAGTTCTTGACCTCTACGACGACGCCATCCTGGTTAAGGTGACGGGCGTACTCGGGCTTCCACTCGTCCACATAGAAGACAGCCTCTCCCGGTCTCGGATGCTTGACGACTTCCAGGACGATCTTGGTAGACCTCTTCTGTTGCAGGTAGCGGTCACGGAGCGAGCGGAGGGCCTGAATGGCAGCCCTGGGCGCAGCTCGACCGGCAGCCCCGAAGGCGAACCGCACGGCGGTCAGGAGCTTGAGCAGCTTGCCGGGCCGGTCGTCGATGACTGCCGTCCACTCCTCGGCGTACCCTGCGGCCATCTCGGGGTCCGTCGTCCAGCGGTAGGCCGACCACCGGGCCAGCTTCCGCGCGGCCCAGGGCGAGATGTCGGTGACCTCGTTGACGACGAGTCCGAACAGGATGCCGAGGATGATCTCCCAGTGGTTCACGCCTGGCACCAGCCGAAAGCCAGGCGGGTCCGAATGGTCGACGCGGTCTTGGGCTGCCGTTGGGCGATCAGCTGTCGGGCGCTGTCCACGCCGTGTCCGGTGAGCTGGTAGTACCGGCGGCGAGGCTTGCCGGGTTCGGTGTTCGTGTCCCAGCGGGAGGTCACCCACCGCGACTCACCGAGCCGCTCCAGGATCTTGTAGATGGTCGGTCCGGACTTCCCCGTGGCCTTCATGATCGCCCAGCCGTGCAGCTCGTGGTCGTCGGCTTCGAGTAGGGCGTTCAGGACGGCCAGGAGTGGTCCCGTTACGCGCACAGGTCCGTCAGGCATGCGCTTAATGATAGTAGGTGAAATAAGGCTCGTCTACTCTCGACGCGCTGTCACATAGGAGCCCACTTGCATTGGGGTCGCCTGGTGGCGGGCGCGGTCTGTCGAGGTGCAGGCGTAAAAAGGCGGTGCGGTGCCGACGGCACCGCACCGCGTCTATCTCACGGGCCGCCACCTCCCGCAGGAGGTCGCGCGGCCTCCTCGGCGGGCTGCGGTACGGACGTAGCAGTCACCTCGGGTTGCGCGGTCTGATCCTGAGCCTCAGCACGCGAGTGGAGGCCATCAGGATTGGACGAATACTTGATGCGGAACGCGACGGTTTTCCAGTCGACCTCGAAGCTTCCGCCCTTCCTGTCGACCTGCCTCACCAGCAGGACTACGACAAGAAGAAGCAAGATCGCGATCGCCGGGGGAGTGGCCGCCGCCGCGCACGCGGTAGCGGGAACTCCCACAGTTGCGGACCTAGCTGCTCGTCATGGGCATGTGTGGCGCCCGCCTTTCGTGGCTCGTCGGATGGCACACCGCACGGGCAGGCTGGAGCATTCTGGTCGCCTGTCCGTGCCGACGCAAGCTTGGTGGCGAGGTGAGGCCGCCTCCGTCACGCCGTGGACCTCCAGACATCACCCATGCCTGGGATCCATTGATTCCCTGCCATGTTGCAGCCCTGGCTGCCTTGATCGGAAGTGGCCCTCACTGGGTTACGCTGTGCGCTGAACTGCAGATGCTGGCTGCGGGCCGGTCGGGACTGAGATCCCTACCTTGCTGAGGAGCCGACGGTGGAATTCGAGATCCCTGGGAGCCTGGACGGGCTCGACCTCGACGCGCTGGGCCAGCTGGAGACGCAGGCCGTGGCGGCATTCGACGCCCTGCGCGACGACCCGGCCCTGGACGCTGCCGGGCCTGGAACCACATCGCCGGCTGGGCGGCTCGGCCCTCCATGCTGCCGGTGTGGGCGCACAAATCAACCGAGCCGGAGAACCGGACGGCCAGCTTCCTGTCGGATCCGCAGTTGGTGCTGCCAATCCCGGCGGGCGGCACGTACGCGCTGGTGGAGAGTGTGTGGTTCCGGAGCACGATCACGGCCGACTTCAAGGCCCGGTTCGTGTTCAGTGCCGGGTCGGGGACCGTGCGGTGGAGCGCGGACGGGCCGTCGTTGGCTGACGCGACGACGCGGAAGGCGTGGTGGGACTCAGCGCCGCCGGTGAGCCGCTCACCGGGCTGGCCCTCGGCACGGGGTTCGGCCGCAGCGAGCGCTGGGGCCGGAATCGGATCAAGGAGGCCAAGGCGGAGCTCCAAGCCGAGGAAGCTGCCGGCAGCGACGCCGCCGGTTCTCCGCGACGACGGCGGAGAACCCGCCGTGGATTGCGTAGCGCCGCGAGCAGGAGATTGGCTTGGGTCCGGCGCTGCCATGGGAGGGAGCGACTCTGGCCGATGTCGAAGTACTCGGCGACAATTCGGCCGCCGTGAGGCTGGAGGAGCATGGTTGCCCGAGTGAGTTGCCAGCTTCTAGATGATTCGGGGTCCTGGTTGTCTTCGGTCGAGATGCGGCCGTAGAAGGCGAAGGGTTTCGGTTGGGGGTGATCACCCGTTCTCCTCGATTGAGTTGTCCGTGCGGCGGTCGTTGACCCGTCTGGGCAGCTTCAGCAGGGCGGCACCGGCGCCGGGGTGCAGCTCGGGTGACTGGCGGGGCGCCAGCATTGTTGACGAGCACGTCGACGCGCCCGAACACCTCCAGCGCCCGCTGCACGACCCCGGCCGCTCCGGCCGTGTCGCGCACATCGTGCTCGACAGCGAGGAGCCCATCCCCGTACCGCGCCTTGAGCCCGTCGAAGCGTTCGGCCCGTCGCGCGGTCCCGATCACATGCTCGCCAGCCTCGAGTGCCGCCTCGGCGAGCCCCAGACCGAGGCCCGAACTCGCGCCCGTGATGATCCATGTCTTCGTCTCGTTCGTCGTGGTCATGACGCCGACGCTAGAGCTTCGAGCGCGCTCGAAAGCAAGCCGCGCTCAGGCTCCGGAGGCGACCAGCGGTCCCGTCCGCTTGATCCTCCGCGCGACGATCTCGCTTTCGACGCGTGCACGCCGGGGAGCGCGCCGTACCGGTGCAGGTGGTCGCCGTGGGCGAGGCGCCGTGACAGCGCATCCTCTGCGATGACCTCTTTGGCGGATCCGAAGAGGTCACCACCGCAGCTAGGCTTGCGTGAGCTTCAGAGTTGCGCCGAGCGCCAACGGCGGTGGGGTAAAGGATCGTGTCGCCCCTCGGACACGAACCATAGGCCCACGGTGCGCGCTGAGATCGGTTTCAGCGTGCACCGTTTGCGCTTCGGGGTGGTATGTCAGCCGCAGGCCGAGTGGCGGTGAACCTCGGCTTTGTCGGCGGGGTCCGCGTCGCGGAGCACGGTGACGATGTTCCCGAGGGCGTGAACCAGCGCGGTGATCTCTGCCTGGGTCATCCGGCGTGGTGCGGCGGAGGTCCCCGTGTGCAGCTCGGTTTCGGCTCGGGTCCGTTCAGCTTGGGTCTCCTCGCGGAGGTAGACGTTGCGGGGATGGGAGACGTCGTTGGCGAGGGCGTGTTCCTGGGGGAAGCGGCAGCGGTAGTAGGCGGCGCCGTGGTTGTACTGGCCCTGCATCCGCCGGTTGCAGGCGGCGCAGTAGATCGGGCCGCGGAAGACGTACGGGTTGCGGGCGCGGCGTTGCCGTTGCGGGAGGTCCAGACCCAACCGGTGTCGTACGAGCAGCGTCTGCGCCTGTTCAAAGGTGGCCTCATCGATGTTCGAGCGCACAGTCCCGCCGTGCCGGACCAGTAGCTGGTCCCGTTAGCTGAGACACCGATCCCACTGGCGATCCCGTGACCAGCGCATCCTCTGTGATGACCCCTTCGGCGGGGCCGAAGTGGTCAGGCGTGTCGTTCCGCAATGGCTGGCGCGGGCCGGGTGCGGTGGTGGTGGGTCGTCGGCTGAGCGCGATAGCCGGTCACCTCGAGCTCTCGCCCGGCTTCCCGCCCCAGATGCGACCGGGCGGTGGCGTGCCGGGCGCGGGGACTTGGGCGAGAATGGGCCAGTTCGAATTCTGCGCAACCCTGGAAGGACCCTCCCTTGGCCGGTGGACTCGTAGCCCTGCTGGATGACGTGGCGGTGCTGGCCCGTGCCGCTGCCGCGTCGATCGATGACATCGGGGCGGCCGCCGCGAAGGCCGGCGCCAAGGCTGCGGGCGTCGTCGTCGACGATGCTGCCGTCACGCCGCAGTACGTGCGGAGCCTGGCGGCCGAGCGCGAGTTGCCGATTATCAAGCGCATTGCCGTGGGGTCGCTGCGCAACAAGTTCTTCATCATCCTGCCGGCGGTGCTGCTGCTCAGTCAGTTCGTGCCTTGGCTGCTCACTCCGATCCTCATGCTCGGCGGCGCCTACCTCTGTTATGAAGGCGCGGAGAAGGTGTGGGACAAGATCGCCCATCACGGTGCCTCCGGCGCGGGCGAGGAGAAGGTGCAGGACGAGACGACACTGGTGTCTGGGGCGGTACGAACCGACCTGATCCTCTCGGCGGAGATCATGGTCATCAGCCTTAATGAGGTGATCGATGAGGCGTTCGGGTCCCGCCTGGCGATCCTGGCTGTCGTCGCCGTCGTCATAACCGTTCTGGTGTACGGCGTGGTGGCCCTGATCGTCAAGATGGACGACGCCGGGCTGCGCCTGTCGCAACGTTCCGGCGCCGTCGCGACGTTCGGCCGCGGTCTGGTGAGGGCCATGCCGGTGGTCCTCACCGTGCTGACGGTAGTCGGCACCGCGGCGATGCTGTGGGTGGGCGGGCACATCCTGCTGCTCGGCACGAACGAGCTGAACCTGCACTTCCTGTACGAGGCCGTGCATGACGTGGAGGTCGCCGCCCACGACGCCACGGGTGTTCTCGGCGGGCTCCTCGGCTGGCTCGTCAACACGGTGGCCAGCGCGATCCTCGGGCTGATCGTCGGAGCGCTGGTCGTGCTGGTCATGACTCTCACGCTCCAGCGCCGCACATCCAAGGCTGCGGCTGCGACTGCGCCGGCCACGACTCGCGCTGACGGCACCATCCCCGCACCGCCGAGCCGTGCAGCTCGGCGTCGCGACGCTCCTGCGGACCGAGCGCCGCGCGGTTGACCACAACATCATCGCAACTCGACCACGCGGCCAGGGGTTCTGGTGCCGAGCCGCGCTCAACCCGGCTGAGCTGCGCGGATCGTCCCGGGCCAACCTGCGGCCCTTCGTGCTCTTCCTGGCCGCGGCGTGCTCACCGATGCCGGCGAGACGAGGGGCCTTGACCTGCGGTGATGGAGGTCGAGCGGTGCGGCGTGACCTCCCAGTAGAGGTCGAACTGGTCAGGCGTTGCTGCGCCCAGGATGGCTGGCGCCGGCCGGCGTCTCGGGCCGCCTAACGCCACGCCTGTAGGTGTGCTAAAGGTCGATGTGAAGCGTTGTGGGGGCTTGCTGGGGTCGGCCGCGGTTTCGTCATTTGAGACTCCGATCCCACAGGCAACGCTCTGACCAGGCGCTTCGGGGTGGAGACCTCTTCGGCGGACCCGAAGGAGTCGGCGTCGGCGTTTTCTGTAGAGGCGAGGGCGGTGTCTGCTCATGCCGATGTAGTGCACAGAGCGTTCTGTTGGAATTGGTTGCGACACCCACTTCGTCGGTTGGCCCATATTGCCTCGGGATATCTCGGCAACCCTTGCCGGATCACACCATCCGCGCGGATTCTCCGCATTATCGATGAGATCGAAATAAAGGAGTGACACTGTCTCGCTGATTAATCAGCCGTCTCTTGCAATGGCGCCGCCGTCAAGCTGCCACATTTCATAGTTCCCACATTCTGCCGTGATCTCGGCCGTCGCCTGAGCCGCGGTGACGAAGTCGTCGACTAGCGGCGAGGCGCGCGATGCCGCCACAGCGAGGCACACCTGGTCGGGTGCCAGCTGCGGGATGGGGACATAGCTGACGTCCGGATGTGAGTAGAACACGGTCGCCGAACGGGCCAGGAACGAGATGCCTCGGCCGGCCGCGACATGCTCGAGTGTCTCGTCCACCCCGCGTATCAGGTATCCGGCGTTAGGGTGCGTGCGCCTGGTGGGCTGCGTGCTCGTGTCCGCATGCCAGACCAACGGCTCGCCGGCCAGGTCGGCCTCGGTGATCTGCTCCTTGCCGGCTAACCGGTGGCCGGCGGGCAGCACCGCCACCCGGGGCTCGGTGTACAGCGGGGTGACGCGCAGGCCGGTCTCGTCGATGGGCAATCGCACGTAGGCGACGTCGATGCGGCCGTCGAGCAGCAGCGTGGCCTGGTCGTCCCCTTCGATCCGCTGCACGTCCACGATCACGCTTGGGTGCTGGACGGCGAACTGCCGTACCGCTGGGGTGGCCGTGATGCCCGCGCGGAAGCCGACCATTAGCCGCTGGCTGCCGCGCGCGGCCACGGTCACCCGGCGGCGGACCGCGTGCGCGGAGGCCAGCAGCGGGCCGGCGTCGGTCAGCAACTGCCTGCCGGCGTCGGTCAGTTCCACGCCGTGGCTGTCCCTGATCAGCAGCGGGGTGCCGAGATCGTGTTCCAGCGCGCGGATCTGGCGGCTGAGCACCGGCTGCGCGATGTGCAGCTCATCAGCGGCGCGGCCGAAGTGCAGTTTGTCGGCGACGGCGACGAAGTAGCGCAGCTTGCGCAGGTCCAGATCCATGGAGCCTCCCGGTCGGGCGATGCCTTCAGGGTATCGCAACGACTGAAAGAGGTCTTGGACACCTACTCAGGCCAATGGCACGCTTCATGGGTACCCGATGGGACCGGAGTGAAATCGGTATAAGAATTCGCCCTCGGACTTGGCAGCAGCGAGCTGGGATCGGCATAGACAGATGATGAATTGAGCCGAGCCCCGTTGCGTCATTCGACGGTTTCGACGACACAACCGTTGACAACGGCGCTCCGACCAGCATCTGTTTTGAATACTCATCGACTCAATGGAGTGATCGTGGGAAAGCTCGATGGCAAGGTTGCGGTAATCACCGGCGGATCCACCGGCATGGCACTGGCCGGCGCCAAACTGTTCGTCGAGGAAGGCGCGCATGTCTTCATCCAGGCCCGGCGGCAGGAAGCACTGGACGACGCCGTCAAGCTGATCGGCCGCAACGTCACCGCCGTCCAGGGCGACGCGGCCGACCTGGACGACCTAGACCGCTTGTACGACACCGTCAAGCGGGAAAAGGGCTCGATCGACGTGCTGTGGGCCAGCGCCGGGATGGGCGAACCCGCCGTCCTCGGCGAGATCACCGAGGAACAGTTCCACCGCGCCTTCTCGCTCAACGCGCGCGGCACCCTATTCACCGTGCAGAAGGCACTCCCGCTGATCAACGACAACGGCTCAGTCTTCATGACCGGATCCAACGCCTCCCTCGGCGCCTTCCCCGGCTGGAGCCTCTACGCGGGAAGCAAAGCCGTCCAGCAGGCATGGGCCCGCGTCTGGCTCAACGAACTGCGCGACCGCAAGATCCGGGTCAACGTCCTGACCCCCGGCCAGGTCGGCACTGCCAAACAGGAAGAACTGTTCGACGAGGCGACCAGGGCCGCCTTCGAGTCCCTCATCCCCCGCGGGCAGATGGGCCGCCCCGAGGAGATCGCCACCGTCGCCCTGTTCCTCGCCTCCGATGACTCCAGCTACGTCAACGGCCTGGAACTGGTCGCCGACGGCGGCACCACCGCCCTCTGAACACACACCCGGAATCAGGAAGAGAGCACACCTCATGAGCAGCATCACCCTCATCGGTACGGGGAACATGGCCCGCACCATCGGCACGCTCGCGGTGGCGGGCGGCAACACCGTCGAGGTCATGGGACGCGATCAGTCCAAGGCCGATGACCTGGCGAAGGCTCTGGGCGGCGGCACGACGGCGGGCGAGTGGGGCGCCGTCCCGGCCGGGGACATCGTCATCACGGCCCTGTTGTACGCCGCTGTCGTTCCGGTCGTCACCGAGTACGGAGACGCCCTCGCGGGCAAGGTCATCGTCGACATCAGCAACCCGTTCAACGCCACGTTCGACGGACTGGCCCACAGCGAGGAGACCTCGATCGCGCAGGAAGTCGCCAAGGTGGCCCCGGCCGGTGCCGGCGTGGTGAAGGCATTCAACACCATCTTTCGTAATGTCCTGGAGAACGGCCGGCCCGACGTCTTCATGGCTGGCGACGATGCGCAGGTCAAGGCGGGAGTGGCGGCATTCGTCGAGAGCCTCGGGCTGCATCCGCTGGACGTCGGCGGCCTGAGAATGGCGCACTGGCTGGAAGGAATGGGCCTGGTCACGGTGGGCCTCGCCGGCAACGGGGTCGCCCACTGGGACTTCGCCCTCGGCGTCAACGAATTCACTGGCTGAGCCCTCGGGACGAGACAGTCGACGAACAGAGCCGCTGAATGCCGGGGCCTGGAGACGGCGCACTGGCTGGAAGGGACGGGCCTGCGAATGATCAGCCTGGCCGCCACGGCGTTGGACCTTCAACTTCACCCTCGGCGTCAGCAATTTCAGCTGAGCGCACCCGCACCCGCACTTCTCGCGCCACATCACTGACAAGGACAGCAGCATGCGCGTTTTCGTCACTGGCGGGACCGGCCATTCCGGTTCGTACATCGTCCCCGAGCTCATCGCCGCCGGGCATGAGGTCACCGGCTTGGCCCGGTCGGACACTGCTGCGGCGGCGCTGTCCGCGCTCGGCGCGAAGGTGCGCCGCGGCGACCTCCAGGATCTCGACGGGCTCCAGGAGGCGGCTGCGGACTCCGACGGCGTCATCCACGTCGCCCACCGGCAGGACCTGCTTTTCTCCGGCGGGATCGACGCCGTGGCCGCCGCGGAGGTCCCGATCATGCTCGCCTACGGTGAGACGCTGGCGGGCACCGGGAAGCCGCTGGTCGCGGCGGGGAGCATCGGCTCGCCTGGGCAGGGATTCCTAGGCCGGACGGCCACCGAGGAGGACCCGGCCCTTCCCAGCGGCGATGAGCACAAGGGCACCCTGCGGGCTCGGAACGTCGTGGAATCCACCGTGATCGGCCTCGCCGAGCAGGGCGTGCGGTCTTCGGTCGTGCGGATCGCCAACATTGCGCATGACACGACCGATCGTGCCGGCTTCCTCCCCACACTGATCGCGCTCGCGAAGGAGAAGGGCTTCGTCGGCTACCCCGCAGACGGCGCGAACCTGTGGACTGCCGTGCACATCCGCGATGTCGCCTCCGTGTTCCGCCTGGCGTTGGAGAGGGGCCCAGCCGGCAGATACTGGCATGCGGTCGACGACGGAGGCATCCCGTTCCGCGTGATCGCCGAGGCCATCGGCGGCCGTCTGGGCCTGCCCGCCGTGAGCGTTCCCCTGGACGAACTGGTGCTGCCGGGATACTTCGGGTTCCTCGCGAACATCGTCACGCAGAGCTATCCGGCGTCCAACCTCGTCACCCGCCGGACCCTCGGCTGGGAACCCGCTCAGCCCCGCCTGCTCGCCGATCTGGACAACGGCCACTACTTCCCCGCCAGCTGACGGCAAGGGCCCGAATCGCCATGATTCCGACACATGACAAGGAGGGCATCGTCGTGGTCACGGTGCCGGTCAAGGAGTGCGGTGTGGTGGCGGTGGTGATTGTAGGCGTGGAGCCAGGCGGTAGGGCCGCTCGTCGGGCAGTCTCGGATCGGTAGGCTCGGTCGTCGCGCCCAAGTCGGGCGAGCCGCCATTTCTCGGCGCCTCCGGCAGCCCCATCGAGAACCAGATCCAGCCCTGAAACGGCGGAGAGAGTGTCGATGTGGAGTGGCAGCCTCGCCGCCGCGACGCTGCCTCTACCTCCCGACTTCGGCCCTCGGCCCTGGCCTGGGCGCCACGCTTGGGGCCAACGCTGACCGCGCCGCAGCCGCTCATGCCGCCGAGAGGTCGCTATTGGGCGACCGCTTGCCGTCGGACCTCGGGGCCTGAACACTTCGCCGCCTGATCGGCAATGTCAGGGTGAAGCGCGAACTCTGCCGAGGAGGGCCATGGCTTCGGATGCGGATTTGATAGGCCGGTCCCTGGATGGCGACGTCGACGCCTTCGTAGAGGTGGTCGAGCGTCATGAGGCCGCCGTCGGTTCGTACCTCGTTCGCCGGGCTGGGCGGGATGCGGCTGAGGACCTCCTGGGCGAGGTTTGGGTTGCGGCGTTCGAGTCGCGGCGATCGTACGACCGGTCGTACAACGACGCGCGGCCGTGGCTGTACGGGGTGGCATTGAATCGCTTGCGGCGCTACTGGCGGTCCCGGCCGGCCGAGGACCTGGTCGCGGACGTGCCGGACGTGGCTACTGGATGGGATCCGTGGTCGGCGGTGGACCTCGGCGTGGACGCCCGGGCGGTGCTCCGGTCGGCCCTGACGCGGCTCAAACCCGAAGAGCGGGAGGTCCTGAGGCTCGTCGCCTGGGAGGACCTGACCGCAGCCGACGCCGCGCGGGCACTCGGCATACCGGCCGGCACCGCGCGGCGGCTGCTGAGCCAAGCCAGGACGGCATTGCGCGACGCCCCGGGGGTGTCCGCGCTTCTGAAGGACCGCAACAGCGCGAAGGAGAGACACCGATGACCGACGAGCTCGATCTGGTCGGTGCGTTGGGCAGCGCGGAACCACTACGCCCGGAGGCGTATCAGCGGGCGCGGGCGGTGCTGCGGGCGGCTATGGCCGACCCCGGAACCGTGCGGCTGCTGGGCGCGATATCAGCGGCGGACACGACTATGGAGGCGACTTCAACCATGAAAACGACGACAACCACGCGGGACCACGAATCCAGCCCGGCGCCTCAGCGCCGCCGCCGCATCGGTATCGCGGGCCGATTGGGCATCGGCGCCGGGGTGGGAGTTGCCGCCGCGGCGGCAGTCGTCGCTGTGGTGCTCAACTCGTCGGCGACCGGGGGCATGGAGGCCAGCAAGGATTCGTCAGCCGCCACCTCGGGCTCGACCACCGTCGACGGGTCGGCCGAGCGCGCGCCGCTGATGACCCTGGCCGGGTCCATCAAGACGGTCACCCCGGCGGCGGGCGACGCGTGGCTGGTGAAGGCGACGCAGGTCCACGGCACCAAGACCATGCAGGTCGTCTACACGCTATACACCGACGGTCACGCGATCTATACGGGCAACAGCGTGAAGGACATCAAGCGGGCGATCGCCCGTCACCAGGACCAGATGACGGACGGCGGCTACGCTCCGCTCCTCAAGGCAGCCGTCGCCGCGGCGGACAGCAGCCCGGCCGACGGCCGGACCCAGATGCTCAAGGCAGCCAAGGATCCGCTGGTCGGCCTCGACCCCGCAGCGCAGAAGGCGGTGTGGGACAAGCAGCAGGCGGACGCCCAGGTGATCATCAAGCAGAAGGGCGGCAACGCCGAGCCGAAGCCGTACAGCCCCCAGGCCGTTCAGCGGCACTTCGACAACGCCCTGTGGACGTACAGCACCCAGGCGCTGTCCGCTGGCGACGGCAACACGCAGGTCCGGGCCGGTGTGCTGCGTCTGCTGTCCACCATCTCCGCGGTCAGCGTCAAGAACTCGACCACCCACGGCAAGGCCACGCTGACGATCACCGCCGGCCCCGAGGTGTTCGGCGGCGAGGGCAGCGAGGTGCTGACCATCGACGCCACGACCGGCATGCTGGTCAAGGACGTCTCCACCGTGCCGGGCCTCCCCCCGGCCTCCACGACGTACGAATCCTCCCGCGTGACGAAGGCCGACCTGTAGCCGGGAACTGCCACCCACCAGCATTCCGGCAGACGGGCGTAACGCGCCCGGCGTTCGATAACGGTGCGGGCCGCCCAGAGGCGGACCGCACCGTCGTTTTGTTGTTCGCCCGGCCGTGCCTGACCACTGCACCCATGCCTACCTGCGGCTTCACGTTGTCGCAGGTCAGAGTCGGTGTGGCGTCCTGTTTCACCGCGGAGTGCTCTGCGGTTCTGCGCAGCGGTCGACAGTGCTCTATGTCTCCTGGCAGGGGAGTGTGTGCAGGTCAAGGCGGTAAGGAGCCGTTGGTTGGCCGGGCCTTGCATCTGGGAGCAGATTGGGTGCAGGTTGGCGAAGTGGTCTCCGCGACCGAAGTGCTCACCGATGCCGGGCGGAGACGAGGGGCTTTGACCTGCGGTGATGCGGTGGAGCGGTGCGGCGTGACCTCCCAGTGGGTACCGAAGAGGTCAACCCTCCAGCCCTCCGACTGGCTGCTGGCTGTCGAACTGACGCCTGCCGACACCGATCACGAGGCCAGCCCGCATCGATGCACGGCTCTGACTGTCGCCGCGGTGGCGTCTGTACGGATCCCGCGAGCCGAGACCCAGATCCCACTGGCGAACCTCTGAGCAGGGCTTCCTGAACGGTGACCTCTTCGGCGGGTCCGAAGGCGTCAGCGTTCGTCGGTGTCGTTCGCCGTGGAGGTATCCCATCACCCGATGAGCAGGCGCTCGCAGTGCCCATGGCGGCTGGTTCGCCCGTACCCCGCCTCAACGGATGTCCACGAAGTTTCGCCGCGCCATGAGGGCTACGACCGCTTCGATGGCTTGCTGTGACAGTGTCGGCACGACAACCGCAGCTCTTTCGACAAAGTAGCCGGACTCGGCCAGGGCGCTCTGCACCTCCTGAGACAGCCGGGTCGGATCGTAGAAGGTGATCGCTTTCTCGCTACCGGCCCAATGGACCGTTATCTCGATCCACCCCTTGGACTCGGTCATCGACCAGTCATTTTCGTCCATGGCATCGGGATAGACGATCTGCAGTCCAGGCGGTGAATCAGAGGTGCCGCTTGTAGCTGCACGTGGCACCAACTGCCCGGAGCTTGGTGATTGAAGGGTCCGCAGGACTTCGTGCGGGTCGCGTTCTGTCACGGCAGCCAGGGCGGTAACCGCGTCCGCCGTGAGGGCCGTCAGGTTCAACGCTGCCGCCAGCGCATCCTCCTTGACCGCGGCGCCGTCAGGTCGTGTGGACACCGCAGGACCAGACGTCCTCTTTGCCCTTTGTCGGCGCACGGGGCGGCCAGAAGGACCTGTCCGACGTACGGTGCCGTGGTGCAGATCGACTTGGTTGCCCTGATTGTCGACGAGTACGACCCCGCGATCGCGTTCTTCACCGACGTACTCGGCTTCGACCTCGTCGAGGACTCTCCCTCGCTGACCAATGACGGTCGACCCAAGCGGTGGGTCGTCGTCCGGCCGCCGGGCGCCCAGACCGGGATTCTGCTCGCTCGCGCCGACGGAGAACACCAACGGGCCGCAATCGGTAACCAGGTAGCCGGCCGAGTCGGGTTCTTCCTCCGCGTCGACGACTTCGACGCCGCATACCGCCGGATGGTCGAGGCCGATGTCACCTTCGTCCGAGCGCCACGAACCGAGCCCTACGGCCGGGTCGCGGTCTTCCTCGACATCGCCGGCAACCGGTGGGACTTGCTTGGGGCCACCGGACGTCGCGCACCTGCCCGCTGAGGCGCCAAGGTCACCGATCCTGATCGGCTGCTGGTCGAGTGGTTTGCCGATGACAGCGCTAGCGGAAGTGCTGTACGTCCAACGGCGCCGTGATCGCGAAGTTCTTGTCGATCGCTTTAACTAGAGCGGTCCCGGGCGCTGCAGTCCGATTCGCGTGGCCCATCCGGTGAGGGCGTCGAGGAAGCCGACCAGGTCCCGTTGCACGCCGATCAGCAGCCCGGGTAGCGCGCTTTGTGGCAGGTCAACGTGGACGCCGGCCCACCGGCCGCGATGCCGGGTCTCGCCGCCGTCCTGCCGCACCCGCAGATCGTCGCTGACGAACTCGACCTCCGGACCCGGGTCATGTCCCAGCCACGGCGAGTCGCCGATCAACACCTGCGCCCAGTCGCGCCAGTCCTCCAGCCCGGCACAGCAGCCCGGCGTCATCACCGTCCCGGTGGTGGGGTCGCGGACCTGCAGGTCGCCGGCAGCGATGAGAAATTCGTCAGCCAGCAGCGCGTTTACGACCTCATCGCGGCCGTCAGGAGGCTGAACCTCGATCCGGCCAGCGAGCGCCGTCACGAACAGCCCGACCTGGTCGCCGGCACAGCCGGCGTTGAGCATCAACCACGATCCGGGCGCCATCGCTGCCACCGGCCACGGCGATCCGTCGGTGACCGCGGGTACCTCGATGACGGCCTCCATAGTGATCACCCCGGCATTCAACCCGATGCCGCGGGCACGCGTCCGGCGGCTATGAAACGCCCATAGTGCCTATGTCAGCGTGGGTCTGACGGCTGGCGTTGACCTGCGACGTGATGCTGGCGGTGTTCGGCGATCAGGTGCTGTAGAGCCCGTCCCAGGGTTCTGTGAGCCCGAGGCGGTCTGGATACAACTCGACCCAGTCGCCTCGCTCAGGGTCAGACTCGTCGATCAAGCCGAACGTGACACCGTCGTGGACCACGCGGAACAGTTGGATGGCGATGTCGCCGTACTGCCGTTCAGGTAGCTGATCGAGCAGGGCAGCCAAGCGGGCCTCGGCTTGGTCAGCAAGCTCACCTCGTAGGTACGGAGCGGTGGCCACGAGCGAGATGTCGGTCCGGCGGTGGCGGCCGTTGGCGTCGAACAGGTGCAGGTAGGCGTACCAGCGGATCCGTTCCCGGTCCGGATCCGGCTCGTGGTCGTCATCGCGATGCGCGCCGTGTATTCCCGCGAAGAACTGGCCGTCGGCGTGTCGCCCTACCCTGTCGGTGCGGTAGTCCGGTTCGCGCGAAATCGGCACCAGATCAGGCAGCGACATGCCGGCGACGATACCTGAAGACAACTGCGCGCATCTGCACTGCAGACCACGCGCACTTGTCGGTCGGAAGTGACTCACCGGCATCCGTAGCCCGGTGCGGCTGGGGCGTTCGGGTGATTAGTCTGCGCGGTCCAGCATGACGGCGCTGCGCAAGGGGGTGCTCGCCCACAGCGCTTGCAAGGTGGGGTAGCGCTGCACCTCCCACTCCGCTTCACCAATCGCATGGTCTCGCTCCGGACCGGGTGGACTGAAGTCGAACCCGGTGTTCTGGACGTTGAGCCGGCCTAGGTCGGCGAGCGCGGGTGCGTCTGGGAAGACCAACTCCAGGCTCACCTGCCAGATCTCTGGTTGGTACCAGTCGGTCTCGGTCCAGCTTCCCCGCACGTCGACGGCGAACTGTCTGGTGAAGCTCAGGCTGGGAAGTCGATCGTGCCAGCTGTACCGGCCCCACTGAACAATGAAGCCATCGGCGTCGCTGTCCGGCCCTGGCTCCAAGCCGTCGACCGGCCGGGCAAGAAACTCGCGGAACGCCTTCCACGCCGCCTCGACGTTGTCCACCCGGTCCGGAGTCAGGCCGTGTCGGCGTAGCAGCCCGACCAGCTCTTCCGGCGACTCGCGCCACGCGATACCCACGATCCAACCCTTCCCACCCGGAACCCATCCACCCGCGCGTCCAGGCCGCCGAATCTGTGCTGGCCGCATCGATCACAATCCGCGAGGTTCACGTCGGACACGATAACTGCGCCGTTCGGCCGGCGGTCGCCTTTGGGACCATGGGACATCGTCACCTGCCCCGCACCACGGCAGCGCCGCCATTGAAGCGCTGGACCTGCATCCTGACGGACCCCCGGATGTGGGGGCATCCGCTGTCGTATCCCTGTGGTGGAGTCCGTGCCATGGGTGTGCTGTACGACTACTTCCGGGCCAACGACGACGCTGCGGCTGTCAGGTTGATGAAGGATTTCGAGGCCGGACCGTTCGCTGCCAGCCGCGGCGGCATAGCTGTGGATGCGGTTGACCTGAAGGGCATCGAGCCGACGGTGACCCTCGGCAAGCTTGTCAGCCTCGTTCGACAGGTCGACTGGGATGCGAGCCTGGTCGACCTCGAGTTGTTGTGGAGCGGAGACGAGCAGGACGGGCCGTGGCTGATGTCGCTGGACCGGGCTGCGCGGGACGCCCTCGCCTCTATCAGCAACGCCCAGGCGCTGGAGTTGTCGGCGCAATGGGGGCGGATCGAGGAACTGGCGTGGAGTAGGCCACTGTCTGACGACGAGATGCTGCCTGTGATCGAGAAGGTTGCCGCCCTTGCTCAGCGCGCCCGAGACGCGGGCGAGGACCTGTACTGCTGGTGCTGCCTGTGACTTACAAGGAGGCGGTGCCGGGTCCGGACAGGGGGAGCAGGCTGGGAGCAGCAGGGTGCCCTGAAGGCCTTGAAGTGCGTCCAACGGCGCCGAACGGCGCACAACTGCACCCACCCCTACCTGCGGCATGACCACGTTGCCCAGTCCGCGACTCCGGTGTGCAGGTGCGGTTTCGACCTGGTCGACGATCCCGAATGCGTCGGCGGTCGTGAGCCTGCCGGACGCGGCGACCTGCCCCTCAAGGTCGAGAACGATAGCGGTGACAACATCGCCGGAGGTCTGAAGACGTGCGGTGTACGGCGATGGAGGAGTTGTGTCGGAGTCGGCCCGGTAGGTCGTCGTCATGAGGTAGCCGGTGTCGGCCGGCTTCCACTGTGGCGGGAGAGCGGCACCGGCGCCCACATCACCGAGGGCGCCCCGCGCTGTGGCTCGGGGCTGACTGATGGCCGTCGGTCTGGTGATCTGCCCACTCGCTGGTCCACATTGCGAGGTCGCGTACCCGGCACTCGGTTTTCTGCCGGGACTTGGCCGCCCACTTCGTTGCGTTCTTTGACGCGAAGTCGTCCAGGACCTGACGGTCAGTCGCGGTCCAGGCGGGAAGCTGCGCTATCCACTCTTCTGCCTGCTCGGCGCTGTGGCCGCTACCGATCAGCCATGGGCGGGCTGTCCGTTGTCCTGCCGGCGGCAGGACTGCCGTGCGTGCCTTGACAGGAAGGCGGAGCAGCAGGACAGTCGACATATTCATAGACGTCCAGCTATCTGCGGCGAGGTGTGCCATGCGGAAGTCGCTGACTGCTGTGGCCGCCATCGCTGTTGCCATGGTCGCGATGATGGCCGCGATCTCACACGCCAGTGCGGCGAACGCGGCGGCCGGGTGTCGGGTGAACTACGTCGTCACCAGCCAGTGGACCGGTGGCTTCCACGCCGACATCGCGGTCACCAACTTGGGTGACCTAGTCAACGAATGGACGCTGCGGTTCGCGTTCCCTGCAGTCGACCAGCGGCTCACGCAAACCTGGAGCGCCACCTGGGCCCAGGCGGGCCAGCAGGTCAGCGCGACCAATCTGGGCTGGAACGCGACCCTGGGCACCAATGGCTCCGCGAACATCGGTTTCGTTGGCGCCTGGTCGGGCAGCAACCCCATACCGACGTCGTTCACGCTCAACGGCGTCACGTGCACCGGCGGCGTCCTGCCCAGCGTGACGCCGACCCGGACGACCACACCGCCGGTCGCTGACTACCCGGCGATCGTCACCTGGCTCAGCCCGACCGCCGGCGCGGTGTACACCACGCCGGGAACCGTCCCGCTGGCGGCGACCGCGACCGTGGGAGGCGGACACAGCATCACCTCGGTGTCGTTCCGGGTGGACGGCGTCACGGCGGCCCGGGGGGTGAGGACGACCGGTGACCGGTACGAGGCGCTGTGGACACCACCGATCGGGGAGCCCGGCACCAGCACCACCTTCGTGCTGTCCGTCTCGGCCGGCACCGACCAGTCGCTGTCCGGCGCTGCGCCGCCGCTGCTGGTCACGGTGGTGACGCCGGCGTCCACCGGCACCAACCACCCGCCGGCGGCGGCGCTGAGCACCCCCGGCGGGCAGACCTACTTCCTCGAACCGACGACCGTCACGCTGGTCGCCGACGTCGCCGACACCGATCCCGGGGACCTCGTCAGCCGGGTGGAGCTTTACCTCGGCGCAACCCGGCTGGCCGTGACGCCGACCAACAGCGGACAGCGCTACCAGTTCCAGACGGCCCTGTCGGCCGGCACGTCGTCCACCTTCACCGTGCGGGTCCACGATTCCCACGGCGGCCTCGGCATCTCGAACCCGCTGACCTTCACCATCCGTTAGCGCCTCGGCCCTCCGTTAAGGGCTGACCAAGGTCCTTCCACTGGCCGTCGATACGTTTGCGAGTCGGCACGGCGCTCTGGGTCAATTCGACCAGGCCATCGGGGTTGGCGGTGACCGTCGTGGTGGGTGAACCTGCGGCGGGCGCCTCAAACAGCTTGCTGGAGCTTGGCGTTGCGGGTGAGCTTGCTGGAGTCCGCCGTAGTTCCGTCATTCGAGACACCGATCCCACAGGCAGTGCCCTGACCAGGACCTTCAAGCTGGAGACCTCTTCGGCGCGCCCGAAGGCGTCAGCGTTGGCGCCTCGCGGCGGCAGCAGATCGGTGTCCGCACATGCCGATGAGGCGCGCGCCGTATCGTGCTGGACATGATCGAGACCGCTGCGCCGAGGACGCGCAACCGGAGTGGCACGGCCGCACTCGTGCTTGGGTGCATCAGCCTGCTCCTGTCGCTGATCGCGTGCGGTGTGGCGGGGCTGTCTGTCGACAGCAATGACATAGACCTGCTCCCGGTACAGTCCAAGCCAGAGGTCGCCAGCGCGGCCCAGGTGGAAGCCGTCGCTCACGTGACCCTGCCGCCCGGCAGCGTGCTGCTCACCGCCGGGTACAGCAACGGCTTGGAAACCCAGCTCTCGGCGAAGGTCCGCATGCCGCGCACCGAACTCGACGCCTTCGTCGCCGCGGCGAATTTCACAACGGCTCTCGCGCCGGGGCTTCGGGCAGTCGACGCCAAGCACAACGTCGGTGGTGGCAACCTGTGGGACCCCGAAACCGCCAAGACCATCTCCGGCCTCGACGAGGAGCAACCCACGGCAGAGGGCACACGTCGAGCGCTCCTGGTCAACCTGGACGCACCCGATGCAGTCACCGTGTACCTGTACGCCAGCCGCGGCTGAACCCCGCAGGCATCCGCTTCTGCCGCGAGTAGCGCGCTGCCCGGCGTGACGCTCATCTTCGTCCGAATGATCCGCGTACGAGACGCATTGGGTACGCAGGGGACGAATCCCCTCAGAGCGCGCGATGTCTAGAGCGGCAGATCGAGCTCCCAACCGGCGAATGGAGGATCCACCTTGTAGCTGTCGTCGCAGCAGCGACGGATCCACTGGGCGGCTCGATACTCGGCATCGCCGTAGTTAGTCACCTCGCCGGACTCGTTGACGTCCAGAACGTTGGCAAAGATGGCGAATACCTGCTCTAGCCCCGATCCGTGCGCCATGACGACTGGTCGGTAGTCGAAGTCCTCGAGCAAGTCCATGACGAGAGTGTCATTCGCCAGGTAGAAGGCGAAGAAGCGAAACGATGCCCGAACGTCCTCGGGTAGGTGTGCCATAACGCAATCATCGCTCGAGACGCCAGACCGGGGCGGGCCTGCGCACTCCTCTGCCGCTGACAGGCGCGGTGATCGTGAGCGTGCTACCGGATCGGCGGATGCGGCTGCGAGAGCCAGCGCTGGCGCCAACCGAAGCACTGGGCCGGCAGCTCACGATCGGTCGGCGGGTCGGCGGGTCGGCGGTCCGATGCGGGCCCAGTTTGGGGGGAGCCGGTTGGGAGCAGCGGGCTGCCCTGAACGGCCGTGAACTGCGTCCAACGGCGTCGAACGGCGCTCAACTGCACCCACCCCTGCCTGCGGCTTCACGTTGTCGCAGGTCAGAGTCGGTGTGGCGTCCTGTTTCCCGCGGAGTGCTCTGCGGTTCTGCGCAGCGGTCGACAGTGCTCTATGTCGCCTGCTGGGGGAGTGTGCGCAGGTCAAGGCGGTAAGGAGTCGTTGGTTGACCTGGCCTTGCATCTGGGAGCAGATTGGGTGCAGGTTGGCGAAGAGGTCTCCGCGACCGAGGTGCTCACCGATGCCGGGCGGAGACGAGGGGCTATGACCTGCGGTGATGGAGGTCGAGCGGTGCGGCGTGACCTCCCAGTGGATACCGAAGTGGTCAGGGCTGATGCTCGCAGCATGGCTTGTGTCCCCGGGTGACAGGTCGTGGCCGTCGCGGCGACAGGTCTGCACATGGTCGACGCCGCTCGCGCGGTACCGCCGGCGTCGGACCCATCGTCGGTCCCGTTAGCTGAGACGCCGATCCGATGCGGGAGCCGGTGACCAGCGCATTCTCTGTGGTGACCTCTTCGATGGACCCGAAGGAGTCAGCGTTGGCATTCTTTGCAGAGGCGGGGGCGGTGTCCGCTCATGCCGATGAGCGGATGTCTATGCCTGCGCGCTCTCCGGCGGTTCGACGCGCTGCTGTGCTGGATGGCGACGCTGGCCGTCGGGTAGATCGGCCTGCCGATGGTCTGATCGAAATGACTCAACGGGACCGGTGCGTCGGTTATTCGGTATCGCCTGGATGGAAACGGATGTCAGGCGGATCAGGGTGATGCTGTAGGCGACGATCCACACGACCCAGATCAGCCAGCCGACAAGGCCGAGGAGACCGACCGTACCGGGGTCGTCGATGACCAGAGGGCTCAGTACGGCCGAGCCGAACTGGAGTGCGGCGGCCAGCAGGCCGATCCCGCCGTGCCAGCGGCGGATCAGGCCGGCGCGTCGGCCGCTGATGGACAGGCCGGTCATTGCCAGTGCCAGGAAGGTGCCGTTGAAGACGAACAGCGCGTTGTGCAGTGCCCAGAGTCCGGCGATCGTGCTGCTGTCCTGCGCGGTCGTTGACGCGAGCGCGAGCCGGGTGGCCATCACGCCGGTGAAGGTGACGTTCTGCATGATCACCCCGGCGAACCCGACCAGGGACCAGGCTGTGCCGTGCTCGCGGTCGGTTCGCCACAGCACGGAGACCGCGCCGGCGCCGAACAGGGTGGCCAGCGCCCAGGCGATCGGTGCGAGTGCTGAGGCGAGACCGACGGTGTCCTGTTGGGTGGTGAAGAACTGGACAACGTCGTTGGTCTCTGCGCCGGTATGGGGCAGGCCGGCTGGCACCAGGAAGGCGTTGGTGGAGGCGATCAGGATGGCGAAGCCGAGTCCGGCGAGTCCGGCGATCCGCGAGAACGTCCAGGTGATTCCGACGCTGAGTTTACGCGACATATATTCAATATAAGGTCCGGAAACCGAAGGGGGCAAGTGATGACCGCCGAGACAGGCAGGCGCAGGTACGAGTCACTGCGCCGGGCGGCGCAAGCGGCAGAGACCAGGGGTGAGATCGCCAGCGCCGCCCGTCGACTGTTCCTCTCCCGCGGCTGGGCGGCGACCACGGTACGTGACGTGGCACGGGAGGCCGGGGTCTCGGTGCCGACCGTCTACGCGGTGTACGGGAACAAGACCGGGCTGATCCAAGCGCTGGCCGACGCAGCCGACATCGCCGCGAATCCATCGCAGTCGCTCGCCGAACTGGAAGGGGCCGAGAACGATCCGGTGCGGCAACTCGCGGCGATGGCCGGCTACGACCGGCGCCTCTTCGAGCGCGCCGGTGACATCATCGCGCTCGTGCGCGAGGCGGGCCGCACCGAGCCCGCACTGGCGACCGCCTACCGCGACGGCCGTCAGCGGGGGGACGAGACCAGGATCCAGGTGTTCTCGTCGTGGCCGGGCGGCGTTCTCCGGGAAGGATTGGACATACGGTCGGCCGTCGATATCTATGCGGCGATCTGCAACATCGACGTCTACACCACACTGACTGGCGAACGCGGCTGGCAGCCCGATCAAGTCGAACGCTGGTGGACCGAGGCCCTGGCCCGCGAACTCCTGACCTGACGTGTCATGAGGCGCCTCATGGCAGGCCGTCCTGGTACGGAAGATTACGAGGTAGACGACGACCACGAAGACCACGCCACCTGGTCCCACGGGCACCGCATCCAAAGTCAGGTGGGTACTGGCCGCGACTGACCGTCGGCAAGCCGGTCGCGCTTGATCCGGTATCCGCTTCTGTAATCCCCTCGACCACAACGGATCCCGTCAACTCACTTCACGTGGTCAACGGGTAATCCAACGCTCTCTCAGCCGACCGTGGCGACCGAGAGGGCGACGAGCAGAAAGGCCGCGAGATAGGCCCACGAACGGTATCCCTGAAACCACTCCCAGCGGTTACGGCGCTCTTGCCAGCGCTCCGGAGGGAAATCCTTGTCCCAGCGCAGTGTGGACAGGTTGATCGGCACGTTCACGACCACGGTCGTGACGATGCCCGTGGCCCAGGTCGCGGCCGCGACCCAACGCAACACCTCGGGCAACCCCGCCCCATCAGGGCGGGCCGCGTAGCTGATAGCCAGCACGAGCGAAGCCGTCATCAGCACCGGCATCACAATCCCGAAGGTACGCAGCAGACCCTGTTCGACCAGGATGTGGTCACGCGGCGCCAGACGCTTGACCACCGGATGCACAAAAGCATAGGAGCCGAACTCGGCGCACGCCGTGAACCCCAGCACCGCGACGGTGGCGAACATCAGCACGTCCATACCCGGTCCTCTCATCGTGCTGGACTGCACAGTGTCACGCCCCATCGGCGAGCTGTACCGCACCATCCGCGACGTGACACCGCGCATGAGAAGGCACGGCTGGAGCCGATCGCCGCGATCGCCGGTGCTCCCGCCGAGGTGGCCGATCGGCAGCGCATCGCAAAGATTATTGATTGATTGATAACATGTCAACTATGGGCCAGAAACGAATCTCCTCGTCCCAGCGACGCGCTTCCGTGCTCACTGCGGCGATCCGGATCTTCGGCAGCAAGGGCTTCGCCGCAACCACCACGGCAGACATCGCCCGCGGGGCCGCCGTGAGCCAGCCCTACGTGGTGTCCCTGTTCGGCAGCAAAGACGCGCTCATCCGAGCCGCGATCGAGCACGCGCTCGACAGAGTGGTCGAGGTGTTCGAACAGACGATCGACGACGACGCACCTGGCGACCTCGCACCGCGTCTCGGTGTCGCCTACCTTCAACTGTTCAAGGAGCAGGGATTGCAACTCTGCCTCGCGCACGCCTTCACCGCCGGCACCGATCCGGAGATCGGGCCACTCGCCAGAGACGGCTTCCTCCGCGTCTACCGAGTGCTCGTCAACCGCGGCCAGCTCACACCCGAACAAGCCAGTCAGACCCTCGCCGCCGGCATGATGGCCAACGTCATCCTCGGCTTACGTCTGGCCGACGACTATGACCGTGAACCCGAAATACGCGAACTCCTCTCGGCGACCTACCCGAGCAATGTCGAGCTCCTCAGGACCGTCACCGGTGCCTACGATGGCGTCGCCCCTCTACAAGGTGGGGCCGGCGTTTGATCCGCTGGTGGGTCAGGTCAACGACGGGACGATCGGATCGTTGGGCTGCAACTGCAGCGCCCGATGGGGCGCCGACCGTTGTAGTGACGCGAATGTTCATTGAGCGTCCTCACCCGGCCTGCCAAACCACGTATCCTCTTCACCGAACGGGTGCTTCCCGACAACAGATGATTTGAGTCTCGACAACCCAATCATCCCTGCCGGCAAGCCATCCGTTCCTCTCGTCGGGCAATGTTGCTTCTCTACCTGCGGATCCGGGCCTGACCCGCCGTGCAGGGGAGCAGCGCATCCGGCCATCCCGGCGCCCGGCGCTCACGCTGATCGAGTATCCGGATCTGCCGCGATCCGCGCGGCACGCAGCGTGACGGCTGGAGCTGCCGCTCGCCATTCGGAACTGCCGAGATGAGTGCGCCTCAGTAGGAGCGGGCTGCACATCGTCGCTATGGTCGGTGTCGTGGAGACACTGGGCCGACTTGCCGGAGTCACGGTCGACTGCCGGGATCCGCAGCGACTGGCTGACTTCTGGTCCGTGGTGCTTGGAGGACGCGTGACGGAGTCTCTTCCCGGCTGGCGGCGCGTCACTGTCGCCGGGGGCGGCCCGGTGCTGACATTCCAGCCGGTCCCGGAGCCCAAGGCCGGCAAGACGCGCCTACACCTCGACATCGCCGTTACCGACGTTGACGAAGCGGTCGATCGGATCGGGATGTTGGGCGGGCGGTGGACAGGTGAACGGCATGACTACCAAGAGGGCGCAGTCCTCGTCATGACCGACCCGGAGGGCAACGAGTTCTGCGTCGTGCAGTACTACCGGGTGTGATCTGGTGAGGCTTTCGACCGAGCATCCGAGACCTGCTGGTGGCGTCGTACGCACCGTCGTCGTTGCACACTGATCACAAGCGGCCGCGAGAGTGTGGAGCCGTCGGCACACTCTTCTGCCGCGATCCGCGCGGCACGCAGCGTGACGGCTGGAGCTGCCGCTCGCCATTCGGAACTGCCGAGTTGAGTGCGTCCGATCATGCTGGAGCAGGCGCGTATGCGGGGTTACCCGGCGTTGGTCCAACTGCGGCTGGACAAGACCAGGTGATATCCGTCAGGGTCTTCCACGGTCACGCCCCATCGATCCCAGTTTTTGCCTTGGGGCGACTCTCCGGCCGCCGTTCGTCTCAAGTTTGGCGACCAAGGACCCGTCTACCGGCGCAGATAGATACAGTACGAGAAGATCCTCAGTCGTGGATGAGGGTGCAACGTGCAGGCCCGGCCCGCCGACCAGTTCCAGATGCCATGAGGCATGCGGCCAACCCACCATCGCCAGGTCGTGCTCGTCGGCGGACTCGGCGGCCGCTCGATAGAGCACCTGCAATCCGAGAATCCTTGCACATGGAACCGTTCAGCCGCCGCGAGGTTGCGGCACTCCAAACAGCGCTCTCTGCCTACCTCGGCCGCTACCGCGGCGAAACCCGCCCGCACCCCGAGTCAGACCTGCGCATCCTCCTGAGCTGGTGCACCGACCACGAACTCGACCCGCTCACGGCCAATCGGGCCGACATCGAGCGGTACGTGTGATGTGACGGCCCGACTCGGCCGGCTGCCTGAGATCGCCGCGATGGGGTGTTCGCCACGGTTGAGCTGGTCGTCACGGGGGTCGCCGGGCGCTGGGGAGGCGACGCCGGGTCGGTCCATTCAGACGACCTCAGCGCCGAGGGCGGCCAGTAGCACGGTGGCGAACAGGGATCGGCCCGAGCCCGGCTAACTCCACGACGTGCAGCCTCCACGGCGGGCCGGTCCTCTCCGACATCATCCCAGTGATGGCCCGCAGGCCGGCCGTCCCGGGATCAGTTCACGTCTACAGTCACCCGCCATGGCAGCACCGGTGCGCCGCAGGGTATCTCGGGGGGGCAGACGTCCCGGTAGGAGGCCAGGCCGCCGCGGCCGGGCTGGACAGCCCGGTATGCGGCAGCGGTCGTGCCGGGCGGCGGAGGCGCCGGCAGCGGCAGGGCGACCATGACGTCGCCGCTGGCTTGGACTGGGGTCCACCAGTTGTACGGGTTGGGGTATCGCACCGGGTCTACGGCGAGCGTGACGTACAGCCGTTGCCACCGTCGCAGGCAGATGGTGCGCCCGTTGTCGGCCTGCCCGAGCTGGATCGGTCGACCGGTCGCATCGGTAGGCACGCAGCCGATCGGTGTCAGCGGGTCGGCGGGAGCCGCCGAGCTGGCCGAAGCCGGTGTGACGGCCAGCGCCGCGACGACGACCACGGCGGTGAAAAGTGTTCTCGCACGCACGAAACCTCCTCCGGTGTAGCAACCAACACATCCGCCTGAGTCTATCTTTTGACGTACGTCTCTTGAAGGACGGAAGGGCCGCGCGGCTCCTATCCGAAATGCAGGCAATGCCGTGCCCCCATCCGACGCAAGAGCGGCCGAGGTGCGCGGCTGGATTACCGGGCATCGCCGGCTCGTACGGGGCAACATGCCGGCGTCGACGTCGCGACGTCCTGGGCTCCGGGGTCCTGCTCGATGGTGAGCTGAGCGACCGGCTCGCACCCGGCCGGCATCCCTGCCCACCAGTACGCCCAGGCGGGGGTGACGTGGCTCGTGGAAGGCATCTACCCCGAGGGCGACTGGATCGACGAGCTCCAGGCGTCGATCCGTCGCGGGCCGCGCGACTGAGGAGGGAGGTTGAGGTTACGCGGCTGACCAGCGGCTCCTCGCCGCCCGGCGAGCGTGGTAGGCGTCCGGACATTCCACCGGTTTAGCTCACAAGGTCTGCCGGTTATGCTCTGGACAGGGTCAGGAAAATGTGCAGCTGTGGCAGTCGGCCGGGTCACTGAGCGAGGCGCGCGACGCTACGGCGGAAATCCGGCGAGGGCTTGAAGCGCTGGCCGGAGTCGATCCGACAGGAGGAACATGACATGAGGATTGCGGTTGCAGGGGGTACCGGTCGGCTGGGCCGGCACGTCGTTGACGTGCTGAACAAAATGGGGCACGAGGCGGTCCCGATGTCACGCGCCACCGGGGTGGACGTGGTCACCGGCGAGGGTCTCGCGCCGGCCCTGACCGGTGTGGAGTGCATCATTGACGCGGCCACCGGGCCATCGCCGGACAAGCAGCAGGCCGCCGCGTTCTTCACCGCTGCGGTGAGCAACATGCTGCGGGCCGGCGAGCAGGCCGGCGTGCGGCTGGCCGTGGTGGTGTCGATCGTCGGGGTGGACAAGCTGACCACCAGCTACGGCGCGGCCAAACGCGACCAGGAGCAGGCATGGCTGGCCGGCCCGATCCCGGTCCGGATCCTGCGCTCGGACCTGTTCCACGAGTTCGTCGAGCCGATGATGCAATGGAGCCGGCAGGATGACGTGATCTACCTACCCGCGGCGCGCAGGCAGCCGGTCGCCGCGCGGGCCGTCGCCGAGACGCTCGCCGACCTGGCCACCACCGACGAGACGCGGTCCATGGTCGAGGTTGCCGGGCCGCGGGTAGAGACCGTGGCTGACCTGGGGGCCATGCTCGCGGCCCGAAATGGTGACCCAGCCAAGGTCGAGCCCCTCAGCGACCCCGGCGACCCGGACAGCGTGCTGTACGAGTCGGGCCAGGTGCTGCCCGGCCCCGACGCCGTCATCGCCGGCCCGACGTTCGCCGAATGGCTCGAGACGGACGCTTCCCGCCCCGCCGCTGGCGGGTAGGTGGCAACGACGAAGGGACGAAAATCGATGAGCAACCTCCAAGCCATCGCTGACCGCGTCGAGATCGAGGCGCTGCGCGGCGAGTTCACGGACGCCGGGATGATGGACGACTACGATCGCCTCGCGTCACTGTTCACCCAGGACTCGGTGTGGCGCATCCCCGCCGTCAATGTCGAGTTCGCCGGCCGCGAGCAGATCCGCGCCGGGATCGAGCGACTCAAGACGCAGCTGTGGGAGTACCTGGTACAAACCACGCACCCGGGCACTATCCAGCTCGACGGCGACAGGGCATCCGGCCGCGCCTATGTCCTGAGTTTCGGGCGCATGCGCGACGGCGGCTCACATCTGAACTACTCCGTGTATCACGACCGCTACCAACGCACTCCGGACGGCTGGAAGTTCACCGAACGCGTCGACGAGGTCCTGTACGTGGACACCACTCCGCTGGCAGGCTCGCCACCCCCCCAGAGCGCCCGCGTCCAACCACAGATGACAATCGCGGCCGACCGCCATACCGGATCCGCTTTTCCATACGCTGATGCCGCCGCCTCGCACCAGCACCACCGCACCGATCAGTGCCAGCACCCGGGCTGGGCACGCGTGGAACAGCGCAGCGATGTGGCCAGCGGATGTTTAGGCGGATCGGAACGGTAACGAGGAAACGAAAGGCTGGGTGCCTTTGCGCACCCCGGCCGAGGAAAGAGTCAACAGTGACCACCCCAATGCACACTTCGATACGGCTGTCCAGTGAAGACGTCGAGGCCTGGAGTCCTGTCGGCGACCAGGGAATCTTCGTAGCCGATCTGGTTGATCTGCCAAGGTTTCCGGCAGCAACGATGACCGTCGGGTACGCCCGCTTGGCCAAGGGCGCGTCGATGGATATCTCCTTCCCGTACGACGAGGTCCTGGTCATCACCCGCGGCACCTACACAGTCCGGTCCACGTCGGCCACCCACGTGGCACGATCCGGCCAGGTCATCTATCTGCCCGCCGGGTCAAGGCACACCGCAGTTGCTGAAGAGGACACCGAAATGGTGTACATCGCGAGCCCGCCCGAGGTCTATGCCGCACACGTCGCGGCGTCGCAGCCAACGCTGTAGCAGGGCAGTAACAGCAGCGAGCCTCGCAGGTCCGCCCGGGTGACACGAGCCTGAACACCTGTACGAATGGGTGTCAATCCTGTCCGCAGGACTTCTGGTATCTGGAAATCACACCCCCCGTAACCCGGCTCTCGACCGGACCTGCCGCTGAGCGGAGCCTCACCAACAGCGGCAGGTCCGGCCACGTCATCGCTGACGGCGATGCCCGCAGTACGGCGATGCATGCATCGCCGCCTGGGTGTTCGGCTGGCTCAACGATGAGATCCGTTCCGCAACTCGCCGCACGGGCACGTGCTGTTCGTCGCCGGGCAGCGGGTGCTGGTCCGGACTATCGCCGTACGGATTAGAGACGCCGCGGGTTTCTCTGGATAGGACCGCGTCCTCCCACGCACACCAGTCGGCCGTGGTCTTCTCCCGTACGGCGGTGTCCGGATGCTCCATGAGGCGGGCGTAGGCGGCGACGATGTCGCCGTCACCTGGCGTGCAAGGGCTCCTTCAAAGCGTTCCCACTGTTCGGGGAAGAACCGGCCGACGCCTCGGCAGAGCCAGTCGATCTCCGATCGCCCGGTCATGGTGACGCTCGCAATTACGATCTCGGATACGCACCGCAGGCGCTGTAGCGCATAGGCCAGGCCCCTGCCTGTCAATGGTGAACTGGCGGAACGTCAGCGAGCGGGACGAATTTCGCTACCTGAGTCGGTTACTTCGATGTCCCACCGCTTGCCGAAGGCGTTTGTGCCGGCTAGCAGGATCCGACCGAAGCCTTCCGGCACCGCGGGATCCAGCACGAGTTGCCCGTCGCGGGCGTCGAGGCCCAGCACCGTGCGTAGAAACAGCAGCGGGGCTCCGCTGGCCCAGGCCTGCGGGTTGCAGGCGGTCGGGTAGCGCACGGGGATCCGGCTGAACTCTCGCTCGTAGCCGGAGAAGGCCTCGGGTAGCCGGAATTCGGAACATCGGGAGGCGTCGAGCATCGCCGTGATTATGCGGTTGGCCTCGTCGCGGTATCCGTAGCGGGCCAAGCCGTGGGCGATCAGGGAGTTGTCGTGCGGCCAGACGGTGCCCATGTGGTAGCCGATCGGGTTGTAGCCGCGTTCGGCGGTAGACACGGTGCGCACGCCCCAGCCCGAGAACATCTCGTCGGACATCAAGTGCCCGGCCAGGATGGCAGCCCGGTCCTCCGGGACGATGCCGCTCCAGAGTAGGTGTCCCATGTTCGACGTCATCGAGTCGATCTTGCGCTTGTCACCGTCCAGTCCGATTGCGTAGTAGCCGCCCCGATCCTCGATCCAGAAGTCACGGTTGAACCGTGCGCGCAGGTCCTCGGCCTCGGCGCGGAGTCGCCGCGCCAGTGCGGGATCATCGAGCGGGCCGCCGTCGGCGAGTTCGGCGATCCGTAGCTTCGCGTCGTAGGTGTAGCCCTGAATCTCGCAGGTGGCGATGGGCAGCACAGGGATCGTGCCATCGCCGAACTGCACGCCGTCCCAGGAGTCGCGCCAGCACTGGTTACCGAGGCCCTGCGGCGACCGCGTCCCATACTCCACGTAGCCGTCGCCGTCGCGGTCCCCGTACTCGTCAATCCACCGTAGGGCGGCGTGGACGTTGTCACGCAGATCCCGGACGAGGTCGTCGTCCAGCGTCCACCGCCAGTACTCGGACAGCATGATGAGCCACAGTTGGGTGGCGTCGGCGGTGCCGTAGTAGGGGTCGTGGGGCTTGATGCCCAGCTGGGTCAGCTCGCCGGTCCGGACCTCATGGATGATCTTCCCGGGTTCCTCGTCCCGGAATTCGTCGACCTCGTCGCCCTGATACTTGGCGAGGGTACGTAGGGCGCCGCGGGTCAGGCGCGGGCCGAAGCAGACCGTCTGGTAGGCGGTGATCAGAGAATCGCGGCCGAACATACTGAGGAACCAGGGCAGGCCGGCGGCCGGGAAATCCATGACCTGGCCGTCAAGGTCGGTCTGGATGCGTAGCGCCACCAGGTCGTCGACGGACTTGTCGAAGGCGTCCTTGAGCACCTGGTAATCCGCCTGCACGGTCGGTGCGGCAGCGCGCCAGCGATGTGCTGGGTCGTTCCTGTCGCCGTCGAAGACCTCCTGGAACTCGCGGGCGGTCAGATACGTATCGGGAGCAGGCCCGTGGAAACACGGAATGATCAGCTCGCAGCTCCACTTCTCGCCGGGCTGCAGGCTCAGGTCCCAGACGAGTTCGTCGCCTTCCACCCGGTCGGCCGGCGGCGCGATCTGCACCTCTACGCTGGCCGCGAACGGGCCGTTCCGGTAGTCGAAGACAAGCCGTGAGCCATCCGGCGCGTGCTGCCGGACGATCTTGTCCGACCGGTCCGTGACGGTCTCCTTGATCTCGAGGATGTCCGCGAAGTCTGCCCCAACCTCTAACCGAAGCTGAAACGACACCGGCTTGTTCGAGAAGCACTGCACAAAGACGCTCTCCTGCATTCCCCGGCCGACGAGACGCTCTCGGCGCACGCCGACACTGTTCGCCCGCAGGTCCGGCAGATCGGGGTTCGTGAGGAAGAACGCGGCGGCGTACGGCTTCACCGGAGCCGACTCCAGCACCAGCAACGGGGACCCGTTCAAGGTGAGCCGCCAACAGTCGAGGAACCGGGTGTCCGCGAACACCAACCCGCCGATCGAACCGCGAGGCACGTCCCCGGTCGCCTCGGAATACATGAACGCGTTGCCCTCGAGGATCGCCACCGTGTTGGGACCCAGCTCGGGCGGTAGCTCCCGCAACACTTCGTCCTGGATGCGACGGTCAGGCATGTCCTGAGGCATCGGGTCGGCTGGTGTCGCTCTGCGGCCTGTCGTCGACACGGGACGTCTCCATTTCTGGGTGAGCGATCGAAAGGGACTGCCCTTCTGAAGCGCACAGAAGCCTTGCCCGAGGTAGAAGCACCTTCAAAGCGGGCGGCCTGAGTTACCCGATATCCCTGTTGAGAAACACCATTCGCTGATGGAACGCGAGTTCCGGCTCGCTGTCGCCGAGGCCCGGGACCGGGGGCAGACCGTGTTCTCAGCTCGCACCAACTGACCGAGATCGAGGCGGTCTGCGACCGTGTCGCGATCCTGCGGGCCGGCCGGCTCGTCGAGATCGCCATCATCGAACAACTACGGGGTCTGCATCGCGCCGAGGTGACCGTGTCGTACACCGGCGTACCCTCGCCAGGTCTTGATCTGGTCCCTGGCGTCGACGCGGTCGAGCAGGTCAGTCCCGGGCGGCTACGGTTCCCGCTCATCGGGTCGCCGGCATCGGCGTTGCGGGCGCTCGCCGCAGCCGAGGTCACCGCGTTTGGCAGGCCGCGAACCGAACCTTGAGGAGATCGTCCTCGACTACTACAGCGCTGCGGAGAGCTCGTCCTGGTACGCCTGCTCGTCGTCGGGCTCTCCGGTCGGGCCGGCGGGGTCCGGCCATGCCGCGGGCATGTGCCTGCCCGCCTGCCCGCAGAGCACGGGTGACTGCCGAGGCCGGCACGCCGTGGCGGCGGGCTGGTTCGGCGGGGGTCTCGGGGGCTCTCGCCATCCGCCAACGGTTCACCGCGATGCCGCAGGCTCAGGCCGGTAGCACGGGCCGTCTGGCCCTGGAGATCAACCGGGACCCGGAACGAGCACGGGCAGCGATGACCAGGGAAGGGCAGGTACCAGCCGCCAGCCGCCGGTCAGCACTGTGGCGAGGGGAATCCGCCCGCGTCGGTGATGACGTGGTGCGGGAATGGTGCCCGCAGGGTGAGGTCTCTGGTGGGCGCCGTCCCTTCGCCAAGGTCCAGGGCTCGGCTGGGAACTCGACACCAGTGAACCACTTCTACCCAGTCTGAACCGGGTGACCGTAGCGTGCTAGGACGCTGTCGGGTGGCGCTGGTTTCATGGGGGTCTGCGGCTGGTGGTCTGGGCTTGCCCGCCGTGTCGGTGTGGTGGTGTCACGAGGCGGCGGGCGACCTCGTTGGCGACGGCGGCGCCGTGGTCGTGGTCGTGGTCGTGGCGCACGATCTCCAGGCACATGTCCAGACCGGCTGCGCTGCCGGCAGAGGTCCACACCCGGTCGTGAACGTAGAGCACCTTGGGGTCGACGCGGACACGGGGATAGCGTGCCGCGAGCTCCCCAGCGTGTATCCAGTGCTGGCGCCAACCAAACACTGGCCGGCAGCCCGCAGTTCCGCCCCCGGCGGACTCGATCGGCCGCGACCCGCGGGACCGGTGGTACGTGGGTCTGCTCATCGCGATCGCGACATCGATCGCGGCGAGCATCCTCCTGTGCGGACTACGACAGGCACTCGGCGGCTGGTACGTGCCCCACGAACCCACCAACTGAGTGCCTCAGCCCAGCCCATGATCACCATCCGTTGGGCTACGAGTGCTGAACTTTTGGATCGTAGGGATCAGCCGCGGCCGGCGACCTCTACGAGAGTCTCCGGAGCGAGGGGTTTTCCGTTGACGTCGAGTGGCGTCACCGGAACTGCCCGATCGGTCGATCGGATCACCGACGTAGAGACGAGGAACACTCCGGAGTGAACCCGGGCGCGCACAGGTGTAGGCGACCCGACCGCGACGGCCGTCGCGCCAGCAAGGGACAACTGGCCCACTAGCCCATTGAGGACCTCGCTCACGCTGGACTGGTCGCCGCCACTGCCTGCTCCGACGGCTGCCTGGTGCCGACCGGACAGCATGCTCTCGACATACCAGCCGGACGGCCCGGTCCAGAGCCGTAACGTGTGCTCGTCGTCGAGCGAGACCGTGTCGGCCAGGACATAGCCAGCTGGTGGTCGCCAGTCGCGCTCAGGTACAGCAGGGTTCGGGGCGATGCTGATGACCGCCGCGACGGCCAGGCAGACGGCCGCCAGCCAGATCACGCTACGCATGTTCGAGCGGAATCCGGCGATGCCCATGATGCGATGCTCGCAGCAATCGGGGTCAGTCGGAGTGTCGGATCTTTCGCATGAGCATCGCCCACACTCCGTATCCGGAACCGACGTTGCCGGTGATCGTGCCAGTGGCCGAGCCCATAAACAGGGCGTTCGCGCAGTCCGGGCAGACTTGCCGGCCGGTGATGGTCTTCTCGAACGGCTTGCTCACGCGCCGACCACAGTCAGGGCAATCCCTGCCAGACAATCCCATTCACGCCTCCTCCAACAGGTGCTCAAGAGGATATCTCTGCGTCTTCATCGTCGAGGTCGCCGACGAGCAGCAAACCGCTGTAACTGCGACGGTGTATTCAGGCAGGATCATCGGCCGTGACACTCGTCCTGCCGCCGCGCCTGACAGCCTCGGCTCAGAGCTTGCGCGACGCCGCTCATCGACGCGGACTGCGCACCGTCCAGCTCGGCTCTTTCGAAGTACCCGCCGGGTTGCGTGCTGATCACCTTCACGCGGGACCGAGCTTCGCCGACGTCGCCGCACCGCTGCTCGGGATCGCGCCCCTGGAGGCTGAACCTGGCTGGCTGACTAGCCTTCCTCGTGAGCTCACCGGCCGCGAGATCACCTTGGTCGCCATCGGCGAGGCCTACGAACTCCGTCGACCGGCGTTCATCAAGTCGCCCAACGACAAGAACATCCCGGCGATGATCTACACCGATGGTTCCCGCCTGCCCGGCCCGGATGCTGTCGACCGGCGGACTCCAGTGCTCGTCAGCGACATCGTCGACTTCACCGCCGAGTACCGGCTACACGTGCTCGACGGTGTTGTCTACACAGGCAGCCAATACGCCGCGCATGGCCGGTTGCACCTCGGCCCTGCGTCGACCGACGCGCTAGCCTTCGGCACCGATCTCATCGCCGGATATGGGCACACGTTGCCCTCCGCCATCGTCGTAGACGTAGGACTGGTCGACGGCCACTGGGCCGTGATCGAGGCGAATGCCGCATGGGCCAGCGGCGCCTACGTGGCGGATCCAGACCTGGTCCTCGATGTCGTCCTCCGAGCGGCCAGCCCAACGGCTTCGGTGACCGCCCGCGACAGACAGTTCATCCGACGGCCTCAGCCGACCGCTACGCTTTAAGAACTCCTAACTCTTTGAGTGTTGGAGTCGGCGCTAGCAGATGATGGCGCAGGCGCAGGCGCAGGCGCAGGCGCAGGCGAGGGTGAGGAACGGTTCGCGGATGTCGTCGCGGATTTCCCAGCGGATGCCTGGACGTCGGAACGAGTGCCGCAGGTCGATGGTCTGCTCGGCAGGGTCCAGGCGCTGCTTGGCTTGTGTGTGACGGACGGGGCCTGAGGTCGTTGCCACCTGTGCTGGGACGAGAAGCGGTCGCGGCCGTACGCGGACACCGGTCGCCGTCGCCGTCACCCCGGTGGCCGGGTGGCTGGGACATCGCGCGGGCAGTCGAAGGCCTCCGGCGTGATCTCGCGAGGTCCGGTGGTTTCCCTATGGACCTCGAAGCGCACGCAGATGTTGTAGTTCACCTCCTCCCCACCCAACCAGTGCTCAGATGCCTGGCCCACCATCACGACCTCGACCGTTGCCAGCAGACCCACCCCATCCTCGTCAGGGTTGTGGACCACGGAGGCGAGCCGCTCGCCCTCAGTCTGGGAGACGAGCCGGTTGAGCACCGTCTGGTTGCTCGCCCAGCCCTCTAGGTTGTGCGAGTCGGTCGCCCGTTGCCCGGTCTCGTGGGCGACCTGCTCAGCCCGCTCCATCACCTGGTCCTCGGCAACGTTGTGGGAGTTGCCGCATCCTGCGGATGACAGCACAACAAGGCAGGCCAGTAGTCCACTGATGCTTGTCGCCCCGTGGCAAGCCGAGGCGAACGGCCGGCGAGGGGTGACGATGTGTCGTGGCATGAGGCCAGAGAATCATCGAGTTTGTTGCCGCGCATCCGTGTGCGTACTCAGCTGTCCTTTAAAGACTCCTAACGAAATGATGTTGGGCGTATCCCTGGGACGTGAGGGTCGTTTTGTCTGAACGTGAGGAGGGCTGAGCCACCGCCGTGGATCGTCTCGGACGACCTCTGGGCCGAGGTCGAACCGCTGCTGCGACCTCGACCGCCTCGCCGGCACCGGTTCCCGGGCCGCAAGCCCCTCGACGACCGCAAGGTGCTGTGCGGGATCCTGTTCGTGCTCTACACCGCGATCCCGTGGGAGTACCTACCCCAAGAACTCGGGTTCGGGTCGGGATGACCTGCTGGCGCCGGTTGCGAGACTGGAACGACGCCGACGTGTGGCAACGCCTGCACGAAGTCCTGCACGGCAAGCTGAGAGCCGCCGACCAGCTCGACATGTCCCGGGCGGTGATCGACGGAACCCATGTCCGGGCCCTCAAGGGCGGCCCAAAACCGGTCCGAGCCCGGTCGACCGCCGCAAGCCAGAGCCTTTACCAGGTGTCCCCGGCCACGCGGATCTTGACGGCATCGAGGTGTGCGGTGCCCGTGACCGTGGGATCCGTATTGCCGACGTACACCCGCACCACCTGGGTGGCGACGCTCGGCGAGGTGAAGTCGACTGCTACCGGAGTCCAATCGGTGGTCGTGATCGGCACGTTCGCCAAAATGGTCCCGGTCGTCTCGTTGAGCACCCATACTCGACCCCCGGCCGCTCCGGCGACTTTCCCGACAAAGCTCAACGTGTACGTGGCGTTGGCCCGCCAGCCCTCCCAGCCCTGATTCACCTGCTGGGCAGCACCGCCGACCGAGCGAACGGTCAGGCCGTAGCGGCCCTCGTAGGCGTTCGCCGGGTCGCGGAAGGCGGTGCTGGCGCTCGAGCCGGCCCGGTTCCACTGCGCTGGTTGGGTGGCGTCGAAGCTCGTCGCGAGTTCGAACCCCTGGTTGACCACTTTGGAGCGGTCCCATTTCATGATCCGCGTGAGCATCAACATTTCGACCGCACCATTGTTCGAATTTTGGAACTGCTGAGTGGCGATGGGAAAGATATTCTTAGCCCACTGCGCGTACTCTAGCCACTCGACAAGGCGCCAGCTGAACGACTCGTCACCGGTACCGTTGACGAACTTCGACACTCGTGGCGTCGTCAGGGAGCCGTTCCACATCAACTGGGTCAGCGTGTTGGTAAAGCGCTGCATGTCGGTGGCGGTGAAGACGTTGCCACTCTCGTAGAGTTCGCGCGCCGCGCCGACGTCGATGTTCGCGTGTGATGTGTCCTCGACCGCCGTGCTCTGCGGCGAGTACGTCCACGTGTAGGCGTCACCGTTGAGGGTGAGTCTGCCCTTGAAGAACTGGCCGGTGCGGCGGGCCCGGTCCAGGTAGGTGGCGTCTCCGTTCACCTGATGCAGCACCAGCAGCATCTGCCCGTAGGCGAGGGACTGGTTGTACGGCAGGTAGTCGTTGGCTGGCCGAGGGCTGTGGGAGAACGAGTCGAAGTTTGGCGGCTGTGTGTACGTGCCGGCCGTCGAGATCCAGGTGTTCCCAATGTAGGGGCTGGACTCCCAGCGGGGCACGATCTCGTCTTCAAGGAACGCTCGGTATGTGGCCGCCTGCTCGGCGTAGGTCGCGGGCAGCGACGGCTGACCGTGCACGAGGCGGGCGAACTTGGCGATCGCGGTGCCGATCATCCCGTCGTGCACGATGTAGGGGAACCGGCCCTTGACGGTCACGTCGTCGAAGGACGCGCTGCCGCCGGAGATTTGATAGTCGCTGTGCCCGAGGAATAGTTGCAGGTCGTGCCCTGCCGCCGACGGCGTGCGGCATTCGGTGCTGTGGGTCGCCCAGGTCGTGTTGGTGAACGCGGTCGAGCACAGGACCGTGTTGGTCGTCCGGTCGATGATGTGCGCGCGACCGCCAGCGGCCGAGCCGTTGGTCCTCGCCCGGAACGTCAGGTCGTAGACGGTGTTCGGCTCGTACGTGCCGAGCTGCTGGTAGATCCGGCGCCAGGCGGCACCGTCGGAGTTGATCTGCATGCCGTAGGCGCCGCTGGCCCGATCGGTGGTACGGCGTGCCGTGGCGCTGGTGGTCTGCCAGCGCGTCCAGTTCGCCGCCATCGTCGAATCACCCGAGGCGGCGGTCTCGAAACCGGTGTTCAGTACCTCGTCTGGCGAGTATCGGGAGGTGCTCCAGCCGAGGTAGCCGTCGTTGTCGTCATCGTCGGCGTTGGCGATGATCTGGTCGACGTGGGTCACCAGCTTGTCCAGCCACCGGGTGTCCCGGCTGAGTTCGTACACGTCCAGGTAACTGTTCAGGACGTAGCTCTCGCCCCACGCCAGGGTGGCGCTGTCCGGGCCGGTGTAGATGCTGTCACCGAACGCGGCATCCATCGCCACGTACCTGTCGTACCAACCGTTTCCGGAGGCGCTCCCCGTACCAGGGCTGACCACGGTCAACATGGCCGCCGCGACCACCGTCGCCGTGAGACTTCGAAGGATCTTCACGCGCACCGTCCTCGATCGAATTGGTGGACGCCTCCGGTCCGGATCGGGTGGCGCCGGCGGCAGTTGCGGCGCCACCCGATCCGGGTGAATCTGGAACTCAGCCGATGGCCTTGGCGCTGGTGGTGGTCCAGTGGCTCGCGATCTGGACACGGCTGGCGAGGCCGCCTGCCCCGGTGCCGGGATAGAGCCACACGTTGTTGCTGGTGTCGACGCCGACAATGTCCAACGTTTCGTCCGAGTTCATGTCGGCCATCGTCACCCGAAGATTTGACCAGCCGGTTCCGATCTGGCGGGGCGTGCCGAACATTGCCAGTCCCGCCTGCCCGGTGTTCGGGTAGAACCACAGTCCGCCGGAGCCGTCGATGGCGACGATGTCGTCGCGACCGTCGGAGTTGAAGTCCGCCGGGTAGATGCGGTAGTTCGTCCAGGCGGATCTCCCGACGAGGATCTTGCAGCATCCGTCCGGGTAGTAGAACAGTTCGCCGGTCGACGCCTTGATGCCGAAGTGGTCGGGGCTTCGGTCGCCGTCGGCGTGCCCGGTGGCGTGGGTGTAGCCGGCCCAACCGACGCCGATCTGGCGGCGCTGTGGGTAACTCGGCGCCCCGTTGACGTTGGGATACATCCAGAGCAACCCGTCCGAGGGGATGGCGAGGACATCGGCACGACCATCGAGTGTCCAGTCCCGGATGTTCCACCGTAGGCTCGCCCAACCGCTGCCGATCTTGACGGCTGTGCCGAACGTCGACATTCCGCCGTTGCCGGTGTTCGGGTGGAGCCACAGATTTCCCGAGGAGTCCGCGGCGACGATGTCCGCTCGACCGTCCCCGTTGAGGTCGTGGGCCACCGGGTCCGGGCCCATCGTCGCCACGTCCCAGGTCTGGGTCAGCGAGACCTCCCCGTTCAGGTAGCCGCCATAGCTGCTCGATCCGGTCTTCGCGGCGCCGATGCGGAATGCGTTCGTGGTGTTCCACAGGGTGCCGTGGGAGGCCGATGCGACGTTGCGGCCGTCGACGAAGAGAAACATGCTGTGCAGGTTGCCGGCGGCGGGGCTGAAGACCGCCGTCAGCTGCGTCCAGACGCCCAGTCGCGCCGAACCCGCACTGGCGCTGGCGGTGTCCCAGATCGGGCTCGCCACGTCGCTTCGTGACATGGCGAAGCGCCATGACTGGTCGCTCGAATCAGCCCAGAGCTTGAAGCCGGCGGTGTTCGTGCCGTCCTGAGAGACGACCGTGCCGCCGTGGGATTTGAGCTTCACCCACGTGGAGACGGTGAAGGCGGCGTTGGTGGGCACGGCCGAGGTGTTGGTGGCGAGGGTGCCGCTGGTGCCGTCGAGGGCCACGTCCGGGTCGAACAGGTCGCCGGTGCTCCACGTGGCGCCGGGGGTGCCGGTGGCGTGCAGCGTGCCGGCGGTGTCCCTGGCCGCGCCGACCGTCCCGGTGGCGGAGTCGTTCAGCTGCCAGGCGTGGTCGGCGGTGATGATGGTGAGGCTGGGTTGGGCGGTGATGGCACCACTTGCGCCGGTGAGGTCGCTGACGCGCCACTCGGTGGTCTGGCCGCCATTGGTCGTGACCCAGAGATCGGGTGTGCCGTCGGTGTCGATGTCGGCTGCCCGGAGGTCGATGTCGGCACCGGTGTTCCAGCCGTCGGCTCGCAGTCTGTGGGCGTCGTAGGTGAGCTGGCCGGTGTTCTCGTCGAAGGCGAGTGCGGTCCACAGGTGCAGGGCCCCGGTGGTGCGTTCCCAGAGGAACATCGCGCTGCCGGTGGCGGTCCGGGTGGTGGCGATCCGCCAGTTGTGCCAGTTGGTGTCACCGGCGGGTGTCAGGGCGGTGGTGGGTTGGTTGAGGAGGTAGCCGCCCGGCACACCCAGGTTGGGGTGGTAGGTCAGGTGGTAGCCGTGTTCGGTGCTGCCGGTGATGCCCATCAGGTCGGGCAGTGTGGAGCCGGTCGCGCGGCTGTCGCCGGCATTGACCAACTGCTGGGGTGAGTTGCCGTTCTCGTCGCGGAGCTGATCGGCGACGATGCTCTGCTGGACGCCACTGCGGAGGGCTTCGATCACGGAACCGTCCCCGTTGCCGCGCAGGATGCTGGCCCCGCCGGTGTGTGGACCGCTGCCGTAGTAGACCAGGACGTCCTCGAAGCCTTCGCCGAAGAAACGACCGGTGACGGCCTGGGCGCCGTTGAAGTCCGCCGGGCTGTTGCTGCCAGGGTCCTCGGGGTTGGTGGAGCCGGAGACCCCGTTGCCACGGGCACCGATGTTGGTGGCCACGACGTTGCCCTGCCGGTGGCCTCCGGGAGCGAGCCACAGCCCGGACGGCAGTGCGTACCGGCCGCCCACCGCGAGCAGGTCGGGGGAGTCGTCACCGGTCAGGTCGCCCTCGGCGGCGTTGGCGGCCGGAGTCGAATTGAACGTGACGCTGGCGGTGTCGCCGAAGTTGCCGCCGGCGGACACGCTGGTCACCGAGAGGGTGTTGACGAAGCGGGTGGGTGCCACGGTGATCGTGGCGTTGCCGGCGGCGTCGGCGGTCACGTCGACCGGTGGGCCGGCGTTCACCTGGTAGACGTAGCCCTTCGGCACGGTGGTCCCTGGCGCGGGTGTGACGTCGAAGGTCCATGGCTGGCCGACTACCGTCTCCCCGTCGTTCGGCTGGCTGACCGTCGGTGACCCAGGCCGCGACGGGTCGTAGGTGAAGGTGCAGGTGGCCGACCAGTCACTCGGGCTGCGGAAGTCGGTCGCCTGCACCTTCCAGGAGAAGTTGGTGGCGGCACCGCCGCCGGCGGTACGCAATGTGGCCACCGGAACGACAAGCACCGCCGTGCTTCCGGACGGATAGGTCAGCAGGCTGGGATTGGACGCGGCCAGGGCCGTCTCGGTGGTGTCGCTGCTCTTCCACAGCTTGAACGAGACACCCAGCGTGCCGCCGTTGGGATCGGACACCGGCGCGTACAGCGAGACGCCGCTGTCGCCGACGAAGGAGCCTCCGGCGCAGGCCGTCTTGGGGGAGGTGGTTAGGTTCGTGGGCTTGTTGGGTGTGTGGTTGTAGAGGATGGTGAGGGTGGGGCTGGTCTCGTCGAATTCCTTCCAGCTCCGGGTGTCGGAAGCCTCGCTCGCGGCGACCATCCAGAGGGTGCGGGTCGCTCGTTTGTCTGTGACATCGCTGCGGATCTTGCTGGTGATGTCGAAGGAGACGGCATTGGTCGCACAGCCGGCGTAGCCGTAGGCGAAGCTCTTCGAGGCGATGGCGGAGCCCTTACTGACGCCTTCCCAATAACTCCACCTGGCGTTCGAGGAGGTCAGTGTGGTGCTGGGTCCGTAGATGTTGACGGTCTTGTCGTCACAGTTCCACGATCGGGTATTAGTGATCTTGAAATTGGCGGAGCTGATCTCGGCACTCTGGAGAGTGCCATGGGGTACGGGAAAGTTGATCAGCGTGTTGGAGTGTTGGACCCCGGAGTTGCCGACCTGCATTCGACCGAGGGGGTCGGGAGTGTTCTTCCAGTAGTTGGTGGACTGATGGTAGTAGGAGAGGGTCGCCCAGCCGGACATCCGTGGGCCGACCGGCGTCCAGACGAAGGTGGGGTCGATGTAGACCGGGAACACGGTCTCCTTCGACGTCAACATGTTGCGGTCGGGACTGAGCGCGAGTGCGCCACCGGTGATCGCAACGCCGATCGGGGCGGTCCGTGCGGCGCGGCTCGGGGCGGTGATGTCCGACTTGGCCTGCCCCTGAGCGGCGGTGGGTTCGGCGGCACGGCTGGCGGTGGAGTCCCACATGCTCGGTGCGGCCGCGGTGAGAACGGCGGCGCCCGTACGGTCCCGGCCGGTGATGTTTCCGGCCCGGTCGGAGGTGAGGGTGACGCCCGTGGTGGTGGTGGCCAGGTTCAGGGCTGCAAGCTGCGGGTGTGCGGCAGCCTGCCGGGTCTTCACGACGAACACGTGGGAGAAACCACCTTCGGTGGTGACCCGCACGGTCAGGTCAACCCCGGGCAACACCTCCCGATAGATCGCGGTCGGACCATCCAGGGTTGGGGCCGGTAGCGACATCGGCGCGGTGAAGGCCACGGCCCGATCGCCGCTGGTCAACTCCGCCATGGGGCCGGTCCCGCCGGGGGACAGGCGGATCGTGTTCGTGGTGACCGAAGGGATGATGCTTCCGTCGGTCTGCCGGACCAGGGTCGCGTCCAATCCCTTCCAGACGCCGTCGACCCGTTTGCGCGTCGGCACTGCTGACTGCGTCAACTCCAGCAGCCCATCCGGGCGGGCAGTGAGGGTGGACGTCGGGGTGCCCGCGGCTGTCGCCTCCACCGGCCTGCCGGTCCGCTTCGCCGTATCGATCGCGGCGTCCGCGTCGAGTGGGCTGGTGGGCCGCGACGTGGGAGCGGGCGGCGGTGCGGCGGCGGCCGACGAGCCCGATATCGGCAGGCTGGCGATCAGGACGGCGCTGACGGTGACACCGATGGCTCCGCTGCGGAGCGAGTGTGTTCTGGACCGGACGTGAGACGTGGACAGCACGGTACCTCCCCCATGTGATGCCACCGGTCCACGGATTCCGCGTCGGCTGGCGGCCACAGTGAAGCAAATTAATACGCAGGCGGGGAGCCCTAGGCGCATTGTTTGGCTGTGATTTGTTCTCATTAAGGTTGAATTGTGACTGATTTGAGTCAACCATGCGTCTCATCGATGTCTTGCCGGCGGTGCACGTGAGAAGTTGTCACCGCCACGGGGGTGTGCAACAAACACTTGAGCGTGGCCTGTTGTCGATCTTCGCTTGAGGTGGGGTTGCATGAACAGGCTCGGTCGAACCAGGGTGTCCGCATTCGGGCGGACCACCGTCGCTTTCGTCGTCGCCGGTTCGCTGGTGGCGAGCATGATGACCGTGACGCCGGCAGCAGCCGCGTCGAGAAGTCCGGCCATGCCTACCGCTGAGCCGGCCCCGTCGGTGAAGGGCGTCAAGCCCTTGCCGACGAAATTCGTGACACCGCCGAACGCGGCGAAGAGCACCTACCGGCCGACTCGGACCGCCTGGCCGACCGCGGTGACGTCACGCCTGAGGCTCGACGCCGCTGCGGCCCCGACGACCGCCGGCGAGCGGGTGCGCGCCGCGGACGCGCCGGTGTGGGTGCGCCCGGTCGCGCGTGACGGTGCCTACCAGGGGCCTAAGCAGATCGAGGTACGCGTCGCGGATCAGGCAGCCGCGCAGGCCGCTGGTGTGGAGGGCGTGCTGCTATCGGTGCGGGCTGGTGCCGCCGAGGCGAGCGGCGTGGTGCGGGTCGGGTTGGACTACGCCGGGTTCGCGGAGGCGTTCGGCGGCAACTACGGATCGCGGCTGGGTCTGGTGCGGCTCCCGGCGTGCGCCTTGACCACCCCATCGGTTTCCGGCTGCCGGTCGGGGACGCCGTTGGTGTCGTCGAATGACGTGTCGGCCCAGTCGGTGTCGGCGGAGGTGTCCCTGTGGTCAGGTGGCACGAATGCGCGCTCCACCGAAGGGGTTTCCCTCGTGTTGGCGGCCGTCGCGGATGCCGGCGAGGAGGGCGGCAAGGGCGGCACCTACGCGGCCACGGACCTCAAGCCGTCCGGGTCGTGGACCGGGGGAGGCAGCACCGGCTCGTTCACCTATTCGTATCCGATCGCGGTGCCGCCCGCGGCATCGGAGCTGGTGCCGTCGGTGGACCTCTCCTACGACTCGGCGAGCGTGGATGGTCAGACGGCATCGACGAGTGCCCAGTCGTCCTGGGTGGGCGACGGTTGGTCGACGGGCCGATCGTTCATCGAGCACTCGTTCGCGTCGTGCCAGGACGATCCAGGCGGTAGGGCGTCGCCGGTGAAGACGTCCGACCGGTGCTGGGACGGGTCGATTCTGACCATGTCGTTGAACGGTTCCTCCACCGTGCTCGTCTGGGATGCCGGCAAGCGGATATGGAAGCCGGAGTCGGACAATGGTGAGGTCGTCACCCGGGTCACGGATTCGAACAACGGCTCCGGTACGGAAGACACCGACTACTGGCGGGTGACGCTGCGCGACGGCACCGTCTACGAGTTCGGTCGCAACCGGCTACCCGGTTGGACGTCGGGAAAGCCGGAGACGAAGTCGGTGGATTACGCGCCGGTGTACTCACCGCACGAGGGCGATCCGTGCTACGACCCGGCGGGGTTCTCGGCGTCGGTGTGCACCATGGCGTACCGATGGAGCCTGGACCACGTGGTGGACGTGCACGGGAACGCGATGGCGTACTACTACGGGCAGGACGCGAACCGTTACGGTCGGAACAGGGGCGCCACCGACGTGTCCTACATCCGGGACTCGTGGCTGAGCCGGATCGACTACGGATTCCGCAACGGTGACGCGTACGGGACGGTGCCGAACCGGGTGGTGTTCCACGCCGGGGACCGGTGTCTGTCCGGGACCTGCCAGCCGCTGAACTCGGCGAACAAGGCGAACTGGCCGGACGTGCCGTTCGACCTGATCTGCGCCTCGGGTACGGACTGCGACAGCTGGAGTCCGTCGTTCTTCTCCACGGTGCGGCTGGCCTCCATCGAGACCCAGCAGTGGAACATTGGCACCGGCAAGCACGAGAAGGTCGACTCCTACGCCCTGACGCACACGATGCCGGCGACCGGCGACGGCACTTCGCCGACGCTGTGGTTGTCGTCGATCGTCCGGACCGGGCACGACACGAGTGCGGGTGGATCGCCGGAGGCGATCACGCTGCCGTCGGTGAGCTTCAGCGGAATCAAGTTGCCCAACCGGGTGGACACCGCGGGCGGTTTGCCATCGTTCTACCGGCAACGGATCTCGACGATCACCACGGAGACCGGCTCGGTGATCGCCCCGAGCTACGAGTTGCCGGTGCCCTGCACAGCGCCGGTGTCGCAGTCGCCCGCGTCGAACACGAAGTCGTGTTACCCGGTCTACTGGATGCCGGACGGATACGAGAACCCGCACCGGGACTGGTTCCACAAGTACGCGGTCACCCGGGTGACCTCCACCGACCCGACCGGCGGCGCTCCGGCGCTGACCACCAGCTACCGGTACCTCGATGGCGCGGCCTGGCGCTATGACGAGAACGAGGTCGTCAAGCCCAAGTACCGCAGCTACGGCCAGTTCCGTGGCTACGCCAAGGTCCAGACCTTCACCGGTGACGGGGTCAACGACCGCCGCACCCAGTCCGAGGTCACCTATTACCGGGGCATGTCGAAGAACAACTCGACGACGGCGGTGAACGTGACCGACTCCGCCGGTGGGGTGCACGAGGACGTGGACGAGTTCGCCGGCCGGGAGTTGGAGTCCACCGAGTACGTCGGCGAGAACGGGCGGGTCGACACGTCGACGATCACGTCGTACTGGGCGTCCGGGGCCACCGCGACCCGGGCCCGCAGCGGTCTGCCGGCCTTGACCGCGCAGTGGGTGCAGACGCTCAAGACCTACACCCGGGAGGCGGTGACCAGCGGTGCGTCACCGACGTGGCGGTACACCGCCACCGAGCACGGCTACGACGCGAGCACCGCCAGCGCCACCCTCGGGGCACTGAAGCACAGCTACACCTACACCGTGCCGACCAACCCGACGTACGACCGGTGTACGAGTTACACCTACGCGCCGGCCAACACGGGTAAGAACCTGCTCGGCCTGACTGCCCAGGTCGAGACCGTCGCGGTGGCCTGCGGCGGGTTCACCGCCGGCAACCCCGCCTCGACACCGGGCAGCGTCAACACGCTGACCGCCCCGGCGACGGTGAACCGGCCCGCGCAGGTCGTCAAGACCGAACGGACCTTCTACGACGACACCACGTTCGCCGAGACGTTCCCGCAGACGACGGCGCCGTCCAAGGGCAACGTGACGATGACCCGTACCGCCACCGACCACGCCTCCGGGGCGTACACCTGGCAGACTGCCGGCCGCAGCACCTACGACGCGTGGGGGCGGGTGGTCGACAGCTACGACGCGAAGGGCAACAAGTCGACCACCGGTTACACCACGAACGCGGTGGGCCTGGTGACCGGCGCGTCGAGCACGAACCCCTCGCAGCAGACGTCGTCGACGACGGTGAACCCGCGCCGAGGCAGCACACTGACCAGCACCGACGCGAACAGTGTGGTGACCCGTCAGCAGTACGACGCGGTGGGCCGGTCGACGTCGGTGTGGTTGCACTCGCGACCGACGAGCAGCCCGGCGAACCACACCTTCGCGTACACGGTCTCGAAGACCGGTGTCACCGCGGTGACCAGCCGAACGTTGAACAACTCGAACGGCTACCAGACGGCGGTGACGTTGTACGACGCCCTGTTACGGGAGCGGCAGACGCAGGCGATCACCCCGCAGGGCGGCCGCCTGATCACCGACATGTTCTACGACACGCGAGGCTGGACGCGAGCCTCGTACAACGGATGGTGGGACAACAGCACCCTGCCGACGGTGAGCCCCCCGGTGTCGGCGACCGGCTTGAACAAGCAGGTGCCGAACCAGACCTTCACCACCTACGACGGTCTCGGTCGGGCGGTGGTCGTCGTCGCCGCGAAGAACGGGGTGACCGTGTCGACCACGACCACCGTTCACCACGGCGACCGCACCACCGTCGTCCCCCCGGACGGGGGCACGGTGGCCACCACCATCACCGACCCGCTCGACCGGAAGACCCAGCTCGTGGAATACCCGGTGCGGCCGACGGTGACGCCGCCGTCCGACACCTTCACCGGCACCTACACGCTGACCGGCGGCACCACCACGACCAGCAGCTACGGGTACGACGCCCGCGGCAACCAGACGACGCTGGCCGACGCGAAGAACAATGTGTGGACATCGACGTACGACCTGCTCGGTCGGTTGGTGGCCAAGTCGGACCCGGACGCCGGCGACAGCAGCCTTTCCTACGATGCCAACGGCAACCTGGAGCAGGTCACCGACGGCCGGGGCAAGGTCCTGTCAAACACCTACGACGCGCTCAACCGCAAGACCGGCGAGTTCGCGGCGACGGTGGCGAACCAATCCCCGGCCAACCAACGGGCGAAGTGGGTGTATGACAACAGCAACGACGTGGCCGGGGTCACCCACGCGGTCGGTCAACTGACCACCACCATCGCCTACCGGGGCGGGCAGGCGTACACCACCCAACAGAAGGACTTCAACGTCTTCGGCAAGAGCCTCGGTCAGACCATCACCATCCCCGACAGCGAAGGTGCCCTGGCGGGGTCGTACGTCTTCGAGCACAGCTACACCGACGTGCTCGGCCTGCCGCTCAGCGACAGTCACCCGGCCACGGGCAGTCTGCCGGCCGAGACCGTCCTGCACGGGTACTCCGGGTTGCTGGACCTGCCGACGACCCTCGCTGGCCTCGACGCCTACAGCCAGCACGTCAGCTACGACGCGTGGGGGCGGGCCAACCAGCAGAAGATTGGCTCCTCGACGAGCTTCGCCCTGGTCACCAACACCTACGACACCCACACCGGCCGGCTGGCCAAGCAACTGGTCAGCAAGGCCACCAGCAGCACGGCTGCCACCCCGCTCGACGAGCAGCAGTACCGCTACGACCTGTCCGGCAAGATCGACCAGAAGATCAGCAGACGTCACGGCGCGGCAGCCGAAACGCAGTGCTACGGCTACGACGGCCTGAACCGGCTCACCGAAGCGTGGACGGCCACCGACAGTTGCGCGACCACCCCTACCGGCGGCAATCGGTCCATGGTGGGCAACAACGTCGGTGGGGGCGGCGCGTACTGGACCAGCTGGGAGATCGACGCGATCGGCAACCGCACGAAACAGGTCGAGCGCGGTCTCTCCGGTGCCGGTGACGTCACGACCAGCTACACCTACGACGGCAACGGCCAAGGCCAACCCCACACCCTCACCGCCACCAGCTCCTCCGGCGGCACCACCGGCACCACCGGCTACTCGTACGACGCCGCCGGCAACATGACAGGTCGCGATGCCGCCCAGGGCTTGCAGAGCCTTACCTGGGACGACGCCGGGAAACTCACCGACGTGACCGGCGGAAGCAGCGGCACCAACGCCTTCCTGTACGACGCTGACGGCAACCTGCTCCTGCAGAGGGAACCCGGCAAGACCACCCTCTACCTACCCGGGCAACAACTCAGCCTCAGCACCGCTACCGGCGTCATGGACGTTGACCGCTACTACGCGCTGCCCGGCGGCGGCACCTGCATCCGGTCCGGCGGCGGCAGCAACTACACCTTCGCGCTCGCCGACCACCAGGGCACCCCGGCCCTCTACCTCGACAGCACCGCCCAGACACCGACCTGGCGCCAGTACACGCCCTACGGCGCACCCCGTGGCACCACCGCTGCATACCCCGACAACCGCGGTTTCCTCAACAAGCCGATGAGCCCGACCGGGCTCACCACCGTCGGCGCCCGCTCCTACGACCCGACCATCGGCCGTTTCATCTCCGTCGACCCCATCATCGACACCGCCGACCCGCAACAGTGGAACCCCTACAACTACGCAAACAACTCTCCGGTCACCCGATCCGATCCCACCGGTCTGATCTCCGACGAGGTCGCGGCCGGCCGAATGACTCGATCTGAGGCGGAGTCTCGCTCGAAGCGAATTTGGGCCGGCCGGACCGACAAATGGAAGAAGAGTCCCGTCGGCAAGCCGACGGGCATCAGGACCGGCGGCAATTACAAGGCATGGAAGGACCTGAACGCAGAGGACCTGTTGCGCGAGTTCTTCAACAAGCGGGGGATGAACTTTGAATTCAAGGATGGCGACTACTTCGCCGAACAGCTCCGTAAAGACCCATTCCTCCGCAAGGCCATCGAGGAAATAACGAAGCTCATACACTCCGGCGAGATTCAGGGTGACCTCGGCAAGAGTCTCGGGGATCCCAAGAACGCTACAACTGCCTTCAAGGAGCTGATGGTTATTGGAAGACACGTTCTCAATCAGCCTACCTACGGAAACCTGGAGGTTGCGATGATGGGGTCCTACAGAGTGAAATGGAAGGCGAGCAACGTCGATGACTTCGGCGCCGCGGACCTGACAATCACCATTACCAACACCACCTCGGCCAAATCGCTTACCCGCCACCCGATCTTTGGTTATTCGAAAGCGTATCAAAACTGGCGAAATAAGCAGTTCTGGTCCCGCTGGCTCGACGAGCGGATTCCGGATCAAACGCAGACGATCACGCTCCACGAGCGAATCCCTCGATCCCCGATTTTTGGGGACAATCGCCCTCGTCCTCCTTCGATCTGCAGAAACGCCATGTCCGGCGGCGGGGGATGCTGATCGGTCGCGGCGCTGCGGGTGCCCGAGATGGGTAGGCCCGGGAGTAGCGGCCACATCAGCTGAACGCCGTCCTGCTTGAGCGGAACGGGCTCCGGACGGCAACCGGGGCCCGTTCTGCCGCCGCACGCGCGTTGTTCAGTGGTGGTGGCCCGCAGACCGATGAGTGGTGTCGCGCCGCTCACAGGACGCGTACGCAGGCGGGCGACGGCCTGGCGGCGCGTGAGGTCGACGACGACCAGCCGGCCGTTCTCCTCCCACACGGCCAGCGTGTCGGCGTGGCGTATCGGCATGCTCGGCGACGAGTGGGTTCTCGCCGTCGGCCCGGTGCCGTCGGCCGCCGCTCATTACTGGGTTGTGCAGCCCTTCGTAGACGGCGGGCGCTGGCCCGCTACTGGCCGGATCCGGCCATCTCGGCAGTAGTCGGTGTGCCAGCATGCCATCGCCCGGACCCCGACAGAGACCAGCCGCTCCGCCATACGAGGGAGGCTTCCGACGTCGGGGCCGCGTTACGAGACCAAGTTGCTGAGTTCGGCGACGAGACGTCGCATGTCCTCGCCGGCGTCAAGAGACACCATGACGGATGCCTCCCACGCCCTCGGGTCGTAGCCCCGCGGGCCCCGGATGACGAAACGGAGACTGACGTGGCCTCGGCCGTCATGCGTCGCGTCGATGCGGAGGTCATGTTCTAGTGACTCCCAGGCTCGCACGTCGTCCCACCCCGCGTACGACTCAGCGAGCTCGGCTGCCCACGATAAGATCCCGTCACCATTGAGCGTCCGGACCCAGGCCAGGGCACTGACGCCGTCATCGGCCAACTCGCACCGCAGGTCAAGTACCTCGTCGTCCCACGGTCGCTCGGCGCAACGAAGACGGACCGACCCAAGCCCGGCCTCGGCGGTGATCTCGATGCCGTCGTCCAACTGCCTCAACACCGGAAGAGCATGCCATTGGTGCTTGCCCGTGGCGAAGTGTGTCGACGCCCGCGGTGTTGGCCACAGGTGCAGTTAACGCAGCAACAGTTAACGCAGCTTCGGGCCGATGGCCGTGGCCAGCGTGCCGTCGCCTTCGGAGTGCATGATCAGGTTGATCACCCCTGTCGCGAGATGTCCGGTGCGGTCTCCCGTTCGGTGCCTGCGTGCCGGACGATGCGAATCTCCTGCGCCTTCGCTGGGCGATCCTGGGGCCGCCTCTCGCGACGGTCCTCATGCTTGGCGTCGTCGTTGTGGTCGGAGTGGTGAGGGGCAGTGACCCGGAGCTGTGGATGCGTCCGGTGGTGCTGGCTCCGGGCGGCCCGCTGGTTCTGTTGTGGTGGCAGGCGGTGGTCCGTCCGCGGCATCGCTGGTGGGCGCTTGGCGTCGCTCTGGCGGTGACGATCGTTGCTTACCTGCTGCTGTACCGGCTGGTCCTTGCCGGGCTGCCGTTCCCATGGGACGGCGTGGTCAGCTTCGCGGTCGCCGGCTGGCTCGGAGCCTTCGCCTACGTCACCGTCACTCAGCGACCCAGGATGCCGTTGGCTCGCGGCAAGGTCGGCGGCGGCAGCATGATCGCGTCGGGCGGGGTGTACGAGGAACGGTTCGGCTTCACACGCCGTGACCTGCTGCTTATGCCTACCAGCGCTGTCTTCGTCGCCGTCGGCGTCGTGCTTTTCCGCGACGAGCCTCTCCCCTGCTTGGGTGCCATCGTGTTGGGGGGCATGTTCCTGCTGCTGCGATTCGTCACCGTACGGCCCGTATGACGCGGACGCTGGAGCGTAGGCCAACTGCGGGTTGGGGACGCCGGCCACACAGATGAAGACGACCCGACGCCGAGCATCGCTGGGCACCCATCGCACGCTAGCCAAGATTGCATAGCCGCCTTAAAGAGCTACAACCGGTCGGCAATGCGGCGCCTCAGTGGATCCACCGCGTCAAGCGCCTGCTCAACAGCCTCAGCCAACCCTCGGCCTGATCTCATGATCCCCTCCAGTGCCGACTCGGCGGCTGCCACGTCCTTGACGGATGGCCGAGTCGGCCAGAGCTCGGGTCATGGCGCAGAGCAGCGCATGCACATCGACCACGGTGGCCCGTCGGTCGAATAGCCGGTCGAACGCATCGAGGAGCGCCTCAAGGAGAGGCAGTTCATCTGCCGAGGTCACGCTTCAACATCATGTCGATCCGTCGTCCAGAGGCAGGGTTTGCGGTGTGCCATTAGCGTGCCATTGGGCCAGGGCGGCGGGGACCAGCCGGGGCCACGAGAGACCGCCGGGACCAGGCCGCCAACCCTTGCCATCGACAACGATCGGCCTACTGCCTCGCTTGTTCAGCGCCACCGAACCTCCCGCCATGTCATGGCAGCATTTCGCAGCCGTACAGCCATTCGTACAGCCAACACGGTCAGCCAAGGCCGACGTGATCCGATAGCGGCAGACGCCTTGAGTAGGGGAAGGGTACCGCGACCAGTCATCCGCGATCTTCTTCTAACCCCAGGCCGTAGCTCCAGTCGAGCAGTTCCGGAACCCGCTCCTGAAGCGAGCTGAGCCGGCACGCGACTATCTCCGCCGAGCGCGCGGGCGTGCTGGAAGTCGTTCTGGGCCGTCTTTGGCCCACCGTCGATCGGCAGGTAGGCATTCCCGATGTCATCACCGCCGCCGTTCGAGGCTCCCGCTCTGCCGGCCGATTGTTGACCGACCGGCTCGCCTGGCTGGCGATCATCACCACGACGATCATCCTCAGTGTCGGACAGCTGCTGGTCTTCACCAACTCTTACCGGTCATACGGCCAGGCGCTACACGACGTCGCTCTGACCACCATCACCGGTGAACCGCTCGACGCCAGCGATCCGTTCGCCCAGGTCATCGAACTGGTGCTCGCGGTCTACTCGGTGGTCGTCTTCGGCACTCTGGCCGGGGCACTCGGCGCCTTCTTCCTCAGTGCTGAGCGTGCACGCAAGGAAGCGGCCTCGTGAGCCGGCGTACGGCCTCGGGGAGCTGCTGACTCATCCCGGCAGTCTTCCGGGGGCCGGTGATGTTCGGCGATCGGCAGGTGAGTGGGAGCAGCCGGACCGCGCCCGGCCGGCACCCTTCGCCGCGCGGGTTGGGCGAACCCGGCAAAAACGATGGCCATGGCGTCGTGGCGTCCGGATGGTTGTCAGTGACTGTTGCCGGATTGCGACAGCCGCCGGTTGATGGCCGATTGGTGGACGGGAAGCGCAACGGCCGCCAAGTCGCGGACGACAGTGTCCAGCAGTCGCCTGACGCGAGGCTGTTGGCGGGCGACGAGTCGGATGTCGTCGATCGTCATGGCCAGGAGGGCCTCGTATGAGGTGCCGTTGACCTGGGCGCGGACGGTGCCATCGTCGTCGCGGACGGTGTGGGTCGGGCCGGGCCGGGTGGCCAGCCTGCGGAGGAGGTCGTGTGACTCCTGCAGGGCCCGAACGGCGGTGGTGACGTCGTTGACTGCCGGGGACAGCGCACGTTCGGCGATGTCGGCGAGTTGCCGGAACCCGAAGCCGAGGTCCTGTCCCGGGGTGCGTTCCACGCTGATGATCACGCACTGCTCGGCTCGGTCGGTCGGCACTGGGCGAGGTGTACTGCCGGCGACTTGATGCACGCGTAGCAGCGGCGCGCCGGCGACAACGAAGTCGCCTGGTGTGGGAACGATGCTGATGGCGCAGTCGTGCTCGCGGGCGAGCCGCGCGAGCAGGGCGATGTCGGTGTTGTTAACCATGCCGGGTGTTGTGGCTGGCACGGTTTGTGTGACCTTGCCGAACACTGCCGGCAACTCATCGGGCGGGGGGAGGCGGGCGATGGACCGCCGTGTCTGCGCCCCGATGGAGCCGATGATGTGCGACACGCGCATCACGGTCGTGATGTGGTGCAGGTAGTAGATGAAGGTGCCGCTGCTGCAGAGGACAAGGGCTATCGACACCGCGAGGGACAACTCCGGCAACCGTTGGTCGTCCCTGGCCGGGAGCGCGGCCAGCACCACCATCGCGAACAGGAAGGTGGCGACGAACGTACCGAGCGTCGCCTGGATGATCCGGTCCTGCAGGAAGGTTCGTAGGACCCTGGGGGAGTACTGGCTGCTTGCCAGCTGCAGGGCCACGACCGTGATGGAGAAGACCAGGGCGGTGAAGGAGATCATCGCGGTGATGATCGAGGAGAGCAACGATCGCGCGCCGGCAGGCCCGCTGGGCACAATCCCCTCGACGGGGAGGTTCAGTTGCAACTCCAGTGCCGTCAGTCCGATCGCCGCCGCCAGGGCGCTAACCGAGAAGGTCGCTGGCACCAGCCAGAAGCTCTCCCGTACGTCGGACAGCCGGGAAGACATAGTGCGGGGCCGGCTCACGAGGCGTGGCTCCTTACTGGCCGTCGGCCGCAACGGCGGTGACTGTTTCCAGCGGTTGCGGTGGGTGGATGGTGATGCTCTGGGTCACCGATGCCACGTTGATGGCGTTTTCCGCGAAGCGGTCCAGTGCTCGTCGGGTGACTTGGTCCTTGACCTGTCGGGCGGCGCGTACGGGCACGACGAATCGTGCCGACAGTTCGCCCCAGTTTGAGGTGGCGCGGACGAACGGTGCTGAACGGTTAGGGCAGTTTGGCGGCCAGCGAGCAGGGGCGGCGGCAGCCGGTCACCAGCGGGAGCGGTGCCCGTCTTTTTAGGCCGGTTGGTCGCGCCGAGAAGCATCTGTGCACGTGGCGAGGCGTGGCGATGATCATGGCTACCCGTCGTGCCAAACGGCAGGGGAGGTGAATGGGTTTCGCTCACCCCGTGAACCTGTAGCCCCGGAAGTCGTACTGATAGAGGCCGTCGGCGTCGGGACCCGGACGACCGGTGGTGGGATCGCCCCGAAGCATGTACACCATTGCGCGTTGCGGCGTGCCGGTCGTCGTCGCGGGTGAAGCCGTCGTTGGTTCCTTTATTGGCTCCACGTATACCGACGGGAGTTCGGACTGAAGTCGACGGGTTCCGTCCAGCGGCCCGCCGTGGAACTCGGCGACGTTCTGGCGGTTCATGCGTTGACCTCCAGTTTCGCTGCTTGGCCCGGCGCTCGAATCCTGGTGATCGAAGGGCTCACAGAAAGTCGGGCCGACGGGTGTCTGGCAGTCCGAGGTGGCAAGAAAAAGTTGTCGTCAACCTCCTTGGGGTAGGCGCGCGTTGCGGGGCCGAAGATGGTTCTGGTGTTGTCGGTGATGAGGAACCGGAACGTGTGGCAGGGGCGAGACAGAGCGCCGCCGCCGAAGGCGTGGCACTCGGAGCAGTTGGTGCGAGACAAGTCGCCCGCTGGACGTGTGTTGACGTCTTCAACTAGGGCATTGTCCGGCACCAAGGGGCCACTGTTACGGCGTCTTATGCCAAGATGCCTTACTCGCGCCGGTTGTGCGATCGCTTCGGGGCGCTACCCGCCGTTCGAGGTGCCTACGGTGGACCGCCCCCCTTGCTTGGAAGCTGTTCGTGGCGGCGTTCGCTGCGGGCGCCACGTTCGGGCCGAGGGGGCGGACGGCGTTCGAGCATTTCGGGAAGAGACATCGGCGAGCTGTTGATACTTGCCGCGTTGCTGGTCTTCGGCGCGCTGATCGGGTGCGGTTCGGTTCCTCGGCGAGATCACGTGGGCCGGCTGGGCATTTGCGATGCTGACCATCTTCGTGGTCCGCCCGGTTGCGTTGTGGATCTCGTTCCTGCGCTCCGGGCTCGGCGCCAGAAAACAGGCCGCCGCATGTGGTTGGGCCGGAGGGCTTCGCCTCCGTCATCTACGGGCTACTGCTCCTCGGGGTCGGGCATTGCCGCGGGCGACAAGGTGTTTCACGTCGTTGCGCTGATGATCGTGACTTCATCTTGATGCAGTCGTCGACCGACGAGGTGACAGCGGCGAGTCGCGGGAGGCGCCAGCCTGCTTCGGCGTGCTACACCGGGTCCACCGGCCGGTGCGGCCCTGCCGCTAGATCGGGGCAGCCCGTCTGCCGGCTGGTGATCCGTTGGGGCTGTCGATCGCGGCCCAGACGGTCTTGCCGTCGCCGAAGGCGAAGAAGCCCCAGTGTGTGGTGAGGGCGGCGATGATCGGAAGGCCACGACCACCTTCGGTGACCTGACGAGGGAGGGCCGGGGTGGTGGAGTCGGGTGTGTCGCCCTCGCGGTCCCGGACGCTGATTCTCAGCGATCCCGCCACTGCGGAGACGGTGATATCCATGTCGGTGCCGGCGTGTTGGACGGCGTTGCTGACCAGCTCCGACGCGATGACCATCGCTTGGTCGGCCACCGCGTCCAAACCCCAGGCGTGACACTGCCGGGCGACGAGCCCGCGGGCAGCGGCGGGCGAGTGCGGGTCGGGGGGCAGTCGCAGGTGCGCGCGGTACGGAGAGATCGACGCACGCTTGGCGGGGTGGTCGAGCAGAGCCCTTCCGAGGATCGCGTGCTGACCGAGTGTGGCGCGGAGCAGGCGTCCCGGGGGAGTCAGCGGATTGGCCGACACCGTCAGCTCCGGTCCGTCGGAGCGGTCGGCGGCCCACCGGGCGAGGAACGTGCCGATCGGGGCGACGTCCGACGTCGTGAGCGTGTCCAAGTCGACCACGAGGGTCAGCGGGGCGTCCAGGGCGCCCGCGAGCAGCAGGGCGGCAAGATGTGGTTCCGCTTCTGGGGTGAGGCCGCCGGCGAGGGTGATGCGGGTGCTACCACCGTCGAAGTCACGCAGGATGGTCCATCTCATTGGTGGCACGGCAATGTCATCTGCCGGTCGGTGAGCCGTAGATCGTGCCGGTTGGCGGGACGCCCGAGCGTGGCCGCCACCCCGGTGACCCGAAGCACCTCGGCGACGATTCCGTGGGCGTTACGCAGGATCAGGACCCGTCCCTGCCGGGCGGCGAACCGGTGGACATCGACAAACTCTTTCACCGCACCGGAGTCGATCAGCGTGGTGTCCTGAAGATCGACGATCAGCCACTGCGTTGAGGTCGCCGCGAGCGTGCGCTCCACGGCTTCGCGCAGATGGCCGGAAACGGCCATGTCCAGTTCTCCGGCAAGGTGGAGGGTCCGCGGCGCGAGCCCTGCACCGGAGGACCGGATGCTGAACACGAGCTTCTGCCACCTCCCTGAGCTGACGCCTAAGGGTTACGGTTGCCAAGATACCTGCATGACTGCAGGTATCGTCAGGGTGTAACGGTACCTGTTCGACGCCTCGCGTCATCAGGTGCCGGCGCTGACTGTTCCCAGTGCCGCCACCACACCTCTTCCGTCGGCTCTCCGGCGGCGATCACCAGGGAATTGATCAGCTCGGCGGGCGTCCGCCGGCGTCCGGAGTCGGCGACGTTCAGGAGACGCCGGATTTCAGCGGTCCGGCGTCGCATGACATCGCCCACGAGCCGTTTGCCGCCTTCGGTGAGGCTCAACCAGGCGACCCGCCGGTCATCGGGTTGTTGACGGCGGGTCACCAATTCCCGCCGTACCAGGCGATTGCATGTTCTCGTCGCCGTCGACGGGTGTACGCCCAACAGGGACGCGAGATCCACGGTGCGCAGCGGAGCGCGTGACGCGAGAATGACCAGTGTCCGGTACTGCGGCAGGGTGACCTCGGCGTCCACCGACCCCAGGGTTCGGGCGGTGATGCCTACCAAGGTGCGGGCGAGCGCGGACAGGCCGTCAACCAGCTGGTCGTCAGCTGCGCTCGACGCAGTGCCGCCTTCCACGTACAGTTCCACCCAGAAATGATTGCACGGGTGCACGCATAACCGTTCAGGCGGGGCCGTTCATGCAGATGAGGACTGAAGCGTTGCCCACCGATGCGGGCGCGCGGTGGGAGAGGGTGACGGCACTGCCGTTGACCGTCCTGTCGGTCTTGTTTCTCGTGGTCTACGCGGCGCCGATCCTGCGGCCCGGCCTGGCGGAATCCTGGCTCCGGGTGTGCGAGGCGACAACTGTTCTCATCTGGCTGATGTTCTGGGTCGACTTCGTGGTGCGGCTCAGCCTGACCAGAGCCCGGGGGCGGTTCCTGCGGGATCACCTCTTCGACCTCGCGGTTCTGGTGCTCCCCGTCCTGCGCCCGCTGCGTGCCCTGCGACTGATCACCGTGGTGCTGAGCCTGAGCAGACGCGCGGAGTCGTGGGCACGTGGCCGGCTCGCCGTCTACGTGGGCGCCACCACCATGCTGCTGGTGCTGGTGTCCGCGCTGGCGGTGCTGGACGCCGAGCGGTCCGCAGCCGACAGCAACATCACGTCATTCGATGACGCTCTGTGGTGGGCGACGGTGACCATCACGACCGTCGGCTACGGTGATCACTACCCGGTCACCGGGACGGGTCGGTTCGTCGCCTTGGGGCTCATGATCGGGGGCATCGGCCTGATCGGTTTCGTCACCGGCTCACTGGCAACCTGGATCGTGGATCGGGTCTCCCAGAAGGGCGGAACCGCACCGGCGACCGCCGACGACATCGCTGTCCTGCGCGCCGAGATGGAGGCGCTACGTCGACAGCTTGGTCCAGAGACATCGCGGGCGGGCGACGATCCGGATCGGCGGAGCCATGCGATCCAGTCCTCCGGTTGAGCGCAGCGAGGGCAGGAGGCCGGCCGCCCGTTCCTCCGTCGCCGACGCGGCGCCGGGCAGGTGGACCCGCTGGCTCGGCGTGCGACTGGCCATCGGATTCATCGTGGTGGTCCTGCTGATCGACGTCGCGGCGGCCACCCATGCCGTACTCATTGGCTTCCTGGCCCTCGCCCCGCTGTTCGCCGCTGCCGTCGAAAGCCCGCGCCGCACCGCCGCGGTGTCGGCCGCCGCGACCACGGCAGCGGTGGGGGCCGGGCTGCCCAGCGGGATGCTCGGCAGTCTCGATCACCTGCTCCGGGTGGCGGTCGTCATCACGGTCAGCCTGATGGCGGTGTACGTCGCGCGGGCTCGAACGAGACGAGAGGAGCGTCTGCGCCGGATGGCCGAGATCGTGCGGATCACCCAGGCGGCGATCCTGCGCAAACCGCCGCAGTATGCAGCCGGGGTGGAACTGGCCGCCCGGTACGTCTCGGCCTACGAGGAGGCCGGCGTGGGCGGCGACCTGTACGAGGTGGTGGCCGACCAGGACCGGCTGCGGATCATCGTCGGTGACGTCTGCGGCAAGGGGCTCGCCGCGGTGCGGCTGGCTTCGGCGGTAGCGGGGGCGTTCCGGCAGTCGGCGATCGTTCGGCCCGACCTGACGCAGGTGGCGCGAGACCTGGATGACCTCGTCGCTCGGGAGCCGACCCTGCCCCGGGCCGCGACGTTCGTCACCGCCGTCTTGGTCGAGCTACGCGGGGGCGAGATCCGGACCGTCAACTGCGGTCACCCCGCGCCGATCCTGCGGCACTGCGCCGCCGGAGAGCTGGAGGAGTTGACGGTGTCGCCCGATCGACCATTGGGTCTGGGTGGGCCTCGGGCACCGGAGAATGTGGGCCGTTGGGACGTCGGTGACCGGCTGCTGGTGCTCACCGACGGGCTGCTCGAGGCACGTGACAGCGAACGGCGCTTCTTTCCGATGCCTGCGCTCAAGGCGTGTCTGGCCGAGCCGTCGGTGGACAGCTGTCTCGACGCGGTCTGGGACGCCGTGCACCGGCACGTGGGCGGCGAACCGCACGACGACATCGCACTTCTGCTGGCCGAGCGCCAGCCCGCGGTCGGTTGAGGGACGAACAGGCCTCGCGCTTGTCGATCTTGGGCGGGTCTGCCTTCAGCGGATAGGCTGGCCTGCGAAAATAATTCTTGCATCCATGCATGCTTCGCTTCGGGCGCTTTTACCAACGGTTAGGAGTCGTGCGTGGAGTTGACAGTCGACACGATGCAGATGGGGGCCACCACCCGCATACGGCTGGTCGGAGAGATGGACCTCGGAACCAGCGGAATCGTGCACGACGCGGTCATTGCGGCGTTGACGTCCGATTCGGTGCGAGACATCATCCTCGATTTTGCTGACCTCACCGCACCCGTCGTCCGGCGGCAACTCTTCGCCGCCGGACTGCTGGGCCTGCTGTGCACAGAGGCCGAAGACTAGGCATCCCCTCGACCTGACCCCGCCGTCCCTCGGCTACCCCACAGATCGGATCCTCTCGTGACTCCGCCCCCGGACGCGGCCCCTCCGCGTCGCACGGCCCTGGCCGAACGCCTCAGGCACGCGGCCGTTCGGCCGCGCCAGATCATGCGCTCGCCGTGGGCAGGCCGTGTCCTGGCGGCGGTCACGCTTGTCGCCGTCACCGCCACGGGCATCACGATCGGCACCCTCCTCGGTGCCAGAGGCGCCAGTGACGTCGGGCCCTTCCGGGTCGCTTTCCAGCTGACCCCGTCGACGCACGGCGGCACAGAGATCGCCATACCCCCGCTGGGTTCACTTTTCCTCGACAGCCACGACGGCCCCGCGCGACTGACCGTCCGCCTCGACTCACTCGACCAGCGACGCACCGAGGCTCTGCTCGACGACCCCGCCGGCCTCGCCCACGCCGGCGCCACGGCACCTGAGGACCTCCGTGACGCCCTGGTCCGCCTCGGGCTCCGTACGCTCGGCGTGTCGGTCCTCACGTCCATGCTGTTGGCGGGGTTGGCGTTCCGGTCTGTGCGCCGCGTCGCCTGGTCGGGTGGTCTCGCGCTGCTGGTCACCGGCGGCACCCTCGGCACGGCCGCCCTGACGGTACGACCGCAGGCGCTGGCCGAACCCCGGTACGAGGGCCTGCTGGTCAACGCCCCGGCGCTGATCGGCGACGCGCAACGGATCGCCGATGACTACAACCGCTACGCCGAGCAACTCCAACGCCTCGTCGGCAACGTCGGCGAGCTGTACACCACAGTGTCGACCCTGCCGATCTACCAGGCTGCGCCCGACACCACCCGGATCCTGCACGTCTCGGACCTGCACCTGAACCCCGCCGCCTGGCCAATGATCAAAACCGTGGTCGAGCAGTACGACATCGACCTCGTCATCGACACGGGAGACATCACCGACTGGGGCAGCGAACCCGAGACCTCGTACGTATCCATGGTCGGCCAGCTCAGGGTGCCCTACGTCTACATCCGCGGCAACCACGACTCACCCCGAACCGCAACGGCGGTGGCCAGCCAGCCGAACGCCGTCGTCCTGGACGACTCCGTGACGACGATCGCCGGAGTGACGATCGCCGGAATCGGCGACCCCCGGTTCACCCCCGACAAGCAGGACGCCGAGGCAGGACCCTGGGAGGAACCAGCGATGACTGTCGAGGGTACGGGAACGCAGCTCGCCGCGACGATCCGCTCGCTGGACCTACCGGTGGACATCGCCCTCGTGCACGACCCCGCATCAGCGACCGCGCTCAACGGTGCCACGCCGCTCGTCCTGGCAGGCCACACACACCAGCGAAAGGTGACGACTCTGCCGCCGACCGGCACGCTCACCACCCGGCTGGCAGTGCAGGGTTCCACCGGCGGGGCGGGGTTGCGCGGACTCGAAGGTGACGAACCGATGCCCCTGGTCATGTCGGTGCTCTACCTCGGCGCGGATCACCGGCTCCAGGCGTACGACGACATTCAGGTCGGCGGCACCGGCACCGCGCAGGTGAGCCTCAATCGCAAGGTGGTCGACGCGGCATCGCCAGTAATTCCGGCCGCGCCGTCCGCGACTCCCGCCGACAACTAGCTTTCTCGCGTTCGCGCCCGTTCTGCTCCCCACGACGGGCCGGCGCTGCTCGACGACGCAATCCCCGACGGCACCCCGCTCTCCGCCGTGGTGGACCGGAGCCACCGGGGCATAGTCCAATGCTCGACCTGTTCGCGTCCGTAACGCCCGACAAACTGCCTGGCACACGCCGGCTGAGGCCGTTTGTGCCCCCAACCGACGGGAAGGCGATGGGCGATGGTGGCGCGGAGTCGCCTGCGCCACGGCAGCACAGGGAGGGTGACATGGGTGACCGGGATCAGCTGCACGATCTTCGCCAGCAGGCCCACGACGCGGGCATCGAGGGCAACTCCAAGATGACCGAGGACCAGCTGCGTGATGCCCTGCGCAAGGTCGGCAAGGGCGAGCGGCCCCAGATGGCCAAGCACGACGCCAAGCGATGACGAACGCGGGCGGTGCCGGCACCCTCTCGGGTGCCGGCACCGCTTGCGTGTCGCAGCATGCTGGCCGGTAGGTGCGAGCGGATCGGCGCGCGCCTCGGCGCAGATCCGGCAGTCCCAAACGCGACGGCGTGGCCGTCGCACACGATCCGCACGACGTACGCGTAGTGGCGCACGCCTTCGGCGCGGCGCGGCTCGGGTTCGCACCGTGGCCGGTGTCTCGGGACAGCACCTGGACGGTGTCGGGCTCGGATCAGGCGAGCGCGCGGAGGCGGTCGGCCGCCCTGCCAGAGCAGCCGGATGACCTCCAACGCCTCCTGAGTCGATCGAGAACGACCCCTTCGTGTCGATCCTGGATCGACACGACCATGCTGTTATTGACACCTCTGCATCAGCCGCGCCGGCGTCCCCAGATCGTCACCTCCTGTGCGGCGAGCGCCCGGCCGCCTTCGAAGGTCCGGTACGGTCCCGCAGGTCCAAGGTGGTAACGGTTGGCAAGGTCGCGGTGGGAGAAGGGGACCACGGTGCCCACCACGGTGACCAACTGCGGCGGAGCGGGCGCGGAGGGGCCTGTTGACAGCACGAGCAGGGTCCCGTCGGTCAGATCCGCGTCGCGGACGATGAACGCGTTGTCGGTGATGACCTGCTCGACGGCGGCGGTCACGGTGAGACGATCACCCACCGCGGCTCGGGCGACCGTGCCCGGCCGGGTCGCCGGCTCGGGATCGGGGCGGGGTGCTGGAGCCGCAGTCGGGTGGCTGCATCCCACGGCCAGGAGGACCACCGGCGCGAGAGCGGCCAGCGCCTGATGTGTCCGGTCACGCCATCTGTTCATCCGCGGTTCCGCCTCCCTGCCTGTCCTGCCTCGTATCCAACAAGTTCCCTGGGATGTGGCGGTACGACCACGGAACCGTGACGGTCGTATGACAATCCCCGGCGCTTCTGAAAAGACGTGTTGAGCAGGGTTTTGGTCCAGATCAGGTCGGGTAGGGCCGAGCGTCGAGGGAACATCAACGCGGCCCGGACGGACGCAACGGAATTCACCGTCGGGAATTCGCGTCGATGTCGTGCTACGACTGGAGAGACGGGGGTAGATGCGACTCCTGCAGCAGCGCTACCGGCTCGACGAACCGGTCGGCCAGGGTGGCATGGCGGTGGTCTGGCGCGGGTTCGACCTGCGGCTACAGCGTACGGTCGCGGTGAAGATGCTCTCTTCGGAGCTGCTCGACGACCCGGCGGCGCGCGAGCGGTTGCGTGCTGAGGCGCTCGCCGCGGCGAGGTTGGACCACCCGCACATCGCCGGCGTCTTCGACTACGGCGAGCAGCGGCAGCGCCGCAGGCGGGTCCCCTTCCTCGTCATGGAGTTCGTCGATGGCGAGACGCTGGCCGGCCGCCTGCAGCGCTCGGGACCGATGGCGTGGCGCGAAGCCGCGCGGACCGGTGCCGCCGTGGCGGACGCCCTCGCCGCCGCGCACGCCCACGGCCTCGTCCACCGCGACGTCAAACCCGGCAACGTGATGCTCGGTTCCCGCGGGGTCAAGGTTGTCGACCTGGGCGTCGCTGCGGGGGTTGGCCAGAACCCCGCCGACTCGGCGGGGCTGATCTGGGGGACACCGGCATACCTGGCCCCGGAACAGGCTGCCGGTGCCACGGCGGCGCCGGCCGGTGACGTCTTCGCCCTGGGTCTGGTGTTGGTCGAGTGCGTCAGCGGGCGAAGCGCCAACGACCTGCGGCACGGTCGGGACGGCGACGAGGTTCCGTCCATTCCGGAGATGCCGCCCGGCGTGGCCGATCTGGTGCGCCGTTGCCTGGCCACGGACGTGGAGCGCCGGCCGGCGGCTGCCGAGGTGGCGGCCGTGCTCCGCACCGTGGGCGGTACGGACGTGGCGCTGCGGCCGGCGGACCCGGTGGCCGACCTGCCGGCAACCGCCGGATCGACCCGTCAGCTCATCGCCGGTTCGAGTGCCCCGGCCGGCATCGGACGGAAGCCGCCCGTACCTGTCAGGACGCCCGACCGCGCGGGTCACCGCAGGGTTCGTGCCGGGGTTGCCGTCGGTGTGCCGGCGGTTCTGCTCGCCGCCGTCCTCGTCGGTCAACTGCCGGGCCGCAAGGCCGTAGACGATGTCGCGGGTAGCGACGTCCCAGCTGCCGGTGCCGGCGGTGTCGCCGATGCCCAGGCCGGAGACTGCGCCACCCGGTATATCGCCTACCACCTGCCGGACGGCACCTTTCGGGCCGATCTGACCGTCACCAACACCGGGGGGCAGTGGCTGCGCGACTGGTCACTGGCATTCGCGCTGCCCCCCGGGCAGCGCCTCGTCACCGACGACACACCCTGGGATCAGGACCGCCGAAGCGTGACCTTCACGCCGGCCACGCAGTTGGCACCCGGTGCCACCCTCGCGGCGGCGCTGCGGGGCACCACCGAGGGCGACAACCTGAAGGCGCCGGCCGGCTTCTCCGTGAACGGCCTTCCGTGCGATCGCGTGGTCAGCCACATCGCGTCACCCGTCGTCGCGCCCGGTGCGCCGTCCGCTCCCGGTGCCAGGACGGCGGCACCGGGACGGCGCCCGACCAACGTGGTGACCGCCCCGCGTTCGTCCGCCGCCTCCGAGTCGCCCACGGTTCCGGAGGGCAGCGACACGCCTTCGCCGACACCGGACCCGAACCGTCGCCGGCCACCCCCTCGACGACGGCGCAGCCAGATGTCACCAGCACACCGTCGTCGCCGAGCACCGACCCCTCGCCCAGTACCGACCCCTCACCGAGCACCGGTTCGGCGTCACCACCGGCCGGCGGCGGGCCCACCACCAGCCCTCGACCCGGTGCCTCACCCAGCACGTCGAGCACCGCCGGCACGCCAGCGACCGAGCAGGGCAGTGACCAGCCCTCACCTTCGCACTAGGCTTCCCGCCAGCCGAGGTGAGGAGGCACGATGGCGATCGATCCCAGCGGCAGCGACCTGCGAGACTTCCTGGAGGAGGACCCGCAGGCGCCCGTGGTCATGCTCAACCTGCTGCGGTTCGCCGACGGAGGCCGAAAATCCTATGCGGCCTACGCCGCCGAACTGCGGGACACGTTCCTAGCCCGCTACGGCGGCGAGGTGATCTACGCCGGTGCGGGCGGTCGGGCGCTGGTGGCCGAGGACGGTCAGGCCTGGGACGCCGTCCTGCTGGTCCGGTACCCCAGCCGGCAGGCGTTCTGCGCGATGGTCGCCGACCCGGCCTACCAGCAGGTGACCCGGCTACGCACGGTCGCACTGCAAGAGGCCGTGCTGCAGCCCACGATGCCGTGGTCGCCGTCCTGAGATCAGGTGCCGGGTTACCGCGATGACCGGCCGGCGCGGGCGCCGCTGATTCGCCCTGCGGGCCTGCGCCCGCGCCTGAGGTCGGCCGGGTCTTACGATGTCTCCGCCCGCAGCCAACACCGATGGCCGAACGGTGCGGACACCGCGCTGGGCGGGGTATGACCAGTCCCATGTGGCTCAACGACCCCTCGGATCTGCTCCGTCTCACGCTGATCGCGATACTGACCTATCCGGCCTTGGTGGCGCTCCTGCGCGTCTCCGGCAAACGGACCCTGTCGAAGCTGAACGCCTTCGACCTGGTGGTCACCGTCGCGCTGGGCTCGACCCTGGCGACGATCCTGCTCTCCCGCAGCGTCTCGCTTGTCGAGGGTCTGCTGGCTCTGTCGCTGCTGGTGGTGCTCCAGTACGGGGCCGCGTTCCTGGCCGTGCGCTGGCCACCGTCGCAGCGGCTGCTCAAGTCGGCACCCACGATGCTCCTGCGCGACGGCGTCCTGCGACACGACGTACTGCGGCGGATGCGCATCTCGGACAGTGAAGTACGGCAGGCGGCGCGCAGCCAGGGACACGGCGACCTGAGCCGTCTTGCTGCCATCGTCCTGGAGACCGACGGAAGCTTGAGCGTCGTCGGCCGGGAGTCGTGTGGCGACGGGAGCGCCCTGACTGACGTACGCGGGAGGTGAGTCACCCGCGTGCCTCTCCCGACTCCGGGAACGGTGGGAGGAGGTAGCGTGCGGCGCCTGGCCAAGGTGATCCGCCGCAGGGTCATCCCGTGAGATTGCTCATCCGCCGCTGACCGAATGCCGACCAAGGCCTTCCGCCGGCGCCGGCGTGGATATCTCATGTTGTCGGACCGTTATCGATCATGGACGTCGCTCGGTGGGGAGCCAGCCGCATGGAACAGGTCTTTCGGATGTTATTGGTGCGCAACGCCGAAGCGGCGGATCCCCAGACCGATGCGGTATCGGTGTCGAACACACCGCTGCAGCAGGAGTTGGGCAGCGTCACCGGCGACGAGTCACGCAGCGAGGTCATGGAGCGCGCGAAGGCGTTCGTCGCCAGTAGCCGGTTCGTCGACGACGCCGAGCGGGTAGCCGGCGGGCCGAAGCTGCGCGAGCTGCGTACCAGGCTGACGGAGCTGCGGGACCCTACCGAGGAGCAGGTGGAGCAGACCGTACGCGACATGCTCGGTGACGGCTACGCCGAGCAGGTCGGCGCTACGACGTGGCGGGAACGCAAGGAACAGTTGGCCGACAGCGCGCTGGCGCTGAAGCTGCTGTCCACCAGCGATCCGGGTGCGATGGCGGAGCTGGTCGGGTTGCTACGCACGGTGCGCTTCGTCGAAGCCTGGGTAGAGGACCGCAACGGCGCCGACCGGGCGGCGGCCACCCTGCCGATCCTCGACATGCCACTGGTGCTGCCGGTGCTCTCCGGGCTGAAGCTGGCGCCACAGCGGCCGAACGCCACCGCCCCTCCGGCACGTGCGGTGCCGCCGCTTGCGGACCTGCAGCAGGTCGGGCGGCAGGGGCAGCTCATCGACAGCGTCGTGCGAGAGCTGACCACTATCGCTCCCCGGTTCTTCCGCACCCAGGACGGCGACCCGCAGGAGCCGGGCGGCGCACGGCTCGACGACGGCCGACCCACGCCGAAAGCTGCCGCGAAGGGCACTGGCATCAGCATCGCGGGCACCCAGGACCGCCCCCGCCTCGGGCTCTCCGACGCCGGCGTCAAGGTGATCAGCGAAGCCAGTCGCCGTTACCTCGGTCAACTGGGGCTGGACCTGTCGCGGGACTCGGTGAGCCAGGTGGTGGCTCGGCTGGACACGGAGAAGGCCGGGTTGGTACGCGACCTGCGCCCCACGGCGGGGAACACCGTACTGGCGCTGGCCGACATGTTCCGTGCCGGCTCGTACGGGCTCGGTGGTGCGTTCCTGTGGCGGTTCCCCGGAGGCGACCGGCAGCCGCTGCCGACCACGCACGGCACGGTACGGCCGATCGGGGAGGGTGAGTTGCTGGTGGTGCGGCAACAGCTCACCGGCTACGAGCCTGGCGAGGTCGCCCACATCGAGAACGTGCTGCGGGGTGAGAACAAGCAGCGCACCCACCGGCGTCGCGAGGTCACCGAGGAGATCTTCGTGACCGAGCGCGAGATCGAGCGGGAGGAGGAGCGCGACCTGGAGACCACCGAGCGCTTCGAGCTCAGCCACGAGGCGTCCGAGGTGCTCAAGGAGGAGGCGGAGGTCGAGGGCGGGCTGCGGATCCGCGCCCAGGTCAGCCCCGCCGTGCTGATCGAGGCGAACGCACGGGCGGCGTACACCAACGCCCGCGAGAGCTCCCGGAAGAAGGCCAGCGAGTACGCCCGTGAGGTGGTCGACAAGTCGGTGACCAGGCTCGCCGAGCGAATCCGTACCCAGGAGACGCTGCGGGTGACCCGCGAGGTGGAGGAGATCAACGACCACAGCGTCGACAACGTCGACGGGGACGGCCACGTGGTCGGTGTCTATCAGTGGGTGGACAAGTGGTACGAAGCCCAACTGTTCCGCTATGGCGGTCGCACCATGTACGACTTCGTGATTCCGGAGCCGGCGATGTTCCTCACCGGTGCGCTGGAGGAGGACGCCACCCGGGAAGTGGGGCGACCGCGACCGGAGCCGTTCCCACTCGACGCCAGCCAGCTCACCGAAGCCGACTACCTCTACTGGGCGAACAAGTACCACGCCACCGGCGTTCAGCCGCCGCCGCGGTTCGAGGAGACCCGCTCGGTGACGTTCTCCTCGGGCGGAGGCGGCGGTGAGGCGGGCGACATGTCGCAGCGCCAGGACCTGCCCATCCCCGAGGGGTACAACGCGGTGCAGGCCCACGTCACCGCGGGCTTCTCCGGATCCCAGATCTACATCTCGGTCGGGCGCAAGGTGTTCCTGTACGAGTCGCACTCCGGTCTGCGGTCGACGAACCTCGACCTGGAGGAAGGCACGATCCCGATCACGATGGTCGCCAACGACACACCGCTGTTCGCGGTCAGCATCGAGGTGGTCTGCCGGCGCACGGAGCGGGCGATGCTGGACTGGCAGATCCGTACCCACGCCGAGATCAAGCAGGCGTACCTGGAGCAGCAGGCGCGGTTCGACGAGGCGACGGCCCGTGCCGCGGCCAACCACGGGGTGGTCATCGACGGCCGCAACCCGGGGGCCAACCGGGCGTTGGAGCTCACCGAGCTGAAGAAGGCGTGCATCTCGGTGCTGACGCACCAGCACTTCGACGCCTTCGGCGCGGTGGAGACCGGCGCGATGGGGGTGCCGCAGGTGGACGTGACGGTGGTCGAGGAGCAGGGCAACTACATCCGGTTCTTCGAACACGCCTTCGAGTGGCAGCTGATGAGTTTCCTGTTCTACCCGTACTTCTGGGGCCGGAAGAGCACCTGGCTCGACCGGGTGCGGTACGACAACAGCGACCCGGAGTTCGCCGAGTTCGTACGCTCTGGTGCCGCCCGGGTGCTGCTGCCGGTTCGGGAGGGGTTCGAGACATCGGTGGAGCACTTCATGCGTACCGGACAGGTGTGGCAGGGCGGACCGCCACCGGAGATCACCGACCCCGAGTACCTGCCGATCGTCAAGGAGATCCAGGAACGTACCGGCGCCCCGGGCGACGAGGTGCCGGAGGGGGCGCCCTGGCGCGTACGTGTGCCGACCCGACTGGTCCGACTGCGCCCGGAAGGCGGGCTACCAAGCTGGGCCAAGCATGACGACGGCACCTGGCGGCCGGACGAATCGGACCCCCGGTGACGGGGCCGGCGGCTCGGCTCCAGCATGGACGGTAACGAGGACTTCGGACGGTTCCTGGAACTGCTGCTGGCCGACGGCATCGCCGCCGGCTGGTTCGATCCGGACGCGGCGGGCTCATCGGCGTCACTGACCGGTGAGGTGATCCCGTCGTACCGCATCACCCTGCCCCCGGCGGGTGAGGACGGCGGCGGTGACCCGCCCGACGGTGGTGGTGCCGACGGCGGGAGCGAGTCGTCTCCGCTGCGGCAGGCGTTGGCGGCGGTGCTCGCCGACGGCGGCACCGCCACGCTGGGGCGCGCCAGCTCACCTACGGTGCGTGCGCTACTGGACCCCACGGCCCGCGACGAGGTGCGGCGTACGGTGAGCGCCGTCGTCACCGCGACGGACGCGTACCGAAGCGAGCTGGACGTTGCCGTACCAGCCGACGCGCCGCACGACATGGTGCTCGCGGTGCTGCTGTCGCTGCTGCACGGACCGGCGTGGGGTGCCGCCCAGACCCGGCTGCACGCGCTGCTCGCCTGGTATGAGCGGACGATCGCACTCAGCGTGGTGATCACCGTCGAACGGTTGGGCCGCCGCGACTCGGAGCCAGCCATGTTTCGCGACCTGACCAGGGCGGTACGGCTGGGCCGCAACCGGCTCAGCACCCAAATCCGCGCCCTCGTCGACGCCACCGTCCATGTGCCGCACACCCACCAGGCGCTGGTGGAACGGCAACTCACCATGCTCGCCGGCCGGCGGGCCGACTGGCAGCGGCGACAACTGGTGGCGCAGTTGGCCGGGGTGGCACCACCGATGCCGGCCGACCTGGAGGCGTACCGGCGGCTGCGGGTGTTGACCCGCCGCCGGACCGACCTGGAGGCAGTGCTGAGCGCCGACCGGGCGGAACGGGAGCGGCTGCGCCGACAAGCCGGTTCCTCCGCGGAGACCCGCGAGACCCGATCCGCTAGCAGGGCCCAGCTGCGGGTGCTCTGGCCCCAGATTCAGGAGCAACAGCAGGAGCTCGCGACGACGAGCCGCGAGATCGCCAGCCTCCGCCGGACGCTCAGCGGCGCGACGATGAGCCGGATCGCCGCGTACCAGGACGCCGAACGCCGCGGAATCCGGGACGGCGAGGCCCGCCAGGAACGCGACGCCCTGCTGCAGCGCATGGACCAGGAACTCACGTCGTTGACGAGCCATCGGCTGTCGGTCGCCGACGAGACCGGCCGCTGGCAGCGGTACGAGCTGCTGCTGGAGCGGCTGCTGAAGAACAGTCACAACCTCGGGCTGGAACTGTTCATGGACTCGTTCCTGAAGGTCAGCTCGTCGGCGGAGCGGCGCCGCGACATCGGGATCTCCGCACACACCACCGGCCAGGTGCAGTGGCTGAGCTACCCCGGCCACGGCGACAACGCCGTCGACTGGAACTGCCACGCCGGCCTGCCGCTACTGCTCTCCGCCCCGCAGGAGTTCCAGCTTCCCGAGCGGTTCCGCGCCACCCCGGACGATGCGGCGGCGTACCGCCTGGCGGGGGGAAGCGCGGTGGTCGAGGCGCGCGCGTCCGACGACATCCAGGACATCTTCGGCAAGATCGCGTACGGCCTGCTCGGCCGGCAGGGATCGCAGGAGACGGAGCTGGGGGCGCTGCTGCGCGCGCACGGCGACGACGAGATCGCCCCGGCCGAAGTGCTCACCCGTTCGTCCAGTGGCAGCGAGGTGTCCCGGCTACTTACCGGATTGGTCGCCCGCAATCTCACCCCGATCGACAACGCCGCAGCCTTCGACGCGCTGCGCGCGGGGATCGTCCGGGACCTGGAAGCCGGTGTGGTGCGTGCCCGTGGCCTGCCGGTGGGGACGGTACTGTTCCGCCGGGATCGGCTGCACGCCGACTCGGGCGCGTTCGGGTTGGGTCGCATCGTCACCCCCCGCATCACGGTGGGCGAGCTGCTCACCTCGGTACGGGAGTTACTCTCCAGCGACAGCAGCTCCGCGTACGACACCGAACGGCGCAGGTTGGTCAACCGGATCTGGCAACTGCTGCTGTGGCTGCGCTCGGCCGGCGCCGACGACCACCGGCGCGCGGCCTCGGTGTCGGTGGGCCACACCTACCGCGGCAGCACGCCCGACGACCTGACAGTACGGGTCTACTACTCCCACATGTATGACATCGCCGTGCGCTCCGGCACTCAGGTCAGTGTCGGCGACCAGCTCGGGCTCACCGGCTCCACCGGCAACGCGGTCAACTCGCACGTACACATCGAGATCTTCCTCTCCCGGGGCGGCAGCCAGCTCGGGGCCTGCCTGCCTCACGAGTTCTTCCCGCTCACGTCCTAGCTGGGGCTGACAGTCCGGGCCCACAGGCGGATCGGTTTGCTATCCGCCGATCGGGATGGCGTTTCCAGCGCATCGTCCATCGGGTTCTGCCTGCTCCGGTGGGGTCCAGGGACCGGGTCACCAGATACAGACACTTCAACGCGGCCAGCTCGTTCGGGAAGTGGCCGCGGGCCTTGACCGCCCGCCCCCGACAACCGGCGCTGCCGCTTCCTGACGATCTGGGGCTCGAAGGTGCCAACCCGGTCGCGTGGCACATCGATCTGCACCGGGCCTGTGCTGTCGGTCAGCACCGTCTTCGACCGGCTGCCGTTGCGAATGTTGCCCGACCCGGCGCCTGCCTGGTCGTGCTTCTCATAGCCGAGGTGCTCGGTCATCTCCTCGTTCAACGCGGTTTCCAGGACCGTCTTGGTCAACTGCTTGAGCAGCCCATCCGGACCGGTCAAGGACAACCCTTGTTCCTTGGCCACGCGGACCAGTTCGGCGGGCCCTTGTCGACCGCGTCGCAGAGCGTCGTCGACGATCGCGTCGAACAGTTCACTCTTCAATGTGCGGCTCACAGTCTCAGCAGCAGGTCGCGGACTGCGAAGGGCTGAGACAGGAACGGGTGGTGGCCCGCGTCGAGCTCGACGACATGGCCGGCCCGGCGAGCGAACTCGCGCTGCAATCGGACCGGGGTGCCTGCGTCTCGGGTGCACACGAGGTACGTCGAGGGCACGTCCTTCCATGCGGCAGCCCCGACCGGCTCCCCGATCACCTGCACGCTCTGACGGGCGAGATGATCAGCCGCCTGGGACTGGGCGTCATCGTCGCAGTCCTGCAGGAATGTGCCCACAAGCAGCTCGGGGCGGACTCCGAACGTCCCGGCGTTGGTGTCGATGTCGAGGAATGGTGCGGGGGTGCCGTCGCCGAAGTCTGACAAGCTCTGCCCAACCTCAGGCAGGTAGCTGGAGATCAGCAGCAGGTGGCGCACCGTTCCAACGTCCGCGGCCGCCGCCGCCGTCACGATGCCGCCATAGCTGTGAGCGACCACGATGGTCGGCTCGTCGCTGTCCTGCAGCACCTGCCGCACGGCGCCGACGTCTTCGGTCAACCCCGGGCCACCGGCGCCTCCCGGCGCGCCGGCCTCTCCGCAACTCGGGAGCGCCGGGGCCACGCTCGCCATCCCCCGCTCCTCCAGCAATCCGGTCATGCGGTGCCACCACCACCAGCCGTCCCGCACGCACGCCCCGTGCACGAATACGACCCTCATCGCCACCTCCGCGTTCACTATGACTGCCGTCCCACCAACAGTAGACGTATCGACAGTTACGTGAAAAAGTGTGCCGGTGGGACGGCGACCTCAACCCGAGATCAAGAAGCGGCTGCTCGACGCGTGCACCGACTACGCGCTCGAGCACGGCCTGCCCGACAGGCTCGAACCACTGGCCTCCGCCGCAGGCACCTCCACCCGCATGCTGATCTATCATTTCGGCACCCGCGACGTTCTCCTGCGCGCCGTTCTTGAGCACGCGCGGCAACGCCAGCTCGCCACTTTCGGTGACCTGCTGCGCGTACGACCCGATCAGCCCTACACCGCCACGCTGGCGAACGCCTGGAGGTTCATAACCGGTCCCGAAGGGCAGCCTTACTTGGGAATGTTCGGGCAGTGGCGGGAAAGCGCCGCGCAGCAACTATTGCCCGATTTTCGCCGGATGGCGACGACTAACTGGCTCGGGCCGCTCGAAAAAGGCTTGAGCAGCATCGATCGGCCAGAGCTCGCTACCCTCGTCCTCGCGGTCATTCGCGGTCTTCTCATGGACCTCGATGCCACTGCCGACAGCACCCGAACAGATAGGGCGTTCTCCGGTTTCCTCAGCACACTCGATCAACAGATCGTCCCCAACCGTTGATCCGTACCCGGTTAGGGACACCAACCCGTACGCCGACAGAGGGCTAGCGGAACCCCCGAGTCGGGATTTCGGGCGGAGGTGCAAGCCCAGCCGGCCATGGCCCGCAGCGACAAGTTGGTCGACATCGTCGTCGACCACGGTCAGCACAAGCTGACCGGCCCGGCAGCAGTCAGGGCCGAGGCCCGGTTAACCGAGCACGTCCGGCAAATCCAGTCCACGGCAAAGGCGTCAAGGACCGTCAGCGCATGCAACGCCTCATCGCCCGGCACGACCCACACGTCTTCCCCGGCGTCGCGGAGCACGGCGCTGATGTCGCCGAGCGCGTTCACCAGGGTGGTCCTCGATCAGGCCCACCAACGCCTGCAGGCACCGGTAGTGCAGATCTGGGACAACCTGAACACCCACGTCAGCCACCGCATGCACGCCCTGATAGCCGCCCGACCGTGGCTGACCGTGATCTGGTTACCCGCCTACGCGCCGGACCTCAACCCCACCGAATGCGTCTGGCGCTGGATGAAACGCGGCCTGACCGTCGAGACAGCCCGAACCCTGGCGTTTCAACCTCTGTAGCTGGCTGAGGAGTTTTACCGTTGCCGGCGCCCACCTCACGACAGGGTGCCCCCGCGCTGTGGCTCACGGGCTGACTGGTGGCCGTCGGTCCGGTGACACGCCCACTCGCCGGTCCACATTGCGAGGTCGTCTACCCAGCGCTCGGTGTTCTGCCGGGACTTGGCCGCCCACGTCGTTTGCGTTCTTTGACGCGAAGTCGTTCGCCGCCGCCCAGGTCATGAGTCGGGGGGGGGGCGGGGGGCGGGGCCGGGGCCGGCGGGGAGTTTGGGGGTGGGGGGTGTCGAGGGGGGGGGGTTGGGGTTACGACCGCCGGGGCGGGGGGGGGGGGGCCCCCCGCCCCC
>NZ_JBEYUF010000001.1:319849-549070 GCF_040643355.1 Micromonospora sp. NPDC047187
TGTTAAGGGGCCCCCCTGGGTTTTTTTTTTTTAGGGGCGGTGTGGCGCCCCCCCCCCCCGGTGTTGGGCGCCGGGGGGGGGGGGGCCCCCGGCCCGCCCCCCGACGACTAGTTCGGCCTTCCTGCTAGCCGATGGCGGGCGATGTCAGTACCAACGGCGGGACAGGTGGGTGTCACAGGTGTACTGGACAGCGCCGGCGTTGTTGGCCGTGCTACCGCCGGCGATGGTCAGGCACTTGCCGCTGTTCACGTTCCGAACCTGAAGCGTGCTGCCGTTGTTGTTGGTGACCCGCCAGTAGCGCGCGGCGTGGGTGTCGCAGGTGTACTGGACGACCGGAGCGTTGTTCGCGGTGCTTCCGCCGTCGACGGTCAGGCACCGGCCGCTGTTCAGGTTGACGAGGCGGAAGTTGCCGCCGAGCGAGCCGCTGACGACCCAGGTACGCGATGCGTGGCCGTCGCAGTTGTACTGAACCGCGCGAGCGAGGTTTGCGGTGCTGCCGCCGGCGACAGTGAGGCACTTGCGGCTGTTCGCGTTCGTCAGGGTGATGGCCTCGCCGTCGGCGGCGATCCTGGCACTCACCTCGGCCTTCGCCGGTGCGCCGGTCAGCAGAAAGGCTGTCGCGAAGACCAGAGCAAATGCTGATTTCACAGAGCGGTTCACGCTTCTCCCCTTGGTGGTGTCGAGTGGATTTCTTACTGTCGGATCGCTGAGCTGTGCGCAGGAAATTGCTGCTCACCAACGTTGATCCGACTCGTGTGGGCTGGGCCCAGCCACCTTGTCTTGTATAGACTGCCGCGGATTGTCCAGCAGCCTTTTCGCGGGCAGGACAAACAAACAAACAAATCTGGGGGGCGGCAGGTGGGACGGCCTGAACGGCATCTTGATCCCGGCGCGGGGCACTGCAGCGCTTCGCTCTGGGTCTGCGGGCGATGCGGATGGCGGCGGGGCAGCCGAGCTATCGGGAGATGTCCAGACGCGTGCACCTCTCCGCGACCGCACTGTCCGAGGCTGCGGGCGGCCAGGCGCTTCCCCAGTTTGCCGGTGACTCTTTCCCCCGTGGCGGCCTGTTGCGGAGATGTTCGGGAGTGGAAAAAACGATGGCGATCGCTGCACGGCGAGGTCGGTTCGGGGTCGTGCGGGAACGACGCTCCACACGTGCCGCGCCTTGGCCTGTCAACCTTCCACTCGGATGATGCCGAATGGTTCTTCGGCCGGGCGAAGCTGGTCGAAGAACTGCGTGCCAGAATTGCTGACAACTACTTCTTCACGGTCTTCGCCGCATCTGGTGCGGGGAAGTCTTCGCTGCTCCGGATCTTGGCCTGTTCTTGGTGTCGACGTCGATAGATGGACCAGGCGATGACGTCGGCGATGCGCCGTGCGGGTTCGATGACCAGGGCGTGGAACAGGCGGCGTAGTTCGTTGACGGTGATGCCGATCAGGCCGTCCGGGCTGGTGGTGCAGCGGGACGAGGTCGGGTGACCAGCAGCGGTAGAACGCCAACTCCCCGGTGGTGCGGTTGCGGCGGATCAGCGGACCGGTGTCCTGCGGGATCGCCCAGACCTCGCAAACATCGCCTTGTCGATGTCGGCCTGGCTTACGGCCGCAGCGGCGGAGGTGCCGCCCTTGCCGTCGCCGCGCGGCCAGCGCGGCACTCAACGACACCGCTCCGGCCGCGGCGAGCAAGGTTCGGCGGCTTACCGGGAACTGTGGGGACAATGTGGCGATAGTGAGTTCCATCAAAAGGGCAGGGGGGACTGGCCGATCATTGTCGAGGTGGGCGTCGGCGGGAATGTCAGCCTGTATCCCGGGATGACGTACGCCAACTTCGTGGTGATCCCGCACTACGTCGACGGCTTCGGCAGGTACGGGGAGGGCCTGATCACCGTGAACGGGCGGCCCGACGGCGAGGGCGAGTACATCTGGCCGGCATGCAACAACAAGCAGGGCTTCGAGTGGTTCGCCTCGGCAACCCTGGCCAAGCGCGGCAAGGGCGCCACCGACCTGCGTCCGTACACGCTGCTGTCCGCCTGGGCCAGCGTCGTGCCCGGCGTGCGGTCCACCGACTTCACCCCGGAGGAGGGCGGCCACCCTATCTACGCCGCCTCCACCAGCGACGGCGCGCAGGTCGTGCAGTGGACCGCCAACAGCGGGACCAACCAGCAATGGCAGTTCGTACCCGCCTGACCAGTGGCAGAGGTGAGTGTCAAGTTCGGCCGCCGGTAACGAGCTGCCGATCGTCGCGCCGACTCGGGGGCACGGTTTGTGCCCCCGAGTCGGTCGCGATCCAATCGGTGACCATCCCGCAGGACGGCCTACGCGAACTCGACCGGGTGTCGGCCCCGGACCTCAACTATCCGTATCCGTGGCTGGCGTCGATCGCCGTCCCGCTGACCCAGTCGGGCACCCGGATCAACGGCGTCGGCTCGCCGACATACCGCCGGCAGGTCTGACGGGTGCGTGGCCCTCGCCTCTACGACTGGGCCTGGCTCGATGAGGTCACTACCGACACCGACCCGGACGACCACGGCAGGAACAGCCTGCTGATCCGCAAGAACTACACCACCGGTGAGCTGGCCTTCTACCGCTGCTGCAGTCCGCAACCAGTCAGCCTCGCCACGCTCGTGCGCGTCGCAGGGATCCGCCGGACCGTCGAAGACGGCTTCCAAGCAGCGAAAAGTCAGGTTGGTCTCGACCGGCACCAAGTCCGGCACTGGAACTCCTGGCACCGCTTCACCGCCCTCGCGCTGGCCGCTCTCGCCGTCCTGACGATCTGCGCCGCAGACGCCTGATCTACACCATCATCATCGAACCGGTCCGCCACCTGTCCCATCGATTGCACTGGTCAGGGTGCTGCCACGGATGACTCCCTTCAACTGCACCAGAGCATGATCGAAGGCCTCCGAGCTACCGGGGGAACCTCACCGTTAGCGAGACAGCTCCTGTGACGGCGTCGGTCAGCCGATCGGCCGTCCCCAGGGCGTGTCGTCGGCGAGGACGTGCTCAGCCGCCGCGGAAGTCTGCACTCTGACGCCGCTCACCGACACGACGCCCAGCGCGAGGGCGACGGCGAGGACGAGTGCCTGGATGCGGTTCCTGCTCATGGGCTCTCCTGGTGCGGCTAGCAGTGCGTTGCGCCCGTGCCGCCGCTGCACGACGGCCGGGGTCGGACTCATCTGACCGAGGCTCGCCATGGATACCCAATGAAAAGACCTTCGATCCGCTATGCCTCCCCGGTGGCTGCTCGATGGCGGGTGAAAGCCCGATTGATAAGCATTTCGACCAGCCTTCCTGGTGAGACGAGAACCGGTATCCCGCGCAGGAGCCCCGACACCGACGGGAGGGCCGAGGCGCTGGCGGTGGGTATCGCACGAGCTTGAGGAGTTGCCGTGGTCAACGTCATGTCGGGCAGAACATCCAGGCTAGCCCGCACGAGTAGGGTGAGCGGCCGCGACCGGGCCGGCTTCGTCGGCAGGGTGGTCGTTTGTGCGGCACTGGCGACGGGCGGTGGGGCCCTGGCCCTGCTCGCCCCGTGGCCGCTGCGCATCGTCGGATACGTCGTGCTCGCCGCGATGTTCGTGCACGCCGTTGAACTGCAGCACCAGGTGCTGCATCACACGGCCTTCGTCAACCAGCGCCCGCACCGTCCGGTCGGGGTGGTTCTCGGTCTGCCGATGATGGTCAACTACACCCACTACCGGTTGAAGCACCTACAGCATCACAAGTATCTGGGGACCGACCGGGACACCGAGTTCTTCCAGTTCGACACCCGGCAGCCGCTTACCCCGGCCCGGCTCCTGCGCGCGACGTTCCACTACGGACGCTGGCTCCAAGTGCTGAAGAACTGCGTCACGTCGTACACCGGAACATGGAAGCCGGACTTCGCCGGCGTCCCCGAGCGGATGGCCGACCGCATCCGCGCCGAGTACCGGTTGCTCGGCGGGATCATCGTGGTGGTGACCGGGCTGTCCGTGGCGACCGGCTCGCTGGCAGCCGTGCACCTGTGGGTGATCCCGCTGCTCCTGGCCGAGCCACTGCACTTCCTCGTCGAGCTGCCGGAACACGTGTTCTGCGAGAACGACACCCAGGACGTCATGCGGAACACCCGCACCATCGCGGGAAGCCGCTTTTCGACCTGGTTCACCAATAGCAACAACCTGCACGTGGAACACCACTGGCAGATGACCGTACCCATGCAGAATCTCCCCGAGATCCACCCCGAGTTAGCCCCGAAGCAGCAGTACCTTTGCCGTACGTACTGGGACTTCTACCGCTCGCTGCTGACGCAGGTACTGCGGTGACCAGCGCCCCCCGCCTTGTCGCCGAGGCCGACACCGACCAGGCCCAGCCGCAGCAACAGCCGCACGGCGGGCCGCTGTCTCCCGCGCAGTTCGGGGTGTGGGCCGCCGCGCAGCTCGGTGGAAGTGCGCTGTACACCATCCCCTTCGCACTGGCCGTCGAGGGCCCGGTGGACGAGGTCGCGCTCGCCGAGGCAGTCCGGCGGGTCGTCGACCGGCACGAGGTGCTGCGGACCACCGTCGGGACCTCCGAGGACGGGCCGGTACAGGTCATCCACCCGGCGGCGGTGGCTCCGCAGTGGCAGGTGGCCGGAGGAGATGGCTCGGACGGGCACATCCGCAAGCTCCTGCGCGCCGCCGTCACGGTGCCCTTCGACCTGACGTCGGAGGAGCCGCTGATCCGCGCACGGGCCGTGCGGCTGAGCACCGACCGGCGGGTACTGCTCTTCACCGTTCATCACCTGTGCTTCGACGGAGCATCCATCGGCCTCTTCGTCGAGGAGTTGCTTCAGCGTTACGCCGAGGTGGTGGCGGGACTGCCGTCTCCGCCGCCGGACGAGATCCAGTACCTGGACTTCGCCGCCTGGCAACTCGACCGGCTGGCCGACGGGTCGTGGGACGGACAGCGCGCCTTCTGGCGGCAACGGCTACGCGACCTGCCCCCGTCCAGCGCCCCACCCGCCGACCGGCAGGCGCCGGCCTCCGACGCGGGCGCGACCTCGGAGGTCTTCCTTCCCCCGGCCGTCGGGTCGGCGCTGGACGATCTGGCGCGAGCCAGCGCCAGCAGTCGATTCATGATCATCATGGCGGCCCTGCACCTGCTGTTGCACCGGGTCACCGGTCAACGGGAGGCCTGCGTCGGTACCCCCTTGACGCAGAGAAGTGCGGCGGAGACCCGGTCGATGATCGGCCTGCTGCTCAACACCGTCCTGGTGCGGGCCGACACCGCCGCGGCCCGTACCTTCCGGGATCTTGTTCTGGCGGTCCGCGACGAGGTCCTTCGGGTCTACGACAACCAGGACCTGCCGTTCGAGATTGTGCAGCGCGAGGCGTGGTCGACCCGGGGAAGCGACCGTCCGGCGCTGATCGACGTGATGCTGAACTACGAGCCGCCGAGCCCCGGCCGCTGGGCGGCCGGCCCCACGACGCTGCGCCTCGTCGACTGTCCGGACCAGGAGGCGAAGTTCCCGCTGACCGTCTACGTCCGCGACGGCGACCCCGCCCGCATCAGGGTCAGCTACCGCACCTCCACCTACACGTCCGCCCGGATGGCGGCCTGGACCAACCAACTGGCGCATTTGCTCGGCGCGGTCACCGCCGACCCCGACCGCCCTCTGGACGAGTACTCTCTCGCCACCGCCACGCCCGACGTGCTACCCGATCCGACCCTGCCGCTCGACCGTCCGGCGATGCCGACCGTGGTGGATATGTTCCGCGCGGAGGCCCACTCGGCCGGCGACCACCTGGCAGTGCAGGACGAGCGGCATCGGCTCTCCTACCGCAACCTCCTCGCCGCCGTCACGCAGGTGGCCACCGACCTGCGGGAACGAGGTGTCGGCCCGGGTGATCGGGTGGCCGTGATCTGCGGCCGGTCCGCAGCGACGGTGAGCGCCCTTCTCGGCACCATGACGGCCGGCGCGGTGTTCATGCCCGTGGACGAGCGCCTGCCCGAGCAGCGCATCCGGGACCTCGTCGCGGCCGCGGCACCGGCGGCGGTCATCCGACTCGGCGCGGATCCGTCGGGCACCGACCATCGGTGGCTCGCCGCTCCCAGCAGGGCCAGCCAGAGCAGCGGGTCAACGCCGGAGCACGACAGCCTGCCGAGGCCCGATTCCCCCGCGTACCTCTACTTCACGTCCGGCACGACCGGACGACCGAAGGCGGTCCTCGGGCGGCACGACAGCCTCGCGCATTTTCTCCGTTGGGAGGCGGCAGCCTTCGGCGTCACCCACCGCGACCGGGTCTCGCAGCTCACGACCGTCTCCTTCGACCCGTTCCTCCGGGACGTGCTGCTGCCGCTGATGACAGGCGCGACGCTCTGCATCCCCGCCGAGGAGACCCTGTCCGAGCCGCAGCGGATCTGGCGGTGGATCCGCGACGAGCGCGTCACCGTCGTGCACGCCGTACCGTCGCTGATGAAGTGGTGGCTGGGTGCCGCCGACACCGGGCGGCCGGCGGACCTGCGTCTCGTCCTGTTCGCCGGAGAACCCCTGCCGCCCATGCTGGTAAGGCAGTTGCGGGACCGGACGAGCCGGGACCTCACGGTGGTCAACCTCTACGGCCCCACCGAGACCACACTCGCCGCGTGCCACTACGTGGTTCCGCCGGCCGCCTCGGAAACCCTGCCGGTCGGCCGCCCCATCCCCGACACACAAGCGCTGGTGCTTTCCCCGGGGAATCGGCTGTGCGGGGTGGGCGAGGTGGGAGAGATCTGCATCCGGACGCGGTTCCACGCCGAGTCCGGCGACCCGACGGCGGGCACCCTGCCGGGCTTCCAACCCAACCCGTACCGGGACGACCCGGACGACGTCATCTACCACACCGGTGATCTTGGTCGGTACCGCGCCGACGGCCAGTTGGAGATACTCGGCCGCCAGGACCACCAGATCAAGATTCGTGGTACGCGGATCGCGCCGAACGAGATCGCCGCGGTACTCGCCCAGCACCCGGACGTCCGGGCCAGCGTCGTCCGCGACTGGCCTGACGCCGACGGCCTGGTACGACTGGTCGGCTACGTCGTGGGCCACCCGGACCGGACGCCCGAGCCGACGGTGCTCCGCAAGTGGGCCACCGCCCGGCTGCCCCGGGTCATGGTGCCCCATCAGGTGGTGGTCCTGGACGCGTTGCCCCTCACGCCCAACGGCAAGGTCGACCGGGCACGGCTACCACAGCCGGTCGACACCGATGACGACGAGCGGAAGCCGGAGAGCGAGCTGGAGAAGTGGCTCTGCGCACTCATGGGTGACGTCCTCGGCCGCGGCCCGGTCGGCGTGGACCAGGACTTCTTCGATCTCGGCGGGCACTCCCTGCTGATCACCCAGCTCATCGCCCGAATCGACGAGAAGCTCGGCCAGCGGTTGGGCTTCGCGGTCGTCTTCAACCATCCGACGGCGGCCGAACTCGCTGCCGTCCTGACCACCGCCGACGGGACGCCACGGGTCGTCGCGGCACCGCCGGCCCCTGTCGAGGCGTGCCCCGCGCCGCCGATCGCCGACCTCGCGGACCTCGACGACGACGAGCGCGAACTGCTCGCCGCCCTAATGACCGTCAGAGAGGATGACCAATGACCGTCCCCAGCGCTGTGCGGCGGAAGGACCCGACCGAGGGGCTGGAAAGGGCACGTCCGCTGATCGACACCGAGCGCCTGCTGCCCCTCTCCGCGGGCCAGCGACGGCTGTGGCTCCTCGACCACCTGAATCCCGACGACGCCGCCTACAGCGTCAACAACGTCCTGGTGCTGACCGGTGACCTGGACACCGAGGCCCTTCGCCGAGCGGTCGAGACGACCGTGCGGCGACACGAGGCGCTGCGCACCTGTTACCCCACCGTCGGGGGAGTGCCGTACCAACTGGTCCGAGACAGCGTCGACGTGCAGTTCGCCACGTACGACGAGCGGTCGGCCGGACCGAACGCCGCCTGGGAGCGGATTCGCGCCGCCGCGCGACTCCCCTTCGACCTGGCCCGGGGCCCCCTCTTCCGGACGGTCCTGGTGCGTTCCGGTGCCGAGAAGCACCTACTGCTGATGAACGTGCACCACTCGGTCGCGGACGGCTGGTCGACCGGGCTGATCATGCGCGACATCCTGGCCTGTTACTCGGCGCAACTCGGCCATGTCGAGCCGCCGCCGCCACCCGCCGCCCAATACCGCGACTTCGTCAGGTGGCAGCGGGACCGGCAGCACAGCCCCGACATCGCCGACCAGCTGGAGTACTGGAAGGACCAGCTCGCCGGGCCCCTCGGCGTCGTCCGGCTGCCCGCCGACGACACCCGGCCGGCGGCCCGCTCCGCCAAGGGCGGGACCAGCGCTTTCGCCGTACCGCCGGAGCTCACCGACACGCTGGCAGACCTGTGCCGGCAGACCCGCACCACGCCGTACATCGTGCTACTGGCGGCCTTCAAGGTGCTGTTGTACCGCTACACCCGGCAGACCGACGTCGTCGTCGGCTCCCCGGTGGCCAATCGGACCCGGCGGGAGTTCGAGGACGTCGTCGGGTACCTCGGCAACACCCTCGCCATGCGGACCGACCTGTCCGGGAACCCGACCTTCCGTGACGTGCTCGACCGGGTGCGCCGCACCGCGCTCGACGCCTTCACCCACCAGGACGTGCCGTTCGACACGGTCGTCGAGGCGGTCGCGCCGACCCGCGAGACCGACGTGTCACCGGTCTTCCAGACGTCGTTCGTGCTCCAGTCCGATCCGGTCACGGTGGCGAGCGAAGAGCTGTCCGTGCAGGCCGTCCCGATCGACAACGGGTCGGCCAAGTTCGACCTGACGCTGAACATGGCCGAGGACGGCGATCAGCTGCTCGGGCGGTTCGAATACAGCCGGGACCTCTTCGGCACGGCATCCATGGACCGCCTGGTGGCCAACCACCTGACCCTGCTCCACGCCTGCCTGACCAGGCCCGACACCCCGATCGATTACCTCCCGCTGCTGGCGTCCGAGGAGGCGGCCACCCTCGCGCGCTGGAACGACACCACCCGCCCGAGCCCGAGCGGGGTGCCGGTGGACGAACTGTTCCGTCGGCAGGTCGACCGCCGGCCGGCCGCGACCGCGCTGGTCGAGGGCGACCGCAGGTGGACCTACCGGGAGCTGGGGGAGTGGGTCGACGACCTGGCCGGCGCGTTGCGCGACGGTGGCCTGCGGCGCGGGGACCGGGTGGGGATCGCGGTGGAGCGGTCAGCCGCCACCATCGCGTGGATGCTGGCCGCGGTGCGCGCCGGCGGCGCGTTCGTGCACTTCGATCCCCAGTATCCGGACGAACGGCTCAGGCTGCTGATCGACGATGCCGCGCCGCGCTTCGTCGTCGCCGCGGAGGACGTCCGGGCCAGGATGGGCTTCGACCCGAACCACACCCTCGCCCCCGACCATCGTCCAGGATCGTCGGCCGTCGCCGTCGACCGGGCGTTCGAGCCGACGGACCTCGCCTGCGTCGTCTACACCTCCGGCTCGACCGGTCGACCCAAGGGCGTGGCCCTGTCCCACCAGGGCATCACGGCTCTCGTCTGCGACGTCGACGAACTCCAGGTCCGTCCGGACGACGTGGTGGCCCAGGCGACACCGCTGACCTTCGACGCCTCGCTGTTCGACGTCTTCGGCGCGCTGTTGAACGGCGCCGCGCTCGCCCTTGCGCCACCTGGACCGGAGACCCTGGACGAACTGTGCGCGCTCTTCTCGGCCACCGGCGTCACCGTGCTCCAGTTGACCCCGGGGCTGTTCCGCCGGCTCGAACCACGCCACCTGGCGGACCTCGGCGGTCTGCGGCTGCTGCTGTCCGGTGGGGACATCATGTCGGTCCGGGCGGCGCGCGACTTCCTCACCGAGGTACCCAACTGCACCTTGCTCAACATCTACGGACCCACCGAGAACACCCAGCTGACCAGCGTGCACCGCGTCACGGCCGTCGACACGACCCGCGCCGTGCCGATCGGACGCCCACTGCCGAACACCACTGTCGACATCGTCGACCCGGCCGGCCAACCGGTGCCGATCGGTGTCCCCGGCGAGTTGTACGCCGGCGGCCTGGGCGTCGCCAACGGCTATCTCAACCTGGCGGAGATGAACGCCGAACGGTTCGTGGCGGACCCCCGTCGCCCCGGCGCCCGCCGGTACCGGACCGGTGATCGGGCGCGTTGGCGTCACGACGGCACCCTGGAGTTTCTGGGCCGGCTCGACGACCAGGTGAAGATCCGAGGCTTCCGGGTCGAGCCGGCCGAGGTCCACGCCGCGCTGGTCACCGACGAGCGGATAGCCGACGCGGCGGTGACCGTGGTCCGCAACGACGATGGCGACCGCCAACTGGTCGCCTATCTGGTGGCCGCGACGGACGACCTGGACGTCCGTCAGATCCGGGCCCGGCTCGAGGAGTCCCTGCCGCGCTACCTGCAGCCGGCGTTCCTGGTGCCCGTTCCCAGCCTCCCGCTGACCCGGCACGGAAAGGTGGATTTCGCCCGGCTGCCGGACCCGCGTGTCGGATTCGAGCCGACCGTCGACGAGTACGTGGCTCCGACGACGGAGCTGGAGCGACAGCTCGCGGCCATCTGGTGCCAGGTCCTCAAGGCCGACCGGGTGGGCATCGACGACGACTTCTTCGAGTTGGGCGGCGACTCGATCATCAGCATCCAGATCGTCGCCCGGGCACGGCGTGCCGGTGTGCGGGTTTCACCACGGGACATCCTCGACGCCCGGACGATCCGCCGGCTGGCCGCGCTGGGAGCCGGCGGACAGCCGGAAGCCGTACCGGAGGTCGCCGCGGTGACCGGCGAGCCCTTCCGGCTCAGCCCGATCCAGCGATGGTTCCTGGAACAACCGCTACCGGCCCGTGAGCACTTCAACATGTCCCAGCTGTTCGAGCTGGACGCGCACGTCGACCCGGATCTGCTGCGCCACGCGCTGGCCGCCCTGGTGGAGCACCACGACGCACTGCGGCTGCGACTGGTGGGCCCGCCGGACGCCCCGGCCCAACAGTACGGCGACGAGACGGCCGTCGACCTGGTCCGCCTCGACCTGTCGGGCTGCCCGGAAGCGGAGCAGTGGGGGCGACTGGAACAGCACGCCGCCCGGCTGCAACGCCAGATCCGACTCGACGGCGGCGGTCTCCTGCGGGCCCTGCACGTCGACCGCGGTGACGAGCCCGCCTGGCTCTTGCTGATCATCCATCACCTGGCGGTCGACGGCATCTCCTGGCGCATCCTGATCGACGACCTCCGTGAGGCGTACCAACAGTTGTCCGACGGCCGTCGGCCCGAGCTGCCGGCGCGGACCGCGTCGTTCCAGCAGTGGGCCGAGGCCCTGCACACCGCAGCGCGGTCGACCACGGCGCAGGCCGCCGCCACCTACTGGATGGAGACGCTGCCGACCGAGACGGCGCCGCTGCCCACCGACCGCGACGGTACGAACAGTCGCGCCTCGACGGCACGGGTCACCGTCAGCCTCGACGAGGCCCAGACCGAGGCCCTGCTCCGCAGAGCGCCCCGGGCCTACCGCTCCGAGATCAACGACATCCTGCTCGGCGCGTTCTCGATCACCATGAGCCGATGGACCGGGCGACGGGAGACCTTCGTCGCCCTCGAATCGCACGGCCGGGAGGACCTCGGCACCGGTCTCGACACCTCCCGCACCGTGGGCTGGTTCACCGGCCTGTACCCGGTGCTGATCACCGCCGAGGACCACTTCGCCGACGACCCGGGGGCCGCGGTGCGGTCGGTCAAGGAGCAGTTGCGCCGGGTCCCCGACCACGGCGTGCCGTACGGCCTTGTCCGGTACCTCACCGGGGACTCCGCGCAGGCGCGATCGCTCACCGCCGCGCCCTGGCCGGAGGTCAGCTTCAACTACCTCGGCCAGTACACCGGCGCCGAGCAGGACGACTCACCCATCGCGCTGAGCCCTCGCCTCGTGTCGAGCGACCGCAGCAACGAGGGGCAACGAAGCTTCCTGATCGAGGTGAACGGCAGCGTCGTCGGCGGGCGACTGCGGCTCATCTGGACCTACAGCACCCAGTGCCACACCACGGAAACCGTCCACCGGCTGGCCGACGACTACCGAGCGACCCTCGTGCGGATCGTGGAACACTGCGCCGAGCGCGCCAGCACCACGTTCACCCCGTCCGACTTCCCGCTGAGCGGACTGGACCAGGCGCAACTGGACCGACTCCTCGCCGACGGTCGTCCGATCGAGGACATCTGGCCGGCCACCCCCCTCCAACAGGGGCTGATGTTCCATTCCCTCTTCGAGCCCGAAGCGGGCATGTACCTCGTCCAGTGGTGCGCCGACTTCGTCGGCGCGTTCGACCCGGAGCACTACGAACAGGCCTGCCGACAGGTCCTCCGACGGCACCCCGCGCTACGGGTGCAGTACGCCTGGGCCGGGGCCAACCGGCTGGTCCAGGTGGTACGGCCGGACCCGGAGCTGACGGTGGCGCACCGGGAGCTCCGGGACGCCCCGGCGCACGACCAGCCGGGCCTGCTCGACAGGTTCCTGACCGAGGATCGGGAGCGAGGGCTAAGGCCGTTCGGCGAGCCACCGATCCGCGTGACGATCCTGCGGCTCGGCGACGACCGGTGCCGGGTGGTGTGGACGTACCACCACGCGCTGCTGGACGGCTGGACCTTCACCCTGGTGATGAACGAGATCGCCGACTCCTACCGGGCCGCGTGCTCCGGCCGGGAGGCGATGCCGCAGGCCCGTCCCTCGTACCGTGGTTATCTCGACTGGCGGTCGGGCCGGGACCCGGAGCGCGCCGCGGCCTACTGGCGCGACCACCTCTCCGGCATCTCCGGGCCCACCGTCCTCGGCATCGAGCGGCCCTCCGACGCGTGCGTCAACGAACGATTCAGCCACTGCCTCACCACGCTCTCCGCGGAGCGGACCGAACGGTTGCGGACGCTCGCGCAGGCCGCCGGGATCACTCTCAACACCCTGTGCCTCGGCGCCTGGGCGTTGACCGCGGCCCGGTACAGCGGCGATCCGTCCGTGGTGGTGGGCGTGACGAGTTCCGGGCGGCCACCCGAGTTGGCCGGTGTCGAGCAGATGGTCGGTCTGTTCATCAACACCCTCCCGCTGCGGCTGCCGGTCGAGCCCTCGGCCCCGGTCAACCGGTGGCTGCGGGAGGTCCAGGCCGCGCAGTGGCGAATGCGTGACTTCGAGGACAGCGCGCTCAGCGCCGTGCAGGAGTGGGTGGGACTCAACGGCCAGGCCTCGCTGTTCGAGCACATCTTCGTCTTCGAGAACTATCCGGTCGAGGATCTGTACGAGCAGGACTGGCACGGGGCGAGGATCGCCTCGCGATACTCCGTCGAACGCACCAACTACCCCCTGGACGTGCTGGTCAGGCCCGGTGCGGAGCTGCAGGTGCAGATTGGCTACGACCGCAACCGCTATCCCGAGCCCGCCGTCGAGCAGTTGTTGAGGCACTACGTGCACGTCCTGGACGCGCTGCTCGGTGAGCCGGAGCGGGAACTCGGCGCCATTTCGATGGCGGACGACGACGAGACGCGGGCGCTCCTGCGGCGGTACGCGCCGCCCTATCAGCTACCGGCGCACGACGACGTGGTGCACCGCCGTTTCGAACGGCAGGTGGAGCTGACTCCGCACGCACCCGCGATCGCCTACGGCACCGACGAACTCACCTACGACGGGTTGAACCAGCGGGCGAACAACCTGGCCGCGCACCTGCTCGCCAACGGTGTCGGCAAGGGCTCCTTCGTGGCCATCAGCAGCACCCGCTGCGTCGAGATGCTGGTCGGGATGCTGGCGATCCTCAAGGCCGGTGCGGCGTACGTGCCGATCTCGCACAAGTACCCACCGGAACGGATCGCCCAGATGATGGACGACGCCGCCGTCACGGCCCTGATCACCCGACGGGATCTCGCTGATCCGCTGCCCGAGCATCCTGCCCGCCAGGTCTACCTCGAGGACTGGTCCTCGGCGCCGGACCGGCGGCTGCCGAACCCCGAGGTCGCGGTATGCGTCGACGACCCGGTCTACGTCTACTTCACCTCCGGATCGACCGGGCGACCCAAGGGCGTCCTGGTCCATCACGGCGGCCTGACGACGACCGTGACCGGCTACTCGACCGCCTACGAACTCGATCGCCGGACCACCGTGCACCTGCAGATGTCGAACATGTCCTTCGACGTCTTCACCGCGGACTGGACCAGGGCCCTGTGCAACGGTAAAAAGCTCGTGCTCTGCCCCGCCGACCTGCTGCTGGATTCGGCCGGGCTGCTCGACCTCATCCGTCGCGAACGCGTCGACTTCGCGGAGTTCATCCCCGTCGTGCTGCGTCGTCTCATCGACCACCTGGAACGCACCGACCAGCGGCTGTCGGCCCTGGAGGTGGCGATCTGCGGCAGCGACGTCTGGTACGGCGACGAGTACATGCGCTTCCGCCGTCTCCTCGGGCCGCAGACCCGGCTGGTGAACAGTTACGGAGTCACCGAGGCGACCGTGGACAACGCGATGTACGAGGACCGCGCCGCCGACCTCGTCCCGGGTCGCCCGGTGCCCGTCGGTGGCCCGTCACCGAACGAGCAGTTGCTGGTCCTCGACGGGAACGGGGCGCTGCAGCCCACCGACGTACCGGGCGAGCTGTGCATCGGCGGCCCGGCCGTGGCCCAGGGATACCTGGGTGCCGAGGAGTTGACCCGGCAGCGCTTCGTTCCCAACCCGTTCGACCCGCGCGGCGGGCGGATGTACCGGACGGGCGACCTGGCCCGCTACTCCTCACAGGGGTACGTGGAGCTTCTCGGCCGAGCCGACGACCAGGTGAAGATCCGCGGATTCCGGATCGAGCTCGGTGAGGTGGAAGTGGCTCTGGAGCAGCATCCAGCCGTCGCCCGTGCCGTCGTCGCGGTGCGTCGCCTCAGCCGCGACGACGCCGGACTGGTCGCCTATCTCGTGCCGGCCGGGACGACGCTACCGACCGTCTCCGCCTTCCGCGGCTTCCTCCGGGGAACCCTGCCCTGGTTCATGATCCCCACGACGTACGAGACGATCGCCGAGGTCCCGACGAACAACAACGGCAAGGTCGACCGGAGCGCGCTGCCGCAACCGTCGACAGAACGGCCCGACGTCGCCGCGGCGTTCGAGGCGCCGTCGACCGACACCGAGCGGAGGGTCGCCACCGCCTGGTCCGAGGTCCTCGGCCTGCCCGAGGTGGGGGTGACCGACGACTTCGTCGAGCTGGGCGGCAGCTCGCTGCGGGCGATGGAGGTCGCGTTCCGGGTACGTCGGGACGTGGGAGCGAACCCCACCATCCGCGACGTCCTGCTCTATCCGACCATCCGCGAGTTCTGCGCGGCCTTGCCGTCCTTCGGCGCCGTCGCCGAGGAGGTTTGCCATGAACGTGTATGAGACCGGGGGGACCCGTCCCACCGCCCTGCTGGCGGGTCCACCGTCGGACGCGCACACCTGGAACCTGCTGTACCTGCAACTGCTGATGACCGAGCTGGGGTGGCAGGTGTCCAACCTGGGCCCGTGCACGCCCGTGCGGTTGCTGGTCGCGGAGTCCGCCCGGTGCGCTCCGGACCTTGTCGTGATCAGCACCGTCAACGGTCACGGTTACCACGAAGGGCTGACCCTGATCCGATCCCTGCGGCGGGAAGCGCACCTCCGCGACACCCCGATCGTCGTCGGCGGCAAGCTCGGGATCGACGGCCCGGACGACGGGAGCCGACTGAAGCGGCTCCGCGACGCCGGTTACGACGACGTCTTCGACGGCGACGGACAGGTGCCCCGGTTCCAGGTCCTGTTGGATTCGGTGCGTCACCACGCCCGCCGGCAGGCGAGCCCGGCACCGGCCGTCCGGTGATGGCTACCGCCACCGGACCGTCGCCGGCTGTCGGGCCCAGCTTCCACACGTTCATCAGTGACGCCCGTCGCGACCGTCGCCTCGTCGTCCAGCCCCGGATGGGCTTCAGCGACACCGGTGCCATGACGGCGGGTCTGCGCGCGACCCGCGCGGCCCGGGCCACCACGGTGGGCACCATCACCGTCGACAGCTACACCCGGACCGGGGAGCTGGGCGCCGTCGAACGCGCGCTGCGCGACGGCGTAGCCCTGAACGGGTACCCGCTGGCGAGCATCGACCCCGGGGTGACCCGGACGATGCTCGGGGAGGTCGGCCACCCGTCCTTCCCGGTACAGGTACGGCACGGCTCGGCGGCGCCGACGAAGATCTTCGAGGCGCTGCTCGAGGCCGGACTCGACGCCACCGAGGGTGGTCCGGTCTCCTACTGCCTGCCGTACAGCCGACGACCGTTGCACCTGGCAGTGGCCGAGTGGGCGCACTGCTGCCGGCGGCTGGCGGCACGACGGGAGGACGGGGCCAACCCGCACCTGGAGAGCTTCGGCGGCTGCATGCTGGGTCAGCTCTGTCCACCGGGTCTGCTCATCGCGATCACCGTCCTGGAGGCGCTCTTCTTCCGCCAGCACGGCATCCGAAGCGTGTCGGTCAGCTTCGCGCAGCAGACCAACCACCGGCAGGATCTCGAGGGGGTGCAGGCCCTCCGCGCGCTCTGCGCAGAGTTGCTGACGGACGTCGACTGGCACGTGGTCGTCTACGCGTACATGGGGGTGTATCCCCGGACTCCGCGAGGCGCGCGGGAGATCCTGCGCGCGGCCGCCCGGCTCGCCCACGGTGGGGGCGCGGCCCGCCTGATCGTGAAGACCACCGCCGAGGCGCACCGCATTCCCACCATCGGGGAGAACGTCGAAGCCCTCGAACTCGCCGCCGCCGCGGCAGCCGACGTGACACCGCAGGCCGTGCCGGACTCCGGGATCCGCGACGAGGCCCGGCAGCTGATCCACGCGGTTCTGTCGATGGACGCGGACGTCGGCCGGGCACTGGTCTCCGCCTTCGCCCGGGGATACCTGGACGTGCCGTACTGCATCCATCCCGACAACCACGCCGCGACCACCACCTCGATGGACGCCGACGGCTGGCTGCGGTGGGCGGACGTGGGGTCGCTGCCCCTCACCCCCGACGCCGTTTCGTCGCCCCCACTGCTGACCTCGGCCGGACTCCTCCGCGCCCTGTCCCACGTACAGCGTAGTTACGACGGCGCCTGACGCCGCCCGCCGCCGCGGGCATCGATGCCCGCGGCCGAGAAAGGGAGATCCATGCTCACCCTGGGAAACCACCAGAAGTCGGACCCGGCGATCGCCGGACCGCCCGCTCCGGGCGACCACCTCGCTGATCCGCGTACCCGTGCCGCTCTGCGCCTTCAGCACCATCTCCTCATCGCCGGCCGGGAGTACCTCACCGAGGCGGGTTTCGTCGAGTTGCTCCCGCCGGTCATCGGTCCGGTGACCGACCCGGGTGTCCGCGGCGCGAAGCAGGTCGACGTGGACTACTACGGCCACCGGTTCAAGTTGGCCACCAGCGGCATCCTCTACAAGCAGGCCTCGCTCACCGCCTTCGACCGCATCTTCAATGTGGCGGCCAACGTCCGGCTGGAACCTCCGGAGGTCTGCTCGACCGCGCGGCACCTGGTCGAGTTCCGCCAACTCGACGTCGAGCTGGCCAACGCCGGACGCGAAGAGGCCATGCACGTCGCCGAGGGACTCGTCAAACACATGGTGCGGCGGATCCTCGACCAGCACTCCGCGCTGCTGGACGAGTTGGGCCGCGATCAGGAGCCGCTTCGCCTGCTGGTGGATCTGCCCTTCCCGGTGCTGCCGCACCCGGTCGCGGTGACCGCGCTGCACCGGCGGAACTATCCCCAGAACCCGGAGGCGGAGATCGAGTGGCCCGCCGAGGTGCTGCTGTCCCGCGAGTACGACCTGCCGTTCTTCGTGACCGACTATCCCCGGGGGTCGCGGGGTTTCTACGACCGGGCAGACGAGGAGAACCCCAACGTGCTGTTGAACTTCGACCTCCTGGCCCCCGAGGGGTTCGGCGAGATCAGCAGCGGCAGTGAGCGCGAGTACGAGTACGCCAAGGTGGTGACCCGGCTGCGAGAGACCGGCGAGAACCCGGCCAAGTACGCCTGGTACCTCGACATGGTGCGTTCCGGTATTCCCGCTAGCGCCGGGTTCGGGATCGGCGTCGAGCGACTGACCCGGTGGATCGCCGGGCTGGAGGCGACCTGGCAGGCCACGGCGTTCCCCAAGCTGCCCGGCGTGGTGGCGCCATGAGTGACCTGCTCAGGGCACCCGGCTTTCCGGAGGAGGAGGTCCGTGCCCGAGCCCGCGACGGTGAGCGGACGGTCTTTCCGGCCGCGGACTCGTACGGCACGACCCTGTACGGGGCCGGCGCTCCCGTGCCCGCTGACGGGCTGGACGCGCTCCGCGTGGCGCCGCCGCTGTTCATGCCCGGCCGGTTGGGCGAACTGGTTCAGCTCGGCCGCGAGCCCCTCTTCAGCGATGTCGACCTCGACACCGACATCGGCGGGTTCCGGTCGCCGGTACCCGTGTTCGTCTGTGCCTTCGGCTCCACCAGGGTCGCCAACGACGGGCTGGCCGCCGCGGCCAGCCGGCAGGCTGCCCGGCTCGGACTGCCGATGCTGGTGGGGGAGAACATCGCTCCTGTGCACGGCTACCGCGACGAGGCCGAGCTGGCCGGCACGTTGATCAAGCGAATTCGGCTCTATCTGGACGAGGTGCCCGACGGCATGGGTGGCGTCGTCGTCCAACAGAGCACCGAGGACGCGGACGCCGAAGTCTGGAACCACCTCTACAGTGACCCGACCGTGGAACCCCTGCTGAAGACCGGCCGGCTCGGCTTCGAGCTGAAGGTCGGCCAAGGGGCGAAGCCGGGGCTCGGGGGCATGACGCTGGTGGACCGGGCCGACGGCTCGCGGCTCGCGGAGCAGTTCCGCCTCAGCACCCTGAACGGGGTCGCCGACGACGACCGGAACGCGTCATTGGTGCGGTCGTCGAGCCCCGGCACCTTCACCGCCGACATCCTCCGGCACCAGATCCGGCTGATGCGCAACAACTATCCGCGCTGCCGGACGTGGGTCAAGCTGTTCCCGGGTCGGGACGTGGCCGAGGCGGTCGCCGTCGCGCACGCGGCGGGTGCGGACGCGGTCACTGTGGACGGTGCGGAGGGCGGCACCGGATGGGCGCCGACATCGTTCCTGCACCACGTCGGGCTGCCGCTGGGGGAGTGTCTCGTCCGGCTGTCCGACACCCCGGCCTGCCTACTCGCCAGCGGACGGATGTGGGAGGGAGCGCGGGCCGCCAAGGCGATCGCGCTCGGCGCCCGAGCGGTCGGGCTGGGGCGTGCGGCGCTGCTGGCCGTCGACGAGGACGCCGACCAGGGCCTGCTGCGGCTCGTGCGGTGCCTGGCGCTCGAGCTCCAGATGCTGACCAGCGCGGTCGGCAAGTACCGGGTCGGGCTGCTGTCGCCGGACGATCTGTGGCGGCCCGACGTACCGACGTGAGCTTTTCAAGGTTTCTTTTTTTAGATATCTTGAATAGATGGCGGACATTCCCGACCACCTGGATCTGACCGATCCACGCGTCATGCGGGGGCTGGCGCATCCGCTGCGCCTGGCCCTGCTCCGCCTGCTGGCACAGCAGGGCGCCGCCACCGCGACCGAACTCGCCGGGCAGCTCGGAGTCTCCGCACCCTCGGCCAGCTACCACCTGAGCCAGCTCGCCAAGTTCGGCTTCGTCGTCGACGCGCCCCGACCGGGCGGAGGACGCGATCGGCCCTGGCAGGCAGTCGCGCGTGGCTTCCGCTGGGCATCGGGTGCCAATTCCACCCCCGAGACCGCCGCGGCGGCAGCGGCCCTACGGCGCCAACTGACCGCGCACGGTCTGGCCGCGCTCTCCGAATACGAGACAGCGCAGGAGCGGTACCCCGGCTCCTGGCGGGAAGCGGCCTTCGTCATCACGGACACCGTTCTGCTCACCTCCGAGGAATTGACCGAGGTCGCGGAGGAAGTCAGGCAGGTGGTGGCCCGGGCACAGCGACGCCACGGCGGTGAGCGGGCGGGCGCGGCGGTCCGACCGGTGCGACTGTTCGCCTTCGGGGTGCCGGACGAGCCGCCACCCGTCGCCGACGAGGGCCAGCCGACCGTCACGCCCCGAGAGGAACCGTCCGATGACTGACCGCACCCCTCGCACCCGAGTTGGCGGCGACATCGCCGGCCTGCGATGGACGTACTGGACCTGCCATTTCCTCCGCTGGCTGCCCCTCGGTCTGGCCCTGCCCGTGCTGGCCCTGCTGCCGCTGGACCGGGGCCTGGGCCTCGGTCAGATCGGCGTGCTGTTCGGGGTCTACAACGCCACGTCGGCGCTCCTCGAGCTGCCGACCGGCACGCTGGCGGACGTGTTGGGCAACCGGCCGGTGCTGATCATCGCCGCGCTCCTCGAGACGGCCTTCTATCTGGGGTTCGCGCTGGCACCGACGATGGTGGCCCTCACTGTCGCGATGATCCTGGGCGGCATCGGCCGTGCGCTCGCCTCCGGCGCGCTCGAGGCGTGGTACGTCGACCGTGTCTACGCCCGGGAGCCGGCCGCCGACGTCCGTCCCGCCATCGGTGGCGCCATGTTCCTCACCAACGTGGCCGTGCTCATCGGATCCGGTGCCGCCGTCGGCGTGTCCCTCCTGCCGAAGGGGCAACTCCCCGTCGACCTCCCGACCTCGGCGTTGCCGTTCGTCCTGGCGGTGCTCTGCGGTCTGCTCCAGATCGTCGCGCTGCTCGCGCTGGTGCGCGGTGGCGAGGGCAGCAAGAGTGCCCGGGCCGGACTGGCCGAGCTGAGGAGCGTTCCCGGCGTCATCCGCGAGAGCGTGACCTTCTCGGTCCAGCGGGGGAACCTGCGCCTGATCCTCATCACGGGCCTCGCGGTCGGTGTCGGTATCGGTGCGGTGGAAGCGTTCTGGCAGCCAGCCCTCGCTGATCTCCTGGCCGATCCGTCGGCCACCACCACAATGGCCGGGCTGCTCGTCGCCGGCTCCACACTGGTCGGCGCCATCGGCTCGCTCATCGCCGCCCGGCTACCGGCCGCCGCCGCCCGCCGCGCGCGGATCGTCTGCGGGGCGCTCTTCACGCTCCTCGCCGCCGCGATCGTCGCGCTGGCCGTCGCTCCCACCTTCGCCGTCGCCGCGACCGCCTTCCTGTTCGTGTACCTGTTTCTGGAGTTGCGCGCCCCCCTCAACCAGACACTGCTGCATCGCGCCAGTCCCGCCGGCCGGCGGGCCAGCGTCCTGTCGGCGTACTCGATGAGCACCAGCGCCGGTGCGGTCATCGCCTCCTTCGGGTTCGGCGCGATCGTGGACAGCGTCGGCGTCGCCACGGTCTGGCTGTGCGCCGCCGCGGTCGTCGCGCTCGCGAGCGTGGCCTACCTACGGCTGACGCCCACTCCCCGGGTGCCCGACGCCCGGGGCACGACCGTCGCCGAGTCCGCACTTCCGCACTGACCAGGCGCGTCGGGCGTGCCCGACGAGTGCGGTATCGGCAGCACGATGTCGCCGTGAATGCGCCCCGATAGCGCCCCGGTCGACCGTTGGCGCAACGGCCGGGCTTACGGAAGGAGCCGCACCGTGAACGTGCAGGCCCGTCTCGACATCGACACTCCGACAGCGGGTGACCGGCAGACCGCGCATCATCGCCTGATGCAGCGGTTGCAGATCACGGGCACCCCCTTTCGGCTCATGCGTCACCGGGCCGAAGGATGCACCGAGCTGGTGAGTCGCCTCCGTCAACATGATCTCGCGCAGGCGGCCAAGTGCCTCGTGATCCGCGTCGGCCTGACCAAGCGGTCCCGACGTTACGTCCTCGCCGTGGTGCCCGGAGATCGCCGCGTCGACCTCGACGCGGTCCGGTGTCTGGCCGGCGGCACCAAGGCGCTGTTCGCCCAGCGGGACGTCGCCGAACGCCTCGCGGGCAGTGTCAGCGGATCCATCATCCCGTTCGCCTTCGACCCGGAACTCGATCTGATCGTCGACCGAAATCTGGTCCTGCAGGACGAGCTGTACTTCAACGCCGGGCGGCTCGACCTGTCGATGGCGCTGCGGACGGCGGACTATCTCGCCCTGGCCCGGCCCAGGATCGCACGGATCGCCACCTGAGCGGCCCATCCGCCATCGGACCGAAGGACTCCCATGAACGAGTACGAGCGGGGGCCGCTCAGCCTCCTGCACGCGCACCGACCAGGCGACCCTACGCCGGCCTGGACCGCCACGAACACCACCCACCCGGGAGCGGCGGCATGACCGACCTGCCCCGCGTCGGTGTGCTCCACGCCCCTCGTAGCGCCGCGGGCCTCGGCGACATCGAACGGGCCGCCGGAAGCCGGTGCCGCCCGGTCATCCTCATCGACGCGCGGGACGCCCGCGAACATCCCGCCAGCGTGCGTGCCGCGGCGACGCGCTTTCCCGTCGCGGTGGCCACCAGCGACAGTCTGCCGCAGATCGTGGCCCGACTGGACCTGCGCGGCGTGACCACGTTCCACGACGCGCGACTGGAACAGGCGGACCGGATCGCGCGGCAGCTCGGCGCGCCCCGGATGACCATCGAGGGATGCTGGGACCGGCTCGCCGTCCGTACCACCCTGGCCCGGCATGGACTCAGCGCTATCGTGAGCCAACCGGTCGACACACCGGACGATCTTCGCCGTATCGTCGCGGCGTCGAGCGGCGTCCGCGTGCTCCGGTCCCGGCAGCACCAGGCCGCCGGGAGGGCGTCGCTGATCGCCGACGCCGCTGACGTCCAGCGTGAGATCGCCCGTCGACGCCGATGGAGCGGCCTGCTGCTCGAGACGCGCCCGTCGCCTCTCGGTCGGCAGGTCGCGGCGGGGTGCGTGGCGTCCATCTCGGTGCTGACCGTCAACGAGCACCGGGCGCACCACCACCTCGGCCTCTGGGACAACATCGCGACGGGTGCCCCCTTCGGGGTCGACAGCCGGCTCGCCGCGACCGTCACCCGTCCCACCCGGCTCCCGGAGCACCAGCGGACCGTGCTGACCCGGTTCGTCAGCCGGTGCCTCGACGTGTTGGGCGTGCGGTGGCGGGTCGCGCACACCGAACTCGCCTTGACGCCCCAGGGCATCGAGGTCCTGGACGTGGACGTGTGCCCCGGCGCGCGACTCACGCGCCACCTCGGCTGCTCCGGCGCGGACCTCGTCGCCGACGCGCTCACCCTGGCGATCGGCGCCTGGCCGGTGGCCAGGGAGGTGGACGGGCGGTACGCCCGGCCCGGATGCCGGCGCGAAAGCCGACCGATGGCGATCCGAATGCACCAGGGCGTGGGCTAGGCCACGCCGCGTCGGCGATCCGATCCGCACGGCGCGGGGCAGCCCCACGAGTCGATGGAAGGACACCGATGGCGATACCGGCCGAAACGCTGAGCCCAGCCGCCGCAGCACGGGACGCCGAACCGTCCCCACGCGACTGGTCCTTCACGAGATGGTTGGCAGCCGGATCCGGGCCGACGGTGCCGGACCAGCCCGCCCACCTGCTGCACGATCTCATCAGCCGCCAGGCGCTGGCGACTCCCGACGCCACCGCCGTCGTGTCCGAGGACCGCAGCCTCAGCTACGCCCACCTGGAGTCCTGGGCCAACTCGTGGGCCGCGCGGCTCCGGGACGAGTACGGCGTCGGGCGCGGTCAGATCGTCGCCGTCTGCGCACCACGGTCCGTCGAGCTCAGCGTGGCGCTCCTGGCCATTCTCAAGAGTGGGGCGGCCTACCTGCCCATCGCCGTGGACTGCCCGGACGAGCGGGCCCGGTACATGCTCGAGGAGTCGCGGGCAGCGGTGGTGCTGGCGCCGGAGCCCTTGGGCCGCCGCTTCGCGGGGACGCTGCCCGTGGTGCCTCTCGATGGCGAGCCCCGGCGGCACGAGCCGGTCGAGTTCGTCCGCCCCGGCGACAGCGATCCCACCGATCCGGCGTACGTCATCTACACCTCCGGTTCGACGGGCCGCCCGAAGGGCGCCGTGCTGAGCCACGCCGGTGTCGTCAACCGGCTGCTCTGGATGCGCCGGGCGTACGACATCCGGGCGACCGACCGGATCCTGCAGAAGACGCCGTACACCTTCGACGTCTCGGTCTGGGAGTTCTTCCTGCCGCTGCTGAGCGGCGCGACCCTCGTCTCCGCCCGTCCGGAGGGTCACCACGACCCAAGGTACCTGTCGGACCTCATCCGGCGGGAGGCGATCACCATCGTGCACTTCGTGCCCGCCATGCTGACGCCGTTCCTCGACGAACCCGGGGTCGGCGGCTGCGGGTCGCTTCGCCACGTCTTCTGCAGCGGCGAGGCGCTGCCCCGGCATACCCAGGACCGCTGTCTCGATCTCCTCGACACCGAGCTGCACAACCTGTACGGCCCGACCGAGGCGTCGATCGACGTCACCGCGTGGACCTGCCAGCGCGACGACAGCCGGCGGTACGTCCCGATCGGCCGACCCATCGACAACATGTTCGCGCTCGTCCTCGACGAGGATCTGCGCCCGGTCCCGGACGGTCAGGTCGGGGAGTTGTACCTCGGCGGCGTGGGCCTCGCGACCGGTTACCTCGCCCGCAGCGAGTTGACCCGGGAAGTCTTCCTGCCCAGTCCGCTCCCCGACGGACCGGACCGGATCTACCGCACGGGGGATCTGGTCCGCCGGCACCCGGACGGCGAGTTGGAGTACTGCGGCCGACGTGACCGGCAGGTCAAGGTGCGGGGTTTCCGCATCGAGCTCGGCGAGGTCGAGAGCCGGCTGTGCGACGTGCCCGAGGTCGTCGAGGCCATCGTCAGCACCGAGAAGACCTCCGGCGGGGCCGACCGGCTGATCGCCTTCCTGCGCCTGCGACCGGGTGCCACGGTCAGCCTCGGCGGCCTGCGCGACGCCCTCGCCGTCCACCTGCCGGAATACATGATCCCGTCGTCGATCCGGCTGGTCGACCGGGTGCCGGTCACCGCCAACGGCAAGGCGGATCTCCCTGCCCTGCATCGGACGGCGGGGCCTCCGCTGGCAGCGGAAGCCCCGTGGACCGCGCCCCGCGACGAGACGGAACAGACGCTGGTCGACCTGTGGGCGACGGTGCTGGACGTTGACCCCGTCGGGGTGCACGACGACTTCTTCGAGCTGGGCGGTGACTCGCTGCTCGGGCTGCGGGTGATCAGTCTTGCCCGGGACGCCGGGCTCCGGCTCACCACCGACGACCTGTTCACCCTGCGGACCGTGGCCCGACTGGCGCCGATCGTCCAGGGTCGCCAGGTCCTCGCCGTCGACCAGGAGCCCGCGTACGGGACGGCGCCGCTGACCCCGATCCAACGGAGATTCCTCGAGTACGACATGGCGGTGCCCGACCACTGGTCGATGCCGTTGGTGCTGGACGCGTCGGACCCGATCGACGTACCGGCGGCCCGGACCGCGTTGCACGCGGTGCTGGCACACCACGACGCGCTCCGTACCCGCCTCGACGCGACCGGAACGCAGACCATCCGCCCGATCGCGCCCGACGCGCCGCTCGACGTGGTCGAGTTCGGGGTCGGGTCCGACCGGCACGCCCAGCTCACCGCCTGGATCACCACCGCCAGCGGGATGCTCGACGTCGGCGCCGGCCGCCTGGTACGCGCCGCGGTGCTGCGCCATTCCGAGGGCGACCGGCTCGTCCTCGCCCTGCACCACGTCGTCATGGACGGGGTCTCCTGGCGGATCCTGGCCGACGACCTCGACGCCGCCTACCGCGCCGCCCGTGCGGGACGCCCGGCCGACCTGCCGGCGCGCACCAACTCGATCCTCGACTGGGCGCGAGCGTTGACGCCGCTCACCGCCGGCCCCGCCCTGGCGGCGGACCGGCGCTACTGGAGCACCCAGTACTTTCCACCGGTCGGCCCGCAATGGCCGGGTCCGGGCACCGGCACGTCGGGATCGGCCCGACGACACACCGCCACCCTCGCCCCGGCCACCACCCAGCACCTGCTGCGGGACACGACCCGCGTCCTGGGCGCACGGATCGACGAGGTGCTCGTCGCCGCCCTCTGGCTGGCCGTCCGCGAGAACCACGGCACGGAGGGCCTGTTCATCGATCTCGAGGGCCACGGCCGCGACCACCTGACCGACGACCTCGACGTGTCACGGACGGTCGGCTGGTTCACCAGCATCTTTCCCGTCCACTTCGAGGCCTCGGCCGACGCCGGTCCACTGGAGGTCCTCCGGGCGGTCCGCGCGCGACTGCGCCGGATCCCACACCGGGGCAGCGGGTACGGCATGCTGCGGTACCAGGCCGCCGACCCCGACCTCCGCGCCGAGCTGGCAGCCCTGCCCACCCCGACCGTCAAGTTCAACTATCTCGGTCGTTTCGACGACCACCGGGGGACCGCGCTGAGCGTCGCGCCCGTGCAGGTGGCACTGGACTCGGCGGAGCGGAACGTGCGTTCCCACCGACTCGACGTCGTCGGTCTCGTGTCGACCGAGGGCCTCCGGACCGAGTGGGAGCACGTGCCCGAGCTGGACGACCCGGTCACCGTGCGGAACCTCGCCAGCGCGTTCAACCGCCACCTGCACGCGTTCTGCGACGCGGCGGACGAGACCCAGCGGGCCAGCGGGGACATCGCGGTCGACCCCGGTCGCCTCGGGCTCGATGCCGGGGACCTGAGCACCATCGCGGCGGCCATCGCCCGGATCGACGGAGGGGACGACGATGCCCACGCTTGAGGCCGTCAACGAGTTGACCCGCACCCAGCACGGCATGTTGGTGCACTGTCTGAGCGAGCCCGACGCCGACCACTACCTGGTGCAGGCCTTCCGCGACCTGACCGGACCGGTCGATCTGCGACTGCTGCGCCGCGCCGTCGAACTCCTGCACGAGCTGCACCCAGCCCTGCGCAGCGCGTTCATGTGGCAGGGCATCAAGCAGCCCGTCCAGGTGGTGACCAGCCGGGTACGCCCCGACTACACCGAACTGGACCTCACCCCCTACGGTGCGGATCCGCAGGACCAGCGGTGGCGGGACCTGCTGGGCGCCGACCGGAGCCGTGGCCTGCGCCTGGACGCGCCGACGCCGTGCCGGTGGACCGTCGTCCGTCTCGGCCCCGAGCGGCTGCGGATCCTCTTCACCCACCACCACCTCCTGCTGGACGGCATCAGTCTCGCCCTCGCATGGCGGGACCTCGCCCAGACGTACGCGCACCTGTGCGATCCGCAGCAACCGATGCCCGGGGCGCGACCACCGGTGCACGCCCTGCTCGCCTGGCGCGACGGCCGGGACCGGTGGTCCGAGGAGCTGTTCTGGCAGGACCAGCTGCGGGACCTCGACACCCGTGAGATCGAGATCGGGCAACTGGAACGCCGCACCGACGAGGGCTGGGGAGAGGAGCGGCACGCCCTGCCCGAGCGGCTGCTCGGTTCGTTGCGGACACTCGCCCGCACGCGTCAGGTGTCCCTGAACTCCGTCCTGCACGCGGCCTGGTGCATCCAGGTGGCCAGGTACACCGACGCGGACGATGTCGTCGTCGGCACCGTCTTCGCCGGTCGACCGGACGCGCTGGCCGATGCGCAGCAGATGGTGGGCACGTTCCTCAACACCCTGCCGCTGCGGCTCCGCGTCCCGGGTGACGCCACCGCCGTGGCTCTCATCCAGGCGGTGCACGACCGGCTCACCGAGCTGCGCGCGTACCAGGACACCTCGCTGTCGGAGGCGCTGCAGTTCGCCGGCCTACCGACCGGGCGGCTGGTCTTCGACTCGATAGTGGTGTCCGAGAGCTATCCGCTGGCGGACCCGGCCGAGTGGGGCACCGCGCGGTCCACCCCCGGCGAGGTGCTGGAGAGCCCGCACTTCCCCCTGACGCTCGTGCTGCGCCCCGAGGCGGGCGAGGTGGTGCTGCGGCACGACGGGCGACGGTTCACCAGCCTCGTGGCGCGGCGGATCCTGGACCACTTCCTGACCCTGCTCGAAACCCTGACGACGGCCGATCCCGACACCCCGGTCCGGGAGCTGGCCATGCTCCCCGAGCACGAGCGGCGCGACCTGGAGAGGCACGCGGGGCGGCCCGCCGCTGGCACCTGGCGGACCCCGATGCCCGAGGCGTTCGCCGCCTCCGTCGGTCGTACCCCTGATGCCGTCGCCGTGCGCGACGGCGACCGTATGATCACCTACCGCCAGTTGGCCGAGCGTGCCGACCGCCTGGCAGCGGGCCTGATCGAACGTGGCGTCCGGCCCGGGTCCGTGGTGGCCGTGAGCCTTGCGCCCAGCATGGCGGCGGTGGTGACTGTGCTGGCGGTCTGGCGAGCCGGGGCGGTCTACCTTCCCCTGGACCCGGGTCAGCCGGAAGAGCGCCTACGGTTCATCGTCCGCGACGCCGGGGCGGTGCTGGTGGTGACGGGTGACCGGCCCGGGTGGGCGGACGACCTGCCCGTGGTCCGACCCGACCTGGTGACGACCACCGGACCGACCACCGGGGACGTGGTGACCGACCCGCAGGACGTCGCCTACATCATCTACACCTCCGGGTCGACCGGTGAGCCCAAGGGCGTGCGGGTCCAGCACGGCCCACTGGCCCACTACGTGTGGTGGGCGGTCGACCGGTACCTCACCGGGGCCGACGGCGGCGTGCCGCTGCACTCGTCGCTGGCCTTCGACCTCGGCCTGACCAGCCTCCTTTGTCCGCTGGCGGCAGGCCGGACGATCGTGGTGGCGCCGCCCGAGGGCCTGGCGGACCTGCTCGCCGGCCACCACCGGTTCGCCTTCGTCAAGGTGACGCCCGCCCACCTGGGCCTGCTCTCCACCTGGCCGGGCGTCGCGCGTGCCGCGGCGACCGCTCGGACCTGGGTCGTCGGTGGGGAGGCCCTGCACCACGAGCAGACGGCGCCCTGGCTGCGGGCCGCGCCGGAAACCGTCATGATCAACGAGTACGGGCCCACCGAGGCCGTCGTCGGTTGCTGCGTGCACACCGTGACCTCGCCCCCGGACAGCGGTCCGGTGCCCATCGGGCGACCCATCGACGGTGCCCGCCTCTACGTCCTCGACCGCTCGGGTCACCCCACGCCGATCGGGATGCCCGGTGAGCTCCACATCGCCGGCCCGGCGCTCGCCGCCGGATACGTCAACCGTCCCGAACTGACCGCCCAGCGCTTCCTGGCCGACTGCACCGGCCAGCCCGGTCGGATGTACCGCACCGGCGACCTGGCCTGCCTGACGCCCGACGGCACGCTGCACTACCTGGGCCGTCGCGACGACCAGGTGAAGATCCGTGGTTATCGCGTGGAACTGGGGGAGATCGAGGCCAGGACGCGGGCCACCGGCCACGTCGGCGAGTGCAAGGTGATGCTGCGGCGGGACCCGGAGGGCCAGGAACGGCTCGTGTCGTACGTCGTGCCGACGGGCGACCGGCTCGACGAGACCGCGCTGCGGGAACTGCTCGCCAGAAACCTGCCCGCCTACATGCTCCCGGAGCGGGTGGTCCGGTTGGCGACGATGCCGCTGACCCGCAACGGGAAGGTCGACGTCGCAGCCCTGCCGTCTCCCGAGTGGACCACCGAACGCGCGGCCACGTCGCCGCCGCGAACAGCGACCGAGCGGCTCGTCGCCGACATCTGGGCGCGGCTGCTCGGCGTGGGATCGGTCGGCTCGGACGACGACTTCTTCTGCCTGGGTGGTCACTCCCTCCTCGCCGCCCGGGTGGTCAACGACGTGCAGGCCGGCAGCGGGGTCTGGCTACCGGTGAGCAAGATCTTTCAGCTGCGTACCGTTGCCGAGCTCGCCGCCTGGATCGACGCGGAAGGTGCCGCCGACCCGGCTCCGCCGGCCATCGTCCGGATCGCGCGACGGGCCAGATGACGGCGCGATCTCCGTACACCTGAGCAGGTTGCGGGCGCCGGGACCGGCGCCTGCTGCCCCGAGGAAGAGAGGCGCATGTTGTGGGCGAGACCACGCTGATCTGTCTGCCCTTCGCTGGAGCCGGCGCGGCGTTCTTCCGGCCCTGGCAGCGGCAGGCCCCGCAGGGTCTGCGCATCCTGCCGGTCCAGCTCCCCGGCCGGGAGGAACGCTTCGTGGAGCCGCCGCACACGGACGCGGCGCAAGCCACCGACGAGGCGTGCGCCCTGGTGACCGGTCATCTCGCCGCCGGGGCGCCCGTCGCCGTGTTCGGGCACAGCATGGGCGCCGTGCTCGCGTACGAACTCGCGCATCGGCTGGAGGCCGCCGCCGGCGTGCGCCTGGAACGGCTCTTCGTCAGCGGCTCACCCGGACCGTGGTCGGGGCGTACCGAGTGGGTGGGCGATCTACCCGAGGAACAGTTCCTCGCGAAGGTCCGCGTCATCGCCGGCTACGCCCACGCAGCCCTCGACGACCCCGAGATGAGGGAGCTGCTGCTGCCCACGCTCCGGGCGGACGTACGCCTGCACGAGTCCTACCGTCCCACCTCGGACCGCAGGCTCAGGACGCCGATCAGTGCGCTGCGGGGCCGGCAGGACGGGCTGGTCAGCGCGGCCCAGATCACCCAGTGGGCGGAGGCCACCGCCGGCGGGCTCCGCACGTCGGAACTCGACGGGGGCCACATGTACCTCACCGAGCAGCCCGGTCAACTGCTCGACCTGATCGCCGCGGAACTTCGTACGGTCGAGGTCGGGTGAGGCGGTGACCATGCGACTTGCCGGCCGGACCGCGCTGATCACCGGGGCCGCCCGCGGACTGGGGCGGGCCGTCGCGGTCGCCTTCGCCCGGGAGGGGGCCGACCTCGCCCTGCTCGACATCGCCGCGGACCTGCCCGGAGTTCCGTACCCGTTGGGCTCGGCCAGTCAGCTCGCCTGTACCGCGGACCTCTGCCGGGAAGCGGGTGCCGGCGTGCTCACCGGCACGGTAGACGTACGTGACCTGGCGCAGGTCGAGCAGGCCGTGGCGGAGGCGGTGGGGCGCTTCGGTGAGCTCGACGTCCTCGTCACCAATGCGGGAATCGCTGCTCCTTCGGGACGTGCCGCACACGAGATCACCGAGCGGGAGTGGCAGTTGATGATCGACGTGGACCTCAGCGGGGCCTGGCGGACCATCCGAGCGGTCGGCGGCCGGATGTCCGAGCGCGGCTCGGGCAGCATCATCAACATCGCCTCCACGGCCGGCCTGGTCGGCTACCGACACTTCGCGGGTTACGTGGCTGCCAAACACGGGATCATCGGGCTCACCAAGGCCGTCGCGTTGGACTACGCGCCGCGCCGGGTCCGGGTCAACGCGCTCTGCCCGGGATCGGTGCGCGATGACCCGCGCGTGGAGGGACGGATGCTCGCCGAGATCGCGCGGTCCCTCGACGTACCGGTCGCCGAGCACGAGGAGACGTTCGTCCAGGCGCAGCCGATGAACACGCTCATCGAGCCCGACGACGTCGCCGGCGCCGCCCTCTGGCTCGCGTCGGACGAATCACGCCAGGTGACCGGCAGTGTCCTGACCGTCGACGGCGGCTTCACCGCCCGCTGACCCGTGGAGCTGAGCAGAGTGACCCCATCGTTCACGCAACCCGGCTTCGCCCGGATCGTCGGGGTGGACACCCCGGAGTCCGCGCTCTGTCACGCGCTTGCGGTGCGGCTCACCGAGGACGTCGACGCCGAAGCGCTACGCCACCGGTTCGATACGGCCGTGCGGCGGTGGTGGCCCGGTCCCGCCGACCGTACGCCCACGCTGTGGAGCGAAGCGGTGCCGTCGGCCCGGGGCACCCCACTCGCCCGGCACCGGCTGCGTACCGAGATGCATCGACCGGTGAGCCGGACCGGACCCGTACTGCGCGCGGTGGTGCTGACCTACGCCGACGCCTCGCGCGACCTCGTACTGACCGGCCATCGCGGCACGCTGGACCCGCCCTCGCTGCGCGTGCTGGCCGAGGTGCTCACCGGGCGGCGCAGTCCGGACCCACTGACCGCGCAACCGCTGCCCGCCGAGGTGACAGCTACCCCCCGCCGTACGCCGAGCGGAGGTCGCCGGGTGGAGTGGGGGATGGGCGACGCCCAGGCCGGCGACCGGACGGACGTCTTCCGGCTTCCCCTCGGGGCCGCCGCCGGCGACCCGCTCACGAGCCTGAGCGCGGCGGCGGTCGTGGTTCTCAGCCGGTACGAGGGGCGGGAGGTGGTGCGCACCGGACGGGTGCGGTCCCCGGCTTCCCGGGCGTCGGAGGCACTCGGCGCCTTCGACGAGGTGGCAGTGCTGACGGTCGACCTGTCCCGGGTCCGCTCGAACGAGGACCTGCTCGACTCGCTCTCGACCTCGCCGGACGTGTCCCCGCAGGACACAGCGGAACGGAGGCCGGACGTCGGGGTGCTGGAGGTCGCCGCCGCGGCGGGAGAGGCGGACATCCCCGCCGAACTCCCCTGTCAGAGCGCGCTCTTTCCGCTCACCCTGGTCCTGGCCCCCGGGGCGGACGGCACGACGGACGTGGAGGTCCGGCACCAGGTCCGGCACGTCGGCGCGGCGGCGGCACGCGCCTACGCCGAGTGCGTCGCCCTCGTGCACCGACAGCTCACCGAGCGCCCCGACGGCCTGGTACGCGACCTCGACCTGCTCGACGCCGAAGCGGGGGCACGCCAACTGGCCCTCGGGCTGGCACCCGAGAGCGCGCCGCCGCGCCCGCGTCGGATCGACGCGCTCTTCGACGAGTGGGCGGAGCGCCACCCCGGCGCCGTCGCGCTCCGTCGCGGCGACGCTGCCCTGACGTACGGGCAGCTCCGCGAGCGGGCCGACCTCGTCGCCGCGGGGCTACGCCTGCGGGGAGTGCGGCCCGGCGACCACGTCGGCATCTGCCTCGACCGGTCCCTGGACCTCGTCGTGACTATGTTGGCGGTGCTCAAAGCCGACGCGGTGTACGTCCCGATGGACCCGAGCCACCCCCCGCAACGGCGCGCCCACATCGTGCGGGACGCCGGTCTCCGCGTCGTCGTGTCAGACCTGCCGGACTTCCCCGGCGGCGACGGGTCGGTCCTGGGCGTGGCGGAGCTGGTCCGGGCAGGCGGCGCGGGCGGGCCGGCCGTCCCGCGGCGAGGGCCGGGAGACGCGGCGTACGTCATCTACACCTCCGGATCGACCGGCCGCCCCAAGGGGGTCGAGGTTCCGCACCGCAACGTCACGGGCCTGGTGGCCGCCACCCGGGACGATTTCGCGTTGCATCCCGACGACACGTGGACGCTCTTCCACTCCAGCGCGTTCGACTTCTCCGTCTGGGAGATCTGGGGGGCGCTGCTCACCGGGGCGACACTCGTGGTGGTGCCCTACGACGTCAGCCGATCGCCAACCGAGTTCCACGAGTTGCTGGTGCGCGAGCGGGTGACGGTTCTCAACCAGACGCCGTCGGCGTTCGGCCAGCTCATGGAGGCGGACCGGCGCAGCGCGGCACCCCTGGCGGTGCGCCTCGTCGTGTTCGGCGGCGAGCCGTTGGACACTCGCGTCCTGCTGGGCTGGTTCGACCGGTACCCGGAGGACCGCTGCCGGTTGGTGAACATGTTCGGGATCACCGAAACCACCGTGCACGCGACAGCCCAGACCGTGACCCGGCGGGAGGCGTTGGCCGGGACCCGATCGGTGGGCCGGGCGCTGCCCGGATGGCGGCTGTACGTGCTCGACCCACAGGGTCGGCCGGTGCCCACCGGGGTGACCGGTGAGATCTGGGTGGGTGGCGCGGGAGTCGCGTCCGGATACCTGGGGCTCCCGGAACTCACCGCCGAACGGTTCCAGCCCGATCCGTTTCTCGAAGGCCGCCGGTACCGCAGCGGCGACCTCGGCAGGTTCCGGCCCGATGGCTCCCTGGAGCACCTGGGGCGGCTCGACGATCAGGTCAAGGTGCGGGGGTTCCGAGTCGAGTTGGACGAGATCCGGAACGTGCTGCTGGACGACCGGGCCGTCCGGGCGGCTGCGGTGCTGGTCAGCGGCGATGCGCTGAAGGACGCCGCCACGGTCCGCATCGACGCCTATGTCGTGCTCGATGGCCAGGACACCGAGGCGGTTCGCCGGCGGGCGTCGAGGATCCTGCCGGAATACATGGTGCCGACCACGCTCACCGCACTCGACGCGCTGCCGCTGACCGGCAACGGCAAGCTCGACCCCGACCGGCTTCCCGCGCCGGCCACGCCTGCCCCGCCGCCGAAGGCCACGGCGGGGAAGCCCGCGGGGCTGTCCGGAGACCTCGCCGAGGTGTGGGAGTCGGTGCTGGGCGTGTCGGTGGGGCTCGACGACAACTTCTTCGCGCTCGGCGGCAACTCGCTCTACGCGGTGCGGATCGGGTCGGCGATGCGGGAGCGCGGGCTGCCCGCGCTCTCGATGCGCCAGCTCTACCTGACGCCGACCGTTCGCGCGCTGGCCGCCGATCTCGACCAGCAGCGGTCCTGACCCCCCAACGAGGAGAGAGAGGCACGTCGCCATGTCCCAGAGCGAGCCGACACATCAGGTGGTCCGCAACGACGAGGGGCAGTACTCGGTCTGGCCAACTGAGCACGAGCCCCCGCGCGGATGGCGGGTCGAGGGCTTCTCCGGTAGCCGGGACGACTGTCTGGCACATGTGGAGCAGGTGTGGACCGACCTGCGGCCGGTCAGCCTGCGCGAGCGGATGGGGCCGTCCTGACCGCGGTCACGGTGTCGCCGGCATCCACCGGTGCCGGCGACCTCCGGTAACCGCCTACGCGGACGCGCGGGACGCCGTCTCGGCCTCGCTGAGCAGGGCGTCGACCAGATCGTCCGACGCGGCCCGATCGTCCCGCGCCACCCGCGCGGCCAGGTCATGCAGGCTCTCGGCGTCGAAGAAGGAATCGAGGTCGACGTCCAGGCCGAATCGGTCGCCGATCCTGCCGGCCAGCGCGACAGCGCCCAGGGAGTCCCCGCCGGCCGCGAAGAACGACCGGTCCAGGTCGTCGCCGTCGGCCAGCCCCAGGACTTCGCAGATCATCGCCAGGACCACCTGTTCGCTCGGCCGGCCCGACTCGGGCGTCCGGTCCGTCGGCATGGTGGCGACGTCGCCCAGGCTCCGCCAGCCGAATCGCTCGCCGCGCAGCAGCGTGCCCGGCAGGTTGACCCGGCGGCCCACCGTCGCCGGCCAGTCGACGTCCGCGCCGGAGACCCAGGCGGCGTAGTGGCTGGCCCACCCGGGCAGAGCCGGTGCACGTCCGGCCGCCACCTGCTCCAACGCCGCAACGGCCTCCGCCGGCGTGGACGCGACCACCACCGCCCGGGCGGGCAGCGCGGCCCGGGCAGTCCGCAACGTGTACGCCACGTCGGCCACACACGGGGCACCGGGCCGGCGCAGCGCCTCGGCGAGCCGCTCGGCGGTGGCGGCGAGCTGGGCCGGACCGGTCGCGGACAACGGAAGCACCTCCGCGCGCGGTACCCGTGCGGTCGGGGCCGCCTCGACCGGATCCGCCTGACCCACCACGACGTGCACGTCGGTGCCGCCGATACCCAGACCCGACACCCCGCCGAGGCGGTGTCCGTCCGGCGGCGCCGGCCACTGTTCGGTCTCGGTCACCAGCCGCAGCGGCCCGGGGCCGTTCGGCTCGACGGCCGCCATCGGCCGGTCCACCCCGGCCGTCGGCACCAGCGTGCGGTGTTCCAGCATGAGAATGACCTTGATCAGGCCGGCCACCCCGGCGGCCGCGTCGAGATGCCCGACGTTGCCCTTGACCGAGCCGACGGCACATCGGTTGCCCGACCCGATCGCGTTACCGGCCGCCTCGGCTTCGATCTGGTCGCCCAGCGCTGTTCCGGTCCCGTGCAGCTCCAGGTACTGCGCCCGGGCCGGAACGGTGCCGGCGGCCGCCCACGCCTCGGTGATCGCCCGCGAGTGTCCGTCCACCCCCGGAGCGGAGAACGCGGCCCGCAGCGCGCCGTCATTGGTCATCGCACTGGCGTGGATGACCGCCCGGATCGGGTCACCGTCGGCCACCGCGTCCTCCCAGCGGCGCAGCACGACGAGACCGGCGCCGCACCCACTGACCGTGCCCGCCGCGGCCTCGGCGAACGGTCGGCATCGCCCGTCGGCCGCGAAGATGCCGCCCTCCTGGTAGCGGTAGCCGACCGCGGCCGGGGTGTCCACCGACACCCCACCGGCCAGCGCCACGTCGCACTCGCCGACGAGCAGGGCCCGCGCCGCCAGGTGCACCGCGGTCAGCGAGGTCGAGCACGCGGTCTGCACGGTCACGCTCGGTCCGGTCAGCCCGAACCGGTACGACAGCCAGGGAGCCAGGAACTCGCGATCGGTGAGGATCCGCAGTTGCAGATCGCCGAGCTGAGCGCGCAGCGCCGCGTCGGCCAGCGTGGCGATCATGTGCTCGGACTGACCGCCGCCGACGAACACGCCGGTGGCGGCCGGTGCCCGGGAGGGGTCGTACCCGGCGTCCTCGAACGCGGCCCAGGCCGATTCCAGCAGCAGACGATGCTGCGGGTCCGCGACGGTCGCTTCCGGCGTGGAGAACCCGAACAGCCCGGCCTCGAACCGGTCGGCGTCGTCGAGAAAGCCCTTGGCCGGGACGTAGTCGGGGCGCTGTCGCTCCTCGACCGGCACCCCGGAGGCCGCCAGCGTCTCGGCGTCGAAGCGGCGGATCGAGCATCGCCCCGTCCGCAGGCTCGTCCAGTACTCGCCGACGTCGCTGGCGCCGGGGAACCGAGCACTCATGCCGACAATGGCCACATCAGTCGTCACGTTCACGGAATTCTCCTGTCGCTCGTCCTGTCCTTCGCCGCGCCGCGGGCGGATCCCAGCACCAACGCCCGTCGTTCGCCACGACGCCGCGCATCCCCGAGATCGACCGACGCCGGGCCGATCTCCATCCGCCTGGCCAGCGCCGCCACGGTGGTGTGCCGGAACAGGTCCATCAGGGTGATCTGACTCTCCGGCCAGGACCGGAGCCGCTCCACGACGGCCAGGGCGCGGATCGAATTGCCGCCCAGATCGAAGAAGTTGTCGTTGACGCCGACCCGGTCCACCTCCAGCGCGGCGGCCCACACCTCGGCCAGTCGGCGTTGCATCGGGGTCACCGCGGCCACGTACGCATGTGTCAGCGCGGGCCGGACCGCCTCCACCGCGGGTAGCCGCGAGCGGTCCACCTTCCCGGTCTGACCCTGCGGGAGGTCGGGCAGCGGGACGAACACCTCCGGCACCATGTACTCCGGTAGACGGTCGGCGAGCCAGGTCCGCAGCGACTCCGGCCCCGGCGCGACTCCGGCGGCGACCACGTAGGCCGCGAGCCTGCGGTGCTGGCCGTCGCCCCGGACCGCGACGGCCGCCCGGGCCACCTGCGGGTGGCCGGACAGCACCGACTCGACCTCCTCCAACTCGATCCGGAAGCCGTGCAGTTTGACCTGGTGATCGGTCCGGCCGAGGTACGTCAGCATGCCGGCACTGTCGTACCGGGCGAGGTCGCCGGTGCGGTACATCCGGGATCCCGGCGGCCCGAACGGGTCGGGCACGAAACGCGCGGCGGTCTCCCGCGCCCGCACGGCGTACCCGTCGGCGAGCCCCCGTCCCGCGAGGTAGAGCTCACCGGGCACGCCGACCGGCACCGGGCGCAGTCGGCCGTCCAACAGGTAGGCCCGGTGGTTGGGCAGCGGACGGCCGATCACCACGGGCCGGTCGACCGTCAGGTCCGCGCTGGTGGTGAACACGGCGGCCTCGGTGGGGCCGTACGCGTTGATGATCCGGCGACCGGGCCGGGACCACCGGGCGACCAGTTCCGCCGGGCACTGCTCGCCGCAGAAGGCGAACGCTCTCAGCGCGGGGAGCGCCTCCTCGTCGTACGGAAGCGACATCCCCGCCGACGGTGGCAGGAAGCACCAGGTGATCCGGGCGTCCCGGAGCCGGGCGAGCAGTGGCCGGCCGAGCCGTTCACAGTCGGCGGCGACGTGCAGTTCGGCGCCGGCCACCCAGGTCATGAAGTAGTCGGCCACCGCGACGTCGAACGTGACGGAGACGAACTGCAGGACGCGGTCCTCGGCGTCGAGTCCGAGACGACGGGCGACGGCGGTCGCCAGATTGGTCAGCGCGGGGTGGCCGACCCGGACGCCCTTGGGCTGTCCCGTCGATCCGGACGTGTAGATCAGGTAGGCGAGGTCACTGTCCGGGCGGCGTCCGCGGTGCGCGGTCGCTCGCGACACCTCGCCGGCGGTGCGCGCCGCCGCGTCGAGCAACAGCACAGGAAGATCGCAGGCTGCTGCCTCGACGGCGGTGTCGGCCCGGGCGATGACCACCTCCGCGCCCGCGTCGGCCAGGATGAACCGTATGCGTTGCGCGGGTTGCCAGGGATCCACCGGCAGATAGGCGCAGCCAGCGCGCAACACCCCCAGGGCAGCCACCCCGAACTCCGCGCCGCGCGGCAGGAGGAGGGCGACGACCGAGCCGGGACCGGTGCCGGCCGCACGCAGCCGGTCGGCGATCCTGTCGGCCCGGCTGACCAGGTCCCGATAGCTCACCACGTGTCCGTCGGCGACCAGCGCGGTCCGCTCGGGGTGGGCGGTGGCCCGCTGAGCGATCAGTTCCGGTACCCGGGCGTTCGGCACCACCTCGTCGGTGTGGTTCCAGTCCCGCAGCATCATGCGGCGGGACTCGTCGTCGAGCAGTTCGGCGGTCTCCACCGGCTGGTCGGGCGCGGCGAGCAGTCCATCGATCAGGGTGGCGAAGGCACGTGCCCAGTGCCGCATGGTCGACGGCTCGAACAGGTCGGTCCGGTAGATCAGGCGTAGCGAGAGACCGTCGCGGGTGTTCTCCAGGTAGCCCAGCAGATCGGACTTGGCCGCCGTCACGCCGGCGTCGACCCGCCGGACCCGGGCGTCGGGCAGCGCCAACTCGCCGGCCGCGTCGTCGTACGAGAACATGGCCTGGACCACCGGGTCGTGGCTGAGCCGTCGCTCGGGCGCCAGAGCGGCCACGACCTCGGTCCACGGCGCCGCCTGTCGCGCCCTCGACCAGGCCAGCCGGTCGCGGACACGACGCACCATCGCGACGAACGACGGGTCACCGGACAGGTCGACGCGTACCGCCACGGTGTTGGTCAGCAGCCCGACCACGTCCTGCAGGTCCGGGTGGTCCCGACCCGCGACCGGCACGCCGACCAGCAGGTCGGTGGCACCGGACACCCGACCGAGGAACACCCCGAACGTGGCCAGCAGGACCGCGAAGTCGGTGCTGCCGGTCCGGGCCGCGACGGCCCGGACGCGCTCGGCCACGTCGTCGCCGAGGGGCACGGCGACGCTGTCGCCCGCGGCCGACTGGATCTGCGGCCGGGTCCGGTCGGCCGGCAGCGCCAGAACGTCCGGCACGCCGGCCAGCTCAGCCCGCCAGTCGGCGATGGCCTCGCCGTAGCCACCGGAGCTGAGCAGGTCGTGCTGCCACACCGCCACGTCCGGGTACTGCAACGGCGGCGGCTCCAGGCCACCACCGGCGTACGCGGTGGCCAGATCCTGCAGGAGGATGGCGACCGACCAACCGTCGCAGACCAGATGGTGTACCACCAGCAGCAGACGGTGGCTGCCGTCGGTGAGGCCGTAGATCCGGCAGCGCAGCAGGGGGCCGTCGGCCAGATCGAACGGTTCACGCGCCGCGTCCGCCATGACGGCCGGAACCTCAGCCGGCGACCAACCGTCGGTCACCCGCACGTCCACGGTCGGCTCGGCGGCGACCGCCTGGACGAAACGTCCGTTGCGGACCGGGAAGCTGGTCCGCAACGCCTCGTGTCGGCGAATCACGGCGGTCAGCGCCCGGCCGAACGCCGCCGGGTCGAAGGAACCGTCCACCGCGAACGCGATGGGCACGTGATACTGGGCGCTCCCCGGCTGCAACTGTTCGAGCACCAGCAGCCGCAGTTGTCCGGGCGAGACCGGAAATTCCGCCTCGCCGGGGCCGCCCCCGGGTGCGCCGGTCACGACCCCTCCTCGCCGCCGGCCGAGGCGATCCGGTCGAGGGCGGCGGACCACCGCCGCGCGAACTCGGTCACCTCGCTCTCGGACAGCGTGTCCGCGGGGTAGGCCAGCGTGGTCAGCAACCGCAAGCCCCGGTCGTCCATCGCCGCGACCACACCCACCTCGAGCGCGTGCTGGATCGGGATGGCGTCCACGTCGACCAGACCGAGCATCTCGGTGTCGTCCTCCCCGGTGGCCCGGAACCTGCCGTAGTAGTTGAGCGCGACGTCCGCCGCGGGCTCGGCGGCGAGCGCGGCGGCGGTATCCGCGTTGGCGTACCGCAGGAGCCCGAAGTCCAGGCCGTTGAGCGGAATGTCGTGCAGTTGGGCGGTCACCGCGCGCACCATCGGCGCGATCCCCCCGGGGGCCGTCCAGAATGCCTCGACGGCCGCCGGTCCCGGATCGATGAGGGCCGGGAAGACGGTGGTGAACCAGCCGAGGGTCCGTGAGACGTCGACGCCCGGGATCGGCGCCTCCCGGCCGTGTCCCTCCAGATCCACCAGCAGTCCGCTACCCGCGCCACGCCAACTGACGGCAGCGGCCACCAGCGCGGTCATCAGGATGTCGTACGGACCGCACCCGTAGCGCGCGAGCACCGGGCCGAGCAACGAGCCGGTCGGTCCGGCCGGAAGTTGCACGTTCACCATCCGCCGTGGCCCGCTGGCCGGACGGTCGGACAGCCGGGTGCCGGGGGCCCGCAGCACCGACCGCCAGCGTTCCGCCTCCGCGCCGATCGTGCCGCTGCGGCGCCGTAGCATCAGCGCCCACTCCCGGTACGACGTCTGACCCTGGGAGTTCGGTGGCGCCTGCCCGCGCAGCCGGTCGAGCAGGTCGTCCCGCAGCAGTTGTACCGAGGCGCCGTCCACGGCCAAGTGATGGGCCACGAGGACCAGGACGTCGGTGTCGCCGCCGGTGACGATCCGGGTCGCCGCGAGCATCCGACCGGCGGTCGGGTCGAGCCGGGTGCCGGTCGCGATCCGGTGCACGGCCTGGTCGATCAGTTCCGGCGGCTGGTCGGTGCCGTCCCATTCGTCCACCGTCGGCGGCGGGGTCTCCGCGACGGGGAGGATCCGAAGGTGCCAGTCCGGGCCGGCGGTCTCGACCAGGCGAAGCCGGGCGGCCGGGTGTGCCTCGACGAGGGCGTTCACCGCCGCCAGCAGGTCGTCATGGGCCACCCCGGCCTCGATGGACAGCCGCAGCGACACGGTGAAGGCGGAGATGTCACCGCCGATCTCGTGCCACCACTGGACGATCGGGGGCGGTGGTAGCGCGCCCTCGGGGGCATCGGTGGCTACCGGGAGGGAGTCGTCCAGTTCGGTCGCCACCTGGCTGAGCGCCACCGGGGTCTGCCAGGTGTAGAGCTGCCGGACGGTGATCCGGCGCCCCGCGGCGCGGGCCCTGCCGACCAGCAGGATCGCGCGGATGCTGTCGCCGCCGGAGGCGAAGAAGTTGTCCTCCGGTCCGACCTCGGCGCAGTCGAGAAGCTCGGCGAACAGCCGGCGGAACAGTTCCACGTCCGGGGTGTCGACGGCCGGTGGACGGGAAGACGCCAGGTCGGGGGCGGGCAGCGCGGCGCGGTCCACCTTGCCGCTCGGGGTGAGCGGGAGGGCGACCAGGACCGTTACGGCGCCGGGCACCAGATGTCGGGGTAGCGCCGCCTGGCAGGCGGCGATCAGCCGATCCGGTTCGACGGTGGCACCAGCCTGCGGCAGGACGTAGGCCACCAGGGCGGGCCGTTGCGGGGCGTCGTCACGGCACACCGCCAGGGCCCGGGTCACGCCGGGCTGGGCGGTCAGCACCTCCTCGATCCGCTCCGGTTCGATCCGGTGGCCGTCCAGCACGATCTGGTCGTCGACGCGACCGAGGTAGTCCAGTTGGCCGTCCGGACGGCGGCGTACCAGATCGCCGGTGCGGTACATGTGTGCCTCGGGGGTACCGGCGAACGGGTCGGGAACGAAGCGGTCGGTGGTCCCGCCTGGCCGGCGCAGGTATCCCGGCGACACACCGACGCCGCCGACGTACAGCTCACCCGGTACGCCGAGCGGGAGGGGACACAGGTCGGCGTCGAGCACGTACGTCCGCGTCCCCCGCGTCGGTCGTCCGATCGGCACCCGTCCGGTTCCCGGTGTGAGGGGATCGGTGACCGTCGCCACGATGGTCGTCTCGGTCGACCCGTACGCGTTGTGCAGCCGTCGTGGCACGTCGCCCGCGACCCAGGTACGCACCAGATCGGGCGGACAGACGTCGCCGCCGACACAGATCACCCGGAGTGTCGGGTGGCCGGCGGCCGGCACGGTGGCCAGTGACGTCGGCGTGGTCAGCAGGGCGCTGATCCGACGATCGTCGAGGAACGCGCCGATCTCGGTCCCGGTTGCCGTATCGGCGGGCCCGACCACCAGAGCGGCGCCGGCGGTGAAGGCCAGGCACATCCCGGCGACCAGGTGATCGCAGTTCGGCGCGCTGAGCTGGGCGACCCGGTCGTCGCCGGTGAGGGCCAGCCGCTCGGTGAGGTCCGCGGCGAACACGCCGAGCGCGTGCCGGGTGATCGGCACCGCCGCCGGTCGGTCGCCGGAGGCGGTGTGCCGGACGTACGCCACCCTCGGCAGCGCGGCTTCGCCGGCCAGCGCCGTGAGGCGCGGGGTCGCGACCGCCCCCGGACCATCCTCCAGGGTCACCAGGACGGCCGGCGTCGTGGCGGCGAGCAGCACGTCCCGCCGTCCCGGGGGGAGAGCGGGATCGACCGGCAGGTAGGCGGCGCCGATCCGGTCCGTGGCCAGCGCCATGACGGCGAGTTCAGCCGATCGGGGCAGGGCGAGCGCGACCACGTCGTGCGGCCGGACGCCGGCCGCGCGCAGCCGGGCCGTGGCGCTGTCGACCTCGGCGTGCAGCCGCGCGTAGGTCCACGCCTCGTCGGCGGCCTCGAGCGCCACCGCGTCCGGTCGCTGGGTCGCCCATCGGGCCACCGAATCGGAGAGCGACGGAGCCGGTTCCGGTTCGGCCAGCTCCACGTCGAGCGGTTCGGACACCAACGCCCCTCGGCTGACCGGAGCCTCCGGACTCGACACCAGACCGGCGAGCAGGACCGCGAAGCTCTCCGCCCACGACGCGGCGGTGGCCGGGTCGCAGGCGTCGGTCCGGATCTCGAATGTGCCCTCCAGGTCGCCCTGCTCGGATTCCCGCACGATGCAGACAAGGTCGTATTCGCCACCGGTGTGGATCCGTCGTGGCTCGCTGATGGTGTGCAGGTCGACGTCGCCCTGCCGGCGCGGCAGGTACATGAACACCCACTGGAACAGCGGCGAGACGCCCGGCGTCCGAGGTGGGTCCACCGCCGCGACGATTCGTCCGACGGGGACGTCAGCGTTGACCATCAGGCTCGGGAACTCGGCCGCGAAGTCCTTCACCAACCGGGTGAACGTGTCGGTCGGCTCGAACCGCCAGCGGGTCGGTACGACGTTCATTACGTAACCGACGACATCGCGCAGTCCACGGGCGGTCCGGTTGGCGAGCGGAGTGCCGATGAGCAGGTCCGGTTCGCCGGTGAGCCGATGCGCGAGGACGGCGAACGCGGTGGCGAGCACGCTGTAGACGCTGACGCCCTGCGACGCGGCGCAGGCGCGTACGGCCGGTGCGATGTCGGCTGGCAGTCGAATCGGCACCTGGGCGATGCTGTCCGGCCCGCCGCGTTGCGCGGCGCCAGTGCCACGGACGGCCAGCGGGCCCCGTACACCGTCGAGGTGGCGCTGCCAGAACGTGAGCTGGGCACCGAAGACACCGGACGCCTCCAGCTCCCGTTGCCACCCGGCGAAACTCGCGTAGCGGACCAGGGGTGGGTCGGCATCCGGTGGGACGCCGTTCCGCAGCGACTGGTAGGCCCGCACCAGGTCGCGGTGCAGCACGTCGAACGACCACCAGTCGGTGACGATGTGGTGCAGCGTCAGGCAGAGGACCGACCGCTGCTCGTCCAGTGGCAGGTGGCAGCCGCGGATCAGTTGGTCGCTGTCGAGCCGGAACGGCCGCCGGCTGAACTCCTCGGTGACGCGCCGGGCCGCCTCGTCGTCGGCCACGTCGACGCGCTCCAGCCGGAACGGCCCCCGCTCGGGAAAGTCGACCCGCAGATCGCCGGCTTCTCCGGTGATTCGCAGCCGTAACACCTCGTGGCGCTCCTGCAGCCAGGTCAGCGCCCGTTCCAGCAGCGAGACCTGCACCGGCTCGTGGAAGTGGTAGGCAACCGACAGGTTGAGCGACGCCCCCGGGTAGAGGGTCTCGTACACCCAGAGATCCTCCTGAGCCGGGCTGAGGCGCTCCGGTGTGTCCTCGTCGAGGGGCGGAATCACCGCCGGAATCTCCGCTGTACGTCCGGCCGCGACCAGTTGGCGGAGGACGCCGATCCGTTGCTCTCTGCTGAGCCGGAGGAAGCGTTCGCCGCGGGACAGCGGGGAACGATTCGGCGCGGAATTCATGTCTGGTCCACCTCCACGGTGGCCGGTGCGATGCGCCGCAGACCGGCCAGGATCTCATCGATCGGGATTCCGAAGTCGACGAAGCAGGCCACCTCGTCGCAGCCGATGTCGGCCAGGTCGGCGAGCGACCGCGCGCAGGTCTCGGGGGAGCCGATCAGGCTGCCCCAGTCGACGTATCGGCGTAGGGCCAGCTCGACCAGGCGGTCCAGCTGCGCCTCGGGCAGGGAGTCGACGGCCGGTGTCGCCGGGTCACCGTTCGTGGCCAGCTGCCCGAGGTAGGACCGCAGGTAGCGGCGCAGCGGCGGTCCGGCGATCCGCAGCGCCGTGTCGTCGTCGGCGCCGGCGTACGTGTGGGCCATGAGCGTCACCGTGCCCGGCCCGGTCCCGGTGTCCCGATATGCCTGCCGGTACCGGCGGATCTTGCCGGCCAGCTCCGCCCGGGTCTGGCCCATCGTGGCCGCGAGGACGTTCACACCCAGCTTGCCGGCCTGTTCCCAGGTGGCCGGGTTGCCGGAGGTGGTCAACCAGAGCGGCAGTGTCGACGAGATCGGTCGCGGCCCAGGGGCCACGGTGGCCTTGGCTCCGGCACCGTCCGGGAGGGTCATCGTGTCTCCGCCCCACAGGCCGCGCAACAGCGGCACGGCGGCGGCGACCCGGTCCCGGCGATCGTCGTACCGGTCCGGGGCGAGGACGAAGTCCTTCGAGTGCCAGCCGGTCGCCAGGGAGATGCCGGCTCGGCCGCCGGAGAGGTTGTCGACGATCGCCCAGTCCTCGACGATCCGTAGGGGGTGATGCAGCGGAAGGACGACGCTGCCGGCCCGTAGCTGGATGCGCCGGGTGGTGACGGCGAGTGCCGCGGCCAGCACCGCCGGGCTGCTGAACGCCTGGCCGATCTGTTGGAAGTGCCGTTCCGGGAGCCAGACGGCGTGGTAACCGTCGGCGTCGGCGGCGGAGGCCACGCGCAGCACGCGGTCGTACGCCTCCCGATGGCCGTTGTCGGTGCTGGCGTCGTCGGCACCGAAGAAGAGCACGCTCAGGTTCATTTGTCGACTTCCTTGGTCGGGGCGTGGATGTCTCGGTGGCGGGGCGCTCGGGGGATCGGGGGCAGTGGTCGGTCCGTGCTGCGCGACAGCGCGCTGGCCAGCGCGGACACCGTGGGGTGACTGAAGATCATTGCCGTGGAGACGGGGAGTCCCTGCCGGCTGAGCCGTGCGGCCGCCCGTACCGCCGTCAGGGACGAGCCGCCCAGCCGGAAGAAGTCGTCATGCGGCGTGACGGCCGGCGTGTCCAGGAGTTCGGACCAGACGTTGCTGATCAGCCGGACGAGCCGGGAAGCCGGGGCGGTGGACACGGTGGGAGACGGTTCGGAGGGCGGCGCCTCGGTGGGTTCCGCCGCGTCCGCGAGCAGCGTGCTGATCCGCGCGGTGGCCGGTCCGGTGGTGATCGCCGTGAGTGCGGTCCGCAGGCCGTCAGCCATGATCGAGGCGTCGAGGGCCGGGCCCGTACCGTCGCGTTGTTCGACGGCGACGGTGAGGCCGCCGGCCTCCTCGGTCACCTCGACGAGGAGGCCGTACCGGGGGGCACGGGGACGCACGACGCGCACCGCCGCCTCGACGCCGGGGAGCGACAACGTGGTGCCGGAGTTGTGCTGCAGGACGAGGGCGATGTCGGTGAAGGGCATCCGCCCGGGGACGCGGGGCGGGTTCAACCGTTGCACCACCAGGTCGAACGGGATGTCCTGGTGAGCGAAGGCGGCGACGTCCGCGGCCCGGACGCGACGAAGCAGCTCGGCGATGTCCGGATCGCCGGCGAGATCGCACCGCAGCACGACCTGGTTGACGAAGAAACCGACGAGGTCGTCCGCGGCCGGGTCGTGCCGGCCGGCCACCGGGGCGGCGACCACGACGTCGGTGCTGGTCTGCGCCCGCCGGAGCGCGACGGCCAGCGCGGCGTGCAACACCATGAACGGTGTCACGCCGTGGCGGGCGGCGGTGGCGGCCACCGCCGCCGAGGCGGTCCGGTCCAGGTGCCGCAGCTCGGTCCTCATCCCGGTGCCAACGGGCCACGCGGAGCGGGGTCGGAGGCCGTCGAGCGTACGTCGCCAGAAGGCGAGCTGACGGGCGGACGTACTGCCAGGGTCGTCCGGAGCGCCGAGCCGGTCGGCTTCGGCCCGGTGGTACTCGGCGTGGCTCGGCAGCGCGGGCCACTGCGGCGGCCCACCGGCCAGCCGAGCGGCGTACGCGTCGCCGAGGTCGCGCAGCAGCGGGCGCAGGGACCAACCGTCGACCGCGATGTGGTGCATCGTGAGCAGCAGGGTGTGCTCGTCGGGGGCCGGCCCGGGTGACAGCGTGACCCGTAGCGGAACCTCGCGGGCGAGGTCGAACGCCCGGGTGGCGGCGCGTCTGACGGCGTCCGGGCCGGCGGTGTGCAACGGCACGTCGACCTCCGCGGCTGGCCGCACCACCGCTCGGGGGGAGCCGTCCTCGGCCGGGAACACCGTGCGCAGTGGCTCGTGCCGTGCCACGACGTCCCGGATCGCCGCCGTCAGCACGGTCGCGTCGAGCGGCCCCCGCAGCGCGATGCGGATAGGCACGAGGTACGCCGGTCCCGCGCCGGCCTGGTCGAGCAGCCACAGCCGCCGCTGCGCCGGGGACAGCACGGTGGCGTCTGCCGGCGCGGGGGTCGGGGTCGGGCTCGCCGGCTCGCGGAGTTGGTAGCCGTCCAGCCGCCGGGCCAGCGCCGCGACGGTCGGGTTGTCGAACAGTTCCGCGATGTCGAGCGCGGCACCGGTGGTGGCGTTGATCCGGCTGAGCACGCGGACGGCGCGGAGCGAGTCACCGCCGAGCGCGAAGAAGTCGTCCGTGCGGGACACCGACGCGGTCCCGAGGACGTCCCCGAAGACCCGGCCGACCAAGGACTCGGCTGGTCCCCGGGACGCCTCCGCCGCCGATCCACCGGCGGGCGCGGGGACGAGTCGGCGCAGCGCGGCCCGGTCCAGCTTGCCACTGGCGGTACGTGGCAGGTCGTCGACCACGACCAGCGTGTCGGGGACCAGATGCTCGGGCAGGTGTCGGGCGGCGTACGGCCGGAGCTGCCGCTCGACGGCCGCCGGGTCGGCGGCGTCCGGTACCACGTAGGCGACCAGTCGGGTGGATTCGGCGTCGGCGGCCACGGCGACGCGGTCGACGGCCGGGCTGCGGGACAGGACGCTCTCCACCTCCTCCGGCTCCACCCGGAATCCGCGGATCTTGAGTTGGTTGTCGAGCCGACCGGCGAAGTGCAGCAATCCGTCCGGGTCACGCCAGGCCCGGTCGCCGGTGCGGTAGAGACGCGTACCGGTCCCACCGGGGTCCGGCATGAATCGGTCGGCGGTCTCGCGGGGCCGGCCGAGGTAGCTCAGGGCGACGCCGGCGCCGCCGGCGTACAGATCGCCGATCTGGCCATCCGGCACCGGCCGGAGCCGCTCGTCGAGAAGCCGCACCGGCTTGCCCGGCAGCGGGGTGCCGATGGGCACGTCCGGCGCCTCGGCGTCAGCCGGCCGGACTCGGTGCAGGGTCTGGAAGATCATCGTTTCGACCGGGCCGTACCCGTTGTAGAGCCGCAGGTGCGGATGCCGGGCCATGATCCGTCCGAGGTGCGCCGGTGAGGCCGCCTCGCCGCCCGTGATGACGGTGTGCACACCCGCGAAGACGTCCGGCATCTCGTCGACGACCACGTTGAACAAGCTCGCCGACAGGTAGGCGGCGGTCACGCCGGAGCGGGTGAAGAGCGTGGCCAGCCGCGCCGGGTCGATGCGTCGCCCCGGGTACAGCACACAGGAGCCGCCGGTCAGCAGTGGGCTCCACACCTCGAGCGCGTGGGCGTCCCAGGAGATCGGCGCGCACTGCAACCACCGCTCGCCCGGCCGGCAACCGCGAGCCAGCAGCGCGGCGATGGTCGCGGTCACCGATCGGTGGGTGGCGACCACGCCCTTGGGGCGGCCGGTGGATCCCGAGGTGAACATCACCCAGGCCGGATCGTCGGGCGCCGCGGTGAACCGCGGCGGCTGGCGCGATGCCGCCGGTGGTCGCGGCGAGATCAGACGCCGATGGGGTACGACCGGATCGCGACCGTCAGACACCAGGACGTCGATGTCGGCGTCGATCCCCATGGTCCGGCGGCGGTGCGGCGGCAGGGCGGGGTCGAGCATGAGGCAGGCTGCGCCGGCTTTGAGCACGCCCAGTTCGGCCACCACGAGGTCGACCCCGCGTGCCAACTCGATGCCGATCGTGCGCCCGGTCAGCGCGGTCTCCGGCGCGATGGCGGCGGCGAGTCGGTCGGAGAGTTCGTCCAACTCCCGGTACGTCATGGTCCGGTCCTCGGCGATCAGCGCGACGGCGTCCGGCGAGCCGGCGGCGACCCGGCGGAAGGCATCCGGAACGGTGGAGTCGGCCGGGATCACGACGCCATCCGCTCTGGCCGGGCGACGAGGTCACCATGGCCGGTACGGCCGTCGGGCAGGTCCGGTACGAGGATGTCGATGTCACGGAGCGGGGGCCAGGCCTGCGCGCACAGCGCGACCGCGACGCCGCCCACCCCGGCGATCAGCAGCATCACCGCCATGCCGCTGCCCGGTCCCGAACCGACGAGCGGGGCCAGCGCGGTCACGAGGGCCGGCGCACCCCCGTCCAGTGGTTCGAAGACCTCATCGGCCAGCGGCCCCGCCACACCCATCGCCAGGGGGACCGACGCGTCGCCGATGAGCTGCATCGCTCCGAACATCCGGCCCTGCGTGCCGGGTGGCACCTTGGTCTGCACTATCGACTGGATGTCGGTGTTCACCACGGCCAGTGCGGCCGACCCCGCCAGCACGCCGGCGCACCAGAGCGGCACCCGACGCACGCAGCCGACCAGGACGAGTGAGCCGAGACAGGCGGCGACGATCCCCAGGTTCACGGTGCTGATTCGAGACCGCTTCCAGGTTCGTGCCCCGGCGAGCAGTCCGCCGGCGATACCCCCGATGCCGGAGCAGGCCATGACCGTCGCCAGCGCGGCTGAGTCACCGGTCTGCCGCAGGATCATCGGCTGCGTCACGATGAGACCGAAGACCATGCAGAGGTTCACCATGAACACCATCGCCGCCAACCCGCCGAAACTGGGCGTGTCGCGCATCAGCCGGAGTCCGTCCAGCGACTCACGCAGTACGCCTCGCGGCTCGGTGGCCGGCTCCGCCGGACCGCGCCGGGCCGGGAGCGGCACGCACCAGACCGTCACCAGGGCGACGACGAGCGCGACCACGTTGGTCCATACCGTGCTCCGCAGCCCACCGACGGCGAGTAGACCTGCGGCCAGTGCGGGGCCGAAGACCTCGGCCGCGCTGCGCGCGGTCGCCAACAGGGCGTTCGCCCGACGGAGGTGTTCCCGGCCCACCATCAGTGGCACGGCCGAGGACAGCGCCGGGTACTGGAACGCGGCTGCGACGCCCAGCAGCGTGACCACCAGGTAGAGGCCGGGCAGCGGGATCGCGGTAGCGGACGTCGCGACGGCGAATCCCACGACGATCACCAGACCGCCCAGGCCGGACAGTTGCAGCGCCACCCGCAGCCGGCATCGATCGATCAGCGCGCCGGCCAACGGACCGAGCAGGATCTGCGGCAGCACGGCACAGAGCGCGAGGAGGGCCACCGCGGTCGCGCCACCGCCGTGCTGCCACGCGTGGACGACGAAGGCGAAGCGGAGGACCGAGTTGCCGACCACCGCGACGATCTGACCAGACCACAGCACCAAGAAGGGTGTGAAGGAGCGCCGTGCCGGGTGAACGTCCGTAGCTGCCACGTCTCAGGTGTGCCAGCGTCGGACTTCGACTCACTATCGAACAACCATCGAAAGGACTATCGAGCTCCCGCGACGTCGCCCGGTCTAGTTCACGGCATCCTGGCCGGGTGCGCCCCGGTTCTCGAGCAGCCGTGCGGCGAGCCGGCGACGCAGCTCGCCGGCCTCCCGCGAGCCGATGCTGTCCAGCGCGTCCACGGACGCCTGCCCCCGGGCCGCAGCGTCGGCCTGGTCGCCCTGGTGCAGATGCAGCTCGGCGAGGGCTTCCAGCGTCTGCCCGAGCCAGGCCCTGGCGCCCATCTGCTCGAACAGCACGAGGGCTTCGGTGAGATACCGCGATGCGGTGTGCGGCTCGCCCCGCCGTTCGTGCAGGATGCCCAAGCTGAGCAGGGCACGCGCGGACAGGGGTTGGTTGCCCGCCTCGTGGCTGAGCTTCTGCGCCTGGAGCAGCAACTCGCGAGCCTCCGAGAGCCTGTCCTGCCGGATACGGACCCGACCCAGGGCCTCCAGCGCGAAGGCGATCCCGAGCTGGTCTTCGGCCTCGCGCACGGTGGCGAGCACGCTGCGAAATGTCTCATCGGCCGCGTCGACGTCGTCTCGTTGCAGGTACATCTCGCCGAGCCGGTGACGCACCTGGGCGGCGACCCGGTGGTTGTTGTGCTCGGCGCAGATGACCAGGGCTTCCTCCAGCCAGCCTTTCGCGTTGTCGTGGTCGCCCTGCTCCAGGGCGATCTGTGCCATGCCGTTCAGCACGTGTGCCCCTCCGATGTGGTCCCCGGTGAGGCGCAGCTGTTGCAGGCTGTGGAAGTAGTTGTTCATCGCCCGGTCCAGCTGACCGGCCAGCCGGTCGAGGAAGGCCAGGTTGCGGCGCACCAGCGCGGTTCCGTACTGGTCGTTGACCTCGTCGAAGAGCACCTGGGCGCGTTCGAGGAGGAACCGCGCCTCCTCGCTCTGGCCGCTGGTGGCGAGCAGGGAGCCGAGCGAGTTGAGCACCGCCGCCTGGCCTCGGCGATTGTCGGCCCGACGGGTCTCGGCGAGGGCGAGGCGGTGGGTTTCCCGCCAGTCGGTGAAGTAGCCCTTGGCTTCGAAGAGGGTCACGGACGTGACGGCCAGCTCCCAGCAATGCTCGTCCAGGCCCATCCGCGCGGCCTGGTTGACCGCTCCCAGCAGGGACGGCCGCTCCTGCAGAAACCACTCCATGGGGGCGAGGGTCAGGTCGTCCACGGCGGTGAGGAGGCTCTTCCACCGTGGCGCGTCGCCGTGCAGAACGGTGTAGTCCCCGCCGTAGAGCCGGGAGTGGGCCGCCTCCGCCAGCAGCAGCCATCCGCCGAGCGCCCGTTGTACCGCGTCCCGCGCCTCAGCCGGGCCGTCTTCGTCGTGCAGCTGCTCCTGGGCGAAGAGTCGGACGAGGTCGTGCATCCGGAACCTGGGCAACCACGAGCCATGGGTGTCGACGACGTCGACCAGATGCGCCTCGACCAGATTGTCGAGGACGTTCTCCCCGGTGGTGAGATCGGTGTCGAGGAGAGCCGCGGCTATCCAGCCGGGAAACTCGGGCGTCTGGGTGAGCGCGAGCCGACGGAGCAGGCACCGCGTCATCTCGTCCAGATTCTTGTAGGTGAGCAGAATGTTGGCACGGACCGCCAGCCCGTCGTGTACCAACTCGTCGAGGCGGCTCTCCTCGACGGACAGCCGGTTGGCGATGCGGGCCAGTGAGCGGTGCGGTCGGGCGGCGATTCGCGCGCCGATGATGCGCAGTGCCAGTGGCAGGCCGTCGCACAGCTCGACGATCTCGTGGGCGGCCTCGACCTCGGCGTCGACACGGCGTTGGCCGACCATCCGGGCCATCAGGCTCAACGCCTCATCGGCGGGTAGCACGCCCAGTTCGACGTGGTGCGCCCCGGGCAGGCCGGTGAGGCGTTGTCGGCTGCTGACCAGGACCGCACAGGTGTCGCTGCCCGGCAGCAGAGGCAGGACCTGTTGTTCGCTGGCCACGTCGTCGAGCACGATGAGAAGACGGTGGCTGGCGATGTGACTGCGATAGAGGGCGGCCCGGTCCTCGAGTGCCGGGGGTATCGCGTTTGCGGGCACACCGAGCGCGCGAAGGAACAGCTCCAACAGGTATGCGGGGTCGACCAGGCCGCGCTGGTCGTCCTGAAGCCGGGCGAAGAGCTGACCGTCGGGGTACTGCTCGCTGATCGCATGCGCCGTGTGCAGGATCAGAGCCGTCTTGCCGACCCCGCCCGGTCCGGCGACGGCCGCGAGTTTGACGGCGTTCGCGGTCCGGGAGCCTTCCGGGGTGAACAGCCGCAGCATGTGGTCGCTGACCGACGACCTGCCGGTGAAGTCCGCCGGCGCCGCCGGCAGCATCCGTGGCGTCGGCGCGCTGTCACTCGACAGGCGATCGCTCACCCAGCTCGACAGCGGGGAGTGCAGGCTCTCGTCGCCAGTCAGGATCGCATGCTCGATCTCCTGCAGATCTTCGCCGGGAAAGATGCCGAGTTCCTCGACCGAGGTGTCCCGGGCGTCCCGGTAAGCATGCAGCGCCTCACCCGGGCGGCCAGCGCGTGAGAGGGCCACCATCTGCTGCGCACGCAGTCGTTCCCGTAGAGGATACTCAGCGACCAGTTCCCCGAGCTCGGCTATCACGCTGTTGTGTCGGCCGAGGGCCAGTTCGAGTTCGATGCACTCCTCATGGGTGACGATCCGTTGTTCGTCGAGGCGGTTCGCGGTCGCTTGCACGAGCGGACTGTCGATGTCGGCGAGGGCCGGCCCCTGGGTCAGCGCCAAGGCCCTTCGGTAGGCGGATATCGCCGCTTCCGGCTGCCCCAGTCCGACCAGACGCCGCGCCTCTTCAACGTGTGCCTCGAAGACCGTCGCATCGAGTTGGTCGTCGGCGACGCGGATCAGGTAGCCGGGTGATTGCGTGACGATGATGTCCCCGAAGCCGGCCTCCTTGAGTGTCCGGCGTAATGCGGAGATGCCGATCTGCACCTGAGACCGTGCGGTGGATGGTGGATTGTCGGCCCACACGGCATCGACCAGTCTGGTGATGGGTGCGACCTTATTTGCCGCCTGCAGGAGCATGGCTAGAATGACCTGTTGCCGCCGGCCTTTGATATGTCTGGACTGGCCGTCGGCCATCAAATTCAGGGGCCCGAGTATGTTGAATTTGTGAGATGCCATTCATTGCAGCCCTTCTTAGTCCCAGAGTTGCCAGGTAGATCAGTCGGGTTAGGCAGCAAAGGGTTTTTGAACGCTAGGGTGCCCGAGTCAGGTGAATTTCTCATTACCGGTTAGAGCGGCTTGAACGACCTGCTTCTGCTCCGGGCCGGGCGGTCTGCCCGCTACGGAAGTGAGCTCGAGCCCCTGCTGACGTCATCAGAACGACTGGCGAATGCATTGAAGTCGAACATGGCGCCCCCGTTGAAGATGCTGCGGTGCGGTTGTGCCCGCGAGCGACATGAGTCGATGCGCCCATGCGGCCGTCGGTACAGTAACCGACTGTATTCTGCGCGTGACGTGATCTCAACATGTGAGGCCGCATAAGATGAAGGCGGGTGCGAATCGGTCGGCCTTCAGCGCTCTCCTGGTGGGCGGTGCCAGGAGTGACGTCCGCCAATGTGCGGACCTGGCTCTGACCGCCACGGGTGTTTTAAGATCATCAGTGCGGTGTGACCAGCCGCGTTCTCACCATAGCCGTGCCGCGTCCCGCGTGCCGCGTGCCGCGTGCCCTGTGCCGCGTGCCGTGCCGCGGACCCTGCTCGGCGAAGCCGAGAGAGCGGCCCGTCGGACCGGTGACACGAAGGTCGGGCAATTCAATCTGCTCGACCTGGCTGTTTACAAGATCAGCGTGTCCCGGGTACTTGGTAACTACGGCACCGCCGTCGATCACGCCCGGCAAATCGACCCAGCCCGGATTGTCATGCCGGAGCGCCGAGCTCGCTACTGGGAAGACGCAGCGCTGGCACTACACGGCCGCGGGCGCCTGCAGGCGACATTCCAGGCGCTGCTTGCTGCCGAGCGAGACACCCCGCAGGCCCTCCGGCGGGCCGGCAGAACCCCAGGCGGCGCCCTGTAATGCCAACGGATCAACGACCCGCGCTCGATGACGCTCAGCGCCCGCAGCTTGTAGTAGTCCCCGAGCCGAAGAAGATGCGTTTCGGCCTGAAGAAGCCAACCCCCCAGGCCATCCTCCTAGGATGCTGTAGGTGCCGTGCGCTCAACCCAGCCGCGGCGGCGGTGTGGCTTGCCGGATATGCCTGTTGAGGCGGATGGCTCGGCAGGACACCAAGGCGTGTTTTGGAAGTCGTGGTGGCTGGTGAAGGTCCCGGCGTGGCGGTGATCGACAATTGAAGAGGTCTCCGGTCCGCCGATCACGGGCTCGGACGATCTCGCGGCGGTCTGACCACCAAGGCCCATCTGGCCTGTGAGCAGGGGCAGAAGGTCCTATGCCTCCCGGAGCCATCGGTCGCACCTTGGAGGCGCCAGCTTCAAGACCACGAAGTCGATCACGATCTTCAGGGCTTCGCTCGCCGTCCGCACCCCTGCGGCGGTCAGGCGGAGGCCCGGCTTCATGAGAATCCGGGCCGCCCGCCGGGCGTACGCCCGTTGACCAAGCCGATTACTCCGGCAGGCGGATTACCGGTGAAGTCAGGCGAAGAGGTTGCCGGTGATGTCGGCGTAGAAGTCGGCGGGATCGCGGGAGAGGGAGGCCTTGACGTTGGCGGTGGGCTTGTCAGCGATGACTTCGATCTTGCCTGCTTCCAGTCCGTCGAGGGCCTGGGCGACCACCTCGTGGGGCGCGAGCTTGGGGATGTCGACGCCAGCCATCATGTCCGTGTCGGCGATCGCCAGCGCCAGGGCGGTGACCAGAGTCTTCTGGTCTGCCAACTCGAGTCGGATGCCGTTCGTCAGGGACCACTCCGCGGCCTTGGAGGCGGCGTAGCCGTTGCTGCCGGGGCTGAAGGTGTACCAGCTCAGCGCCGAGATGACATTGAGGATGGCGCCACCGGCCAGCCTGGGCGCGAAGGCGCGGGTGACGTTGAGGGTGCCCCAGAAGTTGGTGTCGAGGTCGCGGCGGATGTTCTCCGTGGAGGGGCCGAGCAGCGGGGCTTCAGTGGAGGTGCCGGCGTTGTTGATGAGGATGTCGAGGTCGCCCACCTTGCCTGCGGCGGCCTCGATGGACGCGGGATCCGTGATGTCCAGCTGGAGCGCGATGGCGCCGGGGATGTCGATGCTTTCCAGGCGACGGGCGGTCGCATAGACGGTGGCTCCCCGGACGAGGAGGGCCTCGGCGAAGGCCTTGCCGAGGCCGCGGTTAGCTCCGGTCACGAGAGCTGTTGAGCCGTTGATTTGCATATCACCACGCTAAAACCTCACGTTGACGTCAGGGGCAAACTTGTGCGAGGTGAATCACGCTCGCACCTACGCCGGCCACACCGACCGCCGTGGACCCGCACCACCACCTACATCAAAGCTGACCTGCGCGCCGTCGCCACCGCCCTGGCAGCCCTCACCGGCCAACCCCACCCACTGGCCATCGAACACCGAGGGCGTCGATGGCCGCCGACGTAGCTTGACGGGGTGCCGATCCAGCGGGCGTGACCAGCTCGAGCGCAACCTTCCCGCGCTGCACGCATGCGACGCCGTCGTACGGAATCACGTACCCCCACCAGCAGTTGGTTGCCCGCAGCGGTGCGCTGTACCGCTGCGGCGGCACCGGCGATATGGGGTAGCGCCTGCAGCGCGGCGTCGATCTCACCCAGCTCGATCCGGCGTCCGCCGAGCTTCACCTGGTCCAAGGCGCTGCAGTTCTCCCCGCCACCGGTCTGGCCCTCGCCGGTCTCGGTGAGTACGTGTTGCTGCTCTGGGTGCTGCCGACCGTCGCCGCCGTGCCGATGCACTTCCTCGTTGAACTGCCCGAGCACATCCTCGACGCGTAGCTGATCCGGCCCGACGGCTGCGTCGCCTGGACCTTGCACCGCGCAGGATCTGGATCTGGACACCACCGCGCTGGGGCGTGGGCTCGGCACCTGGTTCCGCCACCCGGCCTGAGCGGCGCATTAACGGTCGTCTCAGATTCGCTCGGTACGAAGTCGGCATCAGACGAGCGATAACCGTGTGGAGGAAGCTAGTGATGGCAGTCAAGGCAGCGCCGCCCGGGGAAGCGCCGGCCGGTCGCTTGGCAGGCCGGTGGGTGCCATGGTTGGTGATCGGGTTGTGGGTGGCGCTGGCGGCGGTCATGGTGCCGCTGAGCGGGAAGTTGAGCTCGGTAACCACCGACAGAGCCGTGGACACCCTGCCGGCCAGCGCCGAGTCCACCAAGGTGGCGGTGCTGGAGGACAGCCTGCCCGGCGGTGAGGACAACACGTTCGTCTTCGTGTACCACCGGGCCGGCGGCATGACCGACGCCGACCGCGCGTCGGTCGAGCGCCACCACAACACCCTTGCCAAGCGGTACCCACCGAAGGCGACGGCGGCGGGCGGCGAGGACGAGGAGGGCTCACCGACGAGACCCTCCGCCGACGGCAAGGCGATGATGTTCACCCTCGACGTGAGCACGACATACGGCGCACCGGAGACCATCGTCGGCCCGTTGCGTGAGGCTGCGAAGGACCGCCCCGCCGGCCTGGAACTCGACGTGACCGGACCGGCCGCGGTCGACGGCGACCTGGACGCCGTCTTCGACGGCATCGACCTGCAGGTCTTCCTCACCACCGTTGTCGTCGTCACGCTCCTGCTGATCCTCACCTACCGCAGCCCGGTGTTGTGGTTCATCCCGCTCATGGCTGTGGGCGCGGCCGCACTGACCGCGATGGCGACCGTCTACCTGCTCGTCAAGGGCTTCGGCATCGTGATCAACGACCAGAACTCGGCGCTGCTGACGATCCTGGTGTTCGGCGTCGGCACGGACTACGCGCTGTTGCTCATCGCCCGGTACCGGGAGACACTGCACCACCACGAGGACGTCCGGGTCGCGATGGTCCATGCGCTACGCGGCGCGGCACCGGCCATCGTCGCGTCGGCGGCCACCGTGATCGCTGGCCTGCTCTGCCTGCTCGTCGCCGACCTGAACAGCACCAGCGGGTTGGGCCCGATCGGCGCGGCCGGCATCCTGTGCGCGCTGGTGGCCATGCTGACGCTGTTCCCGGCGCTACTCGTGGTGCTCGGCAGGCGGATCTTCTGGCCGGCCATCCCGCGGTTCAACACGGCCGTCCAGGAGAAGCCGGGGCTGTGGGGACGGCTCGGCACCGCCATCAGCCGCCGCCGGTGGGTGGCGACGCTGGGCTCGCTCGGAGTCCTCGGCGTGCTCGCCATCGGGCTGGCGGGCAACACCGGCGCCCTGCGGGAGCAGGACCAGTTCCTGTCCGCGCCGGAGTCGGTCACCGGCTTCACCGTCCTCCGCCAGCACTTCCCGGAACTCGGCGGCCAGCCGATGACGATCTTCACGCGGCCGGCGCACCAGGACCGGGTGCTCGACATCGTCAAGGGCACTCACGGTGTGGCCATGGCCGTCCCGGGGCAGACCAGCGGAGGCTGGGCCGACATCTCCGTGTTCCCGACCGACGCGCCGGACACCGCCGCGGAGTACGACACGATCAAGCGGGTGCGCACCGCCGTGCACGCGGTGAACGGGGCGGAGGCGATCGTCGGCGGACCGAGCGCGGAGAACCTCGACACCGAGGTCACCACCACCCGCGACGAGAAGCTGGTGATCCCGCTGGTGCTCACCGTCGTCCTGATCGTCCTCGGGCTGCTGCTGCGAGCGATCGTGGCCCCGCTGGTCCTGATGGCGACCGTGATCGTCTCATTCGCCGCAGCCTTCGGCGGCAGCGTGTTCGTCTTCGACACGATCCTCGGGTTCAAGGGCGTCGACTATTCGGTGCCGCTGCTGGCATTCCTGTTCCTGGTGGCGCTCGGCATCGACTACAACATTTTCCTGGCCAGCCGGGCCCGGGAGGAGACCGTGCGCCTCGGCACCAGAGAGGGCATGCTCAAAGCCCTCTCCGCCACCGGTGGCGTCATCACCTCGGCCGGCCTGGTCCTAGCGGCCACGTTCGCGGTCCTCGCCTCACTTCCGCTGGTGATGCTGATCGAGGTCGGGTTCCTGGTCGCCTTCGGCGTGCTGCTCGACGCCTTGCTGGTGCGGTCGGTCCTGGTGCCCGCCCTCACCCTGCTGATCGGCCGGCGGATGTGGTGGCCGAGCCGGTTGTCCCGACCGGTGGAGCTGCCGGACGATCAACGGCCGCTCGTGGAGGGGCCCGCGCCGCAACGGTGAGCGCGGCGGCACAGTCGAGATCCGGGACGGGCTCTTGCTCGTCCCGGATCTTTGTCATGGCCCGGCGGCCGTCACCGTGTCCGCCGCCCTTGTCCTGCGTCGCCCGCTGCGGCGGGTCCTGGCACCGCGTGCCGTGGCGGTCCCGGCGCCGTGCCGCAGCGGGTCAGCGCGCCACCGTGTCCACCCCCGCGGTGAGCCGCGTGATCGGAGCGGGCGGGGCGGTGGCCGGAAGGATGATCCGCAGCAGCGCGCCACCGCGTGCGGACCGGGCGACGGTGACCCGGCCGGCGTGGGCGTCGACGACCCGCTGCACGATCGACAGGCCCAGACCTGAGCCCGGCAGCGCCCGGGCACTGCCGGCACGGTAGAACCGGTCGAACACCCGCGGTACGTCGGCGGCGTCGATGCCCGGCCCGGCGTCGTCGACCTCGAGGACCGCCGACGCGCCCTCGGCACGGAGCCGGACCTGGACCGGCTGGTCAGCGGGGGACCACTTGCCGGCGTTGTCGATGAGGTTGAGCACCGCCCGCTGGAGCGCAGCGGAACGCCCGCTCACCCACACGGAGGTCACGTCGAGCGCGATCCCGATGTCGGGCACGCGGGAACGCGCCCGGGTCGCGGCGGCCACCACCACGTCGGCGAAATTGAGCAGCTCGGTGCTCTCGTCGCTGACGTCGCCGCGCGCCAGGTCGGTCAGCTCGGCGGCAAGGGTGCTCAACTCGGCCACCTGGGCGCCGAGATCGTTGAGCAGCCGGGTCCGGCTCTCGGCCGGCAGTGCGCTGTCCAGGGTGCCGCGCCGATCGAGCCGGATCAGCAGCTCGACGTTGAGGCGCAGACTGGTGAGCGGGGTCTTGAGTTCGTGGGCGGCGTCCTCGGCGAGCAGCCGCTGGGCCCGCCGGGAGTCCCGGAGCGCGGCGAGCATGTCGTTGATTGACTGGATCAGCCGCCGGATCTCCCCGCCGCCCTCGTCCGGGATGTCGGCGTCGAGGTTCCGGGTCTGCGCGACACGAACCGCGGCGGCAGTCAGCCGGTCGATCGGTGCCAGTCCGGTCCGCGCCACGGTCCGCCCGACAAGGGCGCCTCCGGCCACGCAGAGCAGTCCGATCAGCAGCATGCCGAACCCGAATCGGTTGATCGGGCTGTCGTCGCTGTTGCGGGCCACCTGGACCGCGCCGTCGCCCACCCGCAGCGTGTAGATGAGGTAGCCGTCGTCGTCGCTGTCGTTCGACTCCATCAGGTCGGCCGAGGCGCCCTGCGCCACGCGCCCGGCGGGCCCGCTGACGGGGGGCAGCGCGGGTTGGCCGGCCGGCGTCCGGGTCGAACCGTCGGGCAGGATGACCCGCACCAGCCGACCGGATCCGGGATACGGCGGTAGCTGGACCTGCGCCAGACCGGTGTGCTCCACTGTCGTCGCCAGGACGCGGGAGTCCGCGCGTAGCTGATTCTCGGCGTTGTCCTGCAGCTCCGAGTCCAGCAGCTCGCTGGCCACCTGGAAGGCCACGAACACGCTGACCGCGATGGCCGTCGCCGCGATCACCGTCAGCCTGCTCCGCAGGGACCGCCGGCGCCACCATCGGGTCAGCCGACGCGGTTCCCGGCCGGCGGGCCTGCTCACGGAGGAGTCTCCCGCAGCGTGTACCCCAGGCCGCGCAGCGTGTAAATCAGTCGCGGCTCACCCTCGGCCTCCATCTTGCGGCGCAGATAGCTCACGTACACCTGAAGGTTGTTCGCGGTGGTGCTCATGTCGAAGCCCCAGATCGCCTCGAACAGCACGTCGCGGGTCAACACCCGGGTCGCATTGCGCACGAGAACCTGTAGCAGGGAGAACTCGGTCCGGGTCAGATACAGCGGCCGCCCACCCCGCCACGCCTCGAACCTGTCGGGATCGAGCCGGACGTCGGCGAACGACAGGATCTGCGACTCGTCGTCGCCCGGCGCGCGGCGGCGCAGCAGAGCCCGGACCCGGGCCAGCAACTCCTCGGTGGCGAACGGCTTGGGCAGGTAGTCGTCGGCGCCCGCGTCCAGCCCCGCGACCCGGTCGGAGACCTGATCCCGGGCGGTCAGCATCAGCACCGGCAGATCCCGACCCGCCGCCCGCAACCGCCGGCAGGTCTCCAACCCGCCGAGGCGGGGCATCATCACGTCGAGGATCAGCAGATCCGGCGCCGCGCCACCGATCCCGTCGAGCACGGCGAGACCGTTGGCGGCGGTGCTGGTGCCGTAACCCTCGACCTGGAGCACCCGCTCCAGCGACTCACGGATGGCCGCCTCGTCATCGGCGATCATGATCCGCACGCCGACCCGCCCCCTTCCAGTCGATGCTTTGCCGCTCATCCTCCCCGATCAACCTGAAGCCAGGATTAGGAACTCCTAACGGTGGCTGCCGGTGGAGCGGAGTGACCAGCGACCGGCTTCCTGATCCGGCTCGTTGTCCGCTACCGGATTGCCCAGCTGGGTCACCCAGTCGACGAACTCCGCGTCCTGCCTCGGCAGCGGCTCGCCGTCCGCCGGGGTGCCCCCGTCGGCCCGGGACTTGTTGCGCCGGAACAGGCCCAGCCGCCCGCTGGCCCGTCCCGCCTCGACGACGGATGCCGGGTGGGCCGGCGCGGGGACCGGGTCGGCCCCGGCGGGGCGGGCCGGCACGGCATCGGTCGTGCGCGTGGGCCCGGCGCGCTGGGCGGTCGCGAGGGCGTCCCAGTTCGCGGCCCGGCTCAGGTTGGGCAGTGGCGGTCGGTGCCGAGGTGGGAGCGCCGGTTCGGGCCTCTCTTGCGTACCGGCTGACTGGGTCGCCTCGGCGCCCGGAGCGGGCTCGGCCGAGGGCGGCACCCGCCGCGCCGGAACGACCGGCCAGGTCGCCTGAACCCGCGTCCGGTCGGTCTTCGGCGGCTGGTACATCCGGAGGGTCCCCGGGGCGGCGAGGGCCCCGTCGGGCGGCATCCCGTCGGGTTCGGTGTCGTCGACCTCCGCCTCCGCCGTCCCGGAGCCGTCCCCGCCAGGTCCCGCGGGAAGGTGGGCCGCCGTCGCGGGGGTCGGTTCCGATGTCTCCGGGGTGTCGTCGAGGTCGGCGGGTGCGGCCAATGCGGCGGTAACAACCGGTGCACCGAAGCCCAGCGGTTCGGCTGCGGTCGGGAGCTTCGCTGCGGTCGCGCCGGCGACCGGCCCCGTGCCGGCCAGGTCGGCGGGCTCCGGCTCGTCGGTCGTACCACCAACGGCCGGCCTCGTGGCCTGCCGCACGGCGGAACCGGCGGCCAGCGGACGGAGGATGTCGGTTGACTCGTCGACCCGCGCTTCGGCGGTGCGCGGCAGGAGCGGCCATCGGAACGACGCGGCGGCGGCTGAGCCGAGCACACCGGCGGCGACGGCGAGCAGCGCCGCGTAGTACGGCGTGATCTGGTACCGGTCGACGGCGTCGCCGGGACCGGCGGTCAGATAGGTGAACGCGACCAGCATCGTGCCGGCCGCGCCGGTCACGCCGTTGACCAGCGGCGGATGCCCACGCCAGCGGGCCAGCCCGCCGGTCGCCGCGCCGATGAGCAGGGCCACCGACGGCAGAGTCAGGATCGCCAGCCGGTGTGCCGCGTCGGCGTCGAGCCAGGCTGGCTCCAGCACACCGAGCCGTACGGCGGGCAACGGCCCGGCGGTGGCGAGCGACGGGACGACCGAGGCGAGCGCCAGTAGCCAAACGACGCCGCCCACTGCTGCCATGTTCCAACCCAGCGGCGGCTTCACCAGTACGGCGATCGCGGCACCCGCGCCAACCAGCGCGCCGAGGGCCGCGCAGATGCCGAGGGCCCAGATCGGGTCCACAGAGAAGCGTTCGGCGGCCTGGGCCGGCCGGATGCAGAGCGGCGCCACGACGGTGGCGCCCAGTGCGGCGGCGGCGGCGACGGCCACCAATCTGCCCGTGCTCCCCAGCGCTCCGTACCGGCGGGCCAGGCGTGCGGCGACGATGGTGCCGGCTACGGCGGCGTGTGCCGCGAACCAGCCCACCCAGACGAGCTGTGCAGGCCACTGGTTGACGGCGGCGCCGGTGGAGGCACCGGCGAGCTGGACGATGCCGAGGCTGAACGCGATGCCGAGTTGACCGGCACCGGCGAGCATGCCCATCCCGAGCGCTGTGAGCAACAGGTTGCGTCGTGTGTGAGCGAACATGTCCGGCACGTTACGCACCTAGTGCGGTTATTTTTACGGAATGTCGGTTTCGCGGCTGCGGCGGAGGACTCGCGGCGACATGCGACGTGCGCGACGCCGACCAGCGCGAACTGGTCCGGGAGCCGCTCGTGCCGAGCCAAGCCGCCGGTGGGCCGTCAGTACACCGTCAGCCCGTGATCCTGGAACTGGCGACAGACCCGGTGCAGCAGCGCCTCGTCCGGCGGTGGCGTGTCCGCCAGCGGGAACGGCAGGCCGAGGGCGGCGTACTTCTGAGCGCCGAGTCGGTGGAAGGGCAGCACCTCGACGCGTTCGACCGTGGGCACGTCTGCTGCGATGGAGGCGACCGCGTCGACGTTGCACGGATCGTCGGTGAGGCCGGGCACGAGGACGAAACGGACCCAGATCGGCACGCCGCGGTCGGCCAGGCGGTGCGCGAACCGCACGGTCGGCGCCAGCCGCCCGGTTCCGGTCACCGTCCGGTACGTGGCCGGGTCGCCGGACTTGATGTCGAGCAGCACCAGGTCGGTGGCGTCGAGCAGGGCGTCGTCGGCGCGGTCGCCGAGCAGGCCGCTGGTGTCCAGGGCGGTGTGCAGCCGCATCTCCTTGCACTGGCGCAGCACCTCGCGGGTGAAGGCGGGCTGTTGCAGCGGTTCCCCGCCGCTGAGGGTGACGCCGCCGTGGGCGACCTTCAGGAAGCGTTCGTAGCGGCGGATCTCGGTGAGCAGCTCGTGGACGGAGGTGGGTCGGCCGAAACGGCGGTACTGGGTGTCGGGGCTGTGGCAGTAGAGGCAGCGCAGCGGGCAGCCGGCCAGGAACGCGACGAACCGGGTGCCCGGCCCGTCCACTCCGGTGGAGATGTCGAAGGAGTGGAGCGAGCCGGTCACCGGTACCGTGACGTCGGTCATCACAGCGATCCGTGGAAGGTCCGGGAGATGACGTCGCGCTGCTGCTCGGGAGTGAGCCTGACGAAGTTCACCGCGTACCCGGAGACCCGGATGGTCAGCTGCGGGTACTTCTCCGGGTGGGCCATGGCGTCCTCGAGTGTCGCCCGGTTCAGCACGTTGACGTTCATGTGGAAACCGCCGCTGTCGGTGTAGCCGTCGAGCACGCCGGCGAGGTTGGTGATCCGTTCGTCACGGGTGTGGCCGAGGCCGTTCGGAGCGACGGTGATCGTCAGCGATATCCCGTCGCGCGCGCAGCGGTACGGCAGCTTGGCGACCGACAGCGCGGCGGCGACCATGCCGTGCGTGTCGCGGCCGTTCATCGGGTTCGCGCCCGGCGCGAACGGCTCACCGGCGCGTCGCCCGTCGGGCGTGTTGCCGGTGTGCCTGCCGTAGACGACGTTCGAGGTGATCGTGAGAACAGAAAGCGAAGGCTCGGCACCCCGGTAGCTGGGCTGCCGCCGGATCTTGGCCATGAATCGCTCGACCAGGTCGACGGCGATCGCGTCGGCGCGGTCGTCGTTGTTGCCGAAGGCCGGGAAGTCTCCGTCCACGGCGTAGTCGACGGCCAGACCGCTCTCATCGCGCAGCACCTTGACATGGGCGTGCTTGATGGCGCTCAGGCTGTCCACGGCGACCGACAGGCCGGCGATGCCGGTGGCGAGGAAGCGGTGCACGGGGTAGTCGTGCAGGGCCATCTCGATGCGCTCGTAGGCGTACTTGTCGTGCATGTAGTGGATGACGTTGAGCGCGTCGACGTAGGTCTCGGCCAGCCAGTCCAGCGTCCGGTCGTACGCGGCCAGGACCTCGTCGTAGTCGAGCACGTCGTCGGCGATCGGTTCGGCGACGAAGACCTGCTCGCCGGTCATCTCGTCGCGGCCGCCGTTGATCGCGTACAACAGGGCCTTGGCGAGGTTGGTGCGGGCGCCGAAGAACTGCATGTCCTTTCCCACCCGCATGGCCGACACGCAGCAGGCGATGGCGGTGTCGTCGCTGTACGCGGGCCGGATCAGGTCGTCGTTCTCGTACTGGATGGCGCTCGTGTCGATGGAGACCTGGGCGCAGAACCGCTTGAACCCCTCGGGCAGCGCCGGCGACCACAACACTGTCAGATTCGGCTCCGGAGCCGGACCCAGGTTGTACAGGGTTTGCAGGTAGCGGAAGCTCGTGCGGGTGACCAGCGGGCGGCCGTCACAGCCGATTCCCCCGAGTGCCTCGGTCACCCAGGTCGGATCGCCGGAGAACAACTGGTCGTACTCGGGCGTGCGCAGGAACCGGATGATCCGCAGTTTGATGACGAAGTCGTCGACCAGCTCCTGCGCCTCCCGCTCGGTGAGCCGGCCCTCTTCGATGTCACGCTGGAGGTAGACGTCGACGAACGTGGCGGTCCGGCCCAGGGACATTGCCGCGCCGTTCTGCTCCTTGGCAGCCGCCAGGTAGGCGAAGTACAGCCACTGGATCGCCTCGCGGCCGGTGCTCGCCGGGCCGGAGATGTCACATCCGTACCGGCTGGCCATGAAACGCAGCTCCTTCAGCGACCGAATCTGCTCGGCCAACTCCTCACGGTCGCGGATCACGTTGTCCGATGACAGCTGAGCGTCGAGCGACGCCTTCACCGCCCGGCGCTCGGCGACCAGGCGGTCCACCCCGTACAGCGCGACGCGCCGGTAGTCGCCGATGATCCGGCCCCGGCCGTACGCGTCCGGCAAGCCGGTGATGATGTGCGAGCGGCGGGCGGCCTTCACGTCGGCCGGGTAGGCGTCGAAGACGCCGTCGTTGTGGGTCTTGCGGTACCGGCTGAAGATCGCCTGCACGGCCGGGTCGAGGGTGAAGCCGTACGCCTTGAGGCCGGCCTCCACCATCCGCAGCCCGCCGTTCGGCATGATCGCGCGGCGCAGCGGCGCGCTGGTCTGCAGGCCCACGATGAGCTCATGGTCCTGGTCGAGGTAGCCCGGCTCGTGTGAGGTGATCGTGGACGGGGTGTGCGCGTCCACGTCGTAGACTCCGCGACGGGTCTCCTCGACGAACATGCGCTGCAGCCGCCGCCAGATCCGTTCGGTCCGGTGCGTCGGCCCGGTCAGGAACTCCGGCCCGCCGGTGTACGGCTCGATGTTGTCGTGGATGAATCCGCCGACGTCGATCGTCTCGCGCCAGCCGGTGCCGCGGAACCCGTGCCAGGCTTCGTGCGATGTGGTGGCCATTACCCCTCCTTCATCTCCTCCCAGCATTGCCGAGCGACCACTCGCGGCTTAAGGGTCAGAGGTCCCGGGCGGGTCGGGACCGTCCGGGACCTCCGGGGGTGGGCGGAACGCTCAGCGCTGCTCGACGAGCCGGTGTGCCCGCAACAGGTGCGCCCACCAGGGCCGGCTCGTCGAAGCGGCGCGCAGCGGTGGCCTGCCGGTGTGCTTGAGGCTGATCCAGCCGCCGGGACCCATCGTCACCGTGCCGATCGCCGGGCGCCGACGCATGGCCAGGCCCGCCGACACCGCCGCGGTGGCCACCGCCGCGGTGGCCAGCGCGGCCAGCGCGACGGTGGTGGCATCCACTGCCGGCACGAAGCGTCCGTCGATGTAGGCGCCGATCTCCCGATCGCCACGGCGAACCGGTGTCACCGTCGTTGTCATCGTGACCTCCTACCGGCTGTCCGAGCCGGCCGCTGCGCTCGCGGCGCGACCGGCCTCGAGCCGGGCGATCGGCACCCGGAACGGCGAGCAGGACACGTAGTCCAGGCCGGCGTCGTGGAAGAACCGCACCGAGGCCGGATCGCCGCCGTGCTCGCCGCACACCCCGATGGTCAGGTCGGGCCGGATGGCGCGGCCGCGTTGGACGGCGGTGCTGACGAGCTCGCCCACGCCGTCGCGGTCGATGCTCTCGAACGGTGATACCGAGAAGATGCCCAGCTCGAGATACCGGCCGAAGAACGCGCCTTCCACGTCGTCGCGGGAGAAGCCCCACGTCATCTGGGTCAGGTCGTTGGTGCCGAACGAGAAGAATTCGGCGACGCCGGCGATCTGCCCGGCGGTCAGGGCGGCCCGGGGAACCTCGATCATGGTGCCGAGCCGGATCGGCGGCGCACCGGGCACGCTCGCCAGCACCGACTCCGCTTCCGCGCGTACCGTCTCGAGTTCCTGAACCGCTCCGACCAGCGGAACCATGATCTCCGGCTGAGGGTCGCCGCCTGCGGCGACCCGAGCGGCCGCGGCCTGCGCGATCGCGCGGACCTGCATGGCGAACAGACCCGGGATCACCAGGCCCAGACGTACGCCGCGCAGCCCGAGCATCGGGTTTTGCTCGTGCATGCGCCGCACCGCGGTCAGCAGTGTGCCGTCGTGGCCCGGGTCCACGCCGAGCGCCTCTGCGTGGGCCACCCGGGCGGTCAGCTCCTCCAGCGGGGGCAGGAACTCGTGCAGCGGTGGGTCGATGAGCCGCACGGTCACCGGCAGCCCGTCCATCGCGGCGAACAGCTCCTCGAAGTCGGCCCGCTGCAAGGGCAGCAGCGCCTGGAGGGCTTCGGAGCGGGCGGCGTCGTCCTCGGCCAGGATCAGCCTCTCGACCAGCCGGCGGCGGTCGCCGAGGAACATGTGCTCGGTGCGGCACAAGCCGACTCCGGTGGCGCCGAAGCGGCGGGCTCGGGTGGCGTCGACGGCGGTGTCGGCGTTGGCGTGCACGTCGAGCCGGGCCTGGTGATCGGCGTGGGCCATCAGCCGCTCCACCGCGGAGAGCAGCGGGTCGCCGTGCGCCGCCAGCTCGCCCTCGAAGTACCGCACCACCGCGGAGGGCCGCACGGCGACCGATCCCGGGTAGACGTTTCCGGTGGTGCCGTCGATCGAGATGATGTCACCGGCGTGCAGGGTGCGACCCGCCACGGTGAGGCCGTCGCCGTCGATGCGTAGTTCCTCGGTGCCGCAGACACATGTCTTGCCCATGCCGCGGGCGACCACCGCGGCGTGTGACGTCTTGCCGCCGCGCGAGGTCAGGATGCCTTGAGCAGCGATCATGCCGGGCAGGTCGTCGGGATTGGTCTCCCGGCGCACCAGGATGACCGGCTCGGTCGCCGCCACCGCGGCGGCCGAGTCGAAGACGATCGCGCCGACCGACGCGCCCGGAGAGGCCGGCACGCCGGTGGTCAGCGGTGGGGGAGCGGCGGTGGTGTCGAAACTGGGGAACATCAGCTGGGCCAGTTGCTCACCGGTGACCCGCTGCAGTGCCTCATGCAGGGTGATGCGGCCCTCGTCGACCAACTGGGCGGCGATGACGAACGCGGCGGCCGGGGTGCGCTTGCCGACCCGGGTCTGCAGCATCCACAACCTGCCGTTCTCGATGGTGAACTCGATGTCGCACAGGTCGCGGTAACGCTGCTCGAGCCGCTGCATGATCGACAGCAGCTGCCGATGGCTCGCTGGATCGATGGCGGCGAGCTCGGCCAGCGGCACGGCGTTGCGGATCCCGGCGACCACGTCCTCCCCTTGAGCGTTGCGCAGGTAGTCGCCGTAGACGCCACGCCGTCCGGTGGCCGGGTCCCGGGTGAAGGCGACCCCGGTTCCGGAGTTCTCCCCTCGGTTGCCGAAGACCATCGCCATGACGTTGACCGCGGTGCCCAGGTCCTGCGGGATGCGCTCCTGCCGGCGGTACAGGATGGCGCGTTCGGCGTTCCACGAGCGGAACACCGCTGCGATCGCCAGGAACAGCTGTTCGTGCGGTGCCTGTGGAAAGTCTCGGCCGGTGTGCTGGTGGAACACCTTCTTGTACGCGTGTACCAGGTCCTGCAGTTGAGTCGTGCCGAGTTCCGGGTCCGTTGCGACGCCCGCGATCGACCGGGCGGCCGTCAGTTCCTCTTCGAAAGCTTCGCCGGGAACGTCGAAAACCGTCTTGCCGAACATCTGGATCAGGCGCCGGTACGAGTCCCAGGCGAACCGCTGATCCGCGCTCTGTCGGCCGAGGCCGACCACGCTCGCGTCGTTCAGGCCGATGTCCAGGATTGTCTCCATCATTCCCGGCATCGAGAACTTGGCACCGGACCGCACCGACAGCAACAGCGGATCTGCGGCGTCGCCGAAGGTCTTGCCCATCCGGTTCTGCATCAGCCGCAGGTGATGTTGGACCTCGGTGAGCAGGCCTGCGGGCATCGTGCCGGTGCGCAGGTAGGTGCGGCACGCCTCGGTGGTGACGGTGAACCCTGGCGGCACCGGCAGGCCCATCAGGGTCATCTCGGCCAGGTTGGCGCCCTTGCCGCCGAGCAGGTCCTTGAGGTCCTTGTTGCCGTCGGTGAAGTCGTAGACGTATCGGGTCATGGCACTTCTCACCCCTTCCCTCTTCTTCCTTTGTAGACCGGTCGGGGTTCTTCGCCGTAGGGCCGGACGACCCCCGTCGACGGGCCGTGGCGCGACGCGCGTGGTGACGCGCTCTTCCGGCCCTGACCTGCGTCTTTGCGGGCCTCTACCGTCAGAGCTGGGAAGCTGGGAGGCGGGTGGCTGACCGCCACCCGCCTCGCGGTCCCGCCGCTGCCGCCGGGCATCGCCGAGAGACGGTGGCGCCGGCCGGCGCCACCGTCTCGGTGAAGCTCAGCCGCGTGCCACCCAGTCGCCGAGCGCCCAGTCGCGGACCTCGGGCATGTCCTCCAGGTGCTCCACCACGTACGTCTCGTGGCGATCGAGCTGACTCTGGCACCACGCCTTGAGGTCGGCGGCGCCGCGGGGGAGGCGCTTGGCGTTGTTGATGGCGTCCATCACGAGGTGGTACCGCGACGCCCTGTTGCGGACCGTCATGTCGAACGGGGTGGTGGTCGTGCCCTGCTCGATGAAGCCGCGGACGCGGAACCGGTCCGCGTCGGGGCGGCCGTGCACGAGCTGGTGGATCGCGCCGGGGTAGCCGTGGAAGGAGAACACCACGTCGACGGTGTCGGTGAACAGCTCGGTGAACAAGGTCTCGTTCATGCCGTGTGGGTGGTCCTTGGGGCGGACCAGGGTCATCAGGTCGACCACGTTGACCACGCGGACCTTGAAGCCGGGCAACCGGTCGCGCAGGATCTGTGCGGCCGCGACCGTCTCCATGGTGACGACGTCGCCGGCGCAGGCGAGGACGATGTCGGGGTCGCTGGTGCCGTCGTCGGTGCCGGCCCAGTCCCAGACGCCCGCGCCGCGGGCGCAGTGCTCGATCGCCTCGTCCATGGAGAGGTACTGCAACTGCGGCTGCTTGTCGATCACGATCAGGTTGATGTAGGACCGCGACCGGAAGCAGTGGTCGGCCACCGACAGCAGGGTGTTGGCGTCCGGCGGCAGGTAGACCCGGGCGACGTCGCCGCGTTGGGTGAGCACCACCTGGATCAGGCCGGGCCCCTGGTGGGAGAAGCCGTTGTGGTCGTTGCGCCACGCCGTCGAGGTGAGCAGCACGTTGAGGCTGGGCACCTTCTCGCGCCACGGCAGGTTCTTGGCCTCCTGCAACCACTTGCCGTGCTGCACGGTCTGCGACGCGCTGACCATGGCGAACGCCTCGTACGTGGCGAACATGCCGTGCCGGCCGGTCAGGTTGTAGCCCTCCAGCCAGCCGTGGCAGTTGTGCTCGCTGAGCACCTCCATGACCCGGCCGTGGCGGCTGATCGCCACATCCTCTGCCGTCACGCGCTCCATGAAGGCGCGGTCGGAGACCTCGAAGACGGAACCGAGCCGGTTGCTGTTGGTCTCGTCGGGGCAGAACAACCGGAACCGGTCGGCGTTGCGGGCGTAGATGTCTCGCATCATCTCGCCCAGCTTGCGTGTCGACTCGGCCCGCCGCTGCGCGGGCCGGGGCACGTCGACCGCGTAGGCACGGAAGTCCGGCAGGTCCAGATCCCGGGTCAGCACCCCGCCGTTGGCATGCGAGCTGGCGCTCATCCGTAGGTCACCGTCGGGAGCCTGGTCCCGGATCAACGCCACGGGCGCGCCGGCGGAATCGAACAGCTCCTCCGGACGGTACGACTTGAGCCAGCGTTCGAGCAGTGCGAGGTGCTCCGGATTGTCCTTGACGCCGGACAGCGGCACCTGGTGCGACCGCCAGGTCCCGGTGACGGTGATCCCGTCGACGGAGTCCGGCCCGGTCCAGCCCTTCGGTGACCGCAGGATGATCAGCGGCCAGGCCGGGCGGATACCGTCCCAGGAACCGTCGCGGGCGGCGGTCTGGATGTCGCGGATCCTCGTCCAGGCAGTGACGAGGGCGGCGGCGAAGCGGTGGTGCATGCCGGGCAGGTCGGAGCCCTCGACCTCGATGACGTCGTAGCCGTGGCCACGCAGCAGGTTGCGTACCTCCTCGGGATCCTTGCGCCCCAGCACGGTGGGGCCGGAGATCTTGGCGTCGTTGAGGTGCAGGATCGGCAGGACCGCGCCGTCGCGCTCGGGGTTGAGAAAGGACACGCCCTTCCAGGAGCCCTCGAGGGGCCCGGTCTCGGCCTCACCGTCGCCCACCACCGCGATGGCCAGCAGGTCCGGGTTGTCCATGACCGCGCCGAACGCGTGGACCAGGACGTAGCCCAGCTCGCCGCCCTCGTGGATGGAGCCGGGGGTGGTCACCGACACGTGCGACGGGATACCGCCCGGGCTGGAGAACTGCCGGAACAGGCGCAGCATCCCGGCCTCGTCCTGACTGACGTCCGGGTAGATCTCGCTGTAGGTGCCTTCCAGGTAGCCGGCGGCCACCAGTGCCGGGCCGCCGTGACCCGGACCGGCCAGGTAGATCGCCTGCTGACCGGTGTGCCGGATCAGCCGGGAGACGTGTGCGTAGATCAGCGACAGACCGGGGCTGGTTCCCCAGTGACCGAGCAGGCGCGGCTTGATGTGCTCAGCCGACAGGGGCTCGCGCAGCAACGGGTTGCCCTGCAGGTAAATCTGCCCGATGGTGAGGTAGTTGGTCGCCCGCCACCACGCGTCCAGACGGGCGAGTTCGGTGTCGTCGAGCTCGGCGAGCGTACGGGGCTCGGATACGACCGCGGTCACGGCGGCTCCTTTCACAGATCTCGGCTTGTCAGGAGTCACGCTAGGCCCGGCCGACGTCGCCCCCAAGGGCCAGAAGCCGTCCGCCGAGGGACGTTCGGCCCCCAGCTCCGGAACCTCAGGGCACCGCCGGTCCGATCAGGAATACCGGGTACTCCGGCGCGATCGTCATGAACTCAGCGTGTGAGGAATGCCGATCGACCGGGAAGTGCGGGCGGGCGCCCGGTGCCTTGGCGAGATACTCGCGCAGGATCGGCGCTCGTTCCGCCACGTCGACCTCGACCAGCCGGACCGGCTCCCGTCGGCCACGCCGAAGGGTGGCCGCGCCGTCGGCAGCCCGGACGTTGGCCACCCAGTTGGCCCGGCGCCCGAGCATCGAGACCAGGTAGCGCTCCCCGCCATGAATGGTCATCACCAACGGCACGGCCACCGTCCGCCCGCTTCTGTGGCCGACCACTGCCAGGGTCACCCAGCCCGACGGTGCCAGGAATCCGCTGCTGTGCTGGGCAGCGGCGATCCGGTTGAGCACCCGCGCCAGGCGACCGGGGTGTCCTCCCCGGTACATCCGGGCGCGCCATGATCGTCGAATGGTCACTGGTCGCTCCTTCGCAGAACCTCGGACAGCGGCCGGCGCGGTGTCACCGCGGCCTGTGGGCCGTATCCGATCCGAATGATCATCTGCGCCCAACGGCCGGCCGCGGTGTCGGTGAGCAGTTCGCGGATCGCCGGAACCTCGATCGGTTGGCTGATGGGAGTGGTGGCCAGCCTCAGCCGGGTGGCCGCCAGCAGGACGTGCTGAAGGGCCTGACCGGCGCTTACCCAGTCGTGCGGGCCGTCACCGAGCGTCGCGAGCACGGCGATGGTCGGGTGCGCCTCGAAGAACTCACTTGTCCGCCAGGGTTGTGGGTGGACGAGGCCGAAGTCTCGGATCGGCATTCGTTCGAGGGCGTCCCACGGTCCGATGGCGGCGGCTGGGATGCCGTCGTGGCGGCCCGACGAGGGCCTCGTCCAGCGGCTCAGCTCGGCCCGGTAGCGGCCGCTCATGCGCAGCCGGCGCTCAGCCTGGTGCCCGAGCCCCAGGATGGCGTTGCGGGTGACCGGACCGGCGACCGTGAGTGCCACCCCCTGGTCCGCGGCGGCCACGGTCAGCTCCTCGATCGCGTCGGCAGAAACCGCTGAGTCGGCGAACGGCCACCGATTGGTGTGCCGCCGGGCGATCGCTTCGGCCAACGTCGTCACGGTTTCCGGCGGTGGGGCTTCGCCATCGATTAGCACCCGGGCCACCAGATCGGGCGAGTCCGGTTCCGGGAAGAGGACGTACGTCGTGCGCCAACCCTCTGCCCGCAGAGCCAGCCGCAGGGTGAACACTGCCGCACCGACACTGATCAGGAGTTCGCGCCCGGACGCGTCCAGCGCGTCGAGTTGGCGGCTGCGGTCCGCGTACACCCGCACCTCCCGGCCGGTGACCCGGAAGAGCCATGGCTGGCTGTTGTGCAGCGAGGGAGCTAGCGTCGCGGCCGCCACGCACCGGGCGAGCACGTTCATGACGTGCCTTCCGCGCGCTGCTTGATACCCAGCAGCATCCGGCGTTCCATGATCAGACTGCCCGGTTCCATCACCAGGCGGTACGCGATCCGAACCGGTCCCGGACCGCCCACCAGCGCGATCCGGTTGCGGCTGATCAGCCGGGTGCCCGCCCCGTCGGGCCGCAGGTGGAAGGACCACACCCAGGCGCCATCGGCGGACCGGAACACCAGCGTCCGCCCCGGGTCGAGGATCTCGACCCGCATGGCGGGCCCGTTCCTGCCAAGCGGTAGTTCGTCGCCGGTGGCGAGGTGCTGGAACCGTGGCAGGATCTCGTCGGCGCTGTGCATGTCGAGCCCGAACAGGTTCTCGACCCAGTCGTAGGTGTAGGCGCCACCGCGACCGCTGCCCATCTGCACGAGCCAGGGCCAGACCGCCATGGGCGGTGCCTCGATGGTGACTGCCCGGGTGGAGACGATGTCCGGGGCGGCGAGGAACTCGTCGCCGGGCAGCGTGCCCGCCACCTCGCCCGTCGTGGCTCCCCACGTGAGCCACCGCCCGGGTCGTTGGAGCACTGTTCCCTTCATAGCCTCTCCCTTCTGAGCGAAAGCGGCACCTCCCGGTCTACTCAGCCGGCGGTCGCCGATCCGTGGTACGCGGCGCGCATCAGTTCCTGCATGTCGGCGAGCATCGGCATCCGGGGATTGGCCGGCGCGCACTGGTCCTCGTACGCGTTGAGCGCCTGCTGCGGCAACGCCGCGAGGAAGGCACCCTCGTCCACCCCGACGGCCGCGAACGAGGGTTCGATGCCGACCGCGTCGCGCAGCCTCTCGATCGCCGTGGCCAGAGCTTCGACCGCCTCGGCGTCGGTCGCCGCGGGCAGCCCGAGGGTGCGGGCGATGTCGGCGAAGCGTTGCGGCGCCCGGTAGCTCTCGTACTTGGGCCAGCCGGTGAGCTTGCTCGGCACGGCCCCGTTGTAGCGGATGACGTGTGGGAGCAGGATCGCGTTGGTGCGTCCGTGTGCGACGTGGAAGGTGGCGCCCAGGGTGTGCGACATGGCATGCACGATGCCGAGGAAGGCGCTGCCGAACGCCATGCCGGCGATCGTTCCGGCGTTGTGCATCTTCTCGCGGGCCCGCGGGTCTGCCGCGCCGTGGTGCACGGCCCGGGCCAGGTTGCCGAAGATGAGCCGGATGGCGTGCAGGGCCAGCCCGTCGGTGAAGTCGCTGGCGTAGACCGACACATACGACTCGATCGCGTGGGTGAGCGCGTCGAAGCCGCTGTCCGCGGTGACCACCGCCGGCAGGTCGGCGGCCAGCACCGGGTCGACGATCGCCACACTCGGCGTGAGAGCGTAGTCGGCGAGCGGGTACTTCTTGCCCGACGCGGTGTCGGTGATGACGGCGAACGGGGTGACCTCAGCCCCGGTGCCGGAGGTGGTCGGGACGCAGACGAGTTGGGCCAGCGTGCCGAGGGTGGGGAACTTGAAGGCGCGTTTGCGGATGTCGAAGAACTTCTCCCGCAGATCGGCGAAGACCACCTCGGGGTGCTCGTAGCGCAGCCACATCACCTTGGCGGCATCCATCGCCGAGCCCCCGCCGAGCGCGATGATGGTGTCCGGCCGAAACGAGCGCATCAACTCGGCGCCGCGGTCGACAGTGCGCACGCTGGGCTCCGGCTCCACGTCGTCGATGATCTGCAGAGCCACCTGCTCGCGGCGGCGGTGCAGCACGGACAGCACGCGGTCCACGTACCCCAGCTTGGTCATCGTGTGGTCGGTGACCACCGTGACCCGGTGTACGTCGGGCATGTCGGCGAGGTAACGGATCGCGTTCGGCTCGAAGTAGATCTTCGGCGGAACCTTGAACCACTGCAGATTGTTCGTACGCCGGGCAACCCGCTTGATGTTGATCAGGTCGACCGCGGTGACGTTGTGCGACACCGAATTGTGGCCGTAGCTGCCGCAGCCCAGCGTCAGCGACGGCAGGAAGGCGTTGTACATGTCGCCGATGCCGCCCTGCGAGGCCGGTGCGTTCCAGATGATCCGGACGGCCTTGATCCGACGGCCGTACGCCTCGGCCAGTTCCGCGTCCTGCGTGTGGATGACGGCGCTGTGGCCCAGACCGTCAAACTCGACCATCTGCTCGGCGTACGCGAAGGCCTGGTCGTGACCGGTCGCCGACAGCAGGGCGAGCACCGGGCAGAGCTTCTCCCGGGTCAGCGGCTCGGCCGGGCCGACCCGGTCGACCGGGGCCAGGATGATCGAGGTGTCCGGGGCGACCGCGAAACCGGCGTGTTCGGCGATCCAGGTCGCTGACTGCCCGACCACGTCCGGGTTGAGTCTTCCGGAGCCGAAAAGCAGCGCCTCCAGCAGCGTCTTCTCCTGTGGCGTCGCGACGTGGGCGTGCAGTCGCCGGAACTCGGCGAGAGCGACGGACTGGATCGCGTCGTCGATGATGACGGCCTGCTCGGAGGCGCAGATCATGCCGTTGTCGAACGACTTGGACAGCACCACGTCGTTGACAGCGCGGGCCACGTCGGCCGAAGCCTCCAGGTACGCCGGGACATTGCCGGCGCCGACGCCGAGCGCCGGTTTGCCGGTGGAATAGGCGGCTCGGACCATGGTGTTGCCGCCGGTCGCCAGGACCACCGAGACACCGGGATGCTGCATCAACTCGTTCGTCGCGGCCACCGACGGCGCCTCGATCCACTGGACGCAGTGCTCCGGCGCGCCGGCGGCGACGGCGGCGTCACGGACCGTTCGGGCGGCCTCCTGGCTGCAGCGTTGCGCCGCCGGATGGAAGGCGAAGATCACCGGGTTGCGGGTCTTGAGGGCCAGCAGAGCCTTGAAGATGGTGGTCGAGGTCGGGTTGGTCACCGGCGTCACCGCGGCCACCACCCCGACCGGCTCGGCGATCTGAGTGACCCCCGCGATGTCGTCCCGGGCGATCACCCCGACGGTGCGGATGTCGGCCATGTGGTTGGTGACGTGCTCGCAGGCGAAGATGTTTTTCGCCGCCTTGTCCTCGAACACGCCGCGGCCGGTCTCCTCGACCGCCAGCATCGCGAGTGCGGCGTGCCGGCTGAGCGCGGCCACCGACGCCTTCTTCACGATCTCGTCGACCTGTTTCTGGTCGTAGGAGTCGTAGTCGGCCAACGCCTTGAGACCGTTCTCAACCAAGGTCTCGATCATGCTTCTGCCCTCCGTTGGTCCTTCCTCTCGAACGTAGGTCTCCGTCGATCGATATCGGCACGGCCGATGGGCCCGCTAGGACGGGACCACCGGCCCGCCCGTACCGGGCGGCCGTCCGTCTGGTTCGCACCGTGGGCGATCGCATCCGTTGTCAACGGCCTCTGCCGTATCGGCCGCAACTCTCTGCGGCGGCTGTTGGATCGGACCTGAGTTCGGAGACGGCTGGACCGCCCCGGCCGGCCGGGGCGGTCCAGCGTTCAGAACCAGAGCTCAGGCCTGCGGGATTTCCCGGACCACCGCCACCGTGCACGGCGACCGGTGCAGCAGGTGCTGGCTGACCGAGCCCAGCAGCACGAACTGGCGAACCCGCAGTGCCTGCGGCTGCCGAGCGCCCCCAGTGCGGCGTTCGCGGCGATCTCGAACGTCCGGCTGCATGCCCTGCTGTCGGGTTCCGCGATGATCTTCGTGGCCCCCATGGCCGGCGGCCGGGTTCCGTGTCGCGTCTGCGGTGGTGCCACCGCGCTTGTCGGCGATGCCGTCAGCGGTTGCCGATATTCGAGCCGCGACGCCTACTCCTTCACACCGATGTTGTCGATCGGCGGAGCGCTGAGCAGGCGTCGGACGGGCCACACGGTGGTTGCCAACGCCAGCAGTGTCGTGCCGCCGAGCACCGCCACCCAACCGAGCGGCGGGACGTACGGGACCGGGCTGCCGGTCAGTCCGTTGACGATCGCGCTCAGAGTCAGCGCCGCGATCGTCGCGCCGATCAGCACCGCGGTGCCGAGCAGCCCGGCCTGTTCGGCCTGGACCATCCGCCGAATCTGACGGCGGGTGACCCCGACCAGTTGCAGCAACGCCAACTCGCGGCGGCGGGCCAGCGCGGCCAGCACCATCGTGGTCGCCGCCGCCAGCGCCGCGTACCCCACCATCACGCCGATCAGCAGCCGGTTCAACCAGGCGCCGAACGCCAGATCGGCGCTGATCAGACGCGTACGGGTAGCGGCGTCGAGAACCTGGGTGCCCGGGTGCCCCGCCGACCACCGGGCCAACGCGGTGTCGGCCTCCGGGCCGGCGCTGACCAGGACCTCGTCGTCGGTACCCCCGGCCGTGTGCCCGGCGACCGTCTCGGCGGCCAGCGTGACGTCGCCGAAGCCGAGGCCCCGGCCGTAGATCGCGATGACGTCCAACGTGACCGGGGTGCCGTCGCCCAGCCAGAGTTCCACCTGGTCGCCGACGTCCCAGCCGGAAGTGGACGCCTGCATCGCAGACAGGGCGACAGTGCCCGCGCGCAGGTCGGCCAGGTTGCCCTCGCGCACGGCGAGGTCCATCGTCGACGTGATGCCCGCCGGGTCGACCGACTGCGCGCTGACCGGCTCGATTCCGCCGAGCGCCCGCACCACCACCTGCGTACGGTGCACACCGGTGGCCGCCCGCACCCCGGCCAACTCGCGGATCTCCCGGACCGCGTCCTTCGGCAGCCCACCCGGAGCGACAAGCACCCGCTCGGCGAGGGTTCCCGCGCTGCTCTGCGTGGTGGTCTGCCGTTCCAGGTTGGTCTGCAGGAACCAGACCGAGCCGCCGAACCCCACTGACAGTACGAGGGCGGTCAGGACGGTCGCCATGCCCTGCGCGTTGGCCCGCAGATTGGCCGCGGCCAGGTAGCCGCTGACCCGCCACATCCGCGGCAACAACGGTGTGAGCAGGCGTGCCGCGTACGCGTTGATCCTCGGTGCGAGCAGCGCCACCGCGATGACGAACAGGTACAGCATGCCGACCGCGCCGGCCAGTGCCCCGGTCGACCCGGCGGCACCGAGCGTGAACGCCCCGGAGGTGCCGGCCGCCGCCAGCGTCAGCACGCCGGCGATCAGCCGCACCCGGCCGCTGCGCCGAGGCTCGACAGCGATCTCGCCGAGCGCCTCGATCGGCTTGATCCCGGTGACCCGGCGTGCCGCGACCAACGCGGCGAGCACCGCCACGAGGACCGCCACGAGGGCCGCGGCCGGCACCGCGAACAGGCCGCCGGCCATCGGGAAGCTGGCCGGCACGAACCCCCGTCCGACCAGCTCGCCGTGCACCCAACGGGCCGCCAGCAGTCCGGCCGGGCCGCCGATCGCAGAGCCGAGCAGGGCCAGAAGCGCGGCCTCGGCGACCAGCATGCGACGCACCTGCCCCGGCGTGGCCGCGACCGCGCGTAGTAACGCCAGGTCACGTCGACGGTGCCGGACGGACAGCCCGATGGTGCCGGCCACCACGAAGACGATCAGCAGGACGACGTACCCCCCGAAAACCGATCCGACCTCGATCAGCAACGTCTGGGCGGCCTGGTCCTCCGACTGCTCGACGTTCCCACGGTCCTTCCCGGCGTACGTCGTGGCGCCGGCCGCCGACGCGATCTCGCGTACCGCGCCGAGGTCGGCGCCGGGCACCATCCGCACGCCGATCGCATCAACCCGGCCCGGGTGGGCGGACAACCGGGCGGCCTGCGCGTCGGTGAAGAACACCGCCGCCGAACCGGTCTCGGCGGTTCCGCTCACCCGGTACGACCGGCTGACCCCGCCGACGACCAGGTCGATGCGGTTGCCGGGTGCCACGCCGAGAAGGGTGTCGACAAGCACCTCGTCGTCGGCTCGTGGCGCGGCACCCGCGCCGATGGGACGACCGGTGAAGGCGTACGTGTCCCAGCCGTGTCCCACGGCAGCGGGTGAGCCGATCAGCACCCGTTCGTCGCCGGTGACGGCCTCGACGCCCGGCACCTGGCGGATCTGGTCCACCAGGGCCGCGTCCACAGTGCCGCCCTCGGGCAGCGTGACGGTGCTCGTGGTGGTGTCGCCGCCGAACTCTTTGAACGTGTGGCTCACCGTGCGGTTGGCGACGACCGCGTCGGCCGTTGCCCAGAGTCGTGGCTCCGTACGGAAACGCAGCCCGGACTCGACGAGCGTGCCCATCGATACCAGGATCAGCACGCCGGCGATCAGGGCCAGCAGGGTCGCGGCGGCGGGGCCGGCGCGGTGTCGCAGCAGGCGGGCGGCGAGGCCGATCATCGGAGGACCCGCCGATCCAGCGATGCCAGGTGCTCGGCGATACCGGCGGCTCCGAGCTGCGGAAGGTCGGCGACGATCGCACCGTCGGCCAACACGAGCACGCGGTCCGCGTACGACGCGGCGATCGGATCGTGGGTCACCATCACCACTGTCAGCCCGTGTTCGTCCACGACCGCGCGAAGCAGCGTCAGCACCTCCGCCGCGGTCCGCGAGTCGAGGGCGCCGGTGGGCTCGTCTGAGAAGATCACCTCGGGGCGGGTGGCCAGCGCCCGGGCGATCGCCACCCGCTGCTGCTGGCCGCCGGAGAGCGCGGCCGGCCGGTGGTGCAGTCGCTCGGTGAGGCCGACCCGCTCGACCACCTGGGTCAGCCAGGCCCGGTCCGGACGGACGCCGGCCAGGCGTAGGGGCAGCACGATGTTCTCCTCGACGGTGAGCGCGCCGATCAGGTTGAATGCCTGGAAGACGAACCCGATCCGGGTACGACGCAGCTCGGTCAGGCGGGTCTCGGACAGCCCGGACAGGTCGGTGCCTCCGATGACCACCCGACCGGAGGTGGGCCGGTCGAGCCCGGCGGCGGTCTGCAGCAGCGTGCTCTTGCCGGAGCCCGAGGGCCCCATCACCGCGGTGAAGGTGCCCCGGTCGAAGCCGACATCGATGCCCGCAAGCGCAGTCACCTGGTTACGGCCGGCGTCGTACACGCGGGTGAGTTGTTCGACCCGTACCGCCGGTTCGATGGTCTGTCCCGGATAATCCGGCATTCTGGTGGCCTCTCTCCGTGTCATCGGCAAGAACTGCGCGCACCAGAAACGCTATTGACGTGCGAGAACGGCGACCATCCCGCGGGCTGCCAGGGCCAGGTACAGCAGGCGCTACCTCCGATCACCGTTCAGGTAGCGCAGCACCGCGGTGACCCGGCGGTCGGCATGGTCGTCCGGTGGAAGCTGAAGCTTCGAGAAGATGCTGCGGATGTGCTTGTGCACCGCGCCGTCGGTGACGAACAGTCGCCCGGCGATCGCGCTGTTGCCAAGCCCTTCGGCCATCAACCCCAGCACCTCACGCTCACGCGGCGACAGCTCGCCCAGCGCCGTGTCCGTCCGGCGGTTGCGGGCGAGCAACTGCGCCACCACCTCCGGGTCGATCACGCTGCCGCCGTCCGCGACGCGGTGCAGCGCGGCGAGGAACTCCTCGACCCGGCCCACCCGCTCCTTCAACAGATAACCGAGCCCGACGGCGCCGACCGAGAACAGGTCGGTGGCGAAAGCCTGCTCCACATACGCCGACAGGACCAGCACCGCGAGGCCGGGGCGGCGCCGCCGGGCCTCCACCGCAGCCACGATGCCCTCGTCGGTGTGGGTCGGTGGCATCCGTACGTCCACGATCGCGACGTCCGGCGCGTGTTCGTCGACGGCGACCAGGAACTCGCCCGGAGTACCGGCCGTGGCGACCACGTCCAGATCCTCCGCCCGCAGCAGCAGAGCCAGCCCTTCACGCAGCAGCGGGTCGTCCTCGGCGATCACGATCCGCATGGCAGCTCCACGTCCATTCTCGTCGGCCCGCCCGGCGGGCTCGTCAGTGTCATCAGGCCGTCGTACGCCTCGACCCGCCGGCGGATACCGGTCAGCCCTGAGCCACGTGTCTCGTCCGCGTCGCCGTGTCCGTCGTCCTCAATGCACACCAGCAGCCGGCCGCGTTCGCGGCGCACGGCCACGTCCACCTGGCTCGCACCGCTGTGCCGGACGACGTTGGTCAGCGCCTCGGCCACCACGAAGTACGCGGTGGCCTCGACCGAGGCCGCGCACCGCACGGCCACGTCCACCTCAAGTCGGCAGGGCACCACGCAACTGCCGGCCAGACCCGCCAGAGCGCCGGCGAGACCCCGGTTGTCCAGCACGGGTGGCAGGATCCCGCGCACCACCGTACGAAGCTCGCCGAGTGCCTGTTCCGCAGCGTCCTGCGCCTGCCCGAGGATCTCATCGGCGCGGTCCGGGTTGCGGCGCGCTGCCCGCCGCGCGGCACCCAGCAACACGTTGACCGCGACCAACCGGTTCTGGGTGCCGTCGTGCAACGAACGCTCGATCCGGCGCAGCTCGACCGCGTGGGCGTCCAGCGCCGCAGCGCGGGTGGCGGTCAGCTCGGCCACCCGCAGCGACAGGTCGACACCCGGCGGCGGAGGCAGCAGCAACCGGCCCGGCCACGCCTGGAGACGGGCCAGGACCGGGCTGAACCAGATCGCGGCGGCCAGCCAGCCCACCCCGAACAACCCGACCGCGAGTGCCTCGGACAACCCGTCGATGCGCCACCAGACGATCCCCGGCGCGCCCGCGTCGGCAGGGAGCAGCTCGTACCACAGCGGGAACGTGACGTACTGCACGGCAGACAGTGGCAGCCCGAGGCCGACCAGCCCGGTCACCAGGCCGATGAGCGAGTACAGCGCGACCCAGCCGAGCTCCCGGCGCACGAAGGGATCACGCGTCGCCGTCCGCAACCCGGCCGGCACCGGCCCCGGCGTGGGGATCGACTCACCCCAGCGGGACAGCCGGGCCCGCTCGCGGTCGGCCACCGAGCGCACCGCCCGCAGAGCACCGGGCGCCGCCAGCAGCCCCACCCCGCCCACGCAGGTCACCGCCACGATCGCCGCCCAGAGCAGCGCGCCCAGCGCCAGCGCGGCGGTGCCCAGCCCTCCGGCGAGGTGCTCCAGGGCGTCGATCGAGGCGCGAACCCGGCCCCGCACGTACGTCATCGACCCACCTCCCTCGCCAACATAGGCCACCGCGGAACCCGCACGGCAACGCCCTGCGCGGAAGGTACAGCCTGCTGTACCACTGTCGTCGAGCTGACGGGATCGTCCCCGCCGCGCCGCCTGCCTAGCGTCGACGGCGTCGAGGAACGTTCGCCTAAGGGGGTAGTCATGACCGATCCGTACCGCATCGCCGAGGCCCCGGTCGCCGGACCGAAGAAGCCGGGCGGCCTGCTGCGCCCGCTGCTGTGGCTGGTGCTCTTCGTCAGCGCGGCGGCCAACGTGGTGCTGTCGACCGCGGCGGACAACCAGTGGATCAGCTCGGCGTTCGGCCTGGTGGCGGTGCTCTGCGCGGTCGCGCTGACCGTCCACCACCGCCGCAACCGCGCGCGAGAGTCGTAGGGACGCAGACCTCGCCCTCCCGTCGCGCTCGATCACCCTCGCCACTCCGCCCGCCCGGGTCGGCGATGTGGCTCAGGTCCTGGTTGGGTCGATCATGCGACTCCTCCTGCCCGGTGCAACCACGACCCCGCTCCTGCGTCGTCGAGTTCGTCATCGCCACCTGCGGCAACTACGGACGCGCGATGGCGATGGCCTGCGGCGCCATCGGCATGCCCTGCACCGTCGTGCTGCCCACCGGCTGGAGCGACGGCGGCACCTTCATGCGCGCAGCCGGCGCGAACGTGCATTTGATCGACGGCAGCTACGAGGACGCCGTCGACGAGTCCAGGCGACTGGCAACCCTCGACGGCGCCATCGACGGCAACGTCGACGGACCCTACGTCGACGCGGTGTTCACCGGCCACGGCACCGTCGCCCACGCCCTGCACGCCGAGCTGGACGAACCGCCGGCGGCGCTGTGGATCCCGGTGGGCAACGGCACCACCGTCATCGCCGTACACAAGGCGCTGAGTCAGCTCGGGTGGGACGTGCCGCTGCACGGCGTTACCACGACCGACCACAACCAGCCGCTGGTCAACTGGCACGCGCTACAGGGCCCCGAGGCCCTCGACGCGATCAGAGCCAGCGGCGGTGCCGTGCACGCGGCCACCGACGACGAACTGCTGACCGCGCGGCACCTGCTCGCCGAGTACGCAGCCCAGCCCACCGCCGCCGGCTCGGTCGCCCTGGCCGGGCTGCTCGCTCACGCCCGTAGCACCGCGTTGACCGGAACCCACGTCGTCCTGCTCAGCGGCCGCTGATCCCACCTACACCCGCCACCGAGGAAGAACCATGACGCTCACCGCCGCGCCCGCGTCCCTCCCTACCCCCGCGCCCACCCTGCTGTTCGCCCGCGCCCGCACCACCGGCGCCGACGAGCGCGTCTTCCTCTGCAAGCTCGGTGTCCTGGCCCTGATCACCGGAGCCGGGCCACCCTCGCCCTGCGTCCGGAGCCGGTAGCGGTCGTCGCAGGCGTGCTGCTGCTAGCCGCCATGTACACCCACGCGGTCGAGCTTCAACACCAGGTACTGCACCACCCCGCCTTCTACCGCACGCTGTGGCAGGCGCTGCGCGCCCCGAAGCAGCACCCCGAGTAACCGCGAGAGGACAGCTGATCGCTTACTCCGTGGGAGGCTTGACGACGCCAGCACAGCGCGGTTCTTCCGGATGTACGTGAATTGACGCGCTCCCGTGTCCGGGACCAGGCGACGGGTGGATGTACGCGTGGGCGTGGCAGGACCGGGCCCCCGGTCGGTTGCGTGCGAGTGGTCAGGCCTTGCCGCGTTCGTGAGGTCAGCCGGCCTGCCAGCCGGCAGGGTTGATGCCGCCGGGCACTGGCGCCGCACTGTCGTAGGGCTGCCGGGTGAAGATGAAGGTGCCAAGATCGAGGTGACTGACGGCGCCAGCCGCGTCGCGGTGCACCCGCAGCCGTTCGCCGGCGAAGTAGCCGTTGATCCCCTCCCAGCCACCGTCGCCGGTGGGGCGCAGCCGCGTGCCGCGCCCGCCGGACAGCGGTGTCAGCTCCAGGAAGCCATCAGCCTGCGGGCGCAGCGCATAAGGGGCCGGCCCCCAATACCACGGGCCGGCGAGATCCAGCAGCTGTGGGTCAACCGAGGGCAGCGGTCGCCACGGCGCAGGGATCCGCGGCTCCCGCTCGGCGACCGTCTGCAGTAGATCAGCGGCGAGAGTACCGGCGGACAGGCCAGCGGTCACGTTACCCATCACGACCGCGCCCAGAGCGTCATCGGGGCTGACCCACACGGTCGCGACGAAGCCCGGCATCGAGCCGGTGTGCCCGGACAACAGTCGGCCGTCGCGGCGCAGCAACTGCATGCCGAGCCCGTAGCCGCTGTCAAAGTCCGTCGCCTCCGGCGGGCTCGCCGGGTTGCGCATCTGGGCGACGGTGTCGGGATGGAGCACCCGGTCGTCGCCGTCGATGAGGAACGCGGCGAACCTGGCCAGGTCCGTTGCGGTCGACCACAGCTGCCCGGCAGGCGCCATCAGACCGGTGTCCACGGCGGGCTCCGCGAGGAGCACATCGGCCCAGGGATGCACTGCCCAGCCGGTGGCATGCGGCGCGACCGGCAGCAGGGTGGTGCGGGTCATCGCGAGCGGGTCCAGCACCTCGCGCCGTAGCACCTCGCCCCACGCCTGACCCCGAACCCGTTGCACCAGTGCGCCGAGCAGCGCATAGCCGGGGTTGGAGTAGTGGTGGCGCTGTCCGGCCGGATGCACCTGCGGATCGTCGCCCAGCACGTCGGCCAGGTCGGGCCGCAGCGTGCCCGGGGTTCGTTCCCACCATGGGCCGGGCGCCTCGGCGATCAGCCCGGCGGTGTGCGCCAGCAGCGCACCGACCGTGGCATGGCCCACCGCCGTGCCGGGCAGGTGCTCGGCCAGCGGGTCGGTAAGCGCGAGTCGCCCCTCGTCGCGCAGGCGCAGCACCAGCACCGCCAGGAAAGTCTTGGTGATCGAGCCGATCCGGTATTGGAGGTTGCCATCCGGCACCCTGCCGTCCACCGTTCCCCACCCGCCCATCCACACAGGACCACCGTCACGCACCACGGCAGCGACGACCGAAGGCGCCCTACCCGCTACCTGACCAGTGGCCAGCCGGTGGACCAGCGCACGTCGGGTTTCGGGTAGCAGTTGCGTCGGGATCGGTGACATGCGGGCAAATCTACCGGGCGGCCTGCACTGCCCCGTAACGATCTGAAGCGTCTGGATCTGCCGCTGATAAGGCGTGGCGTCCGTGAGGGCAGTCAATGATGGCCGGGGCCGTGGCAGCAGGTCGGGCACGCCGGGCGTCGGCGTGAACCGAGGCCGCTGGGACCAGCAGCCACGATCCGTTTCCCAACGATGTGCAGCACCGTCCATCCCAACCCGGCGGCAGCAGCCCGGTCACGAGCCGGGGGTCGGGGAAGCAGATGGGGAGCAACAGGCGAAGAGGTCACCGCGCCCGAAGGGCTCACCGATGCCGTACAGCGCGGCATGTCGGGCCGTCGAGAGACCCTCCGGCAATCGCGCTCATCCGGCTCCGTCGGTTGCGCGCCGGGAGGCCTGGACGTGTACGACCCCGCGCTGGCTCCGTGGCGCGGCACTAGAATGATCGGCCGGTGGGGGTTCCGGCGAGGGCTGGAGCTCGACCGGGCGACGCATGAGGACCTGCTGGCCGACCCGGAGGCACGCCCGGCTGGGACGTCGTCGGGTGAGGTTTGGCTGTTGGCGGTCTCCGTGGTGCTGGCCCTGCTGGGGGTGGCGGCGGTGGGCTACCTCGTTCCCACAACGCCACAGGAATTCGTCGGGGCGTAGCGCAGGTCCGGCGTCACCACCACCCGGCAGCGGCCCACCACCAGCCCTCCACCCGGCGGATCACCCAGCACGTCGATCGCAGCGGACGTCACCTCACCGCAGGGAAGTCATCTGGCCCTGAAGACTCCCGAGCCTTCTGCCTACGCTGGTACTACCCGTCGATCACCGGCGTCATGAGCGGCCATCGTGTCCTGCCGGCCGGGTTCCTCGGTCAGAATCGCGCAGTGCAGCCAGGCGTCCGGGATGGCGAAACCGTCCACGAGCGTTCGTAGGTGCGGGCGTAGCTCCTTGAGCAGTGCATTGACCACGCCCGTGATGGACTTGGCCCGCGCCGGCGTCAGCCGGCCGTGCTCCAGGAACCAGCCCTTGTTCGCCTCGATGACGCTGAGCGCGTACAGGTCACAGACCCGGGAGAGCAGCGCCCGGACCGCCGGATCGGCGGTGTCTTCGATGCCGGCGACGAACGCCTCCAGGGTGATCCGGTCGATGTGCGCGGCGGCGACGGTCAGGACATGGTCCTGGACGTCGTTGAAGATGTCGAAGGGGCGGTCCTTCTTGGTGGCCGCGCCGTTGCGCAGGCGGCGGACCGCGCCGTCGAGGAGGTGCCTCTCGCGGTCCTCAAAAACCTTCAGCTGCCAGCCTCGGTCGGTGACGGCGACTTCGTCGTCGCGACCGGGTACGGCGCTGATCAGCCGCTCGATGAGCGACCGCGCGGCGGTGCGTTCGAGCACCATCTCGCGGACCTGCTCGGCGACGAACGAGGCACGCCCCCAGCCGTCCAGCGAGCCGAACTCGTCCCGGTAGCCGGTGAGCAGTCCCTTGGCCACCAGCTGCAACAGCACCGTGTTGTCGCCCTCGAACGTGGTGAAGACGTCGGTGTCGGCCTTGAGGCTGGGTAGCCGGTTCTCGGCCAGGTAGCCGGCACCGCCGCACGCCTCACGGCACATCTGGATGGTGCGGGTCGCATGCCAGGTCTGCGCGGCCTTGAGACCGGCGGCCCGGGACTCCAACTCCCGCTGCTGGTGTTCGTCGACCGGCCCGTCGCCGCCCTGCACCTCACTGAGCGTGGCGACCAGCTCGGTCTGGGCGAAGTGCAGCGCGTACGCGGTGGCCAGGGCGGGCAGCAGCTTGCGCTGGTGGGCCAGGTAGTCGTTGAGCAGCACCTCCCGGCCGACGTCGGGGGTGCCGAACTGGCGGCGGATGTCGCCGTAGCGCACCGCGATCGTCAGCGCCGACTTGGTGGCCGCCGACGCGGCGCCGCCGACGCTCACCCGGCCGCGGACCAGGGTGCCGAGCATGGTGAAGAAGCGTCGGGAGTCGTTCTCGATCGGGCTGGAGTACGTCCCGTCCGGTGCGACCTGACCGTAGCGGTCCAGCAGCATGTCCCTCGGCACCTGTACGTGGTCGAAGGTGAGCCGCCCGTTGTCCACGCCGAGCAGGCCGGCCTTGGGCCCGGCGTCGCCGATGCGCACGCCAGGCAGGGGGTTGCCCTGCGCGTCGCGGATCGGCACCAACCACGCGTGTACGCCGTGCCGCCGGCCGTTCGTGACCAGCTGCGCGAAGACCACCGCCATCCGCCCGTCCCGGGCGGCGTTGCCGATGTAGTCCTTGCGGGCCGCCTCGTGCGGGGTGTGCAGGTCGAAGGTCTGCGTCTGCGGGTCGTACGTGCAGGTGGTGCGCAGCTGCTGGACGTCGGAGCCGTGCCCGGTCTCGGTCATGGCGAAGCAGCCGAAGATGGTGCCGGAGACGATGTCCCGGAGGTACGCGTCGTGGTGGCGGCGGGTGCCGAGGGCCGCGACCGCGCCGCCGAACAGGCCCCACTGCACTCCGGCCTTGACCATCAGTGACAGGTCGACCTGCGCCAGCATCTCGCTGGCGATGATCGAGCCGCCGACGTCGGAGCTGCCGCCGTACTCGGTGGGGAAGGCCGACGCCATACCCAGCTCGGCGGGGAGTTCGGTGAGCAACCGGGTGATCCGCTCCCGTGCCTGGTCACCGGTCTCGCCGTACACCGGGAGGAAGCGCTCGTCGAGGTGCTCCCGGTGCGCATTGCGCACCTTGGCCCACGGTCCGTCGAGCACGTCCCGCAGGCGAGCGAGGTCGATCTGATCGAGCATGGTTCCCCCCTCAGCTGACCGGCAATGGTGTCGGCAGTGCCCAACCAAGAATACCGACGCCTCGGTGAGTCGCTGAGGGAGACCGTGGTGAGAGGGCGCACCGATCACGTGACCCCACGCCTGCCTGATCGCTTGTCTCGACGATTTTGGGTGTCGGCTGAATGGGGACGGTGTCCCCGAACCGGGCCGCAATCGGAAGCTGCGGCACTGCACCGCAGATGAGATTACGCGATCGAGCCACGATGGAATATGACAGTTGTATGACAGTTCTCTATCAACCCCAACACATTCTGGAACTGCTCCCCGGTCGGCGTCGACTCGCTGGTGGGAGGCGATCCAGCGGGACGATCGGCGCAGGCTGCATCAATCCTGCCTGGTCTGACCGATGTGGGCGATGGGTTGCGCAACATCCGCCGGACGGCCAGTCTGGCACCGGTACTCGCGAATTTTTGTGTGCATATCCACAACCCTGCGGTGCCAACTGGATTTGTGGCGAGAGCATCGGTAGGTTTCGCCGCCGGGCCTATGTGACCCGCGGAATGTGATCGATGTTGATATCGATGAAGAGACGCGAAGATGGCGCCGGTGATGCGATACGCCAGCCGGTTTCCGTCGAGAGGGGGATCGTGTCCGCGCTCATAGTGCAGTCGCTCTACAAGATTTTCGGCAGCCGGGCTGACGAAGCGGTACGACGCCTGGCGGACGGCAAGCCCCGCACCGAGGCGCTCGCCGGGCTGCCGGCCACGGCCGCGGTGATCGATGCGAACTTCGAGGTGCGCCCCGGCGAGATCTTCGTCGTCATGGGCCTCTCCGGTTCCGGAAAGTCGACCCTGATCCGGATGCTCAACGGCCTGCTGCAGCCCACCAGGGGAAGCGTGCGGGTCGATGGGGTCGAGTTGACCACGCTCAGGCCGGCGGCGCTGCGCAAGCTGCGCCGCGAGAAGATCAGCATGGTGTTCCAGCACTTCGCGCTCATGCCGCATCGGACGGTGCTGGAGAACGCCGGGTACGCGCTGGAGGTCGCCGGGCTACCCAAGGCCGAGCGGCGTGAGCGGGCCATGGACGCGCTGCGCATGGTGGGCCTGACGGAGTGGGCGGACAATCTGCCGCACGACCTTTCCGGCGGCATGCGGCAGCGGGTCGGGTTGGCCCGCGCGCTCGCGGCCGGCACCGAGATTCTGCTGATGGACGAGGCGTTTTCGGCGCTGGACCCGCTGATCCGCCGGGAGATTCAGGACCAGCTCCTGGAGCTTCAGGCCGAACTGGGCAAGACGATCATCTTCATCACGCACGACCTGAACGAGGCCATGCGGCTCGGCGACCGGATCGCGGTGATGCGGGACGGTCGGATCGTGCAGATCGGCACCGCCGAGGAGATCCTGACCGACCCGGCCAACGACTACGTGGCGCAGTTCGTCGCCGACGTCGACCGGACCCGGATCCTCACCGCCGCGTCGGTGATGGAGAAGCCCCAGCAGGTGCTCGACGTCAACGCCGGTCCGCGGGTCGCCGCCAAGGCGTTGCGGGAAAGCCAAACCTCGGTGGTCTACGTGACCGGTCCGATGAAGCGGTTCCTCGGCACGGTCACCGAGGACGAGGTGTTGCGGGCGCTCCGCGAGGGTCGTCCCCACCTCGACGGTTACGTGTCGACCGAGCGGGTCCGCACTGTCACCGCGGACACCTCGGTGGCCGACCTCTTCGCCGACTGCGCGGAGAGTCAGCACCCGGTGGCTGTTCTCGACGAGCGTGACCGGCTGATCGGGGTGATTCCCCGGATCACGCTGCTCAGTGCGCTGGCCGCCGCGACCCCGGACGAGCCGACGCAGGGCCAGGACCAGGTGGAACTGGTCGGAACGAAGGGAGAGCCGGCATGAGCCGGACGCAGTCGCCGCTGGACAGTTGGCTGCCCCGGGTGCCGCTGGGCGCCTGGACCGAGTCCGCCGTCGACTGGGCCACCGCCACCCTCGGCCCGTTCTTCGACGGTGTCGCCGCCGTGGTCGAGGCGTTGGTGCGACCGCTCAACGACCTGCTCACCGGCGTACCGGCGGTGGTGGTCGTGCTGGTGCTCGCCGGGCTCGGCTGGTGGCTGCGCGGGTGGAAGTTCGCCCTCGGTACCGCGCTGGGCCTCGGCCTGGTGGCCGGAATGCCGTACTGGGAGGAGACCATGAGCACGCTCGCGCAGGTGCTCGTCGCCAGCACTCTGGCGTTGCTGATGGCTATCCCGCTGGGTGTGCTCGTCGCCGAGAACAAGCGGGCCTCCGCGGTGGCCCGGCCGGTGCTGGACCTGATGCAGACCATGCCCGCGTTCGTCTACCTCATTCCGGCGATCTTCTTCTTCGGCATCGGCACCGTGCCGGGCGTGCTGGCCACCCTGGTCTTCAGCATGCCGCCCGGCGTACGCCTGACCGAGTTGGGTCTGCGCCAGGTCGACAAGGAAATCGTCCAGGCCGCCGAGTCCTTCGGTGCGCCGCCGTGGATGGTGCTGCTGCGGACCAAGCTGCCGCTGGCACTGCCCACGATCATGACCGGCGTCAATCAGGTCATCATGCTGGCCCTGTCCATGGTGGTGATCGCCGGCATGGTGGGCGCCGGCGGCCTCGGCGACGTGATCATGTTCGCGTTGTCTCAGGTCGAGGTGGGCAGCGGCTTCGAAGGCGGGATCGCGGTCGTGATCCTCGCCGTGGTCCTCGACCGCCTCACCGACTCGGCGGGCGACCGTTTCCCGTCCGCCCGGGCGCAACGCCTCGCGCGGCAGGCCGCCTGACCGTCGCTCTCCGCCGGCAATCCCCTTTCCCGCGTACGCGGGGTCCGCCGGCATACCCGAAAGAGGAGGACAACCCTTTTGTTCACGACACTGAAGCGCGCCCTCGCGCTCACGGTGACCGCCACCCTGGCTCTCGGTGGTGCTGCCGCCTGCGGCGAGCAGGACGACGCGTCCGACAACGGCAAGAAGATCACCATTGGTTACATGGCCTGGGACGAGGCGATCGCGGCCTCCCACCTGTGGCAGGACATCCTGCAGGACAAGGGCTACGAGGTCGAACTCAAGAACCTGGAGGCCGGTCTCGTCTACGGCGGTCTCGCCAACGGCGACATCGACCTGTTCCTGGACAGCTGGCTACCCCAGACGCACGCCTCCTACCTGGAGAAGTACGGCGACAAGCTGGAGAAGCTCGGCGTCTGGTACGACGACGCCAGCCTGAGCATCGCCGTGCCGAAATACGTCGAGGGCGTCAACTCGCTGGCTGACCTGGCCGGCAAGGCCGGCAGCTTCGACGGGGAAATCATCGGGATCGAGCCGGGTGCAGGCCTGACCAAGGCCACCCAGGAGAAGGTCATCCCCGAGTACGGCCTGGACGGCAAGCTGAAGCTGAAGACCTCCTCCACGCCGGCGATGCTGGCCGCCTTGGACGGCGCGATCGCCGACAAGAAGCCGATCGTTGTCACCCTCTGGCACCCGCACTGGGCCTACGCCAAGTACGACCTGAAGGACCTCACCGACCCCAAGGGCACCCTCGGCCAGGCCGAGCAGATCAACACACTCGCCCGCACCGGCTTCGGCAAGGACTTCCCCGAGGTCACCGCGATGCTGAAGAAGTTCAAGATGGACGGTGAGCAGCTCGCGTCCCTGGAGGACCTGATGTTCAACACCCATAAGGGCGACGAGGAGAAGGCCGTCGAGGAGTGGCTGAAGGCCAACCCGGAGTATCCCAACACGCTTTCCTGAACCGCATGACTCGAGGGGCCCCGCCGGTTCGGCGGGGCCCCTCGTCGTCTCCGCCAGTCGCTCGACGTCCCGTCACGAACGGGCACGGTGAGCCGTCACGAAAACGGGCCGGAAGCGTCATCGTTTCGTCGTCTAGTCCCGGCCGCTCCTTGGGTAGCGAATAAGAATCAGACGCTACGGAAGGAGCAGCTCATGCCACACGACACGACGGCGATTCTGGTCAAGCTCAGTGACTCCGGGCAGACGATCGCGGATGCCGAGCACGACGTGCGCGGTCGACGCGTCCTCGACGTCGACGGTGACGACCTGGGCAAGGTCGATGACCTGCTGATCGATCGCGAGGAGCACAAGGTGCGGTTCCTGCGCGTCGAGCACGGGGGGATCCTCGGCATCGGCGCGACCGCGACGTTCCTCCCCGTCGAGGCGGTCAGTGACGTCACCGACGACACCGTGCGGGTCGACCTGACTCGGGAGAAGATCGAGCAGGCCCCAACGTACGACCCGGAGGTCGTCGAGGAAACCGGCTACTACCAGGACGTGTACTGGTATTACGGCTACGCGCCGTTCTTTAGCCCGCGTGGGGTTGCGGCGCCGTACCCGGTGCCCCCGACCCGACGCTGAGTTTCGGCTGTCCCCCGACCGGCCGGTGTTTCGGCGGCCGGACACGACCCGCCGAAACGCCGAATCATCTGTGAGGGAACGTCATGACCTACGTCCCCTGGTTTCTGCCCGAGGATCTTCCATCGTTGATCCAGGTCCAGCCGGCCTCTGAGGATGCCCGGCTGGCCTGCCGGCTGCTGGAGAGCATGCAGCGCCATCCCCGCTTACGTCACGAACGCATCTGCATCGAAGTGCAGAACCGCGTGGTCATCCTGGACGGCGTGGTCACGTGTGCCGACGTGAGTAGGGAGGCCCACGCGCGCGCCTGGAACACTGCGGGTGTGCACGACGTCAACAACCGGCTACGACCCTTGGAGCGGTGACAGTCGGCTCCAACGGACACCGTTGACGGTGGGCTCCCCGGCCACAGCACATGCCGGTGGCCGCTGGTGAGGGCGGGCCGGTCTGATGACGACCATCGGACCGGCTGCCCTCAACCTCCCGGCGCCATCGGCCAGATGGCCCAGATCCGCCACCGTCGTTCGCGCCGTGCATGTTGCCGTGGTCGGTGATCGCCACAGCTGCGGGTCGTTTGTCGAGCTCATATTCCATGCCCGGCAAGGCACAAGGAGACCGTCAACGGCCGTTGGTCGGAACGCTGACGGTTTCCAGCGGTTGCGGTGGGTGGATGGTGATGCTTTGTGTCACCGATGCCACCTTGATGGCGTTTTCCGCGAAGCGGTCCAGTACTCGTCGGGTGACTTGGTCCTTGACCTGTCGGGCGGCGCGTACGGGCACGACGAATCGTGCCGACAGTTCGACCCAGTTTGAGGTGGCGCGGACGAACACGCGCGGGTCGACCTCTGCCTCGGCGACTGGGTAGCGGCGGCGCATCTGTTCGATGGCGTGTCGCGCCTCGACGGTTGAGGAGATGGTCTGCGCCTCCTCGCAGAGGATGCGTTCGGCGAGGTGCCAGTCCGCTTCGTAGGGGATGGGTAGCGTCAGATCTTCCCACAGGTGGTCCAGCACGGTGCTGCTGTTGTACACCGGGGTGGTGAAGACGAGGTGGTTCGACAGGGATACCACCCGTCCGGTGTACTGGCGTCCGCGGATCCAGGATTCCGGGTCGGAGGAGGAGCCGCTTTCCAGGATGCGGGTGCGTAGTGGGGTGATGTCCAGGACGTCACCACGTACCCCACACATCTGGATGCGGTCACCGACGCGGTACTGCCGCCCGGTGAGGATGCTGATCCATCCGGCGAACGCGCCGATGACCTCCTGCATGGCCAGCGCGAGACCGGCGGCGAGCAGGCCGACGACCACGCCGATCCGGCCGGCGAACGGCTGCCACAGCAGCGCCAGTGCGAACAGCAATACCACGACGGTCAGGTAGTGCACGGCCTTTCGCAGGTAGTAGCGGTTGCTGGTGCCTGCGACCCGCAGGGTGGCCAGGCGACCAGCGACCCCGGCGAGGACAACGGCCAGCACGATCAACACGACGCTGGTCACGAGGCGACCACTCACGCTGCTCGTGTCCCAGACAGCCTCCAGCAACCGCTCCATACCGCATGCCCATCCTCGGCGGCAACAGCCGCTTGATATCCCTTGCGTCGGTTCAACCATAGGCAGCCGCCTGCGGCGGAATCTGGGGAAACGCCCTGGTGCGGGGCAAGCCCAGCCGGAAGGGTGGTGCGGTCCGGACGGTTGACCCGGCGGGACGGCCACCGCCTCGGGTCTCGATGGATGCCGTTGTCGTGCTGGGCCTGATCGCCGCCGTCGGTGAGGCCGCCGAGCGTCCCGGCCACCGCCGTTGCGTTCCCGCACGCCGAGAACGGCACCGTCGGCGGGCCGTTATGATCTGCGAGGTCTGTGGAGCGCCGGGAAGTCTGGTCGGCACCGTGTTGAACCCTGCGTCCCGGAGGTTTCCTGTGCTGCTCCTCTGCTTCGCCGCTGTCCTGCTCGTCGCCGTGCTCGTGTCGGCGCTCGCGCACCGGACGATCCTGTCCACGGCGGCGCTGTTCCTGGTCGCCGGCTTCGCCCTCGGTGAGGACACCACCGGGGTGTTGCACCTGCAGGCCGACTCGCCGATCGTGGCTCAACTGGCCGAATTGGCCCTGTTCGCGGTGCTGTTCAGCGACGGGATGCGCGTGGGCTGGGCGGACCTGCGCAGCGCGTGGCGGCTGCCCGGCCGGGCGTTGGGCTGGGGTCTGCCGCTGACGCTGCTGGTGACCGCAGTGCTGGCGCACTATGTGGCCGGGTTGGGCTGGGCGGAGGCCCTCCTCATCGGGGCGATCCTGGCGCCCACGGATCCGGTGTTCGCGGCCGCGTTGGTCGGCAACGACAAGGTGCCCGCGCGGCTGCGGCACCTCCTCAACGTCGAGTCCGGGGTGAACGACGGACTCGCGCTGCCGTTCGTGGTGGTGCTGCTCGCGGTCGCGGCCGGCTCCGACAACCTGCACCTGGGTGAGTTGACCACTGAACTGGCGGTCGGCCTGGCGATCGGGGTGCTGGTGCCGCTGGCGGCGCTCGCGCTGGAGCGAACCCGCTTCTTCGCTGCCTCGGCGGCGTACGCGCCGCTGAACGGGGTCGCGATCGGGCTGCTGGTGCTGGCGCTCGGCAAGGCTACCCACGGCAATTTGTTCCTTGCCGCCTTCGCTGCCGGTATCACGGTGGCGTCCTTCGGACCCAGGGAACGTGCGGCGTTCGAGCACTTCGGGGAGAACATCGCCGAATTGCTCAAGCTGGGGGCGCTGCTGGTGTTCGGTGCCTTGATCTCGGTGGAGTTCCTCGGTGACATCTCCTGGACCGGTTGGGTCTTCGCCGTTCTGGCCATCGTGGTCGCCCGCCCGATCGCACTGTGGATCTCGTTCCTGCGCTCCGGGCTGAGCCTGCGGGAGCAGGCGGCCGCCATGTGGTTCGGGCCCAAGGGCTTCGCCTCGGTGGTCTACGGCCTGCTGGTAGTCGAGTCCGGCATCGCCGCAGCGGACGAGATCTTCCACCTGGTCGCGCTCACGATCGTCATCTCGATCCTGGCGCACTCCTCGACCGACGTCGTGATCGCTCAGGCCTTTGACGACACCCGCGACACGCCCAACTGGCACGACGCGCTGCGCCGGGTGCGTCGGCGGATAGCGGTCCCGCGTCGGCCTGCCGGCGACCCTGCGGCGGTTGCCGCGCCGGATATCGACGGTGAGGCCGAGGACGGTCAGGCAAACGCGAAGTAGCGGAGCGGGTGGCGCTGACGGCGATGACATTGCCACCGAGGCCGACGTCAAGCGCGAGCGCCACCATGGCGGGGGAGGACGGCACGGTCACGGCTCGCACGACGACTCGCGTGCTCTGAGACGCCACCGAGCCGGCGGTCTGCAGGTGGATGACCCGACGTCTGAGTGCGCCACACCCCCGACCGTGTTTGTGATGGGGCTGGTCAGGCACTCAGGTCGCGCCGGCGGTAGCCGATCGCGCCGGCGACCACTCCTGCTGCGGCGATGCCGGCCATCACCAACGCTGGTGGCCATGCCGGTGCGGTGGCCGGCACCGCGGCCAGGTGTGCGAACGGGGACAGCGCACGGATCCAGGAGGGCGCGTCGACGCTGTCGGCAAGGACCTGCCACAGGAACCCGCCGGCGGCCGGAAGAGCGCCGATCGCTGCGACGGTGCGCGGCGCCCATCCGAGCGCCAGGACGGCAGCTCCCAGACACAGCAGCACGACCGGTACGACGTTCCAGGCGCCGGCGAGCGCGTCGCCGGGCGCGAGGCCGGCATGGACAGTGGCCGTGCCGGCCCACATGGCGATGCCCGCGACCGTGATCAGGGCCAGCGCGGCGCAGCCAGCGACGGCCGCTTCGGCGGCCAACAGCCGTGCCCGGGTCACCGGTGCGGCCAGCAGCAGGGTGAGACGCCGGGCGTTCTCGTCCGCGGCGGTGGCGGCGAGCCGCACGGCGACGAACACCCCGACCGGAACGGCCAGCAGCGCGTACAGGGTCGCCGCGTAGCCCTCGACCGTGCCGAGCGCCGGAAAACCAGCCTGGGCCGCCATGGTCGCGAACTCGGGGTTGCCGGTCAGGAATTCGGTCATGGACCGGGCGATCAGGCCAAGGAGCAGGAAGTACGCGCCGATCCCGGCCGACCAGGCGGCCAGCGGTCGCATGGTGCGCCGTACTGCGAAGGCGACCACCGAACCGAGCAGGGCGGTACGCGCCGGCCGGCTGCCGGGCGTCGCAAGGATTCCCGCGCCGACGTCACGCCGCGCCGCGAGCCGACCGGCGAGGGCCAGCAGCAGCACCGCGGCGAACGCCAGCACCGACACCGGCAACCCGCGATTAGTGTCGAACGGGCGGGTCAGCGCCAACAGCCCGAACGGCGACAGCCACCGGAGCCAGGCCAGCGCTGGTACACCGTCACCGACCATCCGCATGAGGAGCCCGACGACCAGGACGGTGGCCGCGACACCGTTGGCAGCCGACCGGCTGACGAACAGCTGCGCGGTGACGCCCCCGACGGCGACGAAGAAGAGCCCGACGGCAGCGAGGGCGCTGCCGTGCAACAACGAACCGGTTTCGCCCACGCCTGCAGCGATCATCGCCACCGCCGTCGCCACCCCAACGAGGATCGGAACGACGGCCAGCACACCGAGATGCTGGCGGACCGCCTCGGCGAGGGTGATGCGGCCGGACAGCAACAGACCCCACCGGCCAGCGTCCTCCTCACCACGGGTGATCCGAGTAGCGCTCAGCATCGCCCACACACCGAGCAGGACGGCCAGGACGGTGCCCGTGCGCCACACCGTGAATCCGCCCGCCTGGTCGAGCGCGACGGGCTCACCGAACAGTGTGCGGATCGCGGGGTTGCGGGCCAGCGCCGCCAAGGCGGCCGGATCCAGCGCCTCGCTGTGGTAGCCGACGGCCACCAGCGCGGACATCCCCGCGCAGACAGCGGTCACGACCAGGGCACCACGGCGCACCTGGCGCACCGCGAGCCCTCTGAGCACACGCTGCGGGCGGGCTGGCGCCGTCGTGGTCGCGATCATCGGGCGTTCTGCCCGTAGTAGGCGAGGAAGATCTCCTCCAGGCTCTGCTCGCGGACGACTATCGTCGCCACGTCAGCGTCGGCCAGGGCGCGCAGCGCCGCGGCGGGGGAGCCGCTCAGGGTGAACCGCACAGACGTCGCAGCGTCTTCGTGTACGTCGTCGACGCCGGGGATGCCGGCGAGGTTCGGTGGTGTGCCGGTGAACGTTGCGGTCACTTCGGTGTGGTGCAATTGGCGCAGCTGCGCGACAGATGCCACTTCCACCAGTTCACCTGCCCGCAGGATGCCGACGCGGTCGCAGACGGCCTCGACCTCGGCGAGTTGGTGGGAGCTGAGGAACACCGTCTGCCCGTTGTCGCGGGCAACCCCTACTGCCTGCCGGAACTGCAGTTCCATGAGCGGGTCCAGGCCGCTGGTCGGCTCGTCCAGCACCAGCAGCGGTGCCCGGGTGGCGAACGCCGCGATCAGAGCAACCTTCTGCCGGTTGCCCGTCGAGTAGGTGCCGGCCGGTTTGGACACGTCCAGCGCGAATCGTTGGATGAGCTCGTCGCGGTAGGCGGTGTCCGTGCCGGGGCCGATGCGGGCGAGCAGGTCCAGCACCTCGGCGCCGGTCATCCGTGGCCACAGCGCCACATCCGCGGGCACGTAGGCGAGCCTGCGGTGGGCGGCGGCAACGTCGGCGGCGTCGGTGTCGAAGATCCACGCCCGTCCGGAGGTGGGTCGGGCAAGGCCGAGCAGCAGCCGGATCGTCGTTGACTTCCCGGCGCCGTTGGGGCCGAGAAAACCGAACACCTCGCCCGCCGCGACGTCGAGGCTGAGGCCATCGAGGGCAAGTAGCCGCCCATAACGCTTGGAAAGATTTTCGGTACGCAGGGCAGAAACGCTCATCGGAGCCTCCAGAGCCGCAGCACGACATGACTGCCGACCAGACTTCCCGGCGCACCTGACGTGAGAGTACTCCCGGCGGTCGCGGCGCGTACGCCGCCCGGGCTGGCGTTCGGGCCAAGACCTTCCGATGTTCGGCAACCGCCTCAGCGTTATGTCGGCCGGATGCTGACCTGGATGCCGGCAAGGAAAGCCCGCGACGATGTCGGCATGACAAGCGACGTCGCCCTACTCACCGAGGACCTGACCAAGTTCTATGGTCAGCGCCGCGGCATCGAAGGGCTCAACCTGGAGGTTCGCGCCGGGGAGGTGGTGGGATTCCTGGGACCGAACGGAGCCGGGAAGACAACCACGATCCGCCTGCTGTTGGACTTTCTGCGCCCCACTCGTGGACACGCGACTGTGCTCGGGCTCGACCCACGCAAGGACAAGGCCGCACTGCACCGTCAGATCGGCTATCTGCCCGGCGAGCTCGTGTTTCCCGGGCGGGACAAGGCGGAAGATCTCCTGCGCTTCTTCGCCGTAGCACGCGGCGACGTGGCCTGGTCGCAGGTGACCGAGTTCGCGGAGCGGCTCGACCTGGACCTCTCGCGCTCGGTACGGACGATGAGTAAGGGCAACAAGCAGAAGGTCGGGTTGGTGCAGGCGTTCATGCACCGGCCGGCGGTGCTGGTCCTGGATGAGCCGACAAGTGGGCTGGATCCACTCATGCAGCAGGAGTTCCTGGCCATGGTCCGCGACGCCAGTGGTGCTGGGCAGACCGTCTTCATGTCCTCTCATGTCCTGGCCGAGGTGCAGCAGGTGGCCGACCGGGTGGCCATCGTCCGCGATGGGCAGTTGGCCGCGGTCGAGCGGGTTGAGTCACTGGGGAAGCGGGCGGTCCGCGCCGTCGAGATTCACTTCGATGACCCGGTGGACCCGGCGGAGTTCAGTGTCCTGCCCGGAGTCAGTGACGTGGTGGTGTCCGGCCCGGTGCTGAAATGCACCGTCGACGGCCGCATCGACCCGCTGATCAAGGCGGCGGCACGACATGAGGTGGTGGACATGTTGTCTGCCGAACCCGACCTCGAAGAGACGTTCCTGTCGTTCTACTACCACGGGGAAGGAGCCGGCGATGCTTCCCGCGCTGGTGCGTAAGACCTGGCGTGACGACCGCCTGGCATTGATCGGGTGGGCCGGTGGCGTCGCCGCTTTCACCGCCATCTACACCTCGTTCTACAGCCAGTTCCAGGGAGCCGCGGAGCTGAAGCAGGACGCGCTGCCCCAGGGCATGCTGGACTTCCTCGGCATCGCCGACATGCTGTCGCCCGCCGGCTATCTGCAGGCGACCATCTTCAGCCTGGTCGGCCCACTGCTGGTCCTGATGTGCGCCATCACGCTGACCGCCCGCACGATCGCTCGGCCGGAGGAGGACGGTGGCATGGAGCTGATGCTGGCCAACCCGGTCTCGCGAGCCACTTTCGCCTGGCAACGGGTGGCCGCCGCGGGCAGCGCGCTCACCGGGATCGCCGCCATCCCGGGGATACTGCTGATGATCATTGTTCCCTGGATCGGCATGGACATCCCCCTGTCCAACGTCGCCGCCGCGTCCGCCGGCCTGGTCGCCCTGGTGTGGACGTTCGCCGGCATCGCCTTCCTCGTCGGCGCCACCACCGGAAAACGCGCTGCCGTCCTCGCGACCACCGGCGGCCTTGCCGTGGCCACCTACATGGCCAACGCCATCGGCGGCATGCTCGACGGGTGGCACTGGGTGCGCTGGCTCTCACCGTTTCACTACTTCATCGGCACGGACCCGCTGCACACCGGCTGGCACCCGGCCGAGCTGCTCACCCTCGTGCTCCTCGGTGCGGCAACCACGACCGCCGGAGTCCTCGTGTTCGACCGCCGCGACATCGGTGTGTAAACCTGAGGCTGGTGGCCGGCGTTCACCGGCGGCCACCAGCACGCCGACAAGGAACAGCCCATGAGCGACGACAACTGGCTGGCAGGCGACTGCCAGGATCTGCTGTGCCTCCCGGCCAGTGCCCGACGTCAGGCAGCGGTCAACCTGGGTGCCCGCGCAGCGGATGAGGGGCTGACGCTGCGCGAGCTTGTTACCGGCCTGCTGGATGCCACCACTGCCCACTGGAGCGCCACCCCGGTCGCGCCGACGGACACCGCCGTCGCAGTGCATTCCCGCGCCGAGACGCTCCTGGACGCCGCCCGTGTCCTGCTCACCGACGCCGTGGACGGGTATAACCGGCAGAACCGCGCCGAGCTGGATCGCCACGACGACGAACGTGCCGCGTTCGTCAACGACCTGCTCACCGGCCGCGCCGACCCGGGCGGTCTGGCCGAGCGCGCACACCGATACGGCATCCGCCTGTCGGCCACCCACACCGTCCTCATCGCCCGTGCGGCCGGCCTGACTCCCCGCATTACCCACCGCGTCGACGCCGCGCTGGCCTCCAGGTTCGGCGAAGGCAACACCCTCACCACCCTTCGCGACGGCGACGTGGTCTGCATCAGCGCCGGCGGACTACGCGGCATCGCGGCCGAACTCGCCCACCTGCTCCTCACCGAACTCGGTGCGGGCAACTGGCAGATTGCCGTCGGTCGCACCCAACCCGGGATCCAGGGCCTGGCCACGTCCCTCGACGAGGCCCGCCACACCCTCGACTACGCCGTCAGGCTCGGCTTCACCACGCCCGTCCTCAATGCCGCCGACCTGCTGGTGTTCCCCGTGCTGCTGCGTGACCGCGACGCCATCATCGACCTGGTGACCACGGTCCTCGGGCCACTGACGACGGCGCGCGGCGGTGCCGAGCCGTACCTGGAGACCCTGACCGTGCTCTTCGACAACCAGGGCAACCACACCGCGACCGCTCGGCAGATGCACCTGTCCGTCCGGGCGATCACCTATCGACTCGACCGCATCCGGGATCTGACCGGCTACCACCCCGGCGAGCCGACCCAACGCTTCACCCTGCAAACAGCCGTACTCGGCGCTCGACTGCTCGGCTGGCCGCCATAGCCCAGGAGCGCCAGATCAGGACGGCGTCGTCCTGGTCGGCTGCTCCTCGTAGACGTCTGGCACCCCGTCGGCGTCGCTGTCACGCTCCTCCAAGGCGCAGACTCCCTGGTAATGCCGGTTACGAGCGCGTAGAACGACGGTTGCCAGCAGCGCTGACAGCAGGGACCCGAGCAGAACACCGATCTTGGAGTGGTCGTCGCGTTCGGTGCCGGCGCCGAACGCCAGCTCGCCGATCAGCAGCGACACGGTGAAACCGACCCCGGCCAGCAGCGCCAACCCCACCATGTCCCACCAGGCGAGCCCTTCCGCGAGCCGGGCCCGGGTGAACCGCTGCACGAGCCAGGTGGCACCGAGAACGCCGGCCGCCTTACCCACCACCAACCCCACCATCACGCCCAGGGCGACCGAGTCGGTCAGGGTTGCGCCGAGGCCGCCCGCCCCGGCTACCGAGACTCCGGCGGCGAAGAACGCGAACACCGGTACCGCGACCCCGGCGGACAGGGGCCGGATGCGGTGTTCGAAGTGCTCCGCCAGGCCAGGGCCAGGTCCCGGCTTGCGGCGTAGCACCGGCACGGTGAAGGCCAGCGCGACCCCGGCGACGGTGGCGTGCACCCCGGAGGCGTGCACCAGCGCCCACGTCGTGGCGGCCAGCGGCAGCAGCAGCCACCAGGACCTCACCCGGCGCTGAACAAGTAGAGCGAACAGCGCCATCGGGGCCAGCGCGAGCAGCAGCGGCCCGAAGTGCAGGGAGCTGGTGTAGAAGACCGCGATGATCACAATGGCCAGCAGGTCGTCGACCACCGCGAGGGTGAGCAGGAACGTGCGCATCGCCGAGGGCAGGCTGGTGTTGATCACGCCGAGCACGGCGAGGGCGAACGCGATGTCCGTGGCGGTCGGGATGGCCCATCCGGTCAACGCCCCGTTGCCGGCCCCGACGTTGAACGCCACGTAGATCAGCGCCGGCAGCGTCATTCCGCCGAGTGCGGCGGCGACGGGCAGCATCGCCCGGCGGGGCTCGCGTAGATCACCGGCGACGAACTCGCGCTTGAGTTCCAGCCCGGCGACGAAGAAGAAGATCGCTAGCAGGCCATCGGCGGCCCACTGCGCCAATGAGAGGTCCAGATGCAGCGTCTCGGGGCCAACGGTGACGTCGGCGAGCGAGCGGTACCCGTCGGACCAGGGAGAGTTCGCCCAGGCGAGAGCAAGCACGGCGGCGACCAGCAGCAGCACCCCACCGACCGTTTCGGTCCGGAGAATGTCTCCGATCCGGCGTACCTCAGGCCAACTCCTGCGGCTGAGCAGGAGTGGCGTGTGGTTCGCCGGTGGGCGGCTCATCGTGGTCCTCCGGTGGGGTCGGTGACGAAGTCGCCGACCAGTCTTCCCGGCACACCGGCTACTACGGTAGCCAAACGACGACCGTCAGCCTGTCACCGCCCCTGAGAACGGGAGCGTGTCATCCTGCCGGAGTCACCGGTGGCTACGCCGCGGGCCGCTGAGCCGCAGTGTGTTGCAGATGTCGAAGATGCCCGGCACGTCGTAGGCGAGGTCCGCCGCGACCTGCCGCGCGTTCGCGTCACTCACCACGCCGGCGAGGATGACGACTCGGTTCTGCACGGCGACGGTGATCTGCTGGCGCCGCGTGGTCCAGTCGATGCTCAACCGCTGTGCGACCAGCGCCTCCAGTCTCCGGTCCTCGTGGTCCGGCTCGGGCTGGCGCGAGGTGTCGGCGAACCAGTTCTCATCGGGCAACGGCCATGGCATGTACATGGTCAGCTCCTTCAGTGTGACGAGGCCGGGCGGGATAGCGGACGGCGAGCCAGTGACGTCCTCAGGCCGGTCAGGAACCCGATCGGATGGGACTCATGAACGTGAGCGGAAACCGGCCTGACCGCGCTTGGGGCCGGCCTTCTGGTGCTGGTGCTGCGTCGTCTCCGGTTCAGGCGGAATCGGATGGGTCGGGCCTGGCGGTGGCCACGACGAGTACGACGCCGATGCCGGCGAGGCCGGCCTGGACGACCAGTGTCATGAGGTTGAGGGTGCTGGTATCGACACCCGCGAGACGGGCGACGATGCTGCCCGCCAGCGCGGCGACTACCCCGACGGACACGGTCAGCCAGATCGGGGTCTCCTGGCGTCCTGGGACGACGAGCCTGCCGAGCAGGCCGACAGCGACGCCGACGAGGAGCGTGGTGACGAGACCAACGATGCTCATGGGCTCCCTCGGATCTCCTTCAAGTACGAGTGCTACGACAACTGAGGGCCGGTTCTCGAGATTCGATCAATAACGCGTGGCGGCGGTGGCGGTTGGCCGTTCCGACACCGACCCGTTGGACAGTTGGGCGAGGGCGTCTTCGCGGCTGTCGAAAATGGGGAAGGCTCCGTCCAGGCGCATCGTGTGCAGGACGGTGCGGATGAACCGCGACGGCGCGGCCAGACAGAGTGTGGCCCCACGATCTCGGGCTTCGCGGTGGGCGCGGACGAGGTGACCGAGGCCGGTGGAGTCGATGAGGTGTACTCGGCTCAGGTCGACCACGACGTGCCCGCCCATGTCGGCTGCGTGCCGCAGGGCGGTGCGCAGGGTGTCCCCGGTGTCGAGATCGACGTCACCGCCGGCGGCGACAACGGTCACGTCGTCGAGGTGGTCGATGCCGAGGATCCCGCCAGGACCGTGGTCGCCGCACGACGCGTTGCCGCCACCAGGGAGCGGCAGGAGGCTGCAGTGTGGGCAGCGGTGCGGGCCGGTAGCGAAGGGGGAACCGCTCCATCCCTGTTCGGACACCAGGGTCCAGACGACCTCGGCATCGGGGAGCACACACGCGGTGGCCGTGACGGTGTCGCCGCAGGTGTCGCAGATCAGGGTCATCAGGTGGTCGTCCGGGACAACGGTCATTCTGCTGGTCCTTCCTGGGGCCATGTCCACCGATGGGGTGGGACACGGCGATCGTGCAGAGCTGATGCGGAGGCCCGGCTCTCGAGCGCGACGTTTCCTGCGCTGACAGCCGTTGCGCCCGATGGTGGGCAGGGAAGCCCGCTGGGCGGTCGTCAGTGAGCGACTTTTACCGAGGCGCGACCATGAGCGACCAGCGTCGGCTGGGTGCGGGTGGGTGCCTGCATGCCCGGCGGGGTGCCGGGCAGCGACGATGGGGCGGTGTCGACGACCGGCAGGATCTGGTCCAGGCGGGCGGCGTGCAGGATGCGCCGGATGCGCGGGTTCGGATCGCGGACGGTGAGGACCGCGTCGGCACGGGCCAACCGCCGGTGCACATCGAGCAGGAGGCCGATGGCAGCGGCGTCGATGTGCCGGCACCCAGACAGGTCGACCACCACCTGTGCGGGATGCAGGGCGAGCAGGCGGTCGAACACGGCTCCGGTCGCCGGCAGGCAGGCGAGGTTGAACTCGGTGACGCGCACCTCGACCAGCGGCAGCGTGCATGGCGTAGTTGCCAGTGGCCCTGTCACAGGCACACCCCTCTCCCTCGCGGATCCGGTCGCCTGTCACCCTGCCGGGCGGGTTTGGCGGCCACCACGCGGATCTGTGACAGTTCCGTGACAAATCAGCCAACCGGCCGCCACGGTTGGCCTCCGAGCCGGTCGGCTGGGGATGATGCCGGGTATGACGGCCGTACTGGTGATCGAGGACGACGACCGCATCCGATTGGCGTTGTTGCTCGCACTGGAGGACGAGGGTTACGACGCGGTGGGCGCGGCCACGGCCGAGGAGGGGCTGCGCGCTCAGCGCCGCGACCCCGCCGACTACGTGCTGGTCGACCTGATGCTGCCCGGTCTCGACGGCTTCGAATGCATTCGGCAGCTGCGCCGTGACGACGATGTCCCGATCGTGGTGGTCAGCGCCCGCGACGACACCCACGACATTGTCGCCGCCCTGGAGGCCGGCGCCGACGACTACGTCGTCAAGCCGGTGGCGATCAAGGAACTGACCGCTCGGCTGCGCGCCCTGCGTCGCCGGGCCCGTAGCGGCGTCGCGGGGCACACGCCGGAGCCGGTGCCAGTGCTCGTGGTCGGCGAGCTGGAGATAAGCCCTGACGGGGGAGAGGTGCGCAGAGCCGGCCAACCCGTACCGGTCACCCGTACCGAGTTCCGGCTGCTCTGTGAGCTGGCCGAGCACACCGGTCGGGTGCTGTCCCGCCAGCAACTGCTCGAACGAGTATGGGGGTACGACAGCGGCGACGAACGGCTCGTCGACGTGCACGTCGGCCGTCTGCGGCAGAAGATCGAATCAGACCCGGCGAACCCCCGGTACCTGGTCACCCTGCGGGGCCTGGGCTACAAGCTGCAACGATGAGACGCCTCGGACTGCGTACCCGGGTGACAGCCGCGTTTGCCGTCGGCGCGCTCCTGCTCTCGGCGTCGATGGCCCTGATCTCCTACGAGTTGACCCGCCGGTCCCTGCTCGACGAGCGGGAACGCACCGCCCTGCGCGCGGCCTACTTCGACGCTACGGTCGTCCGCGCCGGCCTCGACACCGACACCCCCGATGTGGTGGAGGTGCTTCGTTCGCTGGACACGGGCGGGAGTCGGCGGCCGGTGCTGCATCTGGACGGCGAGTGGTATGCCCGTACCGCCGACCCCAGCACCACCGCTGCCATCCCGGTTGAGCTGCGTCGGGTCGTCGCGGCCGGCGAGCCCGCGGTGCAGCGGGTACGCGTCGACGGCCAATCCGTCCTGGTCGTCGGGGTGCCCCTGTCCTCGTCCGCGACGTACTTCGAGGTCAACTCGCTCCGGGAACTGGAACAGACGTTCCAGGTCCTGGCGCTCGCGCTGACCACCGTCGCGATCATGGTCGCCGGCTCCGGCGCGGCCCTCGGCTGGTACGCCACCCGACACGGGCTGCGGCCGCTGACGGCTGTGGCCGACGCAGCCGAGAAGATCGCCGCCGGTGACTTCACCGCCCGCCTCGACCCCGCCACCGACCCCGACCTCACCCGCCTCTCCTCCTCGTTCAACCAGATGGTCGACCAGTTGGTCCGCCGCATCGAACGGGACCGGCGCTTCGCCGCCGACGTCAGCCACGAACTGCGTTCCCCGTTGCAGACTCTCGCCGCGGCGGCCAGCGTCCTGGCCCGCCGTCGGGAACACCAGGACGAACGAACCGCCATCGCGGCCGGGCTCGTCGCCGACGAGATCGACCGTTTCCAGCGGCTCGTCAATGACCTGATCGACCTGGCCCGCAGTGACCAGCCCGCCCACCGGGGCCCCGTGGACGTCGTAGGGCTGGCCCGCGATGCCTGCCGCGCCCTCGACCTGCCCACGACGCTCGTCCATCTCGCACCCGACGTACCGGCGACGTGGCTGGTCGAGCGGCGCCGGGTCGCGCAGGTCCTGGCGAACCTGCTCGACAACGCGGTGACCTACGGAGGCGCTCCCGCAGGCGTCCGGCTGGGCCGCGACGGTAGCGCCGGCATCATCGAGGTCGAGGACGACGGACCCGGCGTGCCCGTCGAGGACCGCGAGGCGATCTTCGACCGTTTCGTCCGGGGGCGAGCAGCTCACACCCGCGGCATCGGCGACGGCACAGGGCTCGGACTCGCGCTGGTCGCGCAGCACGCCGCAGCACACGCCGGACACGTCACCGTCGGTGACCGGCCCGGCGGAGGCGCCTGCTTCCGTGTCACCCTGCCGGAGAGCTTGCCATGAACCATCGTCATCTCGCTGTGATGGCGCTTGCCGCACTGCTGACAAGCTGCAGCATCCCCACCGACGATGCCCCTCGCGTAGTGCAGGCACCACAAGGGCCATTTCAGAGTTCCGCGCCCGCCGACACCAGCGCACCAGTTGGCCCTGCCGCCGAAACACTCTGCTTTGTCCGCGACAACCGCATCATCTCTTTCGTCCGGCGCGTCGAGCGGCCACCAACGATCGAGGACCAACTGCGGCATCTGCTGGCCGGGCCCACCGCCGCCGAACGCGCTACCGACTTGACCAGCGCGCTGCCGGGAGCGGTCAACGCCGCCGGTGTCACAGTGACCGGTACCCAGGCCCGCGTTGGGGTCGACGAACCCGGCGACGACGCCGGCCGCAGCGACGAGGTCCTCGCCTTCGGGCAAATCGTTTGTACCCTCACCAGCCGTGACGACGTCACCACCGTCACGTTTGCCCGCGAGGGCCGACCTCTGAGGGTGCCGCGCGCAGACGGTTCTCTGTCCGACCAGCCCCTCACTCGCGCCGATTTCGCACCACTGATCACCCCCCGTTGACCTTCATCTCTACTGCGCCTGGATTCGCGAACACTTCTCATCAGTCCACTTCGGCAGTTGGCTACTCTCGGCCGGCGCCGTCATCCTGCTGCCTCTGCTCGCCGAGCTGCTGATGCTGCCCCTGGGCTCTGTCTTCGCAGGTTCACCACCGACGGAGTGGCGCGGCGATGGTGACGGTTGTGTGGTCTGAGGTCCCGGTCTTGTCGTAGCGGGTTGCGGCGCTGCTTCAGTCGGACGGCGTCATTCGCGCACCACGGGGCCCTCGTCCACGTGACCCGGGTCGTCACGTATTTCGCCCACCGTCACGCGTTCCCCGATCAGCGGGTGACGGTGCATGATCATCCCTTCGAGCACGCTCACTCCGGCAACCACCGCGAACAGGGTCGTCAGGGCGGCCAGGGCCGGCACCAGGGGTGCTAGCGGCATCAGAACCAGGCAGAGCACACTCGCGCCGATCCGTCGTCGCGCGATTTGTCGGTGGATTCGCCAGTGGGTGTAGGCGAAGGTGCCGAGGAAGAGCGCGGCGCCACCGAAGAGCACAGTCCCCTCGCCGGCACGAAGCGGCTCGAGGGGTTCCGTCACTACCTCGGACAGGCCAACGGCAACCGTGATGATCGCGAAACTGAATAGCAGGTGCCCGTAGACCATCACGGAGCGGCGGATATCTGCCTGCTGCTCGCTCCGGTCCACCGCGAGCCGGAAGGCCCGGACACCGTAGATGAAGTACGCCCACCAGAGTGCGCAGACCAGCGAGTAGGAGAGGCAGATGGCGGCCACCCGGGCGAGGGTCAGCGACTCGTCCACGGCCACCATTCCGACCTGGATCACCGACTCGCCGAGCACGAGGATGATCAGAAGTCCGTAACGGTGGGTGTAATGCAGTGGCCGGACCCTGACCTTATCCAGCGTCCGTCGACTGATCGTGGTACCGATCAAATCGACGAGGACCGCGATCGACCAGAGCACTATTCGCGTCGTACCGTGCAGCAGGCCACCCGCCAGTTGCAGCGGACCGGCCACCAGCCCCGACCCGTAGGGGCGAAAGACCGGGGACCGCCAGCCACCTGGGGTGCGCAAGGCCAGCGCCGCCAGCAGTACCCGCATCGCCAGGTAAACACCGACGAACAGCAGGCCCCGATCCCCAAAGGCACCGGGAACCGTCAGAGCCAGCAGCAGACTGCCGAGCCCGAGGGCGAAAACGCCAGCCCGATCCAGCGCGTTGCCGACATCGCGTTGGTCGGTATAGATCGTGGTGCCAGCCCACGCCCAATAGATGGTCACGAACAGGAGCAGGACCCGGCCGATCCCCGCCCAACTGTGGTCCTCGTGCAGCATGTGGGAGAACTGGGTGAGCGCGAACACGAAGGCCAGGTCGAAGAAGAGTTCTTCCCAGATAACCCCCTTCTCGGGAGGTGAGGTCGGCATTCGACCACGATATCGACGATCAAGCCGGGAAGATCGGGCTTCACTACAAGCGCCAGGGCCTCAACCCTGGGACCGATTCGTCAACTCACGTTAAAGGCGACGCAAACGGGCCCTAGCCCTGAGAGGTTCGGACCTGTGAGGCCATCATCTGGCAGCGTTTCCTACCGCCCGGGGTGGTGACCAGGCTGAGGGACCACCGGCGCGCGGTGATCGGGCGCGGCGGCGATCAGTGGGGTGGACGCCGCTCCTCAGTCGATGTCGATCGTGCGGACATCGGTATATCTCTTTCGCGAACGTCTATCTCAACGGCGCTATACGCCGCACGGCGGTAGCCCGGGCCGGCCGCCGTCACGGATCGGCAAGGCCAGCGTGCGCGGACGGGCGACCGGTCATCGCTGACGGCCGATGCTGTCGATCCTGCTGCGCAGCGCACCGATGATCGCCGCGTGAACCGGGTGCATCGCCTCCTGCTCGTCCACCGACAGCAGGTTCCCGGCTGCCGCCCGACGTAATGCCGTGGCGAGTGGCGCCCCGTTCGGCTTCGTCGCCAATTCGCCCAGGATCGGTTCGCATGCCGTTCGTTCCCGCAGCTTGCCGGTGTAGGCGGCCGCCACCGCGGCGATCGCCGTCTCGTGGTCCGCGACGACCTGGTCCAGGCTGAACAGCTCGGCTACCGGGATCCGGTACGCGGCTCGCACCGCATCGGCGACCGCCGCCGCGGCCCGGCTCGGAGTGCCGATTACCTGGGTGACGAGTTCCCTGAACCGTACGCCGGGCACCTCCTCCACGACGGCGACGATGCTGTCCAGGGTGGGAATGGCCCGGGTGCCGTCCGGCTGGTACAGGTGCGGTGCCACGTGCCGGACTGTCAAGGCGGCGGAGGCTTCCTGACCGTCCAGGCTGCAGACGACCGCCGAAGCGAGCAGATGCGACGCCTTGGCGGTCGGCGTCCTGGCTGGTCCGTCACCACTCGCGAAGTAGTAGTGCTCGACAGCGATCAGTGGAAGGCTGTCCATCCCTTCGTACGCGTCGGCCAGCGCCTGCCGACGCCACGGCGCCTCCGGTGCCAGCGTTGTCGCGGCCCGATCCAATGCCACGTCGAACCGCGCCCGAGTCTCCGCGTCCAGGTTGTCCGAGAGCACCGCTCGTACCTCGTCGTACATCTCTCCGATCTCGGCGATGCGTCGAAGAGGGCTCAGCAGCGTGACCCGGTCAAGCTTGTGCAGGGCGAGCTCGACCCGGCTCGCGCCGCGCAACTGCATGTTCGCCGCGAGATCGTCGTGGAATTCGACTGCCAACTCCCAGTCCCGCAGTGAGACTGCGGCAAGCAAGCCAAGAGTCAGCAGCTGGTCTCGCACCGTCGACGGGTTCACCGGGTCGGTGCGGCTGGGCAGGTTCGGCTCGCCCCGCAACTCGCTGCGTAGCGGTGCCAGCTCCGCGAGGACCTCCTCCCAACGACACAGGTCGTTGAGGAGCTGCAACCGCCGCCCGAGATCGAATCGCTGGCTCCACAACCCGAATCCGGCCCGCCGGCGATGCGCGATGGCCTGATCGGCGTACGGCAGCGCCTCGGTGAATTGCTTCCGGACGCGCAGCAGGCCGCTGAGCTCCGCCGCCCGCAGACCCGCCCGTACGTGATCGTCAGCGTCCACCGCGGCGCGGTAGTCCGCCTCGGTAAGGGCCAACCGATCCTCATCCGGGCGGGCCCGCACATTGTCCCGCCACCGAATCGTCTCCAGCACTCGGCGGACGACGGCGGCATCGGCCGGATGAAGCTCGGCGAACAGGGCAGCATCGTCGCGCTCGCCGCCGACCACCTGACGGATCGCCGTGGCTAGCCCGCCAGCGTCGGTTCCCTGCTTTATCGGCTGCAGGATCGCGGTGAGCTGCCGGTTCGCCCGCGCATCTCCCGTCGCCGCCATGGCGATCATCGGCATCAGGCCCTCCCAGCGCAGCAGGTTGCCGGTCAGGTCGAAGCCCTGCTCCTCGGCGGCGCGCCGGACGTCACCGAGAAGCCCGTCAAAATGTTCCTCGGCCCGGCTACGACACTGCTCCGACGCCTCGGCCCAGCGAAAGACGCGGTCCCGTTCCGCCGGATCGGCGGCGAGCAGCGCGTGTACCACCTGTAGGAAGCGCACGCCGTCGACGCGTTCGACCCGGGCCGCCAGCGCCCCGAGGTCCGCCGGTAGCCGGCTCTGCCCGTACGTGTGCAGATCGGCGGCGACCGGGTGCAGGAACGCGGTCACCAGGGCCGACCCGGTGATCCGGGTCAACAGCGCGGCGGCCAGGTGGTGGCCGAGCTGTCCGGCCGGATCGGTGCCGAGTTTCCCGAGATGGTTGCCGAGCATCTGGTGTCCAGCGGCCAGGTCGGCGGCGAGCGGATGCCGGTAGCCCAGCCGCAGCGCGGTCTGTTCCAGGGCCACCGCCTCGGTCAGGTTGCCCTGCTTCGCGGCGAGCAGGGCCCGGGCGCCGATCGCCCGGGACAGGTTCAGCTCGGCGCCATGCTCGTCGAAGACCCGCTGGCAGTACGTCAGCACCTTCTGTGCCTCGTCGAAGCGACCAAGTTGGATCAGTGCGTGAGCGTCGTTGAACCAGAAGAACGCGACCTCCGCCTCGGCCGCACCGCGTCGTTGAACGCTGTCGAGCAGAAGCTGGTTGTGGTCGAGCGCGACCTGCCACAGCTCCAGGGTGAGAGCGGCGCTCACCGCGAGGCTGCGGGCCGCTTGCCGAACGAGCCACGCCACCTCGCCTTCCGGCGGCCCGTCGGGGGCGGTCGGCTCGGTCGACATGGTCCGCAGCTCGTCGAGGAGTTTGGTCACCTCGGTCAGTGCGTGCCCGGCCTGGCCGCTCTCGTGCATCACGTGCAGCCGCGTCACCCGGGCTCCGGCCCGTCTCCATGGGCCCGCGCGCTCAACCAACTGCTCATGTCGCTCGGCCAGCTCCAACGCTTCGGTGAGGCGTCCCTGCTGGTGCAACTGGTTGGTCAAGGCGCCGGCGGCGACCGCTGCCACCTCCTCATCAGGTGCGGACAATGCCTGCCGCAACAGCCGTTCCGCCTCGACCGGGTCCAGGGGTTGCAGCGCCATAGCGACGACCAGGTCGGCTCCGGGTATGGCGGGATCCAGGGCAGCGGCGTAGGAGAGGGCGATCCGCGCGGTCCGCGGACTGGTGTCGCGGACCAGCGCCGCGCCGAGGCATCCGGCCGCGCGCGCGAAGCTTGACTGCCGGAGCAGGTACGGCACCGCCGCGAGAAACGCGCCGACCACCACCGAGGTGCTTTCCCGGTCGCCGCGCTCTTCCTGCGCCCGGGCGACCTGCTGCCAGGCGTTGGCGAGAACGAGGTCCACCGCGCTGGCGACCTGCGCCGACGTGTCGGCCCGCACCGTTGCGGCGACGGTCGGGTGCAGCTCGTACCGGATCACGTCGGTGCCGCCCGCCAGGTCGGCACCGGGCGGCACCGACGTGCCGGCGAGGGTCCGCCGCTGCGTCAACGCGGCAGCGACGAGCACCGACAACATCGCGTCGCTCGGTGGGGCCTCGCCCGGCCGACCGGCTGCCCCCCACAGATCGCCCCAGGCCACGCGGAGGGTGCCGGGGAGACGGTGTGCCGGCTCGATGGCCGCGAGCATCTGCACCATCAGCAACGCCGCCGGATCGAGCCGCCACGTCGTTTCACGGGTCCAGCCCGTCAACGTCTCGCCGAGCCACTGCGCGCCGCCGGCCGGCTGGCTGGTCACCTGGAGCAGGCGGGCCAGCTCCCCCGGCTCGACCGCCGCGGCGTCGGCCAGCTCCAGCAGCCTTGGATGACCCTGCGCGGCGGCCAGCGCGGCAGTCACCAGCGACCGGTCCAGCCGGTACGTCAGATCGTCTGTCGCCGCCGCGGCGTCTGGAGCGGCTGAGCTGGCAGGGTCGTCGATGTGTAGCAGCCGCCGAAGGTTGGGCAGTTGCCGGACCAGGGCCCCCGCCTCGGTGTCGGACAGCGGTTCGACGGTTATCTGGCGTACCCCGGCACCGGCGGGTGCGGCCGGCGGGATCCGGCTGGTAACCAGCAGCCGGGTCGGTCCCGGGCGGGCGGCGAGCATGGTGAGTAGGTCCGACCAACGTCGATCACGCCAGCGCCCGTCCGCATCCAGGAGAGACTCGGCATTGTCCAGCACGAGCAGGGTCCGGTGCCGGTCGCACCGGTCGAGCAGTTCGGCGGCAACCGTTACCCACCCGTTTCGATCGTCGGCCGCAACGAGCGGGGCGGCGATGGCGTTGCCGACACCACAATCGACGGCTTCGACGAAGGCAGCCACCGTGTCCTGCTGGTCGACGTCCCGCTCGGGAGCGGACCAGAACACCACCCGGTCGAGATCGGCCCGATGCCGGTGCGCGAGTTCCACCACGCAGGCCGTCTTGCCCACCGCCGCCATCCCGGTCAGGACGATGACCGGAATGCCGCCGTCCGGTCGCAGCCCGGCCCCCGCGACCGTCATCACCTGCTCCCGCCCGACGAACCGGTCCGGCGCCGCGGGCGTGGAACCAGCCGACGATGGCCTCGACGGTGAGGTGGACCCCGTCAGCGGGTCGGCGGCGAACGGCTCTGCACTCGCCCGCGCGGTCGGCAGGTCCGCTCTGACCACGGTGACCTCGTCCGAACCGATCAGCACCGGCGCTGCCAGCGACAGCGCCGGCCGGGCCGCAGACACGCCCGCCGCGGCGACCTCTCGGATCGCCTGTGCCGCTGCCGTTCCGACATCCAATCCGTCGTTGATAAGGCCGGTGTAGAAGGTGATGGCCAAGTCGCCGGCGACATCGTCGGTCACCGGGTAGCGCATGGCCATGACTGTGCAACCCAGCTCACGTGCCAGCCGCACCCCCAGACTGGCCGGCGCGGCGGCGATTTCCGTCACCTGAGTTGCGGGCTCGTCGAGATCCACCCAGCGCGGTGGCGCGGCCGCTGACTCGCACGCCGAGACGAACACCAGCCGCAGCCGGCCACTGCCCGGGCGGAGTAAGTCCACCAGGGACGTGGCGTCGATCTCGTCCGGTGTTCCGCCCGGACCTTCCAGCAGCAACCTGCTCTGCCGACCGTGACCGGACAGGTGCAGCACGTCGGGGCCACCGTCGCGTTCCATCCGGTCGGCGAGCACCTCGCGGGTCACGCCCCACTGAACGATCTCCACATCGACCGTGCGGTTCAGCCGGCGGATCAGGCTGGTCAGCTGCTGCCGCTCCGAGCGCAACCGCAACGCGGTCGTCCCGGTCGGCAGGCTGAACACCGCCAGAAGCCGGAGACCGGTAGCCGTTGGCGTCTTCGCGGGGGTGCTGTCGGCGGTGACCGTGAAGGACACCTGCACCCTTTCGCTCCTCGCCAGTGGGATGCCGTCCAGGTGAGCCAGTTCCAAGGGGAGCGCGGTCAGAAACGTCGCCTCAGCCACCCTGATCCGCAGGCGCACCGGGGCGTGTCCGCCGAGCTCCGCCATGATCGCCGGCCCAAGGACCTCCAGCGCGATGAACCCGCCGAGTCGCGTCACAACCTCGGCTGCACTTGCCACCCGCCGGTCCGGTTCCGCGCGCCAGCTCAGGTAGGCGTGCAGGTCGGTTAGGGCAGCAACCTCCCAGCGCCGCCGGTCGAGCGTGACGGCGTGTTCGGCGAGCTGCCGGCCGGTGCCCGGGTCGACCAGCACCCATCGCCAGTGCAGCGGATCAAGCACATCGACAGCGCACAGGTCCAACCGTCGTACCGACGTCTGCCGGGCGGTGCCAACCATGGCCTCATCCCATCGCTGAAAGGGAGGTTGTCGGGTGAACGGTGTACCTCCACACTGGCACGGTGACCGAAGAGGAACCCACCCGTGACTGGCCACCGGAACAGCCCAGTCGGTGTCCCATCTGTCAGGTCCCGCCGGAGGCCAGACACCTTGACACCTGCCGGTTCACCGGCATCTGGCAGGGAGGAACCGAGCGAGGTAGGTAACGCGGTGGCACCCGGATGACCTGCTGTGGCGCCGCCTCGGCGCAATCGGCGGTGATCCACCGGATATCGCCGGGTCGGGTCAGCCAGCCAGCTGTGGTGTCGGATCTCCGTCAGCGGCCCGACCGCCGCCAGGCGGATCCGCCGGCCCGGGACGCGGATGCTCGGTAAGGTCCGGCTCCTGCGGAGGGACCGGGGGATCCGGCGGGGCGATCCAGCGGACCATCTGGTTGAGCCAGCGCACCGGGCGGCGGCGATCCGCATCCGCGGCCCACCACCGTGCCCACCAACGAGGACGACGCCAGGCGATCAGGATCGCAACGGTCTCCACCACGCAACCCCACCCGAGTACGGCGATAGCGGCCCACCGCGTACCGGTCAGGTGCTGTGGATCGGCCGGCACCAGGAGGACTGCCGCGCCACTCAGCAGAAACAGCACCCCCAGGTTGTAGTGGCGGCGGGCCCGGCCGATCCAAAACCGCCACGCGGCCTGGTGACGTCGCAACTCCCACTGGACGACACGACGCCGCTGCAGATCTGCGGCGTCCGGATACCAGGCGAGAGCTTCGCTCGGTGTCACCGAATAGCCACGAGCGCGGGCGTGTGACTGGACCGCCCGCAACAGCAGGATGAGCGCCGCTCCGAACAGCAGCAGGGACAGGCTCGGCCACCTCAGGGCATTCTCGATCTGCAGCACCAGGCCGAGCAGCGTGACCGCTGCCGCCGCCAGCAGAGGTGCCGCTATCCCGCCCAACCCGTCAGCAGCCTGGTAGACGCCGTAGGGATTCGGAGGAGCCGCTTCGTAGCTGGCGGTATCCGTACGTGGTCCCTGGGGCTCGGTCGCCATCGGATCATCGTGCCAGCCGGCCGCCACAGGAGGACGAGCGGTGAGCTCGTCGACCACCGCCAACGTGGCGCTCCCACCTCACGTCCGCTGAGATCGACTGCAGCGCGGCACCGTCTGCGTTTCAGGCTGGTGGTCCAGCCGCGAAGTGGCGCTGCATTCGGCGTCTGGCGTGCGCGCTGCTCCTGGCTCTCCCGCAGCAGCCATGAGGCGTCCTCCGCGGGAACGCGCGCTCGTCAGTGGAACAGAGCACGATTGAAGAAGCGCGCCCGGCGGACGGAATGAGATCGTGGCGGCGCGACGCGGCGGCGGCGCCATCCGGGGCGCCGGCAGTCGTCTTCGGCACGAGCGCCGCCCGACCGGCCCACGACTCACGGCTGAGAGGCATGACCACCATGGCGCACATCGATCTGGGGATCGACGAGAAGCAGCTTCCCGGCATATCCGGTCCGATGCGGTACCGCCCGGAGACAGCGAAGCCGCTCAACGATCTGGCCGAGGTGCTGCTGCGCGCCCCTCACTCGCTCCCGGCCGGCGAGCGCGAGCTGATCGCGGCGTACGTCTCCGGGCGCAACGAGTGCACCTTCTGCTGCGCGTCGCACTCGGCGTTCGCCGCGGCACAGCTCGACGAGGGCATGACCCTCGTCGACCAGGTGCGCGCCGACCTCGACAGCGCCCCGATCTCGGCCAAACTGCGGGCGCTGCTGCGCATCGCCGGCGCGGTGCAGATCAGCGGCCGACACGTCACCACGGAGTTGGTCGCCAACGCCCGCGCGGAGGGCGCCAGCGACCTGGAGATCCACGACACCGTCCTGATCGCCGCGGCGTTCTGCATGTTCAACCGGTACGTCGACGGGCTCGGCACCTTCGCGCCCGAGGGGCAGGACGCCTACGCCGAGTCCACACGTCGGATCGTCGAGTTCGGCTACGGATCGGCCGTCCCGCAGCCGGCGGGTGAACCGGCTGCCTGAGCACGAACAAGGGTGACCACAGCCCGATCCCCCTGCGATGGTCGACGGACACGCCTGGCCAGGCCCGTCACCCGTGAGGTTGGAGGGATCGATGGACCATCCACGCCGTCTGCTCGACGCCGCGACGCAGCTCAAAGCAGACATGGTCGACCGGCTGGGCACGCTCGTCGCGTCCGAGTCGGCACCGGGCTCGCTGCCCCATCTCGAGTCCTGTGCCGACCTGCTCACCCGATGGGGTGAGGAAGCTCTCGGCCGGCCCGCCCGGCGGGTCGTGATCGACGGCCTGCCGCACCTGCTGTGGCCGGCCGCCAGCCAGCGGGTGCTGCTCCTCGGCCACTTCGACACGGTCTTCCCGGTGGGCACGATCCGGTCCCGGCCCTTCACCGTCCGCAACGGCGTCGCGACCGGACCCGGCGTGTGCGACATGAAGGGTGGCATCGTGCAGATGTTCACGGCACTGCGCCTGGTCGAGGACACCTCGGCGGTCGGCGTGCTGCTCACCTGCGACGAGGAGTCCGGGTCCGTCACGTCACGGCCACTGATCGAGCGTGAGGCGCGGCGCTCGGGTGCGGTTCTCGTCTGCGAGGCGGCCACTCCGGACGGGCACGTGAAGGTGGCCAGGAAGGGCGGCTCGGTGTACCGCCTCACGGTCCGGGGTCGCGCCGCCCACGCAGGCGTCGAACCACGACGCGGGGTCAACGCCACGGTCGAGGTCGCCCACCAGGTCCTCACGCTGGGTGCGCTCGGCGCGGCGGACAGCGGTGGCACCTCGGTCACGCCGACCCTGCTCTCCGCCGGCACCACGACGAACACGGTGCCCGAACGCGCCAGCCTGGCCGTCGACGTCCGGGCCTGGACCAGGGACGAACTCGAACGTGTGGATCACGCCATCCGCGGGCTGGTGCCGTTCCTGCCCGAGGCGACGCTGGCCGTGCAGGGCGGGATCAACCGCTACCCGATGTCGCCCGAGCTGGCGCGGCCGCTCCTGGAACTGGCCCAGTCGACCGCCCGCCAGCTTGGCATCCCGGACCTCGTCGGTGCGCACGCCGCCGGCGCGTCCGACGGCAACTTCACCGCCGCGCTGGGCGTACCGACCCTCGACGGCCTGGGCGCGGTCGGCGGCGGAGCACACGCTGCCGACGAGTACGTCTGTGTCGACCGGATGCCGGAGCGCACTGCGCTTCTGGCCGGACTCGTCGACGTGCTGTCCACCATGGAGCGCTTCGGACCGCAACCCATCGACGACATCCCATAGTCTGGCTCAGCGCCGGCGAACGACCGGCAGCGAGGGGTCGGCGTCGGTATGACTACGGGACAGCGCTCGGGATCGTCCATTCCCCTGCTCGGAGTCGAGGAGGAGTTCCTCGTCGTCGACGTCGACCGGGGTGAGGTCGTGCCGGAGGCGGCCACGGTCGTCGACCGCGCGCGTCCGGCCCTCGGCACCCGGGTGGGTGGCGAGATCACCAAGCTTCAGGTCGAGACCCGCACCGACCCGTGCCGGAGCCTGGACGCACTGAGCGCGCAGCTCGTCGAAGGTCGAGCCGTCGTCCAGGCCGCAGCGTTGTCGGCAGGTCTGCGGGTGATCGCGAGCGGCTCGCCGGTACTCGGCAGTGCCGTGCCGCCGCCCATCACCGAAGGGCCGCGCCAGGATCGCGGCACCGCCACCTTCCGTGGGTTGCACGACGAGCTGGCGATCTGCGCCGTCCACGTTCACGTGGAGGAGCCCGACCGGGACCGCGCCGTGCTGATCGGCAACCACCTGCGCCAGCACCTGCCGGTGTTTCTCGCCCTCACCGCCAACTCGCCCTACTGGTCCGAGCGCGACACCGGATACGCGAGTTGGCGCAGCGTCACATGGGGGCGGTGGCCGGTGGCCGGCGCGCCTCCGTTGCTGAGGTCCGCGCAGCAGTACGACGACCACGTGGACATGCTGCTGGAGGTGGGCGCACTGGTCGACCGGGGCACCATCTTCTGGGATCTCCGCCTGTCGACGAACCACCCGACCCTCGAGGTGCGGGTGGCCGACGTGCCCGTCACCGCCGCCGAGTCCGCGGCACTGGCCGCCCTGGTGCGGGCGCTGGTGGTCGTCGCCGGTGAGGCCGTCGACCGGGGCGACGAGGGACCGGAACTTGTCCCCGAGCTGATGCGGCTCGCGTACTGGCGTGCCGCCCGCGACGGGATGGGCGGGCACGGCGTCGACGTCGTCACCGGCCGGCTGCTGCCCGCCGCGGCGCTCGCCGGTCGGCTGGTCGAGCTCGCCCGGCCGGCGCTGCACGAGGCGGGCGACTGCGAGCGGGTCGAGGACTGGCTGACACACCTCGCCACGAACGGCGACGGAGCGACCCGCCAGCGGGCGGCCGCGGCACTGCGCGGCCGCCTGACCGACGTGGTCGATGAGATCGCCAACCGGACCGCCCCGAACGTGCCTTCTCCTGAAGACAGCACGAAGGCGTAACACCGAACCGCCGACCTCGGAAATGCTGGGGGAACCGGACGCCGCGGCCGGCTGGCCCTGCCACGGCACCCGGCACACCTGATCAGTGGAGGCCACAGGTGACCGAGGCAGACCTGCAATCCAGGGTTCCGATCCAGCACAGCCGTATGAGGCCGGCGGACATGGTGCGCGAGGCGGAGGCGTTCGCGGAACGGATGGCGCGGCGCCGTTCCGTGCGAGAGTTCGCCACCGACCCCGTCCCCGACGGGGTGATCGAGGCCGCGATCCGGGCCGCTTCGACCGCACCCAGTGGTGCCAATGTCCAGCCGTGGCGGTTCGTCGTCCTGACCGACCCGGCCCGCAAGCGCCGGTTGCGCGAGGCGGCAGAGGCCGAGGAACGTGCGTTCTACGATCGCCGCGCCTCCCCGGAGTGGCTGGATGCGATTGCCGGGCTCGGCACCGACTGGCGGAAGCCGTTCCTGGAGACCGCACCGGCCGTCATCGTCGTGTTCGAGATACACCAGGGGCCGCACAGCCCGAAGCCGTACTACGTCAAGGAGTCCGTGGGCATCGCCGTCGGTCTGCTGATCACCGCTCTGCACCACTGCGGCCTGGTCACACTGACCCACACGCCCAGCCCGATGCGATTCCTCAACGAGGTGTGTGAGCGGCCGCCGGAGGAGCGCCCGTACGTCGTCATGCCGGTCGGGTATCCCACGCCGGACGCTCACGTCCCGGACCTGACCCGCAAGCCCCTCGACGAGGTCATGATCCGCTGGTGAGGTCTCTGGTCAGGAACTCGACCAACGGCTCGACGTGCCGGTCCGGGCGCCGCCACTCGGCCAGTAGATCCTCCAGCAGGTGCTGCTCGGCGAGCAGTTCCGCTCCTCGGTACCGCCGGATCACCGGGTGGATGAAGGCGCTTTCCCGCGCCCGGTCGGGGGTCGGGTGCCGATCGATGGCGAAGACGTCACCGTAGTCGTCGCGGCCCCACCGTAGTGCGAGCGTGTACCACTGGGTGGCGGACGCGAAACGCTCCACGGCGTAGTCCTCGGGCAGGTCCTCGTAGTGGTGGAAGTCGCCCGTGGCGTCGTCGCGCACGAACACGTCGCAGAGGTATTCGAACTGGGTCCACAGCGCCGAGGACCAGTTCACCCGGTCGAGCATCAGCTTGGCCAGCGACGCGGCGTCCGCAGCCGTCGTCGTGTACGACAACGGCACGTCGTCGTACCGCTCCCGCAGGATCCGCGTCAGGGTGCGGAGGTTGTACCGGAAGCCGTCGATGAACGGCGACGACGCGTGCTTGACGTCCCGGGCCTGGGCGATCGTGCCGGCGAAGTAGAGGTCGTCGATGTTGCTCGACTGCCAGTCGGGACGTAGGCCGGGCATGCGGCCGTCCCGCACCATGTCGGGACGGGACGTCTCGTCGAACACGGTGGTGTCCATCCGGAAGCCGGTGCACCGCACCACCGTGTGGTAGTCGAGCACGGCGGTCTCACCCTCGGCGTGGGTGTACGTGATCGACACCTGGAAGCGCCCGTCGACGGGCCGGATCTCGTCGATCGTGCAGTCGAGCACCGAGTGCAGTGTCTTGAACTGGTAGCTGTCGAGGATCGCGCCGTACTGGCCACGGACGTCGCCGGGGTGTTTGGTGTTCCACGCGAGCCGCAGGGGTTGCCGGCTGGCGAGGTGCACCATCGAGGCCCGGCCGAGGATGGCCGACGCGGTCTCGAAGGCCGAGTTGCCCTTCCCGATGATCAGAACCCGCTGGTCCTCGTACGCCGTGGGGTCGACGACCATGTCCTCGTACCCGATGGCATGTTCGATGCCCTTGATGGCTGGCACGAACGGCTGGCCCCAACCCGTCGCGACGACCAGGCAGCGAGCCCGGAGCTCATCCTGGCCGGTGCGTACGGTGAAACCGTCGCCCGTCCGCGTGATCTGCTCGACCGTCGTGCCGTACCGGACGTTGAGCTGGTGGACCCGTTGGAACTCCGCGAGGTAGCGCACCAGGTCGTCGGCTGCGGGCAGGTACTCCTCGCTGAAGTTCGGAAACAGCAGCTCCGGGGAGTCGTTGAGCAGGGAGTTCCAGTCCCAGCGCAGGCGGATCTCGGGGTCGGTGCTGTCGGTGTGCACCTTGTTCAGCGAGATGAGCCGGCGATGCCGGGGGAACCGCCGGAAGAACCCGCCCGGTTCGGCACCACTTTCGAGCGTCAGGTAATCGGCACCGTGCTGCTGGAGGTAGTAGCTCAGTTGAAGCCCGGCGGGCCCCGCCCCGACGATGACGTACCTGTGCTCGTTGCCGACCATCCTGTGACCCTTCGACGCAGTGATGAGTCCATCGACCATGGAATGGATAGCGGGACGTGTCAATGCTTGACGGCGGTCTGACCCGTTGACGGAGTTTCATGGTCCGACTGGCCACCTGACGCTTCGCGGCGCGGCCTGCGCAACCGGGAAGGTGACCGCGGCGGTGGTCAGCACCCATTCTCAGGTGGTGTCCCCGACCAGCGCGAGGAGTTGATATGGGCCTGATCCGGCGTCGACTGCCCAACGGGCAGGATGTCACCCAGGTCGACGCCGCCGAGGCGGCGTTGCTCTACCGCGAGATCTTCGTCGAGGAGTCCTACCGTCGTCCCGGTGGCGCTCGGCCGACACCCGGTGTCATCTTCGACATCGGCGCCAACATCGGGTTGGCCTCGATGTTCTTCAAGTCCCGTTACCCGGCCGCGTTCATCGTGGCGGCCGAGCCCGGCCCGGACACCTACCGCGCGCTGGAGGAGAACTTCGCGCGGCACGTTCCGGACGGGCTGGCCCGCAACGTCGCGATCACCGCGGCGGACGGGCACGCCCGGTTCGGTTACTACCCGAAGGCCCCCGCGGAGTCCGGGCTGTACACCGAGCAGGACCTCGAGACCGCCCTCGCCAGGAAACTGCTCATCGAGGGCGGTGTCCCGGTACGCGATGCGGAGCACCTGGCCACGTCCCGGCACCAGCTGTCCTATGTGGAATGCGAGACGATGACGTTCTCCCGGCTGTTGCGCGACTCCGGCGCCGAACGGGCGGACCTCGTGAAGATCGACGTCGAGAAGGCCGAGGCCGACGTGATCGCCGGCATCGCCGACGACGACTGGGCGAAGATCGGCGAGCTGGTTGTCGAGGTGCACGACATCGACGGCCGCCTCGGGGACATCGAGGCGTTGCTGCGCCAGCGGGGTTTCGACGTCACCGACACCCAGGAGCGTCGACTCGCCGACACCGACCTGCACCTGACCTTCGCCGTCCGCGCGGTCTGAGAAACCCGTCGAGGAGTCAGCCATGGACAACGGATCACCCGTCAGGCTCGACCTGAGTGGCGCCGACATCCACGCCGAGTCGGCCCGTATCCGCGCGCACGGGCCGGTGGCCCGGATCATGCTGCCGGGTGGGGTGCCGGCCTGGTCGGTCACCGGCTACGACGCGGCGAAGGAGATCCTCGCCGACGACCGGTTCTCCAAGGACCCGCGTCAGCACTGGATCGCGTACGCAAACGGCGAGATCGGGCCCGACTTCCCGCTGATCGCCTGGGCCCGAATGGAGAACCTCACCAGCTCGGACGGGCCCGAACACGCCCGCCAGCGGCGGCTGATCCGTACGGCGTTCACGCCGCGTCGGGTGCAGACCATGCGGCCGGCGATCGAACGGCTGGCCGTTGACCTGCTCGACGACCTCGCCATGCACCCGCCCACGGAGATCGTCGACCTGAAGGCGGGGTTCGGGCACCCGCTGGCGGCTCACGTGATCGGCGAGTTGATCGGTCTGCCGGTCGCCGAGCGGGTGGGCATCGTCGGCGGTGGCGGCGGCTACGCCACCGCCAGCGCGAAGATCACCCCGCAGGAGGCCGCCGCCGCCTTCGCCCGGCTGCGGGCACAGATGCACGACCTGATCGACCGCAAGCGCCGGGAACCCGCCGACGACCTGACCAGCGACCTGATCGCCGCCCGCGACGAGGGCGAACGCCTCGACGACGACGAGATAGTCAGCACCCTGCTTCTGCTGCTCAACACCGGCACGGAGCCCGCGATGAATCTGCTGGTCAACGCCGTCCGGGCGATGCTGAACGCGCCGGAGCAACTGCGCCGGGTCCGCTCGGGCGACGCCGGCTGGGCCGACGTCATCGAGGAGACGCTGCGGGTGGACGCGCCGGTCGCGCACCTGCCGTTCCGGTTCGCGGTCGAGGACGTCGAGATCGCCGGCGTACGCATCGGCAAGGGCGAACCGATCCTGATGCACTTTGCCGGGGCGGGCCGCGACCCGGCGGTGCACGGACCTGAGGCGGCCCGGTTCGACGCGGGCCGCGCCGACAAGCGGCACCTGTCGTTCGGCCACGGCATCCACCGGTGCCTCGGGGCCGCGCTGGCCCGGCTGGAGGTGGAGATCGGTCTGGACACCCTGTTCCGGCGCTTCCCGGGGCTGCGCCTCGCGGTGCCCGACGCCGAGTTGACCTCCCAGGGGACGTTCGCCATGAACGCGCCCGCCTGGCTGCCCGTGCTCCTGGGAATGGAGAGTCCCCGATGGCGCGAGTGACCGCCGACATCTCGGTGTCGATGGACGGTTTCGTGACCGGCCCTGATGACAGTCGCCTCCTGCCGATGGGCGTGGACGGCCACCGTCTGCACCAGTGGATCTACGACCTGGCCACCTGGCGGGCCCGGGTCGGCCGCGACGGGGGCCGGGCCAACCGGGACGCGGAGATCCTCGACGAGGGGTTCACGTCCGTCGGGGCCCACGTGATCGGCCGGCGGATGTACGACCACGGGGAGAAGCCGTGGGGCGACGAGCCGCCGTTCGGGCTCCCGGTGTTCGTGGTCACCCACGAGCCCCGACCGGTTCTGGAGCTGGCCGGCGGCACCCGCTTCGAGTTCGTACCCGACGGTGTCGAGAGTGCCGTCAGCCGCGCGCTGGCCGCTGCGGGCGGCCGCGACGTGTCGGTGCTCGGGGGTGCCAGCGTGATCCGTCAGTGCCTGCGCGCCGGCCTGCTCGACGAGTTGGTGCTGCACGTGGTCCCGGTGCTGATGGGCGACGGGGTGCGGCTGTTCGACCGCAACCACGACGGCCAGGTGGAGCTGCCGATCAGCCGGGTCGAGCAGCCCGACCAGGTCGTGCACCTGTGGCTGGCCCCGCCGGCGGTCAGCGCGGGTCGCTGAGCCGGGCCGCGCGCGACTCCAGGTAGCGGCGTTCGGGCAGGCTCGTGGTGCGCTGCGCCGCCCGCAGGTAGCGCACCCGGGCCCCGCTCCGGTCGCCGGCCATTTCCAGCAGGTGGGCGCGTACCGCGTCGAGCCGGTGGTTGGCGATGCGGTCGTCGAGGCCGTCGAGCAGGCGCAGCCCGACCTCCGGACCCTTGGCCATGGCGGTCGCGGCCGCCCGGTTGAGCGTCACCATCGGGTTCGGATCGAGCTGTTCCAGCAGCTCGTAGAGCGCGGCGATCTGCGGCCAGTCGGTGTCGTCGACGGTCGCCGCCTCGGCGTGCAGCGCGGCGATCGCCGCCTGGATCTGGTAGGACTCCACCGGCCCGTCGCTCAGGCTGCGGGTGACCAGCGCGATGCCCTCGCGGATCGACTCCCGGTGCCAGAGTCGCCGGTCCTGCTCGGCGATCGGTACCAGCGTGCCGTCCGGGCGGGAACGGGCGTCGCGCCGGGCGTCGGTCAGCAGCATGAGCGCGAGCAGCCCGGCGACCTCACCGTCGTCGGGCAGCAGCCGGTGCACCTCGCGGGTCAGCCGGATCGCCTCCCTGGTCAGCTCGCCGCGCTGCAGGTCCGGGCCGGAGGTGGCGGTGTAACCCTCGTTGAAGATCAGGTAGAGCACGTGCAGCACCACCCGCAGGCGCTCGCGTCGCTCGGCCGGCGGTGGCATCCGGAACCGGGTGCCGGTCGACCGGATCCGCTGCTTGGCCCGGCTGATCCGCTGCACCATCGTCGACTCGGGCACCATGAACGCCGCGGCGATCTGGCTGGTGGTCAGGCCGCCGACCGCGCGGAGCGTCAGCGCGATCTGTGACGGCGCGGACAGCGCGGGATGGCAGCACATGAACAGCAGCATCAGCGTGTCGTCGTGCTGGTAGGGCAGGTCGTCGACGGAGGCGGAGACCGCCTCGTCGGCGCGGCCCATCACCGCGACGATCACCTCGCGATTGCGCCGGGCCTGGTCACTGCGCCACTGATCAGCCAACCGGCGGGTGGCGACGGTGCGCAGCCAACCGCGGGGATTGTCCGGCAACTTCTGGTCCGTCCAGCGTAGCGCCGCCTCCAGCAGGGCTTCCTGCACCGCGTCCTCGCACGCCTCGAACTTGCCGTAGCGACGGTAGAGCGCGCCCAGGACCTGCGGCGCGAGCTGGCGCAGCAGACTTTCGACCTCCGAGCGGGAGGCCACGTTACCCTCATCAGCCACGGTGCCGGGGTTCCTCCAGTGCCCTGGGCGGCGAACCCGTGGGCGAAGCGTGTGGACGAGAACGTTGCTGATTACCGGCGGCAATGTCGAAAAACGAGGTACGGCTCCGACTTCACTGCGAAAGGGTACGCGGCCCTGGTGGGACCGCACCGCCATAACCAGGAGGTATCTTCCATGCAGGACGAGATCGTGGCGCCGACCGACACGGCTACCGCCGTGGCCGCGCAGCTGCGTGCGGGCGTCGTCGGCGAGGTGATCGAGCCGAGCGACCCCGGTTACGACCAGGCCCGCACGATTTTCCAGGGTGGCGTCGATCGGCGACCCGCCGTGATCGTCAAGGCGGTCAACGCCGCCGACGTTGCGCATGTCGTCTCGGTGGCCAGCGGGTCGGAGTTGCCGCTCGCGGTTCGCAGTGGCGGCCACAGCCTCTACGGCGTCTGGGACGACGCGATCGTCCTGGACCTCTCGAACATGAACGCGTTGGAGATCGACGCCGACAGTCGTACCGCCTGGGCGGAGCCCGGTGTGCTCGCCGGCGCATACACCGAGGCGGCCGCCGAGCACGGCCTGGTCACCGGTTTCGGCGACACCGCCTCGGTCGGCCTGGGCGGCCTGACCGTCGGCGGTGGCATCGGCTATCTGGTCCGCGCGCACGGGTTGACCATCGACAACCTGATCGGCGCCGACGTGGTGACCGCGGACGGCCGGCACCTCACTGTCGACGCCGACAACCACCCCGACCTGTTCTGGGCGATTCGTGGCGGCGGCGGCAACTTCGGTGTCGTCACGAAGTTCCGCTACCGGCTGCACTCCGTGCCGACGGTGCTCGGCGGCCTGCTGGTGCTGCCGGCGACGCCGGAGGTCGTGGCGGAATACCTGCGCATCTCGCTGGAGGCGCCCGACGAGCTGTCGAGCATCATCAACATCATGCCGGCGCCCCCGATGCCCGGCGTGCCCGAGGAGGCGGTCGGTCAGCTGGTGATCCTCGCGATCATCGTCTACGCCGGTGACCCGGAGGAGGGCGCGAAGGTCCTGGCGCCGATCCGTGAGCTGGGTGTGCTGGTCGACATGGTCCAGCCGATGCCCTTCAGTGGCATCTACCAGCCGGAGGACCCGAACTACCACCCGCTGACGTTCAGCCGGACCAACTTCGTCGACGAGGTCGACGTGGCCACGGCCGGTCGGATCCTGGAGACGCTGCAGACCTCGTCGGCGAGCATGCCCGTCGCCCAGCTGCGTCCGCTCGGTGGGGCGATGGCCCGGGTGCCGTCCGACGCGACCGCGTTCGCGCACCGCGACCGTAAGATCATGTTCACGGCGGCTGTCGTGTTCGAGAAGCCGGAGGAGGCCGCCGAGCACCGCGCCTGGGTCGACGAGTTCGCCAAGGTCGTTCAGCAGCCGGGTGGCGGCAGCTACGTCAACTTCCTCTACGACGATGCCGCCGAGCGCATCCACGAGGCCTACCCCGACGCCACGTACGCGCGGCTGGTGGAGCTGAAGCGCACGTACGACCCGAATAACCTGTTCAAGCTCAACGGCAACATCTCGCCCTCCTGAGCAACCCACACGAGCGGTCGTGCATACCGCATCCTCGGAGATGACGACCGATTTCGACGGGTGCCAGAGTCGTAGGCGATTAACGGGTGGAAGATTCGCCGGCGTTCCCCGCCCCCTCGGGGAGCGCCGGCGATCCCGTGAATCAGGCGATCCGCCAACCCCTTGACGACCTACGACCCGAGGGACCCCTCCATGACGCAGAACGCGGAGAAAGCCACCATTCGGGTGGGCCGGTCGCCGACGCACGAGGCGACCGAACCATCACCATCGGTCCCACCGTCGGCCCCGTCGTCGTCGATCTGGCGTCAGCCCTACCTGTGGCTCGTCGTCCTCGCCGGCGCCGTCGTCTTCAACCTGCTGTACGCGTTCCCGCGCTACTTCAGCACGGACTCGGCCAACAGCCGCAGCATCCTCGACCCCGGCGTCCCGGTGCACTACAGCCTGGTCGTCGCGCACGTGATCACCGGGAACATCGCGATGATCACGGTGTTCCTCCAGTTCTGGGGCTGGCTGCGCCGCAACCACCCGAAGGTCCACCGGATCAGCGGCCGCGTCTACATCTTCGGCGGGGCTCTCCCGTCGGCCGCCCTGGGCGTGTTCACCCTGATCCCGCTGCGTGCCGACCACCAGGGCAGCATCGGCATCGTCACGATGGGCGTGGCCTGGCTCGCCACGACCATCACCGGTCTGGTGATGGTCCGCAAGGGACGCTACGCCGAGCACCGCCGCTGGATGGCGTACAGCTTCGCGCTGGCGTTGGGCACCACCTGGGGCCGCATCCTGGTCGGCATGTTCACCATCTGGCCCACGATGCCGTTGGCCATCAGCGTGATCGTCGAACTCGCCAACTGGCTCGGCTGGGTCCTCAACCTGGTGGTCGCACACTGGATCATCGAACGGATGGCCAAGCGCCGGCACACGCCGGACGGCACCGAGGTCGTCACGTACCCCGCTCCCGCCTGAGGGGCCCGGCACCCACCCACGACGAGAGCCGCCCCCCGACCCCCGGGGCGGCTCTCGTCGTGTCCGGCGGGCCCGTTCCGGCGGCTGGTGGTCGACGATGGCGGCAACGACGAATGGCCGGACGCGTCCGGCCATTCGTCGTTCGTCGGTGGGGAGGTCAGGCGGTGAGCCGACCGAAGTGCGCCTGGGTGTAGACGCGGGGGAGAGCCGTCGTCAGGAGTACCGCGAAGCCCGCGTGGCTGTGACAGGTGGACAGGTCACGCCAGACTCGCTCCAGGCGCCCGTCGCCGGTGACCGAGCTGGTCCCGGCCGTGGGCTGGATGACGGCCTCGACGCCGCGCCAGGCCAGTTCCGCCGCCTCGCGGCAGATCATCGCGATCCGCAGGTCCTCCTCCAGGGTGAAGGCGGCCGGTTCGCGGGTGGTCAGGTCGTGCCACTGGCGGATCGCGCTCAACGTGATCGCCTCGGCGGCCGAGATCATGGCCGTGGCCTGACCGAACCACCGTTGGTAGTCCGGATCGTCGACGCGCAGGGTGATCGGTGGCGTCGAGGTCTTGCGGGTGGAGAGGACCTCGCCGTACGCCTCCAGCGCGCCCTGCGCGATCCCGACCCCGAGTGTGGCGCCTTCCAGACACATCGAGCTCATCGGCGCCCCGCCGTACTGCGGGTGGGCGTGCAGCGCGCTCCCACTGGTCCCGGACGTCACCGAGACCTCGCCCAGGTGGGTGTGCTCGAGGCCGAAGTGGTCCGGGATCTCGGCCCGGTCGAAGCGGACGCTGTGCGAGCCGCTGCCCTTGAGCCCCAGTTGCCCGCCCCAGTCGTCGAGACGGGTCCAGGTGCCCCGCGGTGCGATGAACAGCAGCGGATGGGGTGGTTCGCCGTCGTCGCCGGCGACCATGGCGTGGCCGATGAAGTGGGTGGCGTAGGGGATGCCGGAGCAGTAGTTCCACGTGCCGTCGATGATCCAGCCACCGTCGGGGGAGCGGGTGGCGGTCCCGCCGGGGGCGATCACCGCCGGTGCGATGAAGTCACCGCCCCGGAACAACTCGTCCTGCGCCTTCTCCTCGAACAGCATCGCCGTCACCAGCGAGTGGGCCGCGCCGAGGCAGAACATCCAGGCGGTCGACGGGCAGCCTCGGGCCAGGATCATCACCACCCGCAGGAACGTCTCGAACTCGAACTCGTACCCGCCGTAGCGCCGGGGCACTGTGATCCGGTAGAAGCCCGCGTCCCGGAACATCTCGTGGACGTCCTCACCGTAGAACGTCCGACGCTCCACCTCGGACTGCCGGGCCAGTAGTTGGGGAACCATCGCCTCGGCACGGGCGATCAGGTCGGCCGGCGTGAGATCCGGCTCGGGCACCGGGGGGAATCCTGGATCGGTCAACGCGGGCCTCCTCATCCGAGTGGCCGTCCGGCGGTGATGACGGCGTAGCCGACCTTGCCCGCCCCGGCCTCGAAGTAGTAACCGAGCGCCTTGCCCAGCTCGTCGACCGCCTCGGCGCCGAACTTCTCGGTGAGGTGGGTGCGCTGGCTCTCCGCCTCGGCCACGTACTTCGGTCCCTTGCCGAAGACCCGCGGCCCGCACTGCAGGTACTCGTGGAACTCGAACCCGGCGACGGTCAACGCTTCGACCCACTCCGCTGTCGACTTGAGGAACTGCGCGTTGAACGTCGCCGCGAACTCGGCCGCCTCCTCGATCCCCATGCTGCTCTCACGGGTCGTCTCGGTCAGCGTCAGCCGGCCCCCGGGCCGCAGGACGCGAAACAGACCGCGTAGCACCCGGTCCAGGTCGGTGGCGTACAGCAGGGTTTCCATCGCGACGATCGCGTCGAACGACGCGTCGGGGAAGTCGAGCGTGTTCCAGTCGCCGTGCTGGAAGGTGACCGAGTCACCGAGGTTCGCCGCGACGGCGCGCTTGGTCGCCTCCTCGACCTGCACCGTGCTGATGTTGATGCCGACCACTGTGACGCCGTAGTCGCTCGCCAATTCGAGCGCGGGCGTGCCCAGGCCACAGCCGATGTCGAGGACCCGTTGGCCGGGACGCAGGCCGAGGGATTCGCCGACCCGGCGGGTGATCCGCTGTGACGCCTCCCGCATGGACGCCTCGTCCACCGCGTCGTACCAGTACGCGAGATGAACCTGCCCGTCGTTGAACGCGTTGGACATCGGCGTCGACTCGTCGTACATCGTCGCGATGTCGATCGGCGCGGTTGTGGTGTTCTCCATCCCTCTCCCACTTTCCATGTCGGCCGCCGACCGTCAGGACGGGCGGCGTTCGGCGGTGACGAAGACGAACGTGCCCGGGTACGACTCGGCGATGATGGTCAGGCCGGCGTCGTCGAGCCACTGCTTGATCTCGTCGATCTCGAAGAGCACGAACCCGTCCGGGCGGGCGGGGAAGTGGTGCGACCGCTGGTAGTAGCGGTAAACCGGTGAGTCGTCCCAGCGGAACGTCATGAGCGTGAGGGTGCCGCCGGGGCGCAGGCAGCGGCCGATCTCGGCGATCGCCCGACCGGCGTCGGGCACCGCCTGCAACGCGTTCCAGAAGTTGACAGCGTCGAGACTGGCGTCGGGGAACGGCAGGTCGAGCGCGTCGCCGCGGACGGCCGGCACCTCGGTCAACCTGCTGCGCAGGTCGTAGAGCATCGCCTCGTTCAGGTCCAGTGCGAGGACCCGCTCGCTGCCGACCGCCTCGCAGACGACGGCGGTCCAGCGGCCCGCGGCGGCGGCCAGGTCGAGCACGGTGCCGCCCCGATGCCAGAGGTGGGCGGCGATGTACTCGTCCTCGTCGGTCGGCGTGACCTCCCCGGACCAGTTGCGGCCCATGATGCGCAGGAAGTTCGGACGCATGCCCTGCTCGTAGTGAAAGCCGATGCCGGCGAGCACCGCCGCGTTCTGCAGCACGTCGGCCTCGGCGTCGTCACTGGAGTCGCTCTTGCCGGCGCCGGGGCGCAGCCGCTGGGACAGGTCGAGCACGCCGTGGGTTATCCCGTAGGCGGCGTCGCACTGCCCGCACCGCGCGACAGTGGTGTCGAAGGTCAGCGACCCCCGGCAGGCCGGGCATTTCAGCACCTCGCGGTGCCGTTCGAAGGCGGCCGGGTCGAGGTCGCGGGGGTTGGTGTCCACGACCAGGTTGTGCGGGCTCGGGTCGACGGCCGCTGCGGGCTTTCCGTTGCCCTGCGCCCACAGCGCCTTGGCCCCCATCGTGGCCAGCACCGAGCGGGTGTCGCCGTCCCAGGTCGTCCGGATCTGGGTGGGGGTCAGGGCGCGGATCCACCGCCTGTCGAACTCGCGCTCCGCCTCGCTGATGTTCCACTCGGCCGGCGACGGCCAGGCCCGCCCGATGTTCGGGTCAGCCTCGTCGAGCGTGTCGAGGGCGCGCTCCAGCCGGGTGCGGTCGGGGGCGTCTAGCCCGAGGTGCCGGGTTGCGTCGAGGATCCGCGCCCGGTCGGTGGGAAAGTGCGCCAGGAGGTAGAGCAGCGCGAGGGTGAGCGGCGCGTCGGGCTCGGTGGCGCCGCGGGCCGCGTCGAGGTAGCCGTCGATGCCCTCGCGCACCGCCGTCGTCACCGGCCCGTCCGTCGCCGGGTGCTCAGCCTCGGCGAGCAGCCCGAGCAGCACCAGCAGGTAGCCCCGCCGGTCGGCGTCGACGCTGTCCAGTGCGCCGATCAGTTCCGGTACGGCCGACACCGCCGCGGGCCGGGCCGCGCCGTCGGTCCAGAGTGCGTCGACCAGGTCGTGGAAGGCGTCGTCGATCCGGTGGGGAGCTGCGTCTCGGTACGAGCCGAGCAGCTCGTTGAAGGTGATTTCCGCGGTTTCGGTCATGTGCCCGTCCCGTCTCGGCCGTGTCCAGGTCAGCGGCAAGGCGCGTACGCGCCGGCTGCCCGACAGGTTGCCACCCGGCGCGGGGCCGAAGCACCTCTGACGTTGCGCTGCACACGCCCAGCGGCGATCCGTCGTCCACTTCGGACAGGTTGCTGGGAATCCAGCAATCTGGAAGATGCAGCCGCGGATGATCGCCTGAAAAATAACTGCCTGAACTTTCCGCTCTCGAACGACTCACGACCTCATGCCCGGCGGCGTCCGGGCATGGAGGCGTTCGATCATCTCCACCCACCGTCCGGTCAGGGGGGGCGGGCCGGTGGGCGATCTTCGGCTGCGCCGCGGATGGCCCACGCAACACGTAGGGCGTTTGTCAGGCAATCGTGAGGGGAGCGTGTAATGACAGCGACCGAGGCGACGCACTCCGACGCCGAAATCGGCACACAGCACAAGCGGCGGTACGCGCGATACGACGGCCTCCGCGGCATCTGCGCGATCTTCGTGGTGATCTACCACATCGGCTACCAGTCCGGCATCAGCGAGTTGCCCGGCCACGAGGGTGTTCCCATCCTGGGAAGCCTCGTGCCGGCGTTCCGGATCTTCCTTCCGCCGTTCTTCGTCCTGTCCGGCCTGCTGCTCTACCGGCCGTTCGCGCGCGCCATCATCGCGGGCACCCCCCGCCCCGCGGCCGGCCCGTTCATCGTGGGCCGGGCGCTGCGCCTGCTGCCCGCCTTCTACCTGCTCACGCTCGTGGTCATGTTCACCCTCAACCTCTCCGCCGTCGACGGCGCGTGGGAGGTCATCAAGCCGTTCATCCTGCTGCACTACTGGTTCACGCCGGAGATGGCACAGTGGTGGCCGGGCATGGAGCACACCTGGACCGTGCCGGTCGAGATGTCGTACTACCTTGCCCTGCCGATCCTGGCCTGGCTGATCAACCGAAGCGCCCGCCGGGGCGCCGACCCGGCCGCGCGGGCCCGCCGCATCATCGTGCCGTTCGTGCTCATGACCGTGATCGGCACCGCCTGGACGGTCTTCTGCTACCTGCCGTCGCAGGCCGAGCACACCTACTACTTCGTCTTCTGGCCGCTGGGCTACGCCGGGTTCTTCGCCGCCGGCATGGCACTCGCGACGCTCTCCGCGTACCGGGACGTGACAGGCGTGGTGCCGACCCTGCACCGCGCGGTCGCCAAGCACCCGATGCTGTGGTGGCTGGGCGCTCTCGCGGCACTGCTGCTCTACATCCCCAAGCCGTTCGCCCCGCAGGTCGTGGTCGGCACCTGGCCCGCGATGGCTCAGCACCTGGTGGAGTACGTCCTGTTCTTCGCCTTCGGCCTGCTCGCGGTCGTCCCACTGACAGTGCCCGAGGTGCGCTCACGGTTCATGGACGCCGTGCTCACCAACCCGCCGATCCGCTACATCGGCCGCCTCTCGTACGGCGTCTACCTGTGGAACGTCCCGGTCATGTACTACTACTTCCAGTACGGGACGATCTTCGGCAACCAACCGCTCGGGCTCAACGACGCCCGACCCACGCTGCCCTTCGGCGAGCTGGTCGGCTTCGTCCTCTACGTGATCGTCGGCACGGCGCTCTTCACGCTGGTCAGCTACTACGTGGTCGAGCGTCCGGCCCTGCGCCTGCGGCACGTCTTCAACGCTCCGATCTCCGCACTGGAACTGGGGTACGCCACGGCGCCCGCCGACGACGCCCGTTCCGCCGACCGGGCCGAGCCGCAGGACGTCAGCGCGACGCAAAGGAGCACCAAACGATGAACCGACTGATCTCACGGCTCGGTGCGGGCGGTGTCGCCCTGTGCACCGTCCTGGCCCTCGGCGTACCGGGGCCTGGGCGGGCCGCGCCCGCGCGGTCGACCCCGGCGCCCTCGCCCGCACGCACCGGCACTGTCACGTTGGTGACCGGCGACAAGGTGGCGCTCGACCGGGAGCGCGTCGTCGCCATCACCCCGGCGCCCGGGCGCGTGGGCACCCCGTTCCGGCAGTACCGGCAGGACGGCGAGTTGTACGTCGTGCCCGCCGACCAGCTCGCGCGGGTCGCGTCGGGGCGGCTCGACGAGCGACTCTTCGCCGTGTCGGCGCTGGCCCGGTCCGGGGTCTCCGACGCCCGCGCCGCCGATCTGCCGCGCCGCGCCGTGAAGCGCCAGGCGGTCGCCACGGATGGTGTCACGCTCACGTTCACCTTCCTGGACCGGCGGGGCATCCCGACGGCCGACTACTTCGTCAGCCTCTTCGACACGGTTTCGCGGCAGGAATACAGCGGCTACCACGAGTCCGGTACCACCACCGTGACCGTTCCCGCCGGCCACTACTACCTGGAGGCGGGCGTCAGCGGTGCCAGCACCACCGACGTGGTGCCGTTCGACTTCTTCGTGGAGCCGGACATCGCGGCGACCGGAGACCTGGCGCTGACCTTCGACGCCCGCGACGCGAAACCGCTCACGTTCGGCCTGGACCGGCGCGGCGCCACCGGCATCCTCGACGTGATGCCCAGCCGCCAGACCGGCGCCGCGGCGGCCGGCTCCACTGTGCACGGCCCACAGGATGAGATCCGCGTCCGCCCGTCACGGACGGCCGCCGCCGGCCAGTTCACCTTCACCGTCGCCGCGCACCTGGGCAAACCGGACGGTAACGGTGGTTTCCTCGGCTCGCCGTACCAGTACCACCTGCAGTGGAGCGAGGACGGCACGGTACCGGCGAACCTGCACCGCGTGTTCCACGACGCCGATCTGGCCAAGGTGCGAAACGTCATCGCCGCGCAGGTGCCCGGCGCTGTCAACCGCAAGCTCTATTCGGCGTACGTGCAGCCACCGGCGACCATCACCGAATTCACCTCACCCGGCGCGGCGTTCTTCGAGGACGTGTACGAACTGGATGCGGACAACAACCTCAATTGGCAGATCGCCGACCTGCCCCGACAAGCCGGCATCGCCGGCAGCACCCGTACCGAGAAGTGGAACGTCGGGCCATTCGGGCCGGCCTTCGCCACCAGCCCGGTGCTGCCCGTGGTGTGGTGTGGCCGTTTCGGCGACCAGATGAACTTCGAAATTCCGCACTTTTCCGACCAGAATCCCGACCACTTCGGATTTTCTGGCACCCTGGCCGAGGAAATGCGGATGTTCCGCAACGGGCAGCCGCTGATTTCCCAGGACTCCGAGTTCGGAATCTTCACGGTGCCACCGGGGACCGCCACCTACCGCCTGGAGACCCGGTCCACCCGGGACACCTCGCCGTTCTCGACCGAGGTGCGGGGCGCCTGGACGTTCCGGTCCGGGCACGTCGCGGGCGGCCCGGCCAACGAGGCGGCGCTACCCATGGCGGCGCTGCGTTTCGCGCCCGCGCTCGATCAGCAGAACCGGGCGGCAGCCGGTCAGCGGTTCAAGATCCCGTTGTACCTGCAGGCGCAGCAGGGTGCTGTCCTCGGTGAGTGGGGCAACGTGACACTCGACGCGTCGTACGACGATGGCGCGACCTGGCAGTCGGCGCCCGTGGTGAAGACCGCCGCCGGCTTCACCGCGACGGTCACGCATCCGGCGACGACCGGATTCGTGTCGCTGCGGGCCAGCGCCACCGACAGCCTCGGCAACAAGACGGAACTCACGATTATCCACGCGTACCTCCTGAAGTAAAGGGCCGAAAAACCGCACCTTCGGAGTGCAGCCCGCACTCTCGAAGATGGCGCGTCTCCCATCGGCTGTGACGATGAAGTGCGGTCCCGGGAATCTCCTCATCCGGTCGATTCCCGGGACCACCCGATTCGGTCGGACCCGAAAGGGGTGAGTGGTGGGTATGAGTTCCGTCGACATCGACCGCAATGAACCGATTGCGATCGTCGGGATGGGTCTGCGTTTTCCCGGCGGCATCAACTCTCCGCAGACGTACTGGGATTTCCTCGTCGCCGAGCGCAATGCGTTGCGCGAGGCGCCGCAGGAACGGTGGGACGGCTACGCAGCGATCAGCCCGGCGCACGCCGCGGCGACCCGGCGGGCCCTGAAGTACGGCAGCTACCTCGACGACGTGGCGGGCTTCGACGCCGAGTTCTTCGGGGTTTCCCCGCGCGAGTCCGAGCTGATCGACCCGCAGCAGCGCATCACCCTGGAGGTGGCCTGGGAGGCGCTGGAGCACGCCGGCATCCTGCCGCAGTCGCTCGCCGGCAGTGACACCTCCGTGTTCATGGGTGTCTGCACCGATGACTACGGCCGCCGCATGCTGGAGGACCTACCCCGGCTGGAGGCGTGGATGGGCATCGGCTCGTCCATGTGCGGTGTGGCGAACCGGCTGTCGTACGTGCTGGACCTGCGCGGCCCGAGCGTCGCTGTCGACACGGCCTGCTCAGCCTCGCTGGTCGCCATTCACCAGGCATGCCAGGCGCTCCGGCTCGGCGAGACGGACCTGGCGTTGGCCGGCGGCGTGATGTTGGTGGCCAGTCCGGCGTACCTGCTGGTGCTCGAGGCTGCCGGCGCGCTCGCGCCGGACGGCCGGTCCAAGGCGTTCGACGCGTCCGCCGACGGCTACGGCCGAGGCGAGGGCTGCGGGGTCCTCGCCCTGAAGCGGCTGTCGCAGGCGCGGCGCGACGGGGACCGGATCCACGCGTTGATCCGAGGCAGCGCGGTCTGCCAGGACGGGCGCACGAACGGCATCATGGCGCCGAGTCAGGAAGCGCAGGAGGAGTTGGTGCGCCGGGCCTGCCGGGCTGCCGGTGTGTCGCCCGCCTCGCTTGACTACGTGGAGGCGCACGGCACGGGCACCGGGCTGGGTGATCTCGTGGAGATCGGCGCCCTGTCCGCGGTTGCCGGGGCCGACCGTTCACCGGAGGCTCCGCTGCTGGTCGGCTCGGTCAAGACCAACATCGGGCACCTGGAGGCCGCCTCCGGTGTCGCCGGACTGATCAAGATGGTGCTGTCGATGCAGCACGGCGCGATCCCGGCCACGCTGTCCGCCACAGTGCCGAACACCGAGATTCCCTGGGAGACCTCCGGCCTGTCAGTGGTCGACAGGCTGACGCCGTGGCCGGACAACGACGGCCCCCGGCGGTCCGGCACCGGCAACTACGGCTACGGCGGCACGATCGCCCACGTCATCCTCGAGGAGGCTCCGCAGGAGCCGAGCGCCGTTGCGCAGCCGAGCGTCCCGACGAGTGTCGACGAGAGCGAGCGGGTCTATCCGCTCTCCAGCGCGACCCTCGCCGGCGTCGCCGCGAACGCGGGCGCGCTGGCCGACTGGGTGGAGCGTTCCGACGCGGACCTCGCCGACATCGGTCACACGCTGGCCCACCGCCGGCAGCCGCTCAACGCCCGCGCCGCGGTCGTCGCCGCGGACCGCGCCGAACTCGTCAACCGACTCCGCAAGCTCGCCACGGGCACGGCCGCCGCGGGCGTGGCCACCGGTACGGTCGCGCGCGGCGCCGCCGCCGACGCGGTCTGGGTGTTCTCCGGGCACGGGGCGCAATGGGTCGGGATGGGCCGGGAACTGCTCGACAGTGAGCCGGCGATGGCCGAGACGATGGCTGAGCTGGGGCCGGTGTTCCGCGCCGAGCTGGGCTTCGATCCCCACGAAGCCCTGCTGGAGGACGACTTCACCGAGGTCGGCCGGGTGCAGGCGATGACCTTCGCGATCCAGGTAGGTCTCACGCGGATCTGGCAGAGCTACGGCCTGCGTCCGGCGGCGATCGTCGGGCACTCGATCGGCGAGATCGCGGCCGCGGTCGCGGCCGGCATGCTCGACCTTCCGCAGGCGGCACACCTGGTCTGTCGCCGGTCCCGGCTGCTGCGTCGGGTCGCCGGCCAGGGCGGCATGGCGATGGTCAACCTGCCGTTCGACAAGGTCACGGCCCGGCTGGCCGACGTCCCCGGGGTCGCGGCGGCGGTCGCGGCGTCCCCCACGTCGACCGTGATCAGTGGCCCGTCCGCACTTGTCGAGGAGATCGCCGACCGCTGGCGGAGCGAGAACCTGGTCGTCCGGCGGGTCAACTCCGACGTCGCCTTCCACAGCCCGCAGATGGACGGGTTGGTCGACGACCTGCGAGCCGACCTCGCCGACCTGGTCAGCCGGCCGGCCACCGTGCCGGTGTACACCACCGCCCTGACCGAGGTGCGCTCCACGGCGGAGCGGTCGGCCGACTACTGGGTGACCAACCTACGCAACCCGGTGCGCTTCGAGCAGGCGATCCGCGCCGCGGTCGACGACGGGCACCGCGTCTTCCTGGAGATCTCCGCACACCCGATCGTGCAGCACTCCGTCATCGACATCCTCGCCGTGGTCGGCGTCGAGGACGGCGTCATCGCGCACAGCCTGCGCCGGGAACGCCCGCAGCGACCGACCCTGCTGGAGAACCTCGGCACCCTGCACTGCGCGGGCGTGCCGGTTGACTGGGCGAGCCTGCAACCCGGTGGTGACCTCGTCGACGCCCCGACCAACGAGTGGCAGCACCGTCGATACTGGATCGACAGCGCCCGGCCCGCGGCGGCCAACCTCGAGCACGACGTCGAGACCCACACCCTGCTCGGGGCCCGTACCGCCGTGCAGGGCACCACGCCCGTGCTGATGTGGCGGACGTTCCTCGACGACACGAACCGGCCGTACCCCGGCGGGCACGCGGTGCTGGGCACCGAGGTGATCCCTGCGGCGGCGACACTCAACACACTGTTCCAGGCGGCCGAGAACGCGCCGCTGCGCGACGTCGCGCTGCGGGTGCCGATCGGCGTGATGGTGCCCCACGAGATCCAGGTCGTCCGGCAGGACGGCACCGTGCGGCTCAGTTCCCGGCTCACCACTCAGCAGGACGACAAGTCCTGGCTCACCCACGCCAGCGCCGAGATCGCCGACGCGGCGCCGACGGCCGAGCGGGTCGACCCGGAGACGCTGCGCGCCGCTCACCCGGAGACGCTGGACCCCTCCTGTGTCTGGGACCGGCTCGCCGCGATCGGGGTGGTCGGTATCGGCTGGCCGTGGGAGGTCGAAGCCGTACGCCGACACCCGTCCGGGATGCTGGCGACGGTCGTCGCGGACCCCACCGGCGGTCAGTCAGAGCGGACCTGGGCCTCGCTCACCGATGCCGCGCTCTCGGTGGCGCCGGTCATCTTCCCCGGCGACCCGCTGTTGCGGATGCCGGGCTGGCTGACCGAGGCCACGCTGGTGTTGCCGCCGCCCCCGAAGGCGTTGATCGCGGTACGGCTGATCGCCGGGTCCGACGACGAGGTGGAGGTCGACGTCGAGGTGCGGACCCTCGACGGGGACCTGGCCGCCCGGTTCACCGGCGTCCGGTTCGGGGCGGTGCGCAAGGAGGTGCTCATCGATCTCGGTCCCGAGGAGGAGCAGACCGCCGAGGAACAGGTCTGGCAGACGCTGTCCGGTCCGGAGTTGCGCGACTTCGTGCTCGCCGCGGTCCGCGAGGTGGCCGCCGGTGAGGTACGCCTGCCGTTGGAGGACCTCGACGTGCACCGGCCGCTGGCGGAGCTGGGCGCGGACTCGCTGATGACGGTGGCTATCCAGCTGCGGTTGGAGCGGCGGTTCCGCACGCCGGTCCCGTCGACGCTGCTGTGGAACCGACCGACAGTGGCGGCGGTCGCCGAGTACCTGACCGACGAACTGACCGCCGACGTCAAGTAGCAGCCACAGAGGGGAACGACCACCGTGCCCGAGCCTGATCCGCACACCAGGATGATGGCGATCCTGCATGCGCCGCTGATCACGCAGATGGTGGTCGCCGTCGCCGAGCTGGGCATCGCCGACCAGCTCGCCGACGGGCCCCAGCCGGTCGAGGCACTGGCCGCGAAGGTCGACGCCCGTCCGGAGGCCCTGCACCGGATTCTGCGGGCGCTGGCCGGCGTCGGTGTGGTCGCGCAACCTGCGCCGGGCGTCTACGGTCCGACGCCGTTGCTCGACACCCTCCGCACGGACGCACCGGGCTCGCTCGACGCGTGGGCCCGGTTGTGGGGGCTGCCCGAGCGTCAGGCAGCCCTCACGGCCCTCACGCTCGGCCTGCGCGACGAACGTCCACCGTTCGAACAGATCTACGGCCTGTCCTGGTGGGCCCACCTCGAACGGCGACCCGAGCAGGCGGCGGTCTTCCGCGACGCGATGGGTGATCTTTCCCGCCAACTCCACGCCCAGGCGGTCGCCGCGTACGACTTCTCCGGTGTGCGCCGGATCTGTGACGTCGGCGGTGGCACCGGCAGTCTGGTGGCCACTCTGCTGAGGTCGTACCCGACGCTGACCGCGGTGCTCCTGGACCGGCCGGCGGTGGTCGCGCACGCCGACGCGGTGCTCGACGCGGCCGGTGTCGCCGACCGGGTGACCGTCGAGAGCGGGGACTTCTTCACCGCGGTGCCCGGCGGCGCCGACGCGTACCTCCTGTCGATGATCCTGCACGACTGGACCGACGAGCAGGTCGTCACCGTGTTGACAAACGTGCGCCGGGTGATCGACCCGAACGGCCGCTTGTTCGTCGTCGACGCCGTCATCCCGGAGGACGACCAGCCGCACGACGGCAAGCTGCGCGACATCATCATGCTCGCGCTGCATCCGGGGCGCGAGCGCACCGAGCGCGAGTTCGGGGCGGTGTTCGACCGCGCCGGATTCCGGCTCGCCGAAACACGCGAGGTCTCGGCCTCGACCGGTCTGCTCGTCGCCGTCCCCGTGTAGCGCTCAGGAGAACCGATGACCACAGAGCAGGACAACAGACTGCCGCCGTCCGACGCGCGTCAGCGGTGGGACACCGTGCCGTACCCGGCTGCCGCCGCGGACAGGTATCGCGCCGAGGGTCTGTGGCAGCCACGCACGATTCCGGCGGCGCTGCGGGAGACCGTACGCGCCCACCCGGACCGCGTCGCGGTCGTCACGCCGGGCGTTCGGTGGACGTACGCCGACCTCGACCGGCACTCCGACGTGATCGCCGCGGGTCTGCTGGATGCCGGGTTACATCCGGGCGAGTCGGTGATCCTGCAGATCACCAACAGCGCTCTCGCGGTGGCCACCTGGTACGGCCTGCTCAAGGCCGGCCTGATCCCGGTGTGCACGCTGGCGATCCACCGGCGCCACGAGATCGAGGAGATCGCGCGGCAGACCCGCGCCTCGGCCCACCTGGTGCAGGCCGATCTGCGCGGCTTCGACCTGGTGGCGTTCGCCGACGAGATCCGCCGGTTGGTGCCGAGCATCCGTCTGCTGGCCACCATCGGGGGCCGTCCCGGCGCGTCCGGTCAGGAACGGATCGAGGATCTCGTCGACCGCCCACTGTCCGACGCGCAGGCGGCCCGGCTGGCGCAGATCGACGCGAACACCGACCTCGACGCGCCCGCCGTCTTCCAGCTCTCCGGTGGCACCACCGGCGTACCCAAGGTGATCCCCCGGCTGCACCCGGAATACTGGTACAACGCGGTCGCCACCGCCCGCTGGTGGGGTTTCACCCCGCAGGATCGGCTCGGTTTCGGCCTGCCCCTGGTGCACAACGCCGGCGCCACCAACGCGTTGCACGCCGCGCACTCGGTGGGCGCCGCGCTGCTGCTCGCCACACCCGTCGCCGATGATCTGCTGGCCCTGATGGACGACGAGCGGGCCACCTGGTTCATGAGCCCGCCGGGCCTGATGAACGAGTACCTGCGGCATCCACGGTTCGACGGCGCCTTCGCCAGTGTCCACAGTTGCGTGCTGACCGCGGCGAAGGTGCCCCGGGAGCTGTTCGACGCGATCGAGGCGCGCGGGGTGCACGTCACCCAGGCGTTCGGGATGACCGAGGGGTTGTTCCTGTTCACGCCACGCGACGCGTCGCCGCACCTGCGCGCCTCAACTGTGGGCGTGCCGATCAGTCCGCTGGACGAGGTGGTCGTGCTGGAGCCCGGCACGCTGCGGCCGACGCCACCGGGGGAAATCGGTGAGCTGTGCGCGCGCGGTCCGTACACAGTGCCCGGCTATCTCGGCGTGCCGGTCGGCACCGACTCGGCGTTCACGCCCGACGGGTTCTACCGCAGCGGCGATCTGGTCCGCGCGCACCACCTGGACGGTCTGGTCGCCTACTCGATCGAGGGCCGGGTCAAGGACCTGATCAACCGGGGCGGCGAGAAGGTCAACGCCGAGGAGGTGGAGCGGATCCTGCTCGGTCACGAGTTGGTGGTCGACGCGGCGTTGGTGGCGATGCCGGACGAGCGGCTGGGGGAGCGCGCCTGCGCCTACCTGGTGTGTCGCCCGGACGGACCGCTGCCGACGCTCGACGACGTCCGGCACTACCTGGAGGAGTTCGGCCTGGCCCGGTTCAAGTGGCCGGAGCGGATCGAGTTCGTGGACGCGTTGCCGCGTACCCCGATCGGCAAGATCTCCAAGCAGTGGCTCCGCGAGGACATCGTGCGTCGCCTGGGTGGCCCGCGCACCTGAGACCCCCGCAACACCCGAAGGCCGGCCGTACGTCAGTACGGCCGGCCTTCGTTGTCGTGTTTCCGGAGAGTCGGATCTGAGTAGAAAGTGGCTTTGATGGCAAAATGCCGGGAGTGGCTCCGACCTACAGGTGAGGGGCACGCTTCGAGTGCCATGACGACCGGGTAGGAGGCAGACGATGAGCGATCTTCAGAAGCAGGTGCAGGTGCTGGTCGACGGGCTGGTGGACGACGGTGTCGAGGACGGCGTGCAGGTCGCCGTCTATCGCAACGGTGACCTGGTGGTCAACGTGGTGGCAGGGGTCGCGGACACGGCTGCCGGCCAACCTGTTCGGCCCGACACCCTCTTCTACTCGGCGTCGACGGGTAAGGCGGCGGCCTCCACCGTGGCGCACGCGCTGGTGGACGACGGTGTGTTCGACTACGACACCCGGGTCGCCGACCTCTGGCCGGAGTTCGCCGCGCACGGCAAGGGCGAGGTGCGGATCCGGCACGTACTGACACACTCGGCCGGTGTGCCGGCGGTCCCCGCGGACACCACGATCGAGCAGCTCACCGACTGGAACGGCATGTGTCAGCTCATCGCCGACATGGAGCCCTGGTGGGCGCCCGGCGAGCGGGTCGGCTACCACGCCGCCACCTTCGGCTACCTGATCGGCGAGGTCGTCCGCCGGGCCACCGGCAAACCGATCTCGACAGTGCTCGCCGAACGCGTCGCCGGGCCCATCGGGATGGCCGACGAGTTGTTCTTCGGGGTGCCGCAGGAGCAGCTCGGCCGGGTGGCCCGACTGACCGACGACCCGGGGGGCAAAGCCGCGTTCGCCTCGATGCCACCGGATTTTCCGCTGTTCAAGGCCGTTCCGCCGGCGATCGTGCCGAACGCGGACTTCGGCAACAGGGTGGACGTGCTGACCTCGGACATGCCGTTCGCCGGCACGATGAGCGCCCGGGCGATCGCGAAGATGTACGCGGCACTCACCGGTGAGGTGGACGGCGTACGGCTGATCTCCCCGGAACGGCTGCGCGAGGCCACCACGCTGGCCACCGCCGGCCTCGACGACGAGATGACCGGCGGCACCTCGACCTGGGCGCTCGGCTACTGCCTGGGCTGGCCGGGCACCTCCGACCCGTCGGACCGACCGACGGTCTTCGGCATGGTGGGCATCGGCGGCAGCGCCGCGTTCGCCGACCGGGCGACCGGAGTCACCGTCGCGGTGACCAAGAACCGGTTCAACCCGATCGAGATGAACATCGTGCAGCGGGTCACCGAACTCGCCGACGAGGCGTTCGTCTGAGCCCTCCGGACACCGGCCCGCTCGCGGGAAAAGTGGGAAAGACCGTGGATCGATGACACATTTGGCGGCGCGGCTCCGACTGCACTATGAAGGATGCCGATCCGGCACAGCCTCTGCGAAGGAGTTCTTCCGTGAAGTACATGCTGTTGATCCACGCGAACCCCGCAACTGTCACGGGACGGTCCGAAGCCGAGACCATGAAGGTCTACGCCGAGATCGACGCCATCACCAAGGAGCTGTCCGAGTCCGGTGAGCTGATCGGCGGCGAGGTCCTGGCCGACGTGTCGCAGTCGAAGGTCGTCCGCGTCACCGGCGGCGTCCCGGTGACCACCGACGGCCCGTTCGTCGAGGCCAAGGAGCACCTGGCCGGCTACCTGATCGTCGAGACCGACAGCGAGCAGCGCGCGATCGACATCGCGGCCCGGTGGCCGGACGCCAGTGAGGGCGGCGCCATGGAGGTTCGGCCCATCATGGACATCGGCGGAACCGAGATGTGAGGTGGGACTGCGGGCCGGGCCACCCCGCTGTGGCCCGGCCCGCGCCCTCGCCGACGCCGCTGGTCAGTTGGGCAGCCCACGGACGAACGTCCGCAGGTCGGTGACCAGGAGAGCCGGCTGCTCAAGGGCGGGGAAGTGACCGCCCCGGTCGTACTCCGACCAGTGCGCGAGCGTCGGCAGGATGCCCTCCGCGAAGCGCCGCACCGGTCGTACCGCGTCCTCCGGGAACGCCGCCACGCCGACCGGCATGGCCAGCGGCCACGGGCCACCCCAGGTCCGCGCGAAGTCGGCGTCGCGGTGCGTCGACTCGAAGTAGAGCTGCGCGCTCGATCCCGCGGTCGCCGTCAACCAGAAGATCGTGACCGTGGTGAGGATGTGCTCGCGGCTGATCGCGTCCTCCGGTGCCTTGTCGGCGGCGGACCACTCCTTGAACTTCTCCACGATCCAGGCGAGCTGCCCGACCGGGGAGTCGGTGAGCCCGTAGGAGAGCGTCTGCGGTCGCGTCGACTGGATCTTCTGCCAGCCCATGCCGTCCTGCTGGAAATCCAGCGCGAAGCCCAGTTTCGCCTGGTCGGCGGGGCTGAGTTCGGCGAACTCGGTGAAGTCCGGCGGTGGGAACGTCACGCACATGTTGAGGTGCACCCCGCGTACGTGCTCCGGGTCGGCCAGACCCACGCGCAGCGAGATCGGTGAGCCCCAGTCGCCGCCCTGGGCCACGTACCTGTCGTAGCCGAGGTCCGCCATCAGCCTGGTCCACGCCCGGGCGACGCGCTCGGTGTCCCAGCCGGCCTGCCGGGTCGGCCCGGAGAAGCCGTATCCCGGGATGGTGGGGACGACGACGTGGAACGCGTCGGCCGCGTCACCACCGTGAGCGGCCGGGTCGACCAGCGCGTCGATGATGTCGACGAACTCGAAGCCGGTGCTCGGCCAGCCGTGCGTGAGCAGCAGCGGCGTGGCGCCCGGCACCTGCGAGCGGACATGCAGGAAGTGCACCTGGGCGCCGTCGATCTCGGTGACGAACTGCGGTATCTCGTTGAGCCGACGCTGGGTGGCGGCCCAGTCGTAACCGGAGTGCCAGTACTCGGCCAGCTCCCGCAGGTAGCCGACCGGCACGCCACGGCTCCACCCCACGTCGGGGATCTCGTCCGGCCACCGGGTCGCGGCGATCCGTCGGCGCAGGTCGTCGATGTCGGACGGTGGAACGTCGATCTGGTACGGGCGCATCGTCCTACCTCTCGGGTTGTGGCCGGCTGACCGGGGCAGCCGCCAGGGTCGGCGCCGGCGGCGGTACGGGCCGACCGGCCTTGCGCAGCACACGGACGATCCGGTCGGGGCGGAGCAGGCTGGTCGGCGGGTCGATCAGCCCGGCCACCCGGATGAAGCCGTTGGTCAGTTCCGCGTCGTGTACTGCGGCCCGCTGGTACCGGGCGACATACGCGTTGATCGTGCGGACCTTCGCGGTGCGACGACCCTGAACTCCCGCGTAACCGAGGTCGGCGCTGGCCGAGAAGTCCCACGGTGAGTCGATCTCGGCGGCGATTCGACGGAAGAACTCCCGCCAGTGCGGGATCGCGCCCTGGCGCAGAAGGCCGCCGAGTACCACCGACTCCACAGCGGCCACGGTCATGCCCTGGGCGTAGATCGGGTTGAAGCTGCACACCGCGTCGCCGAGCACCAGGAACCGATCCGGGAACCGGGTCAGGTGCTCGTAGCGGCGTCGGACGCTCGCCGGGTAGCGGAACTGCACGGGGTCGTCGAGCGGCTCGCAGTCGGCGAGCACTTTGGCGATCTCGGGCACCGGCACCGAGCGGACGAACTCTGCGAAACCCTCCGGATCGGTGGGCGGATGGTCGCCGAGAATGCCGGTCAGCGACAGCTCCAGCCGGTTGTCGTCGCCGGGCAGGCGGTAGAAGAAGGCGCCGCGTGGCTGCGCCGGCGTGGCCGCCGGGATGATCGCCAGATCGCTGCCGAACGGGTCGTACGGTGCCTGGTAGTGCCGCGTCGTGTAGGCGAGGTCGATCTTCACCTTGTCTTCGGTGGGCCGCGCGTACCCCAGCTCCGCCAACCAGGCCGGCGTGCGCGAGCCCCGGCCGGTGGCGTCGATGACCAGGTCGGCGTCGAGCACCTCGGGAGTGCTGCCGGGTGTCTGCGCCTGGATCCGCGCGCCGGTCACTGTCGCGCCGTCCGCGGTGACCGCCAGCCCGAGGACGTCGCGCTGCTGCAGGAACCGGACGTTGGGAATGGCCTGCACCCGCTTGCGCAGGTGGTACTCGAGCACGGGTCGGGTGGCGGGCACCGAGAGCAGCCCGGAGGTCGACGGCTTGAGCCGCTGCCCACCGAAGATCCACTGGATGTCGCCGTTGAAGTCACCGGGCTTGACGCCGGCGTTGACCAGGTCGGCCATCAGGCCGGGGAACTGCCGTTCGAAGATCTGCTGGCCCTTCGCGACCAGTCCGTGCGCGTGCCGACCGTGCGGGACTCCCCGCCGGTACGTCGGGTTGTCCACGACCTCGTCGCGGTCGACGAGCACCACGTCGTCGAACGACTCGGCTAGTTCCTTCGCCGCGAGGAGCGCCCCGAGGCTGGCGCCGAGCACGACCACACGGTCGCCCACCTTCCGGCCCGTTGTCACCGTTCTCCCCCGATCGTGGTCAGTGCCGCGTCCGGCCGGGTCAGCAGCTCGCGCAGCAGGTGCAGGTAACGGTCGACGAGGTCGTCGATCGTCTTCTGATCGAACAGGTGGGCGCTGAACCCGATCGCGCCGACGATGTCGTCGGACGGGCCGAGATGCAGCGACCAGAGGATGCCGTCGGGCATGTCGGAACCGACCGGCTGGGAGATGACCCGCCGCCACACCGCCGAGTACTCCAGGTCGCCCACCCGCTCGCGTTCCATCACGAACGGCGGCTGGATGACCTGGAAGAGGCAGGGCACGACGCCGGGCCCGACCGACGCCATCAGCTCGGGCGCCTCCTGCAGGACGTGCAGCAGCGGCACCTCGTGGGAGTACGCGCCGAGGCAGGTGGCGCGGGTCCGGGTGACCACGTCGCGGAAGGTGGTGGCGTCGGACAGGTCGGTCCGTAGCGGAACGAAGTTGAAGAACGAGCCGACCGTCTCCTGGAACCGACCGTGCCCGCGTCCGGGAGTGAACGTCGGCACGGTCAGGTCGGTGCTGCCGGTCCAGCGGCTCGCCAGCACGTAGAAGGCGGCCAACAGCACCATGAACGGTGAGGTGTGCGTGTCGGCCGCGAGGGCCGTGGTCGCCGACCGGAGTTCGGCGTCGGTGACGAAGCGGTGCCAGGTGGTGGTCGGCACGGTGTCGGCCGCCAACTCCCGGTCCGCCGCGGTCACCATGATCCGCCCGCCGGCCAGCTTGTCCCGCCAGTACTCACGGGCCGCCGCCAGCGGCGGAGCGTCCGCCTCGTCGTGCTGGGCGGCGATGTACTCGCGGTACTGCGGGGCCGTGCCCGCGGTGGGTGTCTCCCCGGCGGCCCGCTGGGCGTACGAGCGAGCCAGGTCACGCAGGATGATCTGCATCGACCAGGCGTCGGCCGCCGAGTGATGCGTGGTGAGGACCAGCACCGAGTCCGTCTCGTCGAAGCGCCCCAGCGTGGCCCGCAGCAGGGGCAGGTCGTGCACGTCGAGCGTGCCGGCCTCGATCTCGTTGATCAGCTCCTCGGCGCGGCGCTCGCGGTCGGCGGGGTCGACCCCGGGCAGGTCGCGGACGTCCACCTTCGGCGAGGTCACCGGCAACACCCGCTGCCCGTGCTCGCCGCCGCGCAGTACCGACGTCCGGAGGGCCTCGTGCTGCCCGATCACGTCCGCCAGCGCCAGATCGAGAACGTCCACATCTATCCGGCCGTGCACTCGCCAACCGTCGGCGATCAGGTAGTGCGGCCCGAACGGGCCGGTGGTCTCGCCCGTGTCGAACAGCAGGAGGAACTCCTGCTGCAGGGAGAGCGGGAGATCAGCGGTCGCCGGGGGTGGTTGCTGCGAGATGGTCATGAGCGCTCCTCACGGGGGGTTGGGCGGAGTCAGTCCACGACGAACTGACGCGGCCCGGGCGCACCCGCCCGCAGGCCGAGGCAGTCGGCGTTGTAGTCGTCGAGCAGATGCTGGGCCTGCTCGGACGCGCGGGCGAAGCGGCCCGACGGGTCCGCGTCGTGCAGCAGGATGTCTTCCATCGCGTGCGTCATCAGGCCCTGGATGCGGGGAAACTCGCCGAGTACGGCTCCCCGCGCGGCAGGTGAGCCGTCGGTCGCCAGCAGCTGCTCGATGGCGACCCTCTGATGTGGCCGCTCGTCGAACCAGCCGTCGCCGGCCAGCAGGTCGATGGCCGTCGTGGTGACAGGGATGAACCAGGTCGCCTTGTGCCGCTCGGCGACGGCCCGCGGGTTGAGCAGGTGTTGCAGGAACGCGAGCGCGCCGTCCCGGACCGCCGGCTGCACGCTGTCGGTCAGCCAGATCGCGTCACCGCCGACGATGTTGCCCGCGTAGCGGACCTCGCCGTTGTGCGGCATCCGGCCGACCTCGACGGTGAAGCCGTGGTCGCGGCCGGCCTGGATCAGCCACTCCGCCTCGACCGAGGAGCTGAGGACGAACGCCACCCGCTGCTCGGCGAACGCGGCGAAGTTCTCCTGCCAGGCCCGGCCGGTGTTCTCGCCGTACGCCTGCCCGCCGGTGTAGTGGTAGTGACCGTCGCGGTACAGACCGCGCCACCACTGCGCGAAGGCCACCATCTCCGGCACGGCGAGGTCGACCTTCTCGGCGCGACCGTCGCGGCCGTTGGCGTGGTCGGCGAGCAGGCCACCCTGCTGGGCGACCGCCTGCTGGAAGATCCAGCCGTGGTTGGGCCAGGTGATCGCCGGCCCGCCGGTGTGCGCGCTGACCGCCTTGCAGGCGGCCGTCACCTCGGCCCAGGTGGTCGGCAGCGCGGTCACTCCCGCCGCCGCGAGCAACGTGGTGTTGGCGTACAGCAGGGTGGTCGAGACCAGCGGGGGAGCCGCGAGCAGCAGGCCGTCCGCCGAGTAGTACCCCCGTGCCGGGGCCACGATGTCGTCGGTGACCACCGGCTCGCCGAGCACCGTGGTGCGGTCGGCGAGCGTCGTCGCGACCGGCCGGAACAGCGGTGCGCCGTGGACGTCGCGCATGTCCCGGGCCAGTTGCGTGGAGGTGTGGAAGTACTGCACGAGGGCCGGGGCGGCACCGCGTCTGGCCGCGGCGTCCACATCGGCGGGCAACGTCTTGTAGCTCGACTCGCGAACCCGGATCCGGTAGCCGGGGTGGGCGTCGTGGAAGCTCGCGGCCAGGGCCCGGATCCCGCCCACGTAGTCGGGCACGGCCGGGTAGCTGGGCAGCCAGATGTCGATGCTGATGGGCTCGGCGTCCGTCCTCACGCAACAGTCCTCCGGCATCTCGATGGGGGTCGCCCAAAGGTTGCCCGCCGATGCGGGGAGCGGTCATCTCCGCGAGTGCTACGCCGCGCGGCGGGCGGCGACTGCGCACGACGGAAGTCGTCCCGAGCACCCGTTCGCGGCAGAACGTGGGTACGCCGGAAAGACATGTCGAAAACCGCGCGTCGGCTTCGACATGGCGGTAGAGGGGCCTCGGGGCGTCGAAGACCGCCGTCGCAGGCTCATGAGGCCGAGAAGGGATCGACACGATGGATAACTCCACGTCGGCGCCAGCGAACGACCTGGCGGGACGTAAGGAATGGATCGGGCTGGCGGTGCTGGCACTGCCGGCGATGCTGGTGGCGATGGATATCGGAGCGCTGTTCCTGGCGCTGCCGCATCTCAGCGCGGACCTCGGCGTCACCAGCGTGGAGCAGCTGTGGATCATCGACATCTACGGTTTCCTGCTGGCCGGCTTCCTGCTCACCATGGGCACCCTCGGTGACCGGGTCGGGCGCCGTCGACTGCTCATGATCGGCGCGGTCGCGTTCACGGTGGCCTCGGTGCTCGCCGCGTACGCCAACAGCGGCACCACCCTGATCATCGCGCGGGCCCTGCTGGGCATCGCCGGCGCGACCTTGTCGCCGTCGACGCTGGCGCTGATCACCAACATGTTCCGCAACGAGAAGCAGCGGGGCGTGGCGATCTCGATCTGGGCTTCCGCGCTCTTCGGTGGCACCGCGATCGGGCCGGTCGTCGGCGGCGTGATGGTCGAGCACTTCTGGTGGGGCTCGGTGTTCCTGCTCGGTGTCCCGTTCATGATCGTGCTGCTGGCCACCGGGTTCGTGCTGCTGCCCGAGTACCGCGACCCCAGCGCGGGCAAGTTCGACCTGTTCAGCGTGGTGCTGTCGCTCGGTGCGATCCTGCCGGTGGTGTACGGCGTCAAGGAGTTCGCCGCGAGTGACTCGGACAACCCGGCCGTCGCGGGCGGCGCGATCCTGCTCGGCCTGGTGGTCGGCTGGATCTTCATCCGCCGCCAGTCCCGGCTGGAGCACCCGTTGATCGATCTCGCGATGTTCCGGAACGCCGCCTTCAGCGGCACCCTCGTCACGATGATGTTCGCCTCGGCCGCGCTCGCCGGCATCAGCCTGATGAGCACGCAGTACATCCAGAGCGTCGAGGGCCTTTCGCCTGGCGCGTCCGGCCTCTGGCAGGCGCCCACCGGTCTGGGCATCGCGATCGGCAGCATGGCCACGCCGATGCTGATGAAGTCGCTCAAGCCGGCCACCGCGATCATGATCGGGCTCGGCATCTCCCTGGTGGCGATGCTGGTGCTGACCCAGGCCGGCAGCTCCGGGTGGCTGATCGCGATCGTCGTCGCGGTCGCGCTCGTCGCGCTCGGCACCGGTCCGCTGTTCACCCAGGGCACCGGCATGGTGGTCAGCTCCGTAGCCCCGGAGAAGGCCGGCTCGGCCGCTTCGCTCTCCGAGACCAGCAACGTGTTCGGGTCGACGCTGGGCCTCGCGCTGTTGGGCAGCGTCGGTGCCGCCGTCTACCGCGACCGGATGGCCGACGCGCCGTTGACCGACGTACCCCCGGAGGTTGCCGACGTGTCCCGGGAGAACGTCGCCGCGGCGACCGCCGCAGCCGACTCGCTGCCGGGCAACCTGGCCACCGCCCTCCGCGACGTCGCCGGCGAGGCGTTCACCACGGCGACGAACGTGGTGGCCGGCGTCGAGGCGTTGCTGGTCATCGCCCTGATCGTGCTGGTGGCGGTGACGCTGCGGAACAAGCCCGCCCCGCAGACGCCCGGGTCCGACCCGACGGCGTCGTCAGCGCCTGCCTCGTCGCCCGCGTCCGCGTCGTCGTCGGAGACCGTGCCCACCACCGGTGCCGTCTAGGCCGGACACCCCGATACGCCAACGGCGGCCGCCCATCCCCCCGGGCGACCGCCGTTGGTCCGTCCGCCGCCTAGCGCAGCATCGTCGTACCGGGGCTGGCGTCGAGGCGGAACAGGCCGGTGGGATCGACGCGGGTGCGGACGCGGTCCGCCCGGTCGATCTGCTCCGGGTCGAGGTGCCGTTGCGGCTGCTGCCAGCTCTCCACGAACGTGGGCGCGGTGCGGCCGGTGTCCCAGGGCGCCAGCGCCGCCCGGACGACAGCGCAGTGCTTCTCGATCGTCGCGGTGGCCTCGGGGCCGTCGGGGATCGCGTTGCCCAGATACGAGTAGCGGGCGTCGTAGTGGTCGAGCGCCCCACCCCGAGGGTCCGGCACTGCCAACGCCCCACCGAGCTGGCGCAGCTCCGCCGTGATCAGCGGCGATCCCGAGCCGGTCGCCGCCAGGAACGCGGCCGACGCCCGCTCGTCGAGGTCCGCGAGCAGCAGATGGTCGCCGACGATCGGCACCGGCTCGTCCGGCCCGAGCTGAGCGCGGACCACCTCGGCCGGCGTACACGGCAGCCACGACTCGACCACCGGGGCGGCCACCGCGCGCAGCTCGTCCAACAGCTCGGTCAGCCCGCTCGGCGCGTCGTCGGCTCGCACCTCGGTCGCCGCCACCCCGATCATCGTTCCGCTCCTCAGCTCGACCGGCACCATGGGTACGTCGGGCAGGTTGAGCACCTGGAACGCGCTGGTGACCTCCCACGGCGCGGTAGCGGCCCAGCGGGTCCACCGCCTCAGCAGCTCCGCCGCGTGCACCACCGGCCAGTACGCCGAACCGGTGACCACCGGCCGGGCCGGGAACAGCCGTATCTCGACCGCGACCACCACCCCGAACCCACCGCCGCCGCCCCGCAGGGCCCAGAACAGCTCCGGATCGTGGTCGGCGTCGACGCGGTGCAGCTCACCGTCGGCGGTGACCAGGTCGACGGCCGTCACACTGTTGGCCGCGAGCCCGACCAGCCGCCCGTAGACACTGACGCCGCCGCGCAGCAGGTAGCCGACCGCGCCGACGTCGGCCGACGAGCCGTGCGGCGCGGCCAGTTGGTACGGTGCCGCCGCGTCGACGACGGCGCCCCAGCGGGTGCCGGCGGGAATCAGCGCGGTCCGGCGCGCCGGGTCGATCTGCACCGCACCGTCCATCTCGGTACGCACCAGCACCGACCCGCTCATCTCCCGCGCCGCCGCGGCGCCGTGGCCGGTGCTGTGCACCCGCACCGGCATGCACGTCGTCCGGGCGTACGTGAGCACGTCCCGCAGCTCGGTAAGGGTGCGCACGGTGCGCGCGGCGGCCGGTCGGGGTGCTCCGTGCAGGTTGAACACCGTCGTGGCGTGCTCGTAGGCCGGATCGTGGGGGAAGTACACCTCGCCTGCCATCGTGGCTCCCTGGGTGGTGTGGACCGCTCAATCGGGCAGCCGCACCGACAGACCGTGCCGGAAGATGTCCCGGGGGTCGTAGCGGCGCTTGACCCGCTGGAGGCGGGGATAGTTGTCCTTGAAGTAGAGGGTGTGCCAGGGCACGCCGGAGGTGTTCCACTCCGGATCGGCCAGGTCGACGTCGGGGTAGCTGATGTAGGAGCCGTCACTGACGTCGCCGGACACCGGGACGCCGCCGCTCTCGGCGTAGACGTCCCGGTAGAACGCGCGGACCCAGGCGGTGTTGACGGCGTCGTCGTCGGGTGACTGCCAGGCGCCCGCGCTGTACGACGCCTTCACCACGCTGTCCCGCTGTGCCGCGGCGGTGGCGTCCGACGGCACCGCGTTGACCTGTCCGCCGAACGCGGTGAGCACGATGCCGGCAGCCGGGTTGGCGTACTCCGGGTCGGCCAGGTAGCGGAAGATCGTGGCCAGTTGCTTGTCGGTGTAGCCCCGGCGTAGATAGCCGGCCTTGTTCTTGTAGCGCCCCTTCGGGTCGCTGGGCCAGCTGTATGAGGGCATCCAGCTCGCCATCCAGTCGACCACGTTCCGGTCGACGGACCGGGGGGTCAACCCGGTGCCGTCCCCGATCGCCGCGAGCTGGTCGTCGAGCATCCGGGCGGCACCCTCGACCGCGTCGTCGATAACAGCGGTGAGCGCCACGATGCCGGCCGAGCGGTGCATGACGATGAGGTTGCTCCACAGCTGGGTCTCCGGTGCGTCGACGGCGCTGTGCCGCTCCAGCCAGCCGCAGTAGTTCGCGATCAGTCGGGTCAGTGCGTCCTCGGTCATCCCGTCCCACGACCACAGCACGTCGCAGCGGCGGATCCGGCGGGGCGCCGTGGGCAGCAGACGCGACGGGTCGTCGGAGTCGACTCCCGGGCTGCGCAGCCAGAACCGGGTGACCACGCCGAAGCTGCCGCCGCCGCCGCCCGCGGTCGCCCACCACAGCTCGTGGTGCGGGTCGTCGGGCTCCCGGGTGGCGACCACCACGTCGACGGTGCCCGACTCGTCGACGACGACCACCTCCACCGCGTACAGGTGGTCGACGACCAGTCCGTCGCGGCGGGACAGGTGACCGTAGCCGCCGCCGGTGATGTGGCCGCCGACGCCGACCTCGAAGCAGGTGCCGCCGGGGATCGTGACGCCCCAGGTGTCGTAAAGGATCGGGTAGAGCGCCCCGAGAGTGATGCCGGCCTCGACCATGATTGCCCGCCGGTGCGCGTCGTAGGACACCGCGCTCATCGGCGCGAGGTCGATCAGCATCTGGATCTCGGGATTGGCGAAGAAGTCCTCGAAGCAGTGGCCGCCGCTGCGCACCGCCACCCGCCGCCCCGAGTCGACGGCCTCCCGCACGGCGGCGGCGACCTCGGCGGTGGTGCGGACCTGACGGACGTAATCGGGGCGGCCGGTGAAGCGGTGGTTGTATCCCTCGACGAGTGCGGCGTAGCGCGGGTCGTCGGGCAGGATGTCGGTCATGTGGGTGGGTCCCTCCGCTGGGCGACGACCATCAGACCCTCACATCCGCCGGCCGGTGGACGCATCTCTGATCGTGCGAACAGGACGGCCGCCCCACCGACAGCGGGCGGGGCGGCCGCTTCGTCCACCACGTCGGACATGCTCAGGTCCGTGCGGGGCTCTCGAGCACCGCCGGGTCGGCGTCCGGGTCGGTGAGCAGGATGTGGGGGTCCTCCATCTCGTACCAGCCCACGCCAGGCGGGCAACGGTCGTAGCCGAGCAGGCGCTGGACCTCCTCGGGGAGCGTGAGGACGACGTCGCGCGGCACCGCCAGGAACTGGTTCTCCTCCTGCCGCAGGTTGCCGAGGTCGTAGGAGACGGTGAGGCTGGTCCGCGACTCGGTGGAGACGTTGCCGCCGCCACCGTGGTAGACGCCGCCCAGCCAGAGCAGCGCCGACCCGGCGGGCATCGCGGCCGGGATCGCCTCGTTGTAGCGCGGGGCACGCTCGTCGTCCCAGTGATGGCTGCCCGGGATCACGAGGGTGGCGCCGTTCTCCTGGGTGAACTCGCTCAGCGCGAGCATCAACTGCACCCGCGTCGTCGGGCCCGGGTGTCGACGCAGGTGCAGCGAGTCGTCGCGGTGCAGCGGCTGACGGCCCTGCCCCGGGTCGATCTGGATGGCCTGGGTCGCGCTGATCTGGATGTTGGGCGTCATCTCGATGCGGGCCTGACCGACCCACATGTGCACCGGCTTCTCCATGATCTGCCGCGCCGCGCCCAGATACAGCGGGTGCAGGAAGATCGGGGTCAGGTGGCTGGTACGCCGGAACAGCGACGAGACCCGTCGGGTCAGGTGACCGTCGTACCCGCTCTTGCTGTAGCGCGTGCCGTCGAGCAGGGGGCCCAGGTCTTCCCAGAGGCCGTCGAGCGTGGTCTGGTCGACGAAGTTCTCGATGATGATGCAGCCGTCGCGCTCCAGCACGGTGACCACGTCGTCGAGGGGGGCATCGGACGTCACCCGGACGAACTCCACCATGGTCGGACTACCTTCCTCGGGCTTCGGCCTTCGCGACGATGTCGCGCGTGAAAGTGGCCAGGTCGGGGTCTTCGAAGAGGTCACCAAGGTCCATCTGGACGCCGATCTCCTCCTGTACGCGGGCGACGATCCGCACGGCGGAGATGGACTGCCCATTCAGCTCGAAGAACGTTCCGTCGGTCTGGTCGGCGGGTACGTTGAGAACGTCCCGCCAGATGGATTCGACCTGCTTTTCGATATCGGTGACGGTCAGCGTGCCAGGTGGGTCGATCGGCATGGGAATCCTCCCGAGATAAGAGCTGATGGTTGCCGCACGGGTCGGCCGGCGAATTCGGCGACCCCCACCGCATATGATGTCGGTGATATCGCCGAATGTGTTCTTCGCTATTGCGCTCTCGTCGGGCTCATTCGAATAGCCCAGACAAACGGACGGCCGGGCCCGGAGCGATTGCCGCATCCGGACCCGGCCGCGCTGTGCGCCCCTGTTACAGGTACTGCGTGTTCGGCCCCATTCCGCACAGAATCCGGCCGTACAGTTCGAGGTTGGTGTTGGGGTGCATGATCGCGTGCAGGTTCAGCGTCTGGACGTCGCGCTGGATCCGCTGGATCGGCACATGCTGGTAGACCGAGGATCCTCCGCTCGCCGTGCGGAGCACGTCGACGGCGTCCTTGGCCGCCTGGCAGGCGGCGCCGAGGTCGAGGCGTGCCTTGGCGCGTTCCTCGAGCGTCCACTCCTCGCCCGACTTGCCCTTGCGGTCCACCCGGTCGGCGGCCCGGTACTCGTGGAACTCTGCCTGGTCGATCTTGATTTCGGCCTCGGCGACCTGGAGGTGGGTCAGCGGCGCCTGGCTCTGGTCGGGATAGTCGGTATAGGTGATCTTTCGGCCGGGGAGCCGCTCGAAGAACGCCTCCTTGGCGGCGCGGGCCAGGCCCAGCGCGGTCGCGCCGACGGTCGCGCAGGCCACCGGCATGAAGGGGCCACCCCACATCGTGGTGTTCGGGTCCTGCTGCAGCGGGTGCTGACCCATGATGATCGGGACCATCGACATGACGCGCTCCTCGGGCAGGAACACGCCGTCGGCGACCGTCGAGACGCTGCCGGAGCCGCGCAGGCCCGACGTGTGCCAGTCGTCGATGACCTGCAGGTCGGCCATCGGGATCAGGGTCATGATCGGTTCGTAGCCCCCGTCGGGGGTGGGCCGCACGGCGGCGTTGGCGTTCCACTGGCTCTGCGTCGCGCCGGTGTTGAACGACCACTTGCCGTTGAGCAGGTAGCCGCCCTCGGTCGGGACGGCCACGGCGGTCGGGCTGAGGATGCCACTGATCCGGACCGACGGGTCGGCGAAGACCTCTTCCCGCACCGAGTCCGGGAAGAGGCCGGTGATCCAGCTGCTGATGTGCCAGACCGCCACGGTCCAGGCGGCTGAGCCGTCACCACGGGCCAGTTCGGCGATGACCTCGACGACGGCGCGAGTGTCGGACTCGGAGCCGCCGAACCTCTCGGGCACCCGCATCCGCAGGATGCCCGCGTCACTCAACGCCTCCACGACCTCGTCGTGCAGTCGGCGATTGTCCTCGCTCCACTGGGCGTGCCGGGCCAGCAACGGCACCAGCTCGGCGGCCGCGCGGACGAGGTCGGCGCGGGGCGGAGCGTCGGTGATCGACATCGATCCTCCTCGAAGGGTTGGGGAGTCCGTGAATTGCGCGTCGGAACTGACGGCGGACGCCCATATGACCCTTGCACCACCGCTGCCGTCACGCATCTTCCGGAGTGCGCTGCTCCCGGCCGGGGCAAGAGCCGAACCGGAGCAATATGGAAGGTGCGCCGTTCCGGTTCAGGCAGGTGATATTGACTTCCGTCGTAGCGGACTTTGCTGCGCCCGTCGTCGAAGGGATTTCCGATATGGAACGGTTCCGAGTGGACATTCTTCAGGAGGACGTGGACGATCTCCGCCGCCGACTGCGGGAGACCCGCTGGCCCGTGCTCTTCGACGCCGGCTGGGACCGCGGCGTGCCCGTCGACTACCTACGCGAACTCGCGGACTACTGGTGCGACGAGTTCGACTGGCGCGCGATGGAGCGGCGCATCAACGAGGTGCCACAGTTCGTCACCACCATCAACGGCTCGCCTGTGCACTTCCTGCACGTACGCTCACCGGAGCCGAACGCCAGTCCGATGATCATCACGCACGGCTGGCCCGGCTCGGTGACCGAGTTCCTCGACGTGATCGGCCCGCTGACCGACCCCGTCGCGCACGGCGGGGACGCGGCCGACGCCTTTCATCTGGTGATCCCGTCGATGCCGGGATTCGGGTTCTCCGGGCCGATGCCGGCGCCCGGCTGGAACAACCTCACTGTCGCCAAGGCCTGGGCGGAGCTGATGAGCCGGCTCGGCTACGACCGCTATCTCGCGCAGGGCGGCGACTTCGGCGCCGGCATCTCGTACGCGTTGGCCCAGATCGACGCGGAGCACGTCGTGGGTCTTCACCTGAACACGCTGGTGACCACGCCGGCGGCCGACGGCTCGGACGTGCTCGACGACGAGGATCGGCGGCGCCTGGCCCGCTCGCAGCGTTTCCTCGACGTGCTGGCCGGTTCGATGAAGCTGCAGGCGACCCGGCCGCACACCATCGCGTACGCGTTGAGCGACTCGCCGGTCGGCCAGCTCGCCTGGATCGTGGAGAAGTTCAAGGACTGGGCCGACGCCGGCAAGGTGCCCGAGGACGCGGTCGAACGGGACCGGATCCTGGCCATCGCCTCGATCTTCTGGTTCACCGGCACGGCCGGCTCGTCGGCGCAGTTCTACTACGAGACCGTCGACTACCTGCCAATCTCGAACCCCACAGTGCGCTACGCGCCGATCCGGCAGCCGCTCGGCGTCGCGGTGTTCCCGCAGGGTGTGTTCCTACCGATCCGCCGGTTCGTCGAGCGCGACTTCCCGACCCTGCGGCACTGGTCGGAGTTCGACCGTGGTGGCCACTTCGCGGCCCTGGAGGAGCCCGACCTGTTCGTCGGCGACGTGCGGGCGTTCGCCCGCGTCGTGCGGGCCGGCTCGTGACCCACACCGAACCCCGGGTCGACGACTTCCGGGCGGTGGGGGAGCGGCTGCGAAACTGGGGTCGCTGGGGCCCGGACGACGAGCGCGGCACCATCAACCTCATCACACCGGAGCGGTTGGTCGCGGCCGGCCGACTGATTCGCGCGGGACGGACCTTCGACCTGGGGATCAACCTGGACGACAAGGGGCCGCAGAACGGCCGCTTCCGCAGCAACCCCGTACACCTGATGTCGGAGACCGGCGCGGAGCAGGTGTTTCCCGGTGGCTTCCGGTACGCCGACGATTTCCTGTTCATGCCGATCCAGGCATCGTCGCAGTGGGACGCGCTGGCCCACGTCTTCTACGACGGCCAGTTCTACAACGGCTTTCCCGCCGACGAGCTGACCGTCAAGGGCGCCGCCCGCTGCGGAATCGACCGGCAGGGCAAGGGGATCGCCGGTCGGGGTGTGCTGCTCGATATCCCCGCGGTGCGCGGCGTGCCGTGGCTGGAGGTCGGCGACGTCATCACCCCCGCCGATCTGGACGCGGCCATCACCCGGCAGGGCGGCGTGGACGTCGGTCCGGGAGACATCCTGCTGGTCCGTACCGGTTGGCGGCGCAAGTTCGTCGAGCAGGGGCAGGACGCCGGATTCATGGCCGGGGAACCCGGCCTGGGGCTGGCCAGCTGCCAGTGGCTGCGGGACCGCGACGTCGCGGCGGTCTGCGCCGACAACTGGGCCGTCGAGGCGTTGCCGGGCGAGGACCCGGGCGCCTTCCTGGCCGTGCACATGGTGTTGATCCGGGACATGGGCCTGACGCTCGGCGAGATCCTCGACTTCGAGGAGCTGACCGAGGACTGCCGAGCCGACGGGGTGTGGGAGTTCTTCTTCGCGGCGCCGCCGCTCAAGATCACCCGCGCTGTCGGTTCGCCGATCAACCCGCTCGCCATCAAGTGATCCGACCACCCTGAAACGGGGAAGCCATGGGACGCCACCTCTTCACGTCCGAATCGGTGACCGAGGGTCACCCCGACAAGATCGCCGACCAGATCAGCGACGGCATTCTCGACGCGCTGCTGGCCGCGGACCCGCACAGCCGGGTCGCCGTCGAAACGCTCATCACCACAGGTCAGGTGCACGTCGCGGGCGAGGTGACCACCAGCGCCTACACCGACATCCCGACGATCGTCCGGGAGACGATCCTGGGCATCGGGTACGACTCGTCGCACAAGGGTTTCGACGGAGCGTCCTGCGGCGTCAGCGTGTCGATCGGCGCGCAGTCGCGCGACATCGCCCTCGGGGTGGACCAGGCGGGCGCCGCGCAGGGCGCGGGCGACCAGGGGATGATGTTCGGCTTCGCGTGCGATCAGACGCCGGAGCTCATGCCGCTGCCGATCGCGCTGGCCCACCGGTTGTCCCGCCGGCTCACCGCCGTGCGCAAGGACGGCCTGCTGCCGTACCTGTGGCCGGACGGCAAGACCCAGGTCACCATCGAGTACGACGCCGGGCGTCCGGTGCGGGTCGACACCGTGGTGGTCTCGGCTCAACACGCCCCCCACATCTCGCTGGAGTCGATGCTGAGCCCGGAGGTCCGGGACAGCGTCGTGCTTCCGGAATTGGAACCGCTCGACCTCGACGTGGACAATTTCCGGTTGCTGGTCAACCCCACCGGGCGATTCGAGATCGGTGGCCCGATGGGTGACGCGGGACTGACCGGCCGAAAGATAATCGTCGATACCTACGGCGGGTACGCCCGCCACGGTGGTGGCGCGTTCTCCGGCAAGGATCCGTCCAAGGTGGATCGTTCGGCGGCGTACGCGATGCGGTGGGTGGCGAAGACCATCGTCGCGGCCGGCCTGGCCCGGAAGTGCGAGACCCAGGTGGCGTACGCGATCGGCGTCGCCGAGCCGGTGAGCCTGTCGATCGAGACGTTCGGCACCGAGACCGTCGCGCCGGAGCGGATCGAGAAGGCAGTGGCGGAGGTGTTCGACCTGCGCCCGGCGGCCATCATCCGGGACCTCGACCTGCTCCGCCCGATCTATGGAGCGACGTCGGCGTACGGGCACTTTGGTCGGCAGTTGCCCACCTTCACCTGGGAGGACACCAGCCGGGCCGAGAGCCTGGCGTCGCTCGCCGCGTAGCGCCTGCGCGCCGAGAACGTAACCCCTTCAACACCGCAATTCGGAAGTTGAGGGCCGGAACCCTGCATTGACATACTTTTCCGAGCAGAAGGGGGCGGTCGCAGATGTCCATTCACGACACGACGAGCGTGCTTCCCACCTCCGCGGCACAGGACGGCCTCTGGTTCCTCGACCGTCTGACGCCCCGGTCCCCGGCGCTGCACCGCTACCGGGCGTACCGGATCGCCGGTCCGCTCGAGGTCGCCGCGCTGCGGACGGCCTGGACGACGCTTGTCGACCGGCACGAGATCCTGCGCGTCCGCTTCACCGAATCCGGCCGCGCCGTGTTCGACGAGAGCCTGCCCGCCGTGATGTCCGTGGTGGACTGCTCGACCGGCGGACGCCAGGGCCAACCGACGGTCGAGGCGTTCCTCGCCGCCGAGGTGGCGGCCCCGTTCCTCCTCGACCGGGGCCCAATGGCCCGGCTCACCGTGGCCCGGCTGGCCCCGTTGCGGCACTGCCTGGTGCTCGTCGTGCACCAGATCGTCGCCGACGAGACCTCGATGTCGACCCTGATCGACGAGCTGGGTCGGCACTACGCCGAGGCTCTGGGCGGCACACCGGCGCGCCCGGTCGGCGCGGATGCCGCACCGCGGTTCTCCGAGCACGTGCGCGCCGCACGCGCGGTCGAGGCCGCCGCCCGACGGGCCGAGAAATGGTGGCGCGAGGCCACCCCGCCGGCGCCGGTCGAGCTGCCCACCGACCGGCACCGGGGCGCCGACGTCGACTGGCGGGCCGGCGTGTACCACTTCGACTGGGGTGTCGAGCTGACCGCCGACGTACACCGGCTCGCGCTCGACGCCGGCACGGTTCCGCTCGCGGTCGTGCTCGCCGCCCTGGAGGTGGTGCTGGCCCGCTACAGCGGGGAGCGCCGGATCGCGGTCGGCACCCGGGTCGGCACCCGGCTCGCGACCACACCGACCGGGCTGGTCGGGCCGTTCGAGAACCTCGCCCTGATCGATGTCGACCTGACCGGCGCGCCGACCTTCCGAGAGCTTGTCGACCAGGTCGCCGGCCGTCTCGACGCGCTGTCCGACCAGCGGCACCTGCCGTTCGGCCGTCTCGTCGAACTGCTCGGCGCACCCCGGGACCCGCGCACGATCCCGCTGGTCAACGTGCTGGTCGACGAGGCAGCCGAGGAACACTCCACCCTGCGCCTGGCCCACACCACGGCCAGCCGGCAGGACGTCGACCCGCCGGCGACGATGGCCGACCTGGAACTGCGGGTGGCGACCCGGCCGGCGACGATCGGCACCTTCGCCTACCGCGCCGAGCTGTTCGACGACGAATCCGTCGAACGGATCGCCAACCAGGTGCTGACCGTCCTCGCCGCCGGGGTCGCCACGCCGGACACGCCGGCGACCGCCCTGCCGATGGACCAGCCGACCCCCTCCGCCCATGAGCTGGGCGGTGACGACCGGATCGCCGACGGACCACCGGTCGACGCGCCGGTGCACGAACTGGTGCGACGGATCGTCGACGCCCACCCGGAGCGCCTGGCGGTGCTCACCGACAGCGGCGGTCTCACGTACGCCGGGCTGTGGTCGCGGGCCCGGGAAATCGCCGCCGCCCTGCTCGCGCGGGGTGCGGGCGGACGGCCGGTGGTGGTGCGACTCCCCTCCGGCCCGGAGCAGATCGCCGCGTTGCTCGGGGTGCTCGTCGCCGGCGACCACCTGTGCTGGTTCGGCACCGGGGACGTGGGTGATCGCGGTCGCGCCGTGCTCGCCGACCTGCGTCCCGCGTGTCTGCTGGTCGCCGGTGACCCGGACGACGACGAGCTGGCCCGCTGGGCACGCATCGAACTCGACATCGCCGTGCACGACGTGGCGACCCTGACCGGGGCCGGGGCGCTGCCGACGGTCGACGCTGACGCGGTCGCCTACGTCGCCTACACCTCCGGATCGACCGGACGGCCCAAGGGCATCGCCCAGCCGCACTCGGCGTTCGGCCAGTTCGTCACCTGGCTCGGCACGCAGTTCGAGATGGGCGGCGGCGCCCGGGTAGCGCAGTGGGTGGCACCCGACCACGACCCCGCCCTGTGCGAGGTGTTCGCCACCCTGACCAGCGGCGGCACGCTGTGCCTGCCCGCGCCGGACATCCGGATCCACGGCGAGAGGCTCGTCGACTGGATGGCCAACCGGGAGATCACCCACCTGCAGACCGTGCCGAGTTTCGCCCGGGAACTGCTGCGGGTGGTCACGAGCCGCGCGGACCGGCCCATGCGCGCCCTGCGGCACCTGCTGCTGATGGGTGAGGCGCTGCCGGGCGAACTGGTCAACCGGTTGCACGGCAGCCTGCCCGACGTGCACCTGGCGAATCTCTACGGGCCGACCGAGACGATCGCGGCCACCTGGCAGCCGATCGACCGACCGGTGGATGGTTCGACGCCGATCGGACGGGCGATTCCCGGCCGGCAGGTGCTCGTCCTCGACGCCGACGAGCGGCCCTGTCCGCAGGGTGTCACAGGCGCCATCGTCATCCGCAGTCCCTTCGTGGCCGCCGGCTATCTCGGCGCGGTCGATCCGTCCACGGCGTTCGCCCCGGTCGGTGGACAGTCCGACATCCGCACCTACCGCACAGGTGATCTGGGCCGTTGGCGCTTCGACGGCGCCCTGGAATACCGGGGCCGCGAGGATTTCCAGATCAAGGTGTACGGCGTGCGCCTCGAACTGGGCGACGTCGAGGCCGCGCTGCAGACGCACTCCTCGGTACGTGAGTGCGGCGTGGTCGCGGTCCGCGGACCGGACGGGATGGTCAACCGCCTCGACGCGTACGTCGTGCCGATCCGAGCCGGAGAGGGCTCGCCCGAGGTGTGGCGGGCCCACCTGCGCCAGCGGCTCGGCAAGGTGATCCCCGTCGTGTTCCGTACCGTGCACGACCGGCTTCCCCGCAACATCGGGGGCAAGGTCGACCGGCGGCGGCTGCCCGAGCTGGCGCGCCCGATGGGGGCTGCGGCGACGGTGGCACTGACCGACACCGAGCAGACCCTCGCGGCCCTGTGGGCCGAGGTGGTCGACGCGGGCGTACCGGGCCTCGACGACAGCTTCTTCACGGCCGGCGGACGCTCCGCGCTGATCCCGGCTCTGCTCCACCGCGTCTCCGAACGGTTCGGCGTGCACGTGCCGATCCGCGACTTCTACGCCAACCCGTCGCTCCGCACCCTCGCCAACGCTGTCAGCGTCGCCGGCGACGAGGACGGACCACGACGGCAGGCACCGGGCGTCGCCCATTCCGGCGAGCCCACCAGACCCGACCCGGCACCACGGCTGTGATGAGGTGAGGACAGTGACAACGAACGAGAACATTGTCGTGCTGGACGGCGACACTCTCGACATTCCGGGCATTCGCCGGATCGCCGAGGACGACGCCACCTGCGAGGTGTCGCCGTCGGCGCTCGCCCGAGCGGGCAAGAGCCGCGCGATGTTCGAGGACATCGTGCGTCAGGACATCCCGGTGTACGGGGTGACCACCGGATACGGCGAGATGATCTACATGCTGGTCGACCCCTCCAAGGAGGTCGAACTCCAGACCAACCTGGTGCGGAGCCACAGCGCCGGCGTCGGCCCGCTGTTCGCCCGGGACGAGTCGCGGGCGATCGTGACCGCTCGGCTCAACGCGCTGGCCAAGGGCCACTCCGCGGTACGCCCCGAGTTGCTGGAGCGGCTCGCGCTCTACCTCAACCTGGGCATCACCCCGGCCATTCCGGAGATCGGTTCGCTCGGCGCGAGCGGCGACCTCGCGCCGCTGTCGCACATCGCGTCCACGGTGATCGGCGAGGGCTACGTGCTCGACGGCACCGGCAAGGTGCCCACCGGTCAGGTGTTGCGCAAGCACGGCATCGAGCCGTTGGAACTGCGTTTCAAGGAGGGGCTCGCGCTGATCAACGGCACGTCGGCGATGACCGGTGTCGGCGCGCTCGTGGCTGACCGGGCCATGACGCAGGTACGCCAGGCGGAGATCGTCACCGCCCTGGTGATCGAGGCGCTGCGGGGCTCGATGAGCCCGTTCCAGCCCGAGGGGCACGACATCGCGCGACCGCACCAGGGGCAGATCGACACGGCGGCCAACCTGCGGACGCTGATGCGCGGCAGCCTGTCCACTGTGGAGCATAGTGAGCTGCGCAAGGAGGTGGCCGCCGGCAAGGAGTCCGGCAAGGACGTCACGCGGACGAAGGTCTACCTGCAGAAGGCGTACTCACTGCGGGCCATCCCGCAGATCCTGGGCTCCGTGCGGGACACGCTCTACCACGCGATCAACAAGATCGGCATCGAGTTGAACTCGGCGAACGACAACCCGCTCTTCTTCGAGGGCGAGGAGATCTTCCACGGCGCCAACTTCCACGGACAGCCGGTCGCGTTCGTCATGGACTTCCTCACGATCGCGCTGACCCAGCTCGGCGTGCTCTCCGAGCGGCAGTCCAACCGCCTGCTCAACCGGCACCTGAGCTACGGTCTGCCGGAGTTCCTGGTCACCGGTGATCCGGGCCTGAACAGCGGTTTCGCCGGCGCCCAGTACCCCGCGACCGCCCTGATCGCGGAGAACCGCACCATCGGGCCGGCGAGCACGCAGAGCGTCCCGTCCAACGGCGACAACCAGGACGTGGTCAGCATGGGGCTGATCTCCACCCGCAACGCCCGCCGGGTGCTGCGCAACAACGACACGATCCTGGCCCTGGAGTACCTGGCCGCGGCGCAGGCCGTCGACATCTCCAAGCGGTACGGCGACCTGAGCCCGGTCGCCAAGGCCACCTACGACCACGTCCGGTCGATGGTGCCGACTCTGGACCGCGACCGCTACATGGCCGACGACCTGGAGACCGTCACCGCCGCCCTGTCCCGCGGTGAGTTCGCCGCCGCTGCCGCGAGCGCTCAGCAGAGCGACCTACGGTGACCAGGCCCTACACCGGCGCGGAGTACATCGAGAGCCTGCGTGACGATCGCGAGATCTACCTCTACGGCGACCGGGTCAAGGACGTCACGACGCATCCGGCGTTCGCCAACGCGGTACGCATGACCGCGCGGCTCTACGACTCGCTCCACGACCCGGCCACCGCACCGGTGCTCACCGCACCGGTGGACAGCGGCGGCACGGGCTTCACCCACCGGTTCTTCACCACGCCGCACAGCGCCGAGGACCTGGTCGCCGACCAGAAGGCCATCGCGGCGTGGGCCCGGATGAGCTACGGCTGGATGGGGCGCAGTCCGGACTACAAGGCATCCTTCCTCGGCACCCTCGGCGCGAACGCCGACTTCTACGGCGAGTACGCGGACAACGCCCGGGCCTGGTACCGCCGCTCCCAGGAGCAGGTGCAGTTCTGGAACCACGCGGTCGTGCACCCACCGGTCGACCGTAACCGGCCGCCCGACGAGGTACGCGACGTGTTCGTCCACGTCGAGCGGGAGACCGACTCCGGCCTGATCGTCAGCGGCGCGAAGGTCGTCGCGACCGGGTCCGCGCTGACCCACTTCAACTTCATCTCGCACCACGGAATGCCTGTCAAACGGCGGGAGTTCGCGCTGATCGCCACGGTGCCGATGGGCGCCCGCGGGATGAAGCTGATCTGCCGGCCGTCGTACGCCGCGACGGCAGCGGTGATGGGCAGCCCGTTCGACTACCCACTGTCGTCACGGCTGGACGAGAACGACACGGTGCTCATCCTGGACAAGGTCGAGATCCCGTGGGAGAACGTGTTCGTCTACGGCGACCTTGGCAAGGTGCAGATGTTCGGCGGGCGCTCGGGGTTCACCGAGCGGTTCACGTTCCACGGCATGACCCGGCTGGCGGTGAAACTCGAATTCATCGCCGGCCTGCTGGCCAAGGCGTTGGACATGACCGGCACGAAGGACTTCCGGGGGGTGCAGAGCCGCCTGGGTGAGGTGCTGGCCTGGCGCAATCTCTTCTGGGCGCTGTCCGACGCCGCCGCGCGCAACCCCGTGCCGTGGAAGAACGGGGCGGTGCTGCCGAACCCGGAGTACGGGCAGGCGTACCGGTGGTTCATGCAGGTGGGTTATCCCCGGGTCCGCGAGATCATCATGCAGGACGTGGCCAGCGGGCTCATCTACCTCAACTCCAGCGCCGACGACTTCAAGAACCCGGCGATCCGCGGATACCTGGACCAGTACATGCGGGGCTCCGACGGCAGCACCGCGATGGAGCGGGTGAAGCTGATGAAGCTGCTGTGGGACGCGGTCGGCACCGAGTTCGGCGGACGGCACGAGCTCTACGAGCGCAACTACTCCGGCAACCACGAGAACACCCGGGTCGAGATGTACTTCGCGCAACTCGCCTCGGGGCAGATAGACGGCTACAAGCGGTTCGTCGACGAGTGCATGAGCGAGTACGACATCGACGGCTGGACCGTGCCGGACCTCGCGTCCTTCGATCACCTGCGGTGGGCGCGCAACGATCTCTCGACGTGAGGAGCGCTGATGTTGCAGGACAAAGTCGCAGTGGTCGCCGGTGTGGGGCCCGGGCTCGGACGGGCGATCGCGCTCGCCTGTGCCCGGGCCGGCGCCGACGTCGTACTGGCCGCGCGTAACGAGTCGGTCCTCGCCGAGGTCGCCAAGGAGGTCGAACAGCTCGGCCGGCGGGCGCTCGCGGCACCGACCGACCTGACCGACGACGCCGCGGTCGCCGCCCTGGCCGACTCGGCGCTGCAGGCGTTCGGGCGGGTGGACGTGTTGGTGTACAACGCGTTCGCGGTGCCGGCCTTCGCCGACCTCACAGCGATCGACGTCGACGCCGTGCGGGCGAGCCTGGAAACCGACGTGTTCGGGGCGCTGCGGATCACCCAACGGCTGGCCCCGACGCTGACCGAGCACAACGGCGCCATCGTCATGATCAATGCGATGGTGGTACGGCAGTCGAAGCCGTCGTTCGGCGCGTACCGGATGTCGAAGTCCGGTCTGCTCGCGCTGGCGCAGAGCCTCTCGACCGAGCTGGGTCCATCAGGCGTGCGGGTGAACACGGTGATGCCCAACTACGTCTGGTCCGACGGGCTCCGCGGCTACTTCGCCTACCTGGCCCAGGAACGCGGCATCACCGAGAAGCAGGTCTACGACGAGACGGCGGCGAGCCTCGACCTGCGTCGCCTGCCCGAGGCGGACGAGGTGGCCAACGCCGTCGTCTTCCTCGCGTCAGACCTGGCCAGCGCCATCACCGGGCAGTGTCTCGACGTGAACGCCGGCGAGCTGCATCGCTGACAGATCGGGGCGCAGCACCTCGGCGCCCCCGAGATAGACGTGCCGCACGGCCGCTCGCGGCCGTGCGGTCAGCACGTGGGCCAGCATCCGCACGACCCGGGGCAGCGCGCCGGGCACGTCGATCTCGGCGGCGCACAACAGGGGTACGTCGTGCAGACCGAGCTGCCGGGCGGCGACCGCCGGGAAACAGCTCACCAGGTCGGGTGTGGCGGTGAACAGGATGCTGACGAGGTCGTCCGGCGCCAGTTCGTTGCGCCGGACGACCTCGTCGAGCAGGAGCCGCGTACCGGCCCCGACCACATCTGGACTGTCCCGGTCGACCTGGATCGCGCCCCGGATCGCCCGCAGGGTCGGTGCCGTCATCGTCGTACCCCCGTCGTCAGCGCGTCGCGGCGGCGAACTGGCCGGGCTGGCGGCCCGATCCGGCCGGACCCCGGTACGCCTGCGCGATGTCCAGCCAGTGCTCGGCGTCCGGGCCGACCGCGCTCAGCCGCAGGTCGTCGCGGTGCCGTCGGCGGGTCACCAGCAGGCAGAAGTCGACAGCCGGGCCGCTGATCCGCTGGTCCGCGTCCGGCGGGCCGAACGTCCAGGTGGCGCCGGACGGGGCGGTGAGGGTGTAGCCGAACTCCACGTCCGGAACGTCCTCCTCGCGGGCCAGGTAACCGAAGTCCCAGGTGCGTGCGGCGAACCCGCACAGGTGCCGGATCCGGTCGGTGTGCCGGCGCTCGACGCCGAGTGCGTCGGCGACGTCCTGCCCGTGGCCGAACAGCTCCATCATGCCGGCGCCCGCCAGGATGGCGGCCGGCATCGGACGGACCAGCCACGGCACGATGTCGGTCGGCGCGTGCGCCGCCAACGCCTTCTCCGCTGTCGACCGCTCCTCCTGCCACTTGGCGAACAGCGCCGGCGGTGGGGCGGCGAGGTACGGGGCCATCGCGGCGGCGACGTTGGACTCGAAGCTGCCGCTCATGGAGGAGAGGAACCGGCTGAACGTGTCCGGGTCGGACGCCGAGAGCCCCGCCAGGCGAAACACCGCGGAGAGGTGGGCCACCTGGTGGGCGACCGTCCAGCCGACGGCGGGCGTCGCGGTGCGCCAACCGGCGTCGTCCAGGTCGGCGATCAGCGTGTCGAACGCATCGCCCTCGCTGACCAGATCGGCGAACACATCGGGCTGTGCTGACATGTGGTTCTTCCTTCCGCTACAGGGCTCGTGTCGTGCCGCGGAAGGGGACACCGGTGTTCCCGCGGCCGGACGGCTGGTGCGCGGTGCGCGCCTGTGGAGCAGGTCGGATCAATCATTGGACGGTCACCCCCGCGCCGTCGTCTCGCTACGTGCGCGACCTGCGCGGATCCGCCACTGAACGCACTCTCGGAGATGTCCGTCCGGTGGCCGATCGGCCAACCTAATCCCTATGAGCGACCCCACAACGATGAGCCCGCGCGAGCTCGCGGTGTTCGTCAAGCAGACCCCCAACGGCGAGCTGCGCCGGCTGATGCACGGCCCGCGGCGGACGGACGTCATCGACGAGATCTTCACCAACATGCCCCAGGTGTTTCGCGCCGATCGTGCCGGCGCGCTCACCGCCGTGATCCACTGGCGGATCGGCGACCGGCCCGACGGCGGCGTCGACGTCTACGAGATGGTCATCGCCGACGGTGCCTGCGTCAGCACACCGGGCAACGGTCGACACCCCGATCTCACGCTCTCGCTGGGTGGGGTGGACTTCCTCAACCTCGTCACTGGCAACGCGCACGCGGTGGCGCTGGTGATGCGCGGTCGCCTCAAGACCAAGGGCGACCTGGCCCTGACCGCGAAGTTCCCCACCCTGTTCGATCCGCCAAGAGGCTGACCGGCCGGCCAAGAACGACGCCGATGACTCTCGCAGTCATCGGCGTCGTTCGGTTTGGGGTGCCGGTCGGGTCAGGCGACGCGGTCGCGCGGGCAGTTCTGGTAGACGGCGAGCAGCCACTCGCCGTCGCGGTTGACGAGAATCCAGGACGCGCGGATGGCCGCCCGGTCGGGAAGCGTCGTCTCGCCGGCCGGGATGACACCACCCTCCGTGATCAGCGCGACCGCACCCGGGGCCAGCGCCTTGATCTCCACCGGCGTGCCGGTGACCCGGGTGCCCTTGAACGGGCCGCCGAACGCTGTCGACATGAAATCGCGAATGTTGTCCTTGCCCTGGCGGTAGACACCCGGTAGCAACATCGACCCGTCGTCGACGAAGATGTCCGCGAACGCCTGCGCGTCCTGAGCCGCCCACGCTTTGACCAGGCGGCCGGGTACCGCCGCTATGGCCACTTGGTCGGCGCCGGAGATGCCAGTCACCAACGGTGCGGAAGAACTGGTGGTCATCGCTGGTCCTCGATTCTTGGATGGTGGCGAGGAGGTCGGTCGGTGTTGCATCCCGACGTTGCCGAGGCTAGTGCTGGCAGGGGCCGTTCCGTTCTCCTGGAGTGCGCGTTGGTCGCGTCCAACTCGGCATTCTCAAAGAAGACTGCGCACCGCTGTTAGCGGCATGCTCGGATGGCCACGACAACCACGGTTGAATCCGATCGGGGGCTTCGACAGGAGGACAGCCCGTGTCCGGGCATTGTCGCGTGATCTCTGGCCTCGTCGTGGACGACGACAACCACAGCGCTCCACCCGGTCAGCCCGCGCCTGGGCTGCTCACCGCACGCCGCGGCGGCTCACGCCCTTTCCGCGGCGGCTCACGCCCTGATCGCGGCGGCTCACGCCCGGTCCGCGGTGGCCTCCGCGCGAGCGGGGTGCTCGGACGAGCCCTTGCCGAGCCACTGGTTTACGTAGTGCTCGCGCGCCATCCGGTGCACAGCGGTCAGGGCGACCTCCAGCAGCACCGCTCGAACCACCGCGGCCGCCCGATCGACGTCCGCGTGGTCGGCGGGCAGCAGGGCCATCTCCTGTGCCACGAGCTGCTCGGTCATCGCCGCGTACGGTGCGAAGAACTGGATGCTGCAGTCGCAGCCGAGCCGGCGCAGCGCGGTGACGACCTGCGCGAGCTGGGCGCGCCCGGCCGCGTCGGGGTGCACCGCCCAGCCCAGCTCGTCGATGAACTGGTCGACGTCGGCGGTGGCGTCGGACAGATTGGCGGCTCCGCCGCTGAGTGAGTGCGCCACCTCGTAGAGCCCGGCCAGGGGAAGCTGGCGGTCCTCGATGCTCGCGAGCAGTTGCCGGACGGTCGACAGGTCGAGCTTCCCGACGTGGGTGAGCGCACGGATGAGTTGCAGGCGGCGCAGATGACGGTCGTCGTAGTCGGCCTGGTTGCGACCGGTGGGTCTACCAGGGGGAAGGAGCCGTTCCCGGAGGTAGTACTTGATTGTGGCGACGGGTAGGCCCGTCTCTTTGCTCAGATAGGAAATGCGCATCGGTTCCCCCAGGTAAACCCGTCATGTCGACCACTCTTCGATGAGCCGGTGTCGTTGAATCACGACCGCGTGCCCGTGCACACCGGAAGCGGGGCACGGGCACGGGTGGGTGATTCCGGTCAGGCGGCCGGACGGTCGACCGACCGGGCCGGAAAGCGTGCGGAGAGGATGGTGGCTGCCCGAGCCTTCTCCTGGGCGGCCACGACGCTGAGCGCCACCTTGCGTGCGTCGAGGAGAGCGAGCAGGACCGGCGGGTCCAGGGCCGTCACGGGCTGTAGATCGACATCCACCGTGAGCACGGTGTCGTGGGCGATGGCGAGTGGCCCGTGGGTGGCGACGAAGACGGGACGACTGTGCGGGTCGGTGGCGATCTCCGTGGGATCGCCGGTGACCGACTGGGACAGCAGGTACCAGGTGCCCGGCGGCACGCCGGTGAAGTGGAACAACCCGGGACCGGACAGGATGGTGCATCGGATCGGCCGGCCCTCGGGTATGCGGTCCGGGAAGAGACCGATGAACACGAGGCCCGGGCTGGCCTGGCTGGACGCGTGGACCTGGCCATGGATGCTGGCCTTCGATGGTGTGCCTGCGGCCGGCGTCGGCGCCACCGGAATGTGCGGGGCGTACCCGGCCAGCTTGCGGTACGCCGTCGGTGACATTCCAACGCTCTTGCTGAAACGGGAGCTGAACGTTCCGACACTGTTGTAGCCAACTCGCACGCTGATGTGTGCGACGTTGAGCGACGTCGAGACCAGCAGATCCTTGGCGCGTTGCAACCGGAGTGCCGACAGGAAACGACCTGGCGACACTCCGGTTGCGCGCTGGAATATCCTGGTGAAGTGGAATTTGCTGAACATCGCCGCTCGGGCCATGTCGCTTACGGTAATTTGCTCGCTGAGGTTCTCGCGCATTGTCTCAATTGCGCGCTTCGCTGCTTCCTCAACCGCGTCCCCCACGATTCCTCCCCAGCAATTCGTGAGAACAGCTTGCCGGTCTCACCAAAGACGTAAATCAATTTCTGAGATACGCCTCTCGGTCACCGCCGGTGTCCGGTTGGTGATCCACCGAGATCCATGTCGACGTTAGTCGATCCCGCCCTCGGCCGCAACACTGCAGATTTGCTTGGATACGGAGCGCAATCGTGGAGTAGGGGCGGCTCCGTGGTAGATAGTGATAGTCTCTAATACACGTCCAGGAGTCGAGACATCTCAAAGGGTGCGTAAAGTTCAATCTTCCGCATTGTCAATGTTCGCCCGGAGCATCAACCCGCCGGAGCGGCGACGGCGGGCGCCGTGGCTGGGGCGGGCAACGTGCCGTTGTAGCTGACCGGAACCCCTCGCGCCTGGGCCGCGGCGACGATTCCCGGCATCGCCCGCTCGGCCAGCGCCGCGATCGTCAGGGCCGGGTTGACGGTGAGGGCGCCGGGCACCGCCGAGCCGTCGGTGACGAAGATGCCCGGGTGGTCACGCAATTCGTGCCGGTCGTCGAGGGCCGAGGTCGCCGGGTCGTCGCCGATTCGGCAGGAGGCGAGTGGATGCACCGTGTACGCGCCGACCAGGTCGTTGGTCCAGGGGGCGACCCGGGCCAGCCCGTCCCGTTCGAGAATGTCCTTTACCTCGGCGTCGGACAGCGACCATCCGCGCCACGTGTTCTTCGTCGGTTCGTAGCGCAGCGAGCCCACCCCGAGCATCTGCTGCGACAGCCGATGCGCGTTGCCGGTCTCCGGTGGCGGCCCGAAGATCCCCTCGTTGTCGTCCTCCGACATCGTGAAGATCGTCAACCACGACTGCCACTGACGCAGCATCTCCTTCTTCTCCAGGCCGAACCAGCTCGGCCCGGTCGCGCCCGGAACCTGCGCCAGAATCGTGCCGAGACCGGGCGGGAAGTAGAGCTGCTCCAAGGAGAAACGCTCGTATTCGGGAAGTGAGCCGTCGAGCTTATCCCAGGAAGCGACAGTGGGGCCGCGTCCGATCTGATAAGCGGAGTACGCGCGTCCGTCGGGTCGGCTCAGGCCGAGCACGTCGCGTACCTTTTCTTCGTCGAAAATAGCGGTATTCAGCCTTTCGCCGTTACCCGAGAAATACCGACCAACTGCGTGTGGCATTTTCCCGAGGTGTGGCTCCGAACGTTGCAGAATGACTGGAGTGGCACCGGATCCGGCGGCGACGACGACAATCTTCGCGTCGATCTCGCCGGATTCGTGCAGAATTCTGTAGTCCTCCCCGTCGACAATCCGGTAATGGACGCGATAGCCACCGTCGGAATTTCGGGACAGATGCTGCACCTCGTGCAGCGGGCGGATTTCGGCACCGTGGTCGAGAGCTGCCGGTAGATAGTTGAGCAACAGCGAGCGCTTGGCGTCGAACCGGCAGCCGGCCATCATCCAGTTGCAGTTCGTGCAGAGATCCACGTCGATCGCCGCCGGCGCCGGGTTGGCGGTCCGTCCGGCGTGCCGGCACGCCGCCCCCCAGAGCCCGCCGGCATAGGGGATGCGGTCCCAGGTCTGCTGGGTGATCGGCAGCGCCTCCGCGACCCGGTCGTACCACGGGTCTAGCGTGTCGCGGTTGATCGCCGCCGGCCACATCCGGCGGCCGATGCTGCCCTGCCGGTCGAAGACGAACCGGGGCGCCCGTGGCATGGTCGCGAAGTAGACGACACTGCCGCCACCCACGCAGTTGCCGCCCAGGATGCTCATCCCGTCGCCCACGACGAAGTCGAAGATCCGGGTGTACGACTTACCGAGTTCGAAGTCGTGGTCGAACTCGTCCGCGCGCAGCCAGGGCCCGCGCTCCAACACCACCACCGAGGCGCCGCCGGCGGCGAGGTGATAGGCAGCGATCGCGCCGCCGAACCCGCTGCCGATGACGAGGATGTCGGTCGATTCCGTTGCGGTCATGCGGGGCTCCCCGTCGCTGTCGTTTGTGGATGGTGGTCGGCGAGCTGCCGTCCGTAGCTGAACTCCGGAAACCGGTAGATGCCGTCGGCGTTCGGTTGGGAATAGCCGATGGTGAGAAGCCCTGGATGGCCGCTCGCGAAGGCCGTCGGCGTGCTCATGTGGGCCGCGCTGTCAAAGGCCATGTTGCAGAAGAGGGCAAGGCTCACCCACATCTGCTTCTCGGGATGGCCGGGGTCGGTAAGGATGCGCACCAGCGCGGTGCGGTGGTCGAAGGGCAGTGCCACGAACGACGGCACCGACGCATCGAGGCTGAGCCCGGTTTCGTGCGCGTAATCGTCGGCGTGCTCGTTCAGGGTCACCGCGAGGGAATCGAGCGCTTCGGCCAGACCGCCCGCGGGCAGCTCCAGTAGTGCGAGCGCGCCGGCCGCGACCGCGCCGGCGCCGGTTGCGGCGCCCGCGATCGCGCGATCGCCCGGCCAGCGTTTCTCTCCTGGAATGATCGTGTCGGCAAAAGCCTCGATCGTGATGGTCTTGTCTGGAACTTCCACGAAATGCCTCCAGGCCGCAGATTCATCGCTGCGGACATTGTGTTCCCGCCGCGATCCGTGCCGTTCTTCCGTCGTGCCGTCGGCCGACCGCGCACGCCTGAAGACGAACCGCCGGGGCACCCGCGCGCACGATGGAACAAAACTTGGGAGGTACGAGCGACATGCCGATGCTGGGTGCGATCCGCCGGATGGCGCTGACGCCGTCGCTGACCGACGTCACGTTCGAAGGCCGGGGCTTCCCGGTCAGGCCGAGCCCGACAACCGAGCGTCTGGAAGCGATCCCACAGGCGGTGATCTGCGGCTTCGAGTGGGGTATCGAGGCGCGTGACCAGTGGGAACTGGAGCGACGCCTGGAGCTGGTCGATCAGGAGCAGCGCGGCTTCGCCTACGAGGGCGCCACCATGGCACTGACGGTCCGCGACGTCATGCCGGGCGGGCGGCGCCACCAGGCCCGGGACCTGCTGAGCGGCCCCGGCCTGCCACACACCTTCCTGACCTACATCGGGATCGGCTTCGCGATGGCCCGGCTGCCCCGTCCACTGTGGAAAAACGTGCTGCCGGACCTGACCGGCACCCCCTACTACCCGACCATGAGCTGGTTGGCTGTCGACGGCTACGGCTTCGACCGCGCCTACTTCGAGACCGACCGGTGGGTGGGGCAGCAGCGCAGGCTGGCGCCGTACCCGTGGCTCGGCCGCGCCGACTACTTCCCGCGCGCCGTCGACCAGGGAATCGGTCGTGCGCTGTGGTTCATTCACGGCGGCGAACCCGCCGACGTCACGGCGGCCGTCGAACGGTTCGCCCCGGAGCGGCGGGCCGACCTGTGGAGCGGGGTCGGTCTGGCCGCGACGTTCGCCGGCGGCACCACACCCGAAGGGCTGCGGCACCTCCGCACCGCCGCCGGTGCGCACCGCGACCACCTCGGGCAGGGCTCGGTCTTCGCCGCGAAGGCGCGTACCTTCGCCGGCTACCTGCCCGAACACAGCGAGGCGGGTGTCACCATCCTCGCCGGCCTGCCCGCCGAGAAGGCCGCGGCACTGGCCGACGAGGTCGCGGCCGTGGGTTTCGCCGACACCGAGGAACCCGACTACGAGGTGTGGCGCCACCGGATCCGGGCCCGCCTCGCCGCCATTCACGATGAGGACAGGAGGGTTCGATGAGCGTTTGGCGCAGCCTGCGACGCAGGGTGCTGACCCCCGACGTCGCGGCCACCAGGATGGACGTCCGCGGCTTCCATGTGAAGTCCGCCGCCGGGCGGGAGCGGTTGGAGACCGTCGGCCGCACATTCCTCGCCGGGTACGCGTTCGCGGCCGAGGCGAAGCGGCCCACGGATGCCGAACCGTCGCTGGAACAGGTGCCGACCGGCTATCGCGGCTTCGCCTACGAGGGCGCCGCGATGGCCCTGGCGATGCGCGACGGGTTGCCCGGCGGCGGGACCCGGCACGTCGCCGACTTCCTCGACGGGCGGGCCCGACACCACGTCTACATGGTCTACGTCGGGGTGGGCTGGGCGATGGCCCGACTTCCCCGTTTCCGCTGGTCCACCCTGTACGCCCCGGACCCGCTGCTGCGCTGGCTGGTCCTCGACGGGTACGGGTTCCACCAGGCCTACTTCGTCACCAAACGCTACGTGCACCAGCAGTTCCGCGACGAACGCTTCCCGTGGCCGGGCCACCCGTACGCCAACAACGCCATCGACCAGGGCATCGGCCGGGCGTCGTGGTTCGTCGGTGGCACCGATCCCGAGACGGTGGCCGGCCTGCTCAACCGCTTCCCGGTGGCGCGGCGACCCGACCTGTGGGCGGGCACCGGCCTCGCCGCGGGGTACGCGGGCGGCGCGTCGGACACCGAGCTGCGCCGGTTGCGGGACCTGGCCGGCCCGTACCGCCCCCAGCTCATGCAGGGTGTCGCCTTCGCGGCGGCGTCCCGGGTCAAGGCCGACCTCGTGCAGCCTCACACCGAGCTGGCGACCGAGCTGCTCTGCGGCATGTCGCCGGCCAGCGCCTCGAAGGTCACCGACGAGGCGCTTGTCGACCTGCCCGCTGACGGGCAGACCCCGGCGTTCGCGGTCTGGCGCGAGCGCATCGCCGCGGCCATGGTCGCCAACTTCGGCAGTTGACCGGCGGCAAGGGGCCCCGCCGTCCGGCGGGGCCCCTTCTGCTTGTGACGTGCAGCCGCCGGTCACCTACTCAGCCGGTGGCCTTGTGGACTGGTCACCGGCGCCGCCGGAATGATCACGGACGCGGGTCGGGCGTGTCGGGCGCGGCCTGGTAGGGCCGGCGGAGGTACAGCAGTGCCAGCACGACCACCACGGCGAGCCCGTCGACGAAGAGCAGGAAGGCGCTCATCGGGTCGATCGAGTGTTGGTGCGCGGTGAGTGCGTCGGCGGTGGCCTGCCGGACGACCTCGGACGGCGCCGGAGGTGCCACCCCGGTGCCCACGCTGAACCGCAGGCTTCCGGTGGCCTCGCCCCCGTTGGTGAGTGCCATGTGGAAGGCGACCGTCAGGTTGCCCGGACGGGCGACGGTGATCGGCACGGTCACCGTGCGCTCCGGGCCCTGTCGCGCGTCGCCCGACTGGATCGGGTTGCCCGCGTCGTCGAGCACGGCGACGTGGGAGAGCGCCAGGTCCGGCGCGTCGGAGAACGTGAGCGCGACGGCCGCGGGTGCCACCGAGACGGCGGCACCCGCGGCAGGGTCGCTGGTGATCAGACCGCCGTCGGCGGAGGCCGACGACGCGACGCTGGACAGCAGGAGGACGATGAGCAGCAGCGCCCCACCTCGGCGGACCACGTCAGGCCAGCGACGCTACGGGACGTGGCGCGCAGCTGCACCGCATCGCCTCGACCTCGACCCGGCTCGGCCGCAGGTGGTAGTAGACCGCGACCAGCATCGGGATGAAGACGATCGAGTTGTAGAACAGGTGCAATTCGACGCGGGGCATGACGAGCTGCAGGACGCTGGTCGGCACCGCGGCGCCGAAGAGGTTGAAGCCGGCCTGCACCTGGATGAGGAGCAGCAGGTGCTCGATGTGGTGCCAGAACTGGATGGCGAGAGCGATCGTCCACCAGGTGCGGGCCCGACCGACGAAGCCCGGCCGGAGCAGAAAGAGACCGACGAGCATCACGATGGCGTAGCCGTAGTGCAGGTACTCCGAGGTGACCAACCACGGCCAGAACTGTCCGAGCACGCCACGCGACGCGGGCCGGGGCATGTCGAGCACGAAGATCTGGTACGCCTGCACGAGGTGTTCCGCCCAGTGCGCGATCACGATCACCATGAAGCTGTTCAGGGCGGCGCGGTGGTGCCGGCCGTTGAGGGACGCGAGGAAACCCGACCTCGGTGGGGCCGCAACAGCGGACATGGACACTCCATTCGTCAGAGGGCGTGGCCCGGCGTTTACGGTAATCAATGGGTGACGGAAGGATTTCTTTCGACGTGCTCTTGTGCCCCGACCCGGGCCCGGGCGGCCGGCCGATTTTCTGCGGCCACCGCCTGGTGCGCGTGCGGATCGACCCGATACCGCAAGTTCGGAGACGGCCCCGGCCCGTCGATATCGACATCCTTGGGCTTGCGGTCGAAGGGAGAGCGTCGTGGGCATGATCATGATTCGAGGCACCCGCCGGGCCGCGGGGACGGTACGGCACGTCACGCCGGTGCCGATCGCCGTGGCCGAGGGACTGGTTGCCACTGTGTACGAGCACGTCGAACGCGACTTCGGAATGCTCGCCCCGCCGGTTGCCCTGCACTCACCGGCCCCCGAGCCACTCGCCGGGTGCTGGATGATCCTGCGGGAAACGCTTGTCGCGAGGGGTGTCGTCGACCGGGGAACGAAGGAGGCGGTGGCGACCGCCGTCTCCCTCGGCAACGCCTGCCCCTACTGCGTCGACGTGCACAGCTCGACGATGCACGGCCTGGCTCGCGGGCGGGAGTCGGCGCAGATCGCCTCGGGCAACCTCCACCAACTCGTCGATCCGGGCCTTCGGGCGGTCGCGGGCTGGGCACGCGACAGCGGGCACGTCGCCGCGGCGGTCCCGGTGCGGGCCGCGGCGGTCCCCGAGGTGCTGGGCGTGGCGGTGGTGTTCCACTACATCAACCGCATGGTCAACCTGTTCCTCCCGGAGTCGCCGTTCCCGCCGCGGCTGCCCGGCGCCGCACGGACGACGGTCCGGAGGGTGTTCGGGAGGTTGATGGATCTGCGCGGGAGCGGGCCCGAGCCGGGGGCGGCGCTGGCGCTGCTCCCCGCCGCGGCGGCGACAGCGGTGCCGGAGTGGGCCGCCGGCAGTCCGAGCATCGGCGACGCGTTCGCGCGGGCCGGTGCCGCCTTCGACCGCGCGGGCCTGCGTTCGGTGCCCGGCCCGGTGCGGTCGCTGGTCACCGCTCGGCTGGACGCCTGGGACGGGCGGCCTCCCGGGGCCAACCGCGGCTGGTTGAGCGAGGCGGTATCGGCGCTCGCGCCGGCCGACCAACCCGCCGGCCGGTTGGCCCTGCTGGCGGCGTTCGGCTCCTACCAGTCGATCGACGCCGACTTCGACGCGCTTCGGGCGACGGGGGTTGGCGACCGGGAGTTGATCGAGGTCACCTCCTGGGCGGCGATGAAGGCGGCGCTGCGGGTCGGCACGCTCGGAGTGGGGTCGGCGGCGTTACCGGCGTGATGCTAGTGCGACGTCCACACCCTCAACGGAGGTAACCATGGTCGCCGCCCGCGTCGTCTCGTCGGTCGTTCAGCGCCAGGTGAAGTACGTGACGCCTGTCGCACCCACCGCAGCCGACGGTCTGGTGGCCGAGGTCTACCGGCAGGCCACCGACGAGATGCGCCTGGTCGTACCGCCGCTGCTGCTGCACTCGCCGGCCCCCCGGACACTCGCCGCCTACTGGATGCTGATGCGCGAGCCGCTGATGACCGGTGGCGCCGTCGACCGGCTGGCCAAGGAGGCGGTGGCGTCGGCGGTGTCGGTTGCCAACATCTGCCCCTACTGCGTCGACATGCACAGCACCGGCATGTACGACCTGTCGACCGAGCACGACGCCGAGGCGATCGTCGCCGACCGGGTCGAGGACGTCGTGGATCCGCGGGTGCGTACGCTCGCCGGCTGGGCGCGGGCCGCCCACCAGCCGGCGGCTTTCCCGGCGTTCGACCTGACGCTCACCCCGGCGGAGCGCGCCGAGTTGGTGGGCGTCGTGGTGGGGTTCCACTACCTGAGCCGCATGGTCAACGTCTTCCTGTCGAGTTTCCTGCTGCCACCGCAGCTCGGCTCCCGGGCCAAGCGGAGGATGAAGCGCGGCGTCAGCCGGTTGCTGCACCCCATCCTGCGCGAGGAGCACCCGGCCGGTCGCTCACTGTCCCTGCTACCCGCGGCCGACCTGCCGCCGGAGGCGGGCTGGGCGCTGGGCAGCGCGTCGGTGGCGGACGCGGTGGCTCGCGCCAACGCGGCCTTCACCGCTGCCGGGGAGCGGTCGGTTCCTCCGCGGGTGCGCGCGCTCGTCGCCGCGCATCTCGACGCCTGGCAGGGTGCCGACACCGGCCTGAGTCGTGAGTGGTGCGAGCGGGCGATCGCCGACCTGCCGGAGCCCGACCGGTCCGCGGGCCGGCTCGCCCTGCTGGCGGCCTTCGCGTCGTATCAGGTCGACGAGGAGACCGTCGCGGAGTTCCAGGCCTGGCACGAGGGCGACGCCGTGTTGGTCGAGACGGTCGCCTGGGCCAGCTTCGCCACCGCGCTGGCGGTCGGCAGCCGACACCTTCGGTAGTCGGCCGGAGATCACAATTATCACCCGGGGCGGTGCCCCGAGAATATTGACGTATGTCCGGGTATTGGGCGCACCGCACGAACGAAGAAGCCCCCAGCACAGACGAAGAAGACATCGTTAAAGGCCCCTGCGACGCTCTATCCAGCGTGTTCACCGAAATCGGTGAGTCGGGATGTGTGGTGATAGTCCGTCGCCAAACTCCCTGTTCGAAGGGGTCGGAACTGGAAACTCGCGCTCGCGGCTATCGGTGCTGATGCCCGTTCCGTGGAGCCGTCCAGGAATCGGTGAAATGCCATTACCAAACCGATGGTAATGGGATTCCCGGCCCCGTACCCGTCCGTCACAATCGGAGGTCAAGTAGATGTCGCAGAAGGGTTCATGGCTGCATCGGCGGCTACCCGCAATCGTGGCGCTGGCCCTGGTCGCCCTGCTCTTCCAACTGGGGCGGTTGCCCTCCGCCTCGGCATCCGAGCTGGCGCGGACCGCGAGCGGGTTCGCGTTCCAGCCGGCCTCGATCGCGATGCCGGGGGGCTACCCGCAGCAGACCGTCCGCAAGGTCAACCAGAAGTACCAGGACATCAACGCGTGGATCTCGTCGGTCGGCTCGGGCGTCGCGATGAACGATCTCGACGGGGACGGGCTGCCCAACGACCTGTGCATCACCGATCCCCGTATCGACCAGGTGGTGGTCACCCCCGTGCCCCGCCCCGGCACCCCCCGCTACGCGCCGTTCGCGCTCAATCCGGCGCCGCTGCCGATGAGCGACACGATGGCGCCAATGGGGTGCGTCCCCGGCGACTTCAACGAGGACGGTCGCACCGACGTGCTGGTCTACCTCTGGGGACGTACGCCGATCCTCTACCTCGCCAAGGCCGGCGCGGTCGGCCTGACGATGGACACCTTCCGGCCGGTCGAGGTGTTGCCCCAGTCGCCCGGTGACCGCTACGACGGCCCGCAGTGGAACACCAACACCGTCGCGGTCGACGACTTCGACGGTGACGGCCACGTCGACATCTTTGTCGGCAACTACTTCCCGCACGGCCCGGTCCTCGACGACACCAAGAAGGACGGTGTCGCGATGAACCATTCGATGTCGCAGGCGTTCAACGGCGGCGAGGACTACTTCTTCCGGTGCACCGGCGCCACCGCCGGCGCCGAGCCGACGGCAACCTTCGAACTGGTCAGCGACGTTCTTCCGCGCGCCGTGTCGAAGGGCTGGGCCCTCGCTGCGGCCGCCAACGACGTCGACGGGGACCTTCTGCCGGAGCTCTACGTGGCCCACGACTTCGGCCCCGACCGGATGCTCTACAACAGGTCGACCCCCGGCAAGATCGAGTTCGCTCCGGTCAAGGCCGTCCGTGACCCGCTCGTCCCCAAGTCGAAGCGGGTGGGCGCCGACTCGTTCAAGGGCATGGGCGTCGACTTCGGCGACCTGGACGGCGACGGCCTCTACGACATGTACGTCAGCAACATCGCTACCACGTTCGGCCTGGAGGAGAGCCACTTCGCCTTCGTCAATTCCGCGAAGGACCACAAGGACCTTCGCACCCACCTCGACGACGGCACCGCCCCGTTCAAGGACGAGAGCGCGCCGCTCGGGCTCGCCTGGTCCGGCTGGGGCTGGGACGTGAAGATGGCGGACTTCAACAACAGCGGCGACCTGGTCGTGGCGCAGACGACCGGCTTCGTCAAGGGCGAGGTCAACAGGTGGCCGCAGCTGCAGGAACTCGCGATGTCCAATGACAACCTGCTCACCAACACCACCTGGTGGCCGCACGTGCGCCCCGGTGACGACATCGGCGGCAGTCAGCGGTTGCACTTCTTCGTCAAGTCCGACGGTGGCCGCTACGTGGACATCGCGCCGCGGTTGGGCCTCGACGCGCCGGTGCCGACTCGCGGCATCGCGACCGGCGACGCCGACGGCGACGGACGCCTCGACTTCGCGGTCGCCCGGCAGTGGGACGAGCCGGTCTTCTACCACAACCAGAGCCCGAACCCCGGTGCCTTCCTCGGCCTCCGCCTGACCCATCCCGCCCCGGCCGGCGCGACGGCCGCGACCGGGACCGCTGGTTCGCCAGTCGTCGGCGCCCAGGTCAAGGTCACGACCGCGGACGGTCGGGTGCTGCTCGGCCGTGTCGACGGTGGCAGCGGCCACTCCGGCAAGCGCAGCAGCGAGGTCCACATCGGACTTGGCAAGAACGTGACCGGCCCGGTGCGGGTCGAGCTGAACTGGCGTGATCGCACCGGTCAGCCGCATCAACAGGAGCTTTCGATGACCCCGGGCTGGCACTCGCTCGAGCTCGGCGCCCAGGCCCAGGAGAGGTGAGCGACATGGCAACCAGTACCGTCACCCCGCCACGTCACGACCCGAAAGTCAACATCGCACTTCGCAACTTCGCTATCTCGATCACGGTCTTCAACATCCTCGGCTTCACCGTCCTCGGCTTCGAGCAGCCCTGGACCTGGCCCCTCATCGCGGTCTTCGCCGGCTACACGATCGAGATCGCCCTGGAGGCCATCGGTGCCCGCGTCGAGGGCCGAGCCCCGCGATTCAGCGGCCGAGGGCTGCGCGGGCTGATCGAGTTCCTCTATCCGGCGCACATTACGAGCCTCGCGCTCAACATGCTGATCTACGTCAACGACCAGCTCTGGACGATGCTCTTCGGTGTCGCGGTCGCCATCGGCGCCAAGTGGGTCCTGCAGGCCCCCATCCGGGGCCGGATGCGGCACTACATGAACCCGTCGAACTTCGGCATCGCGGTGATCCTGATGGTGTTCCCGTGGGCCAGCGTCGCACCGCCCTACCACTTCACCGAGTACATCTCGGGCTTCTGGGACTGGCTGATCCCGGCGATCATCATCGTCGGCGGCACGATGATCAACGGCAAGCTGACCGGTCGGATGTGGCTGATCATGGGCTGGCTGTCCGCATTCGCTCTGCAGGCGATCGTGCGTGGGGTGCTGCTCGACACGTCGATCCCGGCGGCCCTGGGCATGATGACCGGCGTCGCGTTCGTGCTGTTCACCAACTACATGGTCACCGACCCGGGCACCTCACCATCGGCGCCGGCCGCGCAGGTGGCGTTCGGTGCCAGCGTGGCCGTGGTCTACGGCCTGCTCACCGGCTTCGGCATCGCGTACGGCATCTTCTTCGCCACCGCCGCCGTCTGCCTCATCCGCGGCGGCTTCCACTGGACCCTGCACTTCATCGAGAAGTCCAAGGCGGACCGGGCACCCAGCCTCGACACGGCCGCGATGCCGGTGCCAGCGAGCACCGGCAACGGCAACGGCAAGGAACACACCGGCAAGGAGGTCGTCCCCGCATGACTCGTGTAGCGATAGTCGGCATGGCGTGCCGCTATCCGGACGCCACGTCACCCCGGGAGCTGTGGGAGAACGCCCTCGCCGGGCGGCGCGCGTTCCGCCGTCTCCCCGACGAGCGGATGCGGCTCGAGGACTACTGGGACCCGGACCCGAACACGCCCGACAAGTTCTACGCCCGCAACGCCGCCGTCATCGAGGGGTACGAGTTCGACCGGATCGCCTACAAGGTCGCCGGGAGCACCTACCGCTCGACCGACCTGACCCACTGGCTCGCCCTCGACATGGCCGCGATGGCCCTGGCCGACGCCGGCTTCCCGATGGCCGAGGGACTGCCCCGGGACCGTACCGGCGTGGTGGTCGGCAACACCCTGACCGGTGAGTTCACCCGCGCGAATCAGCTGCGGCTGCGCTGGCCCTTCGTCCGGCGCATGGTCGCCGCGGCGCTCAAGGACCAGGACTGGGACGACGACCACCTGATGACCTTCCTCGACTCGTTCGAGGCGACCTTCAAAAGTCCCTTCCCGGAGGTCGACGAGGACACACTGGCCGGCGGGCTCTCCAACACCATCGCGGGCCGGATCTGCAACCACTTCGACCTCAAGGGCGGTGGCTACACCGTCGACGGCGCCTGTTCGTCGTCGCTGCTGTCGGTCGCGACCGCCAGCAAGACCCTCATCGACGGTGACGTCGACGTGGCCGTCGCCGGTGGTGTCGACCTGTCGATCGACCCCTTCGAGATCATCGGGTTCGCGAAGACCGGCGCGCTGGCGACCGGTGAGATGCGCGTCTACGACCGTGGGTCGAACGGCTTCTGGCCGGGCGAGGGCTGCGGGATGGTCGTCCTGATGCGCGAGGACGACGCTCGCGCCGCCGGCCACCGCATCTACGCCACCATCGCCGGATGGGGGATCTCCTCCGACGGCAAGGGCGGGATGACCCGACCCGAGGTCAGCGGCTACCGACTCGCGCTCGACCGGGCGTACGAGCGCGCCGGCTTCGGGATCGAGACGGTCGGCCTCTTCGAGGGACATGGCACGGGTACGCGGGTCGGTGACGCCACTGAGTTGACCGCGCTGTCCCTCGCCCGTCGTTCCGCCGACCCGACCGCGGCTCCGGCCGCAATCGGTTCGATCAAGGGCATGATCGGGCACACCAAGGCCGCCGCCGGTGTCGCCGGCCTGATCAAGGCGGCGCTTGCCGTGCACCACCAGGTGCTGCCCCCGGCCATCGGCTGCGTCATGCCGCACGAGATCCTGGCCGACGACAACGACCCGGCGCTGCGCGCACTGCGCAAGGCGGAGCCGTGGCCCGACCTGCCGAACGTCCGGGCCGGGGTCACGGCGATGGGCTTCGGCGGCATCAACACGCACATCGTGCTCGAGGGTGGCCCCTCCCGACGTCGGCGCGGGTTCGACAGCCGGACCAGCCGGCTGGCCTCCTCCGGCCAGGACGTCGAGCTGCTGCTGATCGACGCCGCCTCCCGGGAGAAGCTGCGGGAGCGGCTGGACAGGCTCGTCGAGTTCGTCGACGGCGTCGCGTACGCCCAGCTGGGCGACCTGGCCGCGACGCTGCACGGGGAGTTGCGCGACCTGCCCTACCGGGCGGCCGTCGTGGTCTCGTCACCGGCCGACGCGGTCGCGCGGCTGCAACGTCTCTGCGCCGTACTGGACGCCGGCGAGACGAGCCTGGTCAGCGCCGACGAGCGCTGCTTCCTGGGCCACGTCGGCGGTCCGGGCCGGATCGGCTATCTCTTCCCCGGGCAGGGCTCGGGGCAGGGGACGAGCGGCGGTGCCCTGCGCCGCCGGTTCAGCGAGGTCGACGAGGTCTACACCAAGGCGGCCCTGCCCACCTCGGGCGACATGGTCGCCACGACGGTGGCCCAGCCCCGGATCGTCACCGGCTCGCTGGCGGGCCTGCGCGTGCTGTCGGCGCTCGGCATCGAGGCGACCACCGCGGTGGGGCACAGCCTCGGCGAGATCACCGCCCTGCACTGGGCGGGCGCGTTCGACGAGGACGCCCTGCTGCGTACCGCGATGGTCCGTGGCCAGACGATGGCCGAGCACAGCTCGTCGGGGACGATGGCGAGCATCGCGGCGGCACCCGAGGCGGTCCGGCCCCTGCTGGCCGACCTGCCGGTCGTCATCGGTGGCTTCAACGGTCCACAACAGACGGTGATCGCCGGCACTGCCGAAGGGATCGAGGAGGCCTGCCGCCGCGCCGGCGAAGCGAGCTTCGCCACCACCCGGCTGCGCGTCTCGCACGCGTTCCACTCACCGCTGGTGGCACCGGCCGCCGACGCGTTCGGCGATCGGTTGACCGATGAGCAGTTCGACCCGCTGTCGCGCCGGGTGGTGTCGACGGTGACCGGCGATGTCCTCCCGGTCGACACCGACGTGCCGGCCCTGCTGCGCCGCCAGATCACCGACCCGGTGCTCTTCACCCAGGCGGTGGCCTTCGCGGCGAAGGACCTCGACCTGTTCATCGAGGTCGGCCCCGGTCGGGTGCTGGGAGCGTTGGCGACCGCGGCGACGGACGTGCCGTCGGTGTCGCTCGACACCGATGACGAGTCGGTCGCCGGTCTGCTCAACGCCGTCGGTGCCGCGTACGTCGTCGGCGCGTTCCGGGTCGACGACGGGCTGTTCCAGGGTCGCCTGACCCGGCCGCTGCAACTCGGGGCGAAGTTCAGCTTCTTCGCGAGCCCCTGCGAGGCCGCGCCGCCGCTGACAGTGCAGCCCGTGCGGCGGGCCGTCGAGGCGAAGAAGATCGAGGCCGACACCGACGCCTCCGAGCCGCCGCTGCACCTGCTGCGTCGGTTGGTGGCCGACCGCGCCGAGCTTCCGATCGAGATGGTACGCGGCGAGAGCCACCTCCTCGACGATCTGCACCTCAGCTCGATCACTGTGGGACAGGTGGTCAACCAGGCCGCCCAACTGCTCTCGGTGCCGAGTGCCCAGACGCCGACGAACTTCGCCGTCGCCACGGTAGGGGAGTTGGCCCAGGCGTTGGAAGACCTGGCCAGCTCCGCCGGGGAGGGTAACGCGGCGACGGCGGCCACTGTGGCCGGTGCGGCCGCCTGGTCCCGGGCGTTCTCCGTCGACCTCGACGCCCTGCCGCTGCCACCGCGCGTCGAGGTGGAGGCCAACGGCCCCTGGCGGCGCTGGTCGCGAGACGGCGACTCGCTCGCCGAGTCTCTGCGGCAGGCGTTGGAGCACGGCGGCGTCGGTGGCGGGGTTCTGGTCTGCCTGCCGGCCGACTGCACCGAGGCCGACCTGGCGCTCGCACTGGACGGGGCCAAGGCGGCGATCGCCGACAAGCAGCGCGACCGGTTCGTGGTCGTGCAACGTGGTCGGGGCGCCGCCGGGCTGGCCAAGTCGCTGCGGTTGGAGATGCCCCGGATCCGGACCACCATCGTTCGCGTACCCGCCGACTTCGACGACCCGGCGTTGCTGGTCGCGGAGGTGGCCGCCACCGGGCGGTTCCACGAGGTGCGCTACGACGCCGACGGCGTGCGGCTGGTGCCCACCCTGCGGGCGATGCCGGTGCGACCGGCCCGGGAGATCATGCCGCTCGACGCGTCGGACGTGCTGCTCGTGACCGGCGGTGGCAAGGGCATCACCGCCGAGTGCGCGCTCGCCGTCGCGCAGGACACCGGCGCGGCGTTGGCAGTGCTCGGTCGCAGCGACCCGGCGACCGACGCGGAGTTGGCCGCCAACCTCGACCGGATGACGGCCGCCGGGGTGCGCCTGCACTACGCCCGCGCCGACGTCACCGACCCGGCGCAGGTCAGGACCGCGGTCGACGGCGTACGCCAGAAGCTGGGCCCGGTGACGGCGGTCCTGCACGGTGCCGGCCGCAACGAGCCGGCGACCCTGGCCAACCTGGACGCGGCGGCCTTCCGGGCGACGTTCGCCCCGAAGATCGACGGGCTGCGCGCCGTCCTCGACGCCGTCGAGCCGGGCGCGCTGCGGATGCTCGTCACCTTCGGCAGCATCATCGGCCGGGCGGGACTGCGCGGTGAGGCGCACTACGCGACCGCCAACGACTGGCTGGCCGAAATCACCGCGGACTTCGCGGCGGCGCACCCCGAATGCCGGACGCTCTGCCTGGAGTGGTCTGTCTGGTCCGGCGTCGGCATGGGCGAGCGGCTCTCGGTCGTGGAGGGTCTGCAGCGGGACGGGATCGTCCCGATCTCGCCCGACGAGGGCGTACGCCTGATGCGTCGCCTGATCGCCGACCCCGACGCCCCGCCGGTGGTGGTGATCAGTGGCCGCACCGAGGGCATCGACACAGTGCGTCGGGAGACGCCGACGCTGCCGCTGCTGCGGTTCGTCGGCACGCCGCTGGTGCACTACCACGGTGTCGAACTGGTGACCGAGGTCGAACTCAACGCCGGTACCGACCTGTATCTCGCCGACCACCTGCTCGACGGCAACCTGCTGTTTCCGGCGGTGTTCGGCATGGAGGCCATGGCGCAGACCGCCACCGCGCTCACCGGGCGCGCTGAGGTGCCGGCGATGGAGGACGTCGAGTTCCTCCGGCCGATCGTGGTACCCGTCGACGGCAGCGCCACGATCCGGATCGCGGCGGTGGTGACCGGCGACGAAGACGTCGACGTCGCCATCCGGGCCGCCGACACCGGCTTCGCGGTCGACCACTTCCGCGCGCGGCTGCGCTTCGGCGACCGCGGAGAACTCGACGGCCCACCGGACGAGACCGGCGCCGGCCTACCGCTGGTGCCCCTCGACCCGGCCACGGACCTGTACGGGGGCATCCTCTTCCAGGGCCAGCGGTTTCAGCGGCTGCGCGGCTACCACCGGGCGGCGGCACGGCACGTCGACGTCGACGTGTCAGCGGTCGCGACCGACGACTGGTTCGCCAGCTTCCTCGGCGGTGACCTGCTGCTCGGTGACCCCGGAATGCGGGACGCGCTCATGCACGGCCTGCAGGTCTGCGTACCGCACGCGACGCTCCTGCCGGCCGGCATCGAACGCGTACACGCCGCTGGCCCGGTCCTCGCCGACAAGGGTGAGGCCCGGTTCACGGCGACCGAGCGCAGCCGCGACGGCGACACCTACCTCTACGACATCGCCGTCCGCACGCCGGGCGGCGAGGTGGTGGAACGGTGGGAGGGCCTGCGCCTGCAGGCGGTGCGCAAGGGCAACGGGCGCGGCCCGTGGGCGGCGCCGCTGCTCGGCCCCTACCTCGAACGGTCGCTCGACGACCTGCTCGGTGCCCAGGTCGCGGTGGCGGTCGAGCCACACGGCTCGGACGACCCGCCCCGACGCGCCATGACCGGCCTCGCGGCCGGACGGGTGTTCGGCCGCCCGGTCGAGGTGCGCTACCGGCCCGACGGCCGGCCGGAGATTGACGACGACCGGGTCGTCTCGGCGGCACACGGTGCCGGTGTGACCGTCTGCGTCGGCGGTCGGGGGGTGCTGAGCTGCGACATCGAGGCGGTCTCCGAGCGCGACGCGGGGACCTGGTCGGCGTTGCTCGGCCCGCACGACGGCCTGGTCGGCCAGCTCACGAGGGACACCGACGAGGACATCGACACCGCGAGCACCCGGGTCTGGACGGCGATCGAGTGCCTCCGCAAGGTCGGACTGCCGGTACAGACCCCGATCACGCTGAGCGCGGTCGGTCCGCACGGCTGGCTCACCCTGGCCTCCGGCACACTGCGGATCGCCGTGCTCGTGACCCGGCTGCGCGACCACGCCGACCCGGTCGTCGTCGCGGTGCTCACCGACGGGTGGTCGCTTCGATGAGCAAGTACTTCGAGTACCCCCACACGGTCGGCTTCGAGGAGACCAACCTCGTCGGCAACGTCTACTACGTCAACTACCTGCGCTGGCAGGGGCGGTGCCGGGAGATGTTCCTCAAGCAGCGGGCACCGGACGTGCTGGCCGACCTGCAGGACGACCTCAAGCTCTTCACTCTCAAGGTCGACTGCGAGTTCTTCGCCGAGATCACGGCGTTCGACGACCTCTCGGTCCGGATGCGGCTCGTGGAACTGGCGCAGACCCAGATCGAGTTCGGCTTCGACTACGTGCGGCTCGACCCGGACGGCGGCGAGACGCTCGTCGCCCGAGGTCGGCAACGGGTCGCGTGCATGCGTGGCCCCAACAACCGGACACTGCCGGCGCGGGTACCGGAGGCGTTGGCCCGCGCACTCGAACCGTACGCAAACGGGGAGGCGAGATGAGCGACGAACTGCTCACTCCGAGCGAGGTGGCCGGATCGAAGCTGTTGCGGCGGGCGTTCGGGACGTTCGCGACAGGCGTCACCGTCGTAACGGTCGGCGGCGCCACACCACACGGCATGACGGCCAACTCGTTCGCGTCGGTCTCGCTGGACCCGCCGCTCGTGCTGGTCTGTGTCAGCCGCGACGCGATCATGCATCAGATCCTCACCGAGGCCGGCACCCTAGGCATCTCGGTGCTCGGGCACCGGCAGGAGAAGGTGGCACGCCACTTCGCCGATCGGTGGCGGCCACTGGGGTTGGCGCAGTTCGGCTCGGTCGAGTGGACGCCGGGCAGCGTCACCGGCGCCCCGCTGATCGACGACGCGGTGGCTCACTTCGAGTGCCGGGTCTGGCGGACGTACGACGGCGGTGATCACACGATCTTCCTGAGCAGCGTGGTGTCGCTGCGCTGGGAGAGCACCGGTGACGTGTTGGTCTTCGTCAACGGGCAGTTCCGCGGCATGACCGAGCCGGCGCAGGTGCCCGAGCCGAGCGAGGCGGCGACATGACACTCACCGCGTCGCGGCGGCGGCCGCCCGGACCACCGTTCTGGGCGGCGCCGAAGCTGCTGTGGAAGCTCGGCCGGGACCGGCTCGGGCTGATGTCGTCGGCAGCCGACACCTTCGGTGACGCGGCCCGCATCGCGATCGGCCCGAAGGTTCTCTTCTTCTTCAACCACCCCAACCACGCCAAGCATGTGCTCGCCGACAACCCGGACAACTACCACAAGGGCGTCGGGCTGGCCCAGGCCAAGCGGGCCCTCGGCGACGGGCTGCTCACCAGCGAGGGCGATCTGTGGCGCAAGCAGCGACGGGTGATCCAGCCGGTGTTCCAGCCCAAACGGATCGCCCGGCAGGCCGACGTGGTGGCCGAGGAGGCCGGTCGGTTCGTGGACCGGTTGCGTGGCCACGTCGGGCGGGGTCCGGTCGACATCGCGGGCGCCGCCACCGGGCTCACCCTCGGTGTGCTCGGCCGTACCCTGCTCGACGCGGACCTCGGCGGGCTCGGCGACGTTGGCGGGTCCTTCGAGGCGATGCAGGACCAGGCGATGTTCGAGATGGTCACGATGAGCGCGGTGCCGATGTGGGTGCCGCTGCCGCACCAGGTGCGGTTCCGCCGCGCCCGTCGTCACCTGCAGACGGTTGTCAACGAGTTGGTCGAGGCGCGCGGCGGCCGGCTCGACGGCGACGACGCCCTGAGCCGGCTGATCCAGTCGACGAACGCCGAGCCCGACGTCGCGGTCGGGCAGCGGCGGTTGCGCGATGAGTTGGTCACGCTCTGCCTGGCCGGCCACGAGACGACGGCCAGCACCCTGAGCTGGACGTTCCACCTCCTCGACGAGAACCCGGCCGTCTGGGAGCGGCTGCGGGCGGAGGCGCTGTCGGTGCTCGGAGACCGACAGCCGACGTTCGACGACCTGCACCGCCTGCGTTACACGGCGACCGTGATCGAGGAGGCGATGCGTCTGTACCCGCCGGTGTGGATGCTTTCCCGCATTCCGCAGAAAACGGACACCATCGGCGGGTACGACGTGCCGGCCGGGGTCGATGTGTTGATCTGCCCGTACACGCTGCACCGTAACCCGGAGTTCTGGCCGGAGCCCGAACGGTTCCGCCCGGAGCGGTTCGACAAGGACGGTACGGCCTCGCGACCCCGGTACGCCTACATCCCGTTCGGCGCCGGCCCGCGGTTCTGCGTCGGCAACAACCTGGGGATGATGGAGGCGGCGTTCGTGGTCGCGATGGTCGCGCGGGAACTGCGGCTGGCCAAGGTGCCGGGATACCGGGTGGTGCCCGAGCCGATGCTGTCGCTGCGGGTTCGCGGCGGGTTGCCGATGACAGTGCACGAGGCATAGCGGGATCGGATCGGAGCGAACTGCGGCTCCGCGAGGGCGTCCCCTTCACCGTGGTGGCCCTCGCGGAGCCGCAGTTTGCGCGGTTGGCGCCCGACTCACGTCTGGGCCTCAGGCGCTCATTTGAAGAGAGTCGGCGCCATCGACGTACCGCTCCGGGCCGTCCTGCTGCTGTCGGTATGCCTCCCGGGCGGTGCGGGAGGCGCTCGTCTGGTGAGTCACCGCAGTGCTGTTGTGAGTTCGGCGGCGTTGTCGAACGCGGGTGCCGCCCTTTCGGATTCGTCTTCCGTGAGCGTGACGGACTGGGCGCGGGCCAGCATCTCGGCCGCGGTCTTTGGATCGTGCAGCACCATCGCGAGTTCGGCGCGGTAGACCAGGACCTCGACCTGCTCGACCGGGTCGTCGTCGGCTTGCGGGCGGGCCAACGCGCTGTCGAGGATCCGAACGGCCTGTCCGACGCTTCCCCTGGAGTCCGCCTGCACGACAGCATTCGCTAGGGCCTTGGCCAGCCGCCCGGCAGGCGTGGCGGCCGGCATGGGCGCGGTGGCGGCGTCCCGAAAGACGCGGATCCAGTTGCCGCCCGGGTCGATGACGCTGAACCCGCCCAACCCGTCGGCGTTCTTCCGCGCCCTGGGCCGGGTCATCCGCGGCGTTCCGGACACCAGTACCTTGCCGTACGCGGCGCGCATGCCGGCCGCGAATGCCCGATGGAGTCCCTCGACGTCCGCGGTGAGTACCAGGCAGGAGCCATAGGACTGCTCCGGGTCGAATCCGGCGATCTCGAAGAACTGCAGACGCAGGTCTTCGCGCTGCACCCCCACACACGAGTAGGGCTTGCGTTGCTTGTACGTGGTGCGGAAACCGAGAACTCCGTAGAAGGCCTCGATGTCGTCAATGGATGCGCACGGCAGCAGGGGAACGGTCACCTCGTTGGTCATGCCTCCTTCCTAGGCGTCGCAGGGTGTCCGTCGCACATAGAAATAGCCGATCATCGCCTTTGGCTGTCCGATCGGCTGATGACTCAGAAGCCCAACGCCGCCCGGCCGAGCTATCGACGGTGCCTTCCTGCCTGCCAGCTGTCCCGCCAAGTCGTTGGTGGGGGGTCGGGCGATCAGGCGGATTGCCGGCGGCGGTGTAGGCGGGAAGTTGGGCGGGGATACCGAGGTGGACGGTGATGCCGAGGATGCGGGACAGGCCCAGGGCAGCAGCGCGAGCTGGTCATTCCACACCGTCAGCGCGCGTTCCAGGCCCACTACCGAGACCGGGGCGGACAGCACGCCGAGGGGCACACCCGCGGCGGTGAGGGTCAGCCCGAACGGCGCTTCGGCGGCGCAGGCCGTACCGGTCCCGCAGGATTACGGCGACGGCAACGAACAGCCAGCAGAACGCCGCGAACGCGACGGTGACGTACGCCGCGCGCAGACTCGGCGCAGTCCAGAAGGCGAACCAGTAACCGCCCGGTCCGCGCCCGGCGAGTACCGCCAGCAGCAGCACGCTGCGCAGCAGCGCGACGCCACCGACCACGGCCCACAGGTGGAACGGATCCCGCCGACCGACGACGAGGCGTACGACGACTGTGAACAGCGCCCACCCACCGAGGGTGACCAGCAGGTGCGCCGGCGCGGCGAACCAGGTCAACACGAGCCGGCTCGCCACCAGCACCACGGCCGGGATCAACCACACCAACACCCGGTCCGCCCGCGTCACGGGCGTCGGCAGCGCGGCGACCCGCCACGGCCGGAGCGCGCCGAGCAGCAACCCGCGCGCGGCGGCTGAGCCGAACCCGCGCCCGTACAGGCCGAGCAGCACCACCAGCAGGATCGACCCGAGCAACGCCCGGGCCGCCCAGGCCATCGCCGGGTCCCGGTCGGCGCGCCGCGCCCCGAGGTCGGCGGCGGTGAAGTTGTACGCGGGCAGGTCCACGTCGGCGCCGTAGCGCTGCCGGTGCGCGTCGCGCGCGTCGTGGTACGCCGCCGCGGCCAGCCGCCAGTCACGCCCGCGCAGTTCGGCGTCCCGCCAGGTCGCCGGTTCGGTCGCGGCGACCAGGTCGCGCATGCGCCGGGCCAGCACGACGGCCTGCGTGCCCTCCTCGATCGCCTCGTCGACGCGGCCGCCGGTGACCGCGTAGATGCTGTCCAGCGCCGCGGAGTCGCCGGTCGGGATGTCCCACTCGAAGATCCACATCATGGGCGGCGGTTCCAGCCCGAGCGCCCGCACCGACCGGTCGGCGTACGGACCGATGTAGAGGCCCTTGGTGACCGCCTGCCGGGACAGCGCCATGGCCTGCCCGATCGCGGCGACGGTGCCCGGGTCGCCGGAGAACGTGCGGTACGCCCAGTCCGGGCCGTGATCCGGACATGAGGCGGACGAAGCGGCGCGGCAGGCAGCTATGACATAGATGGGATTACATGTCTAGCGTGAACTCAGGTATGAAGGCCGAAGGCACGTCTCGGTGCTGATTCCTGAGAAGGAGCGACAGATGAAACATGCACTGCGCCGCCTACGAACGGGGGCGGTCGCGCTCGCTGCCTGCTCACTTGGGCTGAGCCTACTGTCGGTACCCGCCGCCGAGGCGTACTCGGTTGCCCCTCTCGCGCCACAATCCGAGCGAGCACCGGAATCGAACCAGTTCTCGGCAGAGGGTGTGACCACGATCGGTGAACTCCGCACCGTCAACAGCTCGCTGTCCTACGCCCCCAACGGCGGGACACAGATCATCCAGCACCCCGGTGCCACCTACGTCAAGGTGCACTTCAGTTCACTGCGACTGGCCCAAGGCGACTACGTCACCGTCTCGAGCCGCGACGGCAAGGAGAGCTACCGGTACGACCGCCACCTGAACCGGGCGACCGGTTCGGACTACACCACCGACGGACAGCCGGGTTTCTGGGCGATGTCGGTGGAGGGCGACACCGCCGTGGTGACACTGCACAGCAGCCGCCCCTCACGTGTCAGCGCCGCCACCATTGACCGGTTCTGGCGCGGATACGACCGCACGGAAATCGCCGCGCACAACTTCTCCACCCAGTCCGTGTGCAGCACCGACGCCCGCCGGGACGTGGTCTGCTACCAGAACAGCCACCCCACCGAGTACGCCCGTGGCAGGGCGGTGGCGCGGCTGCTGATCAGCGGCGGTGGACTGTGCACCACCTGGCGGGTCGGCAACACCAACCGGATGCTGACGAACAAGCACTGCTTCTCGACGCAGTCCGCCGTGAGCGGCAGCGAGATGCAGTTCAACTACCAGTGCGCCACCTGTGGCGGCGCGAATCCCGGCGCCGGCACCAAGGTCAGCGGTGCCACCCTCTACAGGGTGAGCAGCGGCGGCTCCAACCAGCTGGATTACGCCCTGTTCTCGGTCAACAACTTCGCCGCCATCCAGGGGTTCGGCACGCTGTACCTGGCAACCACCGCCACCAGCACCGGCACCCGGATCTATGTCCCCGGGCACGGTGACGGCACCGCGAAGCGGCTGTCGATCTACGAGGACACCCAGAACGGCGCGACCTGCGCCGTCCGGAACGCGAACTACAACACCTGGAACATCAGTTACAGCTGTGACACCTCCGGCGGCAACTCGGGTTCACCAGTGCTGAACGCCAGCCACCGGGTGATCGCCCTGCACCACCTCGGCGGTTGTCCGTCGAACCAGGGCGCGAAGGCGCACCTGATCTACAACGAGATCGCCAGCCTGATCGACAACGGCTGAGACGGTGGGCCGCCGATGCGCGCTCTGCGCCTTGGCGGCCCATCGGCGTCCTCGCCACTCGACCTCGGCGACCGCTGGGGGTGCCGGTGAACATCGTCGCCGACGTGCAGACAGTGCTGGGCAGGCGTCGCCGGACGACGCCGCGCGTCGATGACGTCGAACGTGGACCACCGCCGGCCACCGGTCGCCCCGGCTGTGCGCCAGGGCCCGCCGTTCGGCGGACCCTGGCGCGCGACACAGAAGATCAGCGCAGGGTGTCGATGTCGATGACGAACCGGTACCGCACGTCCGAGGCGAGGACCCGCTCGTACGCGTCGTTGACTGCCTCGGCGCCGATGACTTCGACCTCGGGAGCGATGCCGCGCTCGGCGCAGAAGTCCAGCATCTCCTGCGTCTCGGCGATGCTGCCGATGCTGGAGCCGGCGAACGAACGTCGATTGCCGAACAACGCGAAGACGGGCACCGGCAGCGGCTCCGGCGGGGCACCCACGCTGACAAGCGTGCCGTCCAGACGCAGCAGGCCGAGGTAGCTGGCCATGTCGATCGGTGCGCTGACCGTGTTGATGATCAGGTCGAAGCTGTTCTTGAGCGCCTCGAACGTCACCGGGTCCTTGGTGGCGTGGTAGTGCTCGGCGCCGAAGCGCAGGGCGTCGTCCTTCTTGCCCAGCGTCTGTGACAACACCGTCACCTCGGCGCCCATCGCCGCGGCGATCTTGACAGCCATGTGGCCCAGACCACCCAGGCCCACCACGGCGACCTTCTTGCCTGGACCGGCGTTCCAGTGCGCCAACGGAGAGTACGTGGTGATGCCCGCGCACAGCATCGGCGCGGCCGCCTCGTACGGGATGCTTTCCGGCACCCGCAGCACGAAGTCCTCGTTCACGACGACGTGGGTCGAGTACCCGCCCTGGGTCACGGTGCCGTCCCGGTCGACGCCCGCGTACGTCTGGGTGTTGCCCTTGAGGCAGTACTGCTCGTTTCCGGTGCGGCAGTTCTCGCACTCGCGACACGAGTTGACCATGCAGCCAACACCAGCACGGTCGCCGACCGCGTGGCGGGTGACGTCGGGGCCGACCTCGGTGATCCGGCCGACGATTTCGTGGCCAACGGTGAGCGGGTAGGGAACACTGCCCCAGTCGCCGCGCACGGTGTGGATGTCAGAGTGGCAGATGCCGGCGTAGCGGATTTCGATGAGAACATCGTGCGGGCCCAGGTCCCGCCGTTCGATCGTGGTACGCACGAGCGGTTCGGTGGCAGAAGGCGCGGCGATGGCGTTGACGGTGAAGATGATGTCCTCCGGTGACGTGATGCTGACCTGCCTGCACCTCACCACACGCGTGCTGGATGCGATCGTCGGCCTGGGCGTCAGGCTTTTTCTACAGCAGGGGTCATCTGTCCGCGCTCACCATGCTGGTCTGCGTGGTTCAGGCGGTTTCCTTCTGCAGTGCGGGGCCGAGGAGCAGCCCTCCGTCGATGACATACTCGGCGCCGGTGATGAAGGCCGCGTGCGGCGATGTGAGGAACAACAGCAGCGCAGTGATGTCGGCGGGCTGCCCGAGTCGCGGGACGGCGAACGGCTCGGGCGAGTAGAAGTCGGCGATCGGGGTGTCGCTGCCGGCCGCCGGCTCGGTGATGAACGGAGTGGCGACAACGCCGGGGTGAATTGCATTGACGCGGATGTTGTCGCGGCCCAACTCGAGGGCAGCGGTCTGAGTGAGCCCCCGAACCGCCCACTTGCTGGCGACATAGGGCGCGTAGAAGGCCGTACCGCCGATGCCCATTGTGGAGGCGATGTTGATGATCGTTCCTCCTCCCGCGCGCCGTAGCGCCGGGGCGGCTGCCTTGATGCCGAGGAAAGTGCCGGTGAGATTGATGTCGAGGATGCGAGCCCACGTAGCCCGGTGGGTGGACTCGATGAGGGCCGGTGGGTTCTGCACCCCGGCGTTGTTGACCAGGATCGTGAGCGCGCCGAAGACCTTCTCGGTCTCCGCGACGGCGGCGGCCCACGACTCCTCCTGGGACACGTCGAGGCAGACGAAACGCGCCCCATCTCCCAACTCTGCGGCGAGGCCAGCACCACGCTCGGCATTGATGCCACCGATGACGACGTTGGCGCCTTCGGCGTGCAGGGCGCGAACGTGGCTGGCCCCCTGCCCACCGGTGCCGCCGGTCACGAGAACGGTCTGATTGGCGAAGCGGGACAAAAGATCCTCCGGGTGCGTGCGAGGGATGACAACCCGAAACCGGGTGGCGAGTCGACCGACTCACCACGTCGAAGCTACCTCTCCTGCGAGTGGTGAGTCAACCCACTCACCTCGCTATGATGGCCGCATGACCCCAGCGCCGTCGGCCTATCACCAGCGCGTGGCGGAGGAGAAGCGCGCGCTCATCGTGCGGGCCGCCACCGAGCTTTTCCTCGAGGTGGGCTACGACCGGGCATCACTGGCGCGTGTTGCCGACAGTGCTGGCGTGTCGAAAGCAACGCTGTTCAAGCAGTTTCCGACAAAGGCAGCGTTGTTCGATGCCATCGTCATCGACTCGTGGGCCGAGAACGACGTCGAAGACGTGCCGCCCGCCGGTGACCTGACGGCCGGCCTGACGGTTCTGGGAAGGCGCTACGCGACGCTGTTGAGCCAGCCGGAGATGACCGCCCTGTTCCGCATCGTCATCGCCGAACTGCCACGCTTTCCTGAACTGGCCAAGGCGCATTTCTCACAGGGAAAACTGCCGTACTTCGAGTCCGTCCGGATCTACCTCCTGGCCGAGCGCGACGCGGGAGCCGCCGACATCGCTGACCCGGAGATGGCCGCTACGCAGTTCCTCGGGATGATCTCGAACTACCTGTTCTGGCCGAGCCTTCTGCTCCCGGACTGGACGGTGACCCCTACCCGCACGACCGCGGTTGTGGAAGAAGCCGTCCGAACCATGGTTGCGCGATATGGCACCGACGTTCACCACCGGGACCGTGAGGTCGTTACCGCGTCTGCTGCAGAAGACGCGCAGGGCCGCCGAGAAGTCCTGGCAACAGACTCCGCGAACAAGGCGCGCGACTGCAACCGCCGGACCTAGTAGCCATGATCGCGAAGAAGTAGCGGGTCCGCTCAGGTCACCAGGCCCCGGCGGTACGCGTACACCACGGCCTGCACCCGGTCTCGCAGGTCGAGCTTGGTGAGGATGCGGGACACGTACGTCTTGACCGTCTCCTGGCTGATCACCAGGGCCGCGGCGATCTCGCTGTTGGAGAGGCCCTCCGCCATGAGCCGGAGCACCTCCAGCTCGCGCGGGGTCAGCGCGCCGCCGTGCGGGCCACCCTCGGCCGGGCGGATGCGGGCCGCGTACCTGCCCACCAGCTGCCGGGTCACCTCCGGGGCCAGCAGCGCGGCGCCCGTCGCCACCGTGCGGATGCCGTGGAGCAGCTGCGCCGGTGGGGCGTCCTTGAGCAGGAAGCCGCTGGCACCCGCGCGCAGCGCCTCGTAGACGTACTCGTCGAGGTTGAACGTCGTCACCACGAGGACCTTCACCGGCACGGGGACCCGGGCACCGGCCAGCAGGCGGGTCGCCTCGATGCCGTCGAGCACCGGCATCCGGATGTCCATCACCACCACGTCCGGCCGGAGCCGAAGGGCCAGGTCGACTGCCGCGCGTCCGTCGCCGCACTCGCCGACGATCTCCATATCGGGCTGGGCGTCGATGATCGTCGCGAATCCGGCGCGGATCAGCTCCTGATCGTCGCAGACGAGCACCCGGACCGGCGCGGTCACGACGGGTTCCCAGCCGGGATCCGGGCCCGCACGAGGAAGCCGCCGCCGGCCCGCGCACCCGCGCTGAAGTCACCACCGAGGACGGTGACCCGCTCGCGGAGCCCGGCGAGGCCGCGCCCGCTGCCGCCCGGGGACGCGCTGTCACCCCCGGAGCCGTCGGTGCTGATCTCCACGGTCGTCTCTCCTTCCCCGTGGTGAACGCGAACCCTGGTCCGGCTGCCGTGCGCGTACTTCAGCGCGTTCGTCAGCGCCTCCTGCACCACCCGGTACGCCACCACCTCGGCGCCATTGATGGCCACCGACGGCGTGCCCTCCCGGACGAACTCGACCGGCTGTCCGGCCTGCCGGGAATGGGCGATGAGGGCATCCAGGTCGCCGACGAAGGGCGTACGCGGATCGCCTGTGCTGTTGTGATCCGGGTTGAGCAGGTCGAGCAGCTGCCGCAGGTCGCCGACGGCCCGGCGGCCGGTCCCGGTGATCGCAGTCAGCGTCTGGTCCAGCTTGTCCGGGGCGTCCATCAGGTAGCGCGCCGCCTCGGCCTGCACGACCATCGCCGTCACGTGGTGGGTGACGACGTCGTGCAGCTCCCCGGCGATGCGCGTGCGCTCCGCAGTACGGGTGGTCTCCTCGACATGGCGGCGGCGTTCCGCCTCGGTGACCCGGTTCTGGCGCAGCCACGCCCCGATGCCCCACGCGAGCGCCAGCAGCAGGTAGAAGGTGGTGAACCCCGCGATGCCCTCACCCGATCCGAGCCGGTCGAGGGAGACCGCCAGGGGCACGTACGCCGCCGAGGCGAGACCCGCGACGGCCCAGCGGCGCCGTTCCAGGTGGGCGCCGGCGCTGATGAGCGCGATGGCCAGTCCCGTACCCGCGATGGTGTGGTAGCCGCGGAGCTGGTCGATCGCGAAGCCGAGCGACACCAGCATGAGGCAGGCGGCCGGCCACCGACGCCGCACGGCCAGCGGCAGGCACTCCAGGGCGACGACACCGATGGTCAGCGCGTCGTACGGGCGGTCCGGGAGGTCGCCGAGCTGCGTACCCTGCCGATCCAGGGCCGGGACCACCGTCGCGAGGGCGAGGGCTACGGCGATCGGGAGATCCCGGACCGTGATCGGCCACTGCTGCCACAGATCCGGGAGCCTCCGGAGCCTGATCACCGGGTGACTGTAGCGGTTGCCGGGGCCTGCGCCGAGCGGTGGCGGCGCGCGATGATGTGCCCGCGGCGCTTGGCCAGCCACAGGAACACCACGGTCAGCACCACGCCGGCCAGCACCGCGTACAGGCTGCCCTCCGGCCCGAAGTCGCCACCGCTCAGCGCGACCGGCCCCGACGTCGACGCCTCGAGCAGCCCCTTCGACTCGCCGTTGCCCGAGACCACGACGCTGAAGATGCCGCCGGCGGCGAAGTTCCAGCCGAAGTGCAGGCCGATCGGGACCCACAGGTTCCGGGTGGCGGCGTAGCAGGCGGCCAGCATGAACCCGGCCTCGATGGCGATGGCGGTCGCCCCCCACAGGGTGGCGTCCGGGTTCGCCAGGTGGATCGCGCCGAACACCACGCCGGTCAGGGCGAGAGCGATCCAGGTGCCCGTCCGCTCCTCGACAATGCGGAACAGCACCCCCCGGAACAGCAGCTCCTCGGTGACGGCGGCGGCCGCCATGAACCCGAGCAGACCCAGCGCTCCCGTCGGCGAACCCCAGCCCTCGACGCGGTAACCGTCGAGGAATGCGATGGTGGCGATGACGGCCGCGAACATGGCGAAGCCGATGAGCGTCCCACGGCCCAGCTTCCCGCCCCGGCCGTCCAGGCCGAGCTCGGTCGGCTCACGGCGCTCGGTGCGCCGCACGACCCACCGGTAGACGACCACGCCCAGCACTGCCGTCAACGCGCCCATCACCAGAGTGAGGAAGAAGTTGCCCTCGACGGCGGCGACGCACTGCCAGCCGACGAGGGCGGCGACGGCGACCGCTAGGAACTGTTTGACGAATCGCATGGCGACTCCTTCGTAGACCGTGGCCGGAGCGCCAGCGGACACGAAGAAACCTATGGTTTTCCGCCGCTGCAATCGTCACCGCACGGTGGACACTTGCGGGTAGCTCGCACGGGGGACAAGAGCTACATTCCGCGCCGGATGGCGGCGACTGACCTGGGCGATCGGGCGACGTACGCGCGAAACCCGCGGTGCGTCCGGGACGGTGATCGCCACGCCGCCGGTCTCAGTGCAGCAGGGCGTTCTCGAAGGAGCTGTCCGTCCGGCTGCACATCGACGTTCGGCCGGAGCTGCTCACCAAACTGGACACCATCACGACCAACGTGGAGCTTGGCTCCCGCAGCAGTCTCTGCCAGACACGCCTGAGCCAGCACCTGAGGGGCCGGGCGGTCCGGTTTCAGGTCACTTTCACGAGTCGCGGCTGTCGGCAGAGTGTCGACCAGGGAGCGCCCCAATCCGACCAAGGAGGTGAGCGACGGTCTGTCCCAAGTCCGTAAGGCGGTAGTTCGTCGGGAACCGCGGTTCAGGCACGCCAACTGTGTTTTGCGCGTTGTGCAACTCATCCTCTTCCTCGCCGGAAAGGTGTTGCTGGCTACGTTCAACCGCTTCGACGAAATTCATTTTCACCAACTTCTGAACAAGGATTTGCACAACGTGAGCAATGCCTATGTCTCGATTGGCTATGTCTTTTACTCGGAACTGCTCAGCTTCCGTCGTTGCCACCGACAAGCATCGCGCATCAACTCCTTCGAAATCCTCCAAGAGTGAAATCAGAATCCGCATCTCATCAGCTCTGGATCCATCCTTGGCTCCCAGAATGAAAGCTCGAGCAAGCACTCTGATCTTCCACTCGTCGGCTGTGGCGGTCGACGCTCCGACGGCCTCGCCCAGCAACTGCCGTGTCTTCCGATCAGATTGCTCTCCCGCAGCGAGGTCATCCACAGTTGACCCGCTCTCCGATTCAACGGCGTCGGTAAACTGCTGTACACCCTCCGCGGCCCAGAGACGGTAGACCAGCGACACCGATTCCTCCACCATGGAGCCCGCAAGCGCGCTGGCGGGAACGGCTGCGACGCCGAGCTCTGGTCTCTGGAGCACAGCTGCTGCGACTGTTAGAAGAGCTGCAACCGCAGGTGCCACGGTGTTTCCAGCGGCACGTTGGACGATAGCAACCGCTCGATCTTGCGCTTCTCCCATGCGTTTATTCTGCTCTGCCTGCGCCAGCCGATTCGCCCTGCGTTCGCCTGATGAGTGTGATTGCCTCCGGCGGGTATACCTCCCGCTCCAGACCGGATCCGACTCCGGTAACCAGGCTGCCCGCCCCCTGGACCCCGGGCAGCTTGGGGATGGCCGACGAACCACCGTCACCCGACGAGCACCACTCGGCAGGGCCAAGCCTGCGCGGCGGGATCCGACAACCAGTCAGACGGCAAGATCAACGCTGGGAGGCGGCCGTAAAGGTAGGTCCACCGAGCTGGCCGGGCCCCTGCCGATCAGACGATTTGCAATGCTGTGGTGGGCGCATGAAACGCCGAACGGCGGCCCGCTGAATCAGTCGGGCCGCCGTTCGCAAACTGTGGATCAGAGCGGGCGGATGTTCTCCGCCTGCGGGCCCTTCTGGCCCTGGGTGATGTCGAACTCCACCTTCTGGTTCTCGTCGAGGCTGCGGAAGCCGCTCGCCGAGATCGCGGAGAAGTGGGCGAAGACGTCGGCGCCGCCGTCGTCCGGGCTGATGAAGCCGAAGCCCTTGTCGGCGTTGAACCACTTCACGGTACCTGTAGTCATGTCTGCTCCTCGCAGGCTGTTGGAGACCGCACTGTGCGGACCCTTACGCCGCCGCGTTGATCACCCGCGTCGAAACGACACGAAAAACGAAGAAGCGCCTGGGTGGGCTCAGATGACCCATCAGGCGCTGGAAAACGTCTACGGAAATCAAAACTGCAACACGGCTACCGTAGCAGATGATCCGTCGTCCGTCCCGTTTGGGTGGGCGGACCTGGTCACCTGTCCGCTTCAACGATGCCGCCCTGGCCACAACAGTGAAGCGAACGTCGACCGGCCGTCGCTGCCACGACGACCGGGCGGGCCGGCAGTGCGGGGCCGGTGCCAAGAGCGCCGGCCCCGCTGTGGTCGACCTGGTCAGGCGCGGAAGAAGGTGCACTGGAAGGCAAAGTCGTCCACCCGCACGGCACCGCTGCCACCGAGCAGGGAGACCCGGACGAACACCTTGTTGGGACCGTTCGCGTAGCTGGCCACGTCATGCCGCCGCCAGACGGTGTCGGTGATCCGGACGGTGCGCAGCGCGAGGTAGGTCCAGCTCGCCGGATCGATCACCTCGACGTTGAGCACCGCCGGCCCGCTGACCGCCCGGACGAAGAACCCGCCGCCGCAGGTGGTGGAGTGCCCGGCGGTACGCGGCCCCACTGTGAGCAGCTTGCCCACCCCGGACCAGCCACCGGTCGAGGTTGTGAGAATGGCGTTGTTCGAACCAGACCGGGCCGTCCCCGTGCCCAGTTCGAAAGCTCCGCTTCCGGCCCCGGAGCGATGGAACTCCCACACCGCTGCCGGGTTCCCCTCGAACCCGTCGGTGTGCTGCCAGAGGTCCGCCTGAGCGGGGCCGACGGCCACGGTCAGGGCCACCGCCGTCGCCATGACAGCCGCGGCGGTGAGGCGTACGGCTCTGGTGAATGCGGTTCTCATCGTTGTCTCCTTCGCTCGTCGCCGCTCGTCACGGCGCGCCGTAGATGACGACCTGGTACGCGTTGATCGCCTCTCCCACCGGCTGATGCCAGGTGCGCGGCGTGGAGTTGCACTGGCTGCCCTTCCGGTTGGCGTGCGAGTTCAGCCCGTACGCGGTGTTGGTGGCGAAAAGCGGCCCACCACTGTCGCCGCCGAGGGTGCAGATGTTGGTCTCGACCATCTGGCGTACGGTGCCGCCGGCGCCGTTGACCGTCACGTTGGTCTTGAGCACGGAGCCGCACCTGAATCCGGTGGTCCTGCCCGAGTTGCAGACCGACAGCCCACTCACTGCCGTCGCCCAACCGTGGATGCTGCGGCTTGTGTTGTTCCACAGGTTGATGACGCCGGTCGCCCAGACCGACGAACCGTTCATCCAGATGAGGCCGTAGTCGTTCTCCGGATAGTTGCTCTCCAGCGACGGCCCGACGTCCTGCCCGTTGGGCAGTGTCCAGTGCGGGTAGCCCTGAGTGCAGTGGCCGGCCGTGATGATGTAGTTGAAGGTGTAGTCGGTGGCGGTGAACCCGACCGAGCAGCCGCCCAACGAGTCCCCACTGGAGATCCCGACGTTCGGCTGGATCTGGCCGGCGCTGGTCTCGAACCGCACCGCCGCGCCGAACTTGCGCGCCACCGAGCGTTGCACGGCGTTCTTCGCCCCCGACGCCGGCAGGCTCACCACCACCTGGTTGGTCGCCGGGTCCACCCCCCAGGTCGTGTTCGGCTCACTCGCCGCGGCCTCCAGCGTCCGCTGGATGGACTGGAGTTGCCGTTCGCCACGAGCGACGACGCGCGCCTTCGCGCCAGCGGTGGTCACCTTCGCGGCAGCCGCGGCGTCGGTGACCGCGACGACGAGGTCGCCGTTGGACAGGTACGCGCCGCCCGAGCTGGCACCCAGCTCGGTGGTCAGCTGGTTGGCGAGTCGCACGTTGGCGTTCTCGGCGCTGATCAGCCTCTCGGCGGCATCGCGGCTGATACCCCGCTGTGCGGCGATCGCCTCGGCCATGTCCGCCGCCCCGCCGGCCCGGTCCCTGGCGACGCCGCCGCCGAAAGCCAGGGCTGCCCGGCCATCGGTGCGGACCGGATCCGCCGCGCCCCCGGGTTGGGCCGGTCGGTCTACCGGCCCGGCCGCTGCCGCCGTCGGGACGAAGGCCACCGACGCCACGACGGCGAGCGCCATCGCGAGCAGGGACCTGCGGCTTGGCCTCTTCTTACGCGGGTGGCTGACGACACGTTCTGACATTCACCGCTCCCATCACGAGGGGACTGGTCGGCCAGGTCAGGAGCCGGACGGCCCGGACCGGACGGCAATCCTCGCAATCGGGAGGGGGCCGCGAGTGGGATGTTGGACGCGGCTGGACACGGCTGGACAGGGCTGGACACCTGGCTCCGGTCGGCCGCCCGGCGGCTCTTCGGGATGTGTGCAGGCGAAGTCCCAGACCATTGTCAGCGCACTGTCGGGTTCGCCGCGCTCGAGCCCGAGGGCCTGGATCAGGCTCAGCAGCTCGTCGCGAGCCTCGCCCGCTTCTTCTACCAAGCGGCAATCGAAGAGAACGTCGTCGGATCCTGCCCCCCACTGACCCGTGCGACGATCCCGTGGTCGAGCCAGAGGATCAGTCCCTTGTCGCGATCGGTGATGCAGAACGACGCGTTGTCGTCAGCACGATGATGATCGCTGAACTCCAGGAGCGCGCCGAGCGCGTCTTTCGGGCCGCCAGGGACCCACTCCTGCTCGTTGTCCTTGTCGTCGCTGGTGGGTGGGCTGTCAGCGACGCCGCGAAGGGATGGCCGGCGACGCCCGGAGGACGGTGAGCCAGGTGGCGTTGGGCGCGGGTCGCCGGAAGATTGGAGAATCTTTCTGGTTGGCGGCAACCTGCGGGCGGTGGATCGCATGTACCCGGATGTAAGCGATGATCGCCACGATCCATAGGGGCCCGGAAATGTCTGCACGTCCTCTTCTGCTGCTGCCCGTTGCCACCGTCCTTCTTGGACTGTCTGCCTGTAGCTCCTCGCCGGCTTCTGGGCCTGGCCCAACCGCATCTGCTCCGACGTCGGCCGCTGCGGCCACTGGCACCCCCGGTGCGTCGGCCGCTGCGGCTGCCACGGCGGCCGACTGTCCCTCGGCGACGACCCTCCAGACGCTGGTCGAACTGCCGAAGGGCTCGTCTCTCACGACAGTGAAGTGCTTCAAGGACTGGGCGGCGGCCGATCCGCAGGGCCCGACCGCCGGCGACGGTGTCTACCTGTTCCGCTACGTGACCGGTACGGGCTGGAAGTACTACGACCAGGGCAGCGGGTGGGACTGCAAGGATCTCGGCCTCAGCGAGCCGGCGCCGTTCTGCATCTCGGATCCGGTGACGACGACGACCAAGCCGGTGAACAGCGCGGCCACGAATGCCACGTGCCCTTCGGCGAAGACTCTCGAGAGCCTTGTCGAGCTTCCGAAGGGCTGGACGTTCGGCGGTGTCGAGTGCGTCAAGGACTGGGCGGGAGCTGACCCGCAGGGCCCGAAGGCCGGTGACGGCGCCTACCTGTTCCACTTCGTGACCGGCACGGGCTGGAAGTACTACGGCGACGGCAGCGGATATGACTGCAAGGACCTCGGCCTCACCGAGCCGGCGCCGTTCTGCATCTCCTGACGGGTTGACCGCGGTCGGTTGCTGTGACGCACACCAGCTATGGTGTGCGCCACAGCCAACGGGCCGCATCGACGCCGCCGCTGCCTGAAGGACTTTGGGGTCGGTGGGGGGACGAGCACGGCATGGCGGACTCCATAGACGATCTTTTCTGTGAGTTCGTGCGGACCCGCTCCCCGGCGTTGCTGCGGACGGCGTTCCTGCTGACCGGCGACCGGCACCTCGCCGAGGACCTGGTGCAGGATGCGCTGGCCCGCACGCATCGGGGCCGGCGCCGGCTCAATGATCCCGGGCACTTCGAGGCGTACACCCGCACAGCCATGTACCACCAGCACGTGAGTTGGTGGCGGCGCCGCAAGGTAGCCGAGTCCCTGCCCGGCGAACTGGCCGACGTGGTCCAGCCCGGCAGCGACCATGCTCGCCGTACCGATCTCAAGCTTGCCCTGCACCAGGCTCTCGCCCAACTCACCCAGCGGCAACGGGCCGTGCTGGTGGCGCGGTTCTTCGAGGACCGCAGCGAGGCCGAGACCGGGGATCTGCTGCAATGCTCGGTGGGCACGATCAAGAGTCAGACCAGCAAGGCGCTGGCCCGCATGCGGGAGATAGCGCCCGAACTGCTCTCGGCCGTGATGGAGGAGGCCTGATGACCGACAACCTCGGGCCCCTGCGTCAGGCCCTGTCCGATCTGAGCGAGCACGGCGGCACCGCCGACATGTACGAGCGCGCCCTACGCAAATCGCGGCAGTCACAACGGCGCACGGCGCTCACCACCGGCGCCGCGGCCGCGGCGGTGGTGTTCGCCATCGGCGGTACGGTCGCCCTCGCCACCCGCCACCGGCCCGACCCTCCGACGGCACCCGCATCCACCCCCACCAGTGACGGACGTCAGAATCCCACCTGTCCGTCGACGCAGGCCCTCGGGACCCTGGTCGAGCTGCCGGCGGGCTGGTCTTTCGCTTCCAGGGGAGTGGAGTGCGTCGAGACGTGGGCGGCGGCCGACGTGCAGCGCCCGGACGCCAGTGGCGTCATCTACCTGTTCCACTACACGGCCGGCACGGGCTGGCGATTTCAGGACCAGGGCACCGGATGGGAGTGCAAGGACCTCGGCCTGACCGAGCCGGCGTCGTTCTGTACTTCCTGACCGCCTGCCTGGGAAATCCTCGGCTGAGGACAGCCGTCGGAAGCGAACACGCCAACCCGGTGGGCCTTCATGAACCTCAGAGCGGGAGTCGTCCGCTCACTGACGGGTCTCCCTTATCTTCGGCAGTGGCGTGCCGTCGTCGCACCGCGCCTTGATCTCGCTCCTGTTGCCCGCGGACAGCAACACCACCTGGATCTCCTTGACGGGCCCGGCGTTGTAGTCCTTGAGGCGGTAGCCGGGGGCAGGAGCGACGTCGACAACGCGAGCCTGATCGCCGGTGCAGAGCACAGTCACCACACCACCGAGTGCCCGAATGGGTGTAGCAGGCTTGGGGGAGGTCGGCGCCGGCGCGGCACTGGAGGGCCCGGTCGGCCGTTCGGCGCTGGGTGACGTTGTAGCGCCGGGGCCGGCCGTGGAACCGGCTCTGGCGACCGGTTCAGCCGGCCCAGCCGGAGCGGTCCCCGTGCGGCTTGGTCGTGAGACTGGTGCGGGCTCCGCGGACGTCTGCCGGGGAGCAGGTGCCGCAGTGGCAGACACGTCGAAGGCGGCGTCGGGCGGGGTGGCACCGTCACGGGTGGCGACCCCGCCCGATCTGCCATCGGCGGGTATGAACTGGGGGAGCAGGAGCGAAATGGTCCCTGCCGTCACCACGAGAACGGGGATCAGGACGGCGTTGGGGATGCGGCGGCGCCGACCGGGAGAGGGACCGGCGGGGGTGGGCGCCGACACCGGCGGGACGGGTGCCGGCTGCGCCGCCTGTTTCGCCCGCCGCTCGGCGTCATCGGCCAAACCGTGCAGGGCCGTGGCCACCTCTGCGGCGTCCGGTCGATCGGCGGGATCCCTGGCGAGGCAACGGTCGAGGAGGCGGTGAACCTCCGGTGACACTCCCTCGATATCAGGCAACGGTGCCGGATCGACGTACACGTGAGCGGTCAACATCTGCGTGGGGGTCTCCGCCGACCAGGGCAGTTCGTTGGTCAGCGTTCGGTACAGCAACAGTCCGAGCGCGTAGACGTCGGAGGCGGGCAGGACAGTGCCAGCGGCGAGCCGTTCGGGCGCGAGGTAGGCCGCGGTGCCCAACAGTCGTCCGTCCGCCTCCAGCTCCGGCCGACCGACAGTGGTGGCGATACCGAAATCGACCACCTTCACACCGGCCGGTGTCAGCATTACGTTGGACGGCTTGATGTCGCGGTGCACCAGCTTACGTTCGTGCGCGGCGGCGAGCGCCTCGGCGACCTGCGCGCACGTCCGCATCGCGGCGGCCGGTGGCAGCGGACCGGCGGCAAGTCGCTGGGACAGGGTCTGGCCGGGCAGCAGTTCCATCACCACGTACGAGACCTGGCGGCCGGCGGCGTCGGTGTGCTCGCCGTAGTCGTACACACTCGTCACGTGCGGGTGCCAGAGGCCGGCAGCGGCCCTGGCCTCCGCCTGGATGCGTTGTCGTGCGCCTCGGGCGGTAGCTTGCGCGCCGGCCAGGACCTTGACGGCGACCGCGCGTTCGAGGACGCGGTCCCACGCCCGCCAGACGGCCGACATGCCACCAGTGCCGAGAGGGCTCTCGACCTGATACCTGTCGTCCAACAGATCACCGACCATCACTGGGACAGCTTGCCAGAGTGGACTCCCAGCGGCATGTCGGTCCAATCCGACGCTGGTCAGCGGCCGTCCCTTCGGCCCTACCCGCGTCACCAGCCCTCGCCCGGTCGACCGGGTTGGTACTGCAACGGCAGCAGCTGAGAGCGGCGGTAAGGGTCGGCCGTGCTCGGCCAGCACTTCCGTGTGGGGTGGGGGAGAATCGAATCATGTTTGTCATCAAGGAGCGGTTCTTCTCGATCGGCGACGACTTCGACGTGCTCGACGAGCACGGCACCAAGGTCTTCCACGTCGACGGCAAGGTGCTCAGCGTCCGCAACAAGGTCGTCATCGAGGACGCCTCCGGCCACGAGGTCGCGACGCTGCACCGGCACCTGGTGGCGCTGCGTCCCACGTACGAGATCCGGATCGGCGGCGAGAAGGCCGCGGAGGTCCGCAAGAAGCTGCTCACGCCGTTCCGCGACAAGTTCACCATCGACGTGCCGGGGCCCGACGACCTGGAGATGAAGGGTGACCTGCTCGACCACGAGTACGTGATCGAGCGCGGCGGCACCGAGGTGGCCTCGGTCTCCAAGCGGTGGCTGACGATCCGGGACACCTACGCCGTGCAGGTCACCGCCGGCGTCGACCCGCTGCTCATCATCGGCAGCGTCCTCGCGCTCGACCTGGCCATGAACCGCGACAAGAAGAAGGGCGACGACGACTGACCCCGTGGGCGGCAGCCGCATTGCTCGGGGTCGGGCTGGTGGCCGGGACGGTCTGACGCGTTCCTGGGCCGAGAACAGCCCGCAACCAGGCTGGGCAGGAGCAGCCGGCTGCGCTAATGGCTGTGGGGCCGGATGTTGTGGTTGAGGTGGAACACGTTGTGCGGGTCCCAGATCGTCTTGAGTGCGGTGAGCCTGGCGAGCTTGGCGGCCGGGTATGCGCGGCGTACCCCGCGTTGTCCCTCGTCGGCGGCGAGCGAGTTGACGTAGACGCCGTCGGCATACGGGTCGAGCGCGGCTGCGGCACCGCGGGCCGCTGCCATCCGGATGTCGTCTTCGGATGGCTCGGCCCAACGGGAGCCGGCGCCGAACTCGAACATGGTGCCGCGGTGGCTGAACGCGGCGTCGGCGTCCGCGACGTCGGCGATGGCGCCGCCGTGCGCCTGCAGACCGACGTTGGCCAGGTGGGCGCCGGTGTGCAGGTCCGACGCGCCGCGCAGCAGGAACGCCTCGATCGCCGCTGTGGGGAACTGCCGCAGGTAGTGCGCACTGGAGTACCGGCGGTAGGCGTGGCCGCCAACGGTGTCGTCGCGTTGCTGAAGCTCCAGATATGAGGGGGTGGTGACCCGTTCGGCGACCGGGCGGCCGAGCGCGCGCAGCGCCGGCAGCAACCGGTGACCCTGTGCCGGGTCGCCGACCCAGACGAAACCGACGGTGGCGAGAGGACCCCTGCCCGTGCCGTGGACGTCGGCGGTGAAGGTCGCCTGCCGCGGCGCGACGGCGTTGAGGTCCCGCCAACCTTCGAGCACCGGTACGGCGTCCTCGGCGCGGAAGTCGAACTCGGCGACCAGGGTCCGCGTTCCGGTGTGGTGCAGTTGGAAGTCGAAGTCGGTGACGATGCCGAAGTTGCCGCCCCCGCCACGCAGGCCCCAGTAGAGGTCGGGGTTCTCGGTTCGGCTCGCGGTCACCACCTCCCCGTCCGCGGTGACCATCGTGTAGGAGACGACGTTGTCGCAGGACAACCCGTGTTGTCGGGCGAGCCAGCCCATGCCGCCGCCGAGGGTCAGGCCGCCGACCCCGGTGTGCGAGACGTTGCCGGCGGTCGTGGCGAGGCCGTACGGCTGCGACGCCCGGTCGAGTGCGCCGAGCATCGCGCCACCCTGGACCTGGGCGCGTCGCGGGATCGGGTCGACCCGAACGCCGTTCAACGGGGTCAGGTCGATCATCAGGCCGTTCGCGGGAACGGCGAGGCCGGCCACGTTGTGCCCGCCGCAGCGCACCCCGATCTCCAGGTCGAGTTCGCGGGCCAGGCGCACCGCGGCCACCACGTCGGCGACGCTCGCGGCCTGCACGATCATCTGCGGGCGACGGTCGATCATGGCGTTCCAGACGGTGCGGGCCGCGTCGTAACCCGGGTCACCCGGGTTGAGGAGGCGGCCGTCGAAGCGGGGACTGGTCGTTGTGGGCATACGTCTGAGCCTGACGGAAATCGGTACACCCGGTAAGGTCCGATTCCATGGGTCGAATCAGGACCAATTCGAGCACGGCGGAGGACCTGCTCATCCATGTCGACCGGTCCGCGGCCGAACCGCTGCACCGGCAGATCGCCGCCTCGATCCGGGACAGCATCCGGGCCGCCCGGTTGCGCCTCGGGACGTCCCTGCCGCCCACCCGCACCATCGCAGCCGATCTGGGCGTCTCACGTGGCGTCGTCGTCGAGGCCTACCAGCAACTCGTCGCCGAGGGCTACCTCACCAGTCGGGCGGGCGGCTACACCCAGGTCGCGGTGGAGCCGGTTCCGCCGTCGGCGGATCGGCGCGGCGGGGAGCGGCCGGCGGCCCGGATCGACTTCGGGTACGGCCGGACCGACGTGTCGTCATTTCCCCGGGCCGCCTGGCTGCGTTCGGTGCGAACGGTCCTCACCAGCACGCCGAACGAACGCTTCGCCTACCTCGACGGGCGTGGCGTACCCGAACTGCACGCAGCCCTGATCGACTACCTCAACCGGGTCCGCGGCACATCGGCCCGCCCGGAGAACGTCGTGATCTGCAGTGGCTACGGCCAAGGCGTCGCGCTGATACTCCAGGTGCTCGCGGCGCGCGGCGCGCGCAGGGTGGCCGTCGAGGACCCGTCCGCGGACGACGACGCCCGCCTCGCCGCGGCCGCCCTCGGCCTGGACGTGATCGGCGTCCCGGTCGGCCCAGACGGCATCCTCGTCGAGAAGCTCGAACGGGCCGACGCGGACGCCGTCGTGCTGACGCCCTCGCACCAGTGGCCCACCGGCGGCGTCCTGTCGGCCACCGCACGGGCCCGGGTCATCGGCTGGGCGCAGCGCCGCGGCGCCGTGGTGATCGAGGACGACTACGACGCGGAGTACCGCTACGACCGCTCGCCCGTCGGCGCCATGCAAGGGCTGGCACCCGACTCCGTCGTCTACTGCGGCACAGCGAGCAAGACCCTGGCGCCAGGGCTGCGTCTCGGGTGGCTGCTCGCGCCGTCACACCTGGTCGACGACATCACGGCGGCCAAGGTACGGGCCGACCGCGGCTCTCCCGTCATCGATCAGCTGACCTTCGCCGACTTTCTCACCCGCGGCGAATTCGACAGGCACCTACGGCGCATGCGCCCGGTCTACCGCCGCCGCCGCGACGTACTCCTGACCGCGCTGCGCGCACGCCTGCCCGAGCTGGAACCGGTCGGTGTCGCGGCGGGACAACACGTCGTCGCCTGGCTACCGCGCGACCTCGACGAGGCATTGGTCGTGGCTGCCGCCGCCCGGCGCGGACTGGTCGTGCAGGGCGTCTCCCGGTACCGGCTGAGCCCCGCCGGACCCGGCGGGCTGATCTTCGGCTACGCGACCCTCACCGAACGCTCCATCACCGACGGGGTGGCAGCCCTCGCCGACGCTGTCGCAGAGGTCCGTGCGCAGATCTGCCGCTGACGGCGGCGGCCGGTCGGCGGCCAGGAGCGCCTGGGGTGCGACCGTCTTCATCCGCGACGTCGCTTCCGGCCGCCCTGCGTTACCGCGCAATGGTTGCGCGACCGATGCGGACTATCGACTGGCATCGGAGCGGAAGGTTAGGCTTCGCCCAGGCTTTCATCGAGGCTTGGAGATGTGGTGTCGCCCCGTACCGGTAAGCCCTCCTATCAGCTGTCCGCGCCTGACACGCGCCGCCGTCGTATGGCGCGTATTGCCGTCGTCGCAGCGACGATCGGGCTCGCGGCTGCTCTCGTGGGAGGTGCCGCCGGTTACACGGCCAATCAACCGGACGGCGTCGACGCGGCTGTCGCTGACCTACGCGAGGCCGAGGCGCAGCGCGATAGTCAGCAAATCGTCGAGCTGACGGCAACGGCCCGCAGCCTCCGTGCGGAGATCTCTCCCATTCTCAGCGCTCTGCGCGCGGAGACACCAACCGGTCAGCAGCCAGGCCCTGAGCAGGCGCGCCAGTGGCGACAGACCATGCTGCGGGCGGCGGAGCCCTTCGCGAATCCTCCGTCGGGCACTACCGCGACCAACGTGGCGCGTGGGGGGCTGAGTAGCGCAGTGGAGCAGGCTTCCCTGGCTGTCGAGTCGTATCTCCTCGCGGTCACCGGGCCGGCCACTCAACGGGCGGCTCTGACCGAACTGGCGAAGCGGCAGGCAGTCCAAGCGGCGGCCGCCTGGTCCATCGCGGCCACCCAGCTCGATCAGGTCAACATTGATGCCGGCCAAGGCCATCAGCATGTCTACCTGGACACCGGTCCCGGCGGAGGCGCCTTCACTCCCGACGGCGCGGCCGAGGGCTCTGGCGGGTGACCGATCGCCGGTAGGAAACGAGACCGGCTTGCGCGTGCTCGTCCGTTCTACTCGCCGGAGCCCTGGTCTCCGCGCCGCTTCGGCGGCCCACTCGCCTGGGGCCGTGCCCGGCGATGCGGAGGACTACTCGTACGGGTCCTTGGGGGCGGTCACCTGTCGCCAGGATTCGACGTCGATATAGGGGATCTCTTCGTCATTGATGGGGTCGCGGGTGACGCGGTCGGTGTAGCGGCCGGTGACCTGGATCCAGGTGTCGTTGGCCAGACCGGTGGGCACGTCACCGGCCAACCCGAGCTTGACGGGTCGGCCGTCGGCGGCGCAGCAGGACAGGATCATGCGGGCCAGAATCGGTTGTCCGTCGGGTCCCGGGGTGATGAAGCCGGTCAGTTGGACCCGCCGGTTACCGATCGACTGGCCCTTGTCGAACAGGGCGCGGGCGGCGTAGTCGAAGACACTGGTCGTCGCCGGATCGCCGGCAGGCAGGGGAGGGTAGTCGTAGCCGTAGTCCTGTTCAGCGGTGAGCGCGGTGCCCGCCTGGCCGGCGGCGTACGAGCCGAGGGCGGGCGGAGCCAGAAGTAACAGTCCAAGAGCGGGAAGGAGGAGCAGCCAGGCGACTCGTGGCTCGTGGTGGGCGTGTTCGTCGTGAAGATCTTCCGCCGTTGATCCGCTCGTGCTCTGCTCGTCGCTTTGCCGCCGATTCCCGCTCGAAGGGTCCTCAGCGTCGTTCCGGTCCTCGGGCGCATCGGCGTAGGGGCGTAGTTCGTACCAGAGGGTCATCACCGCGACGGCGATCAGCAACAGGCTGGCGGCGATGAGGAACGGTCGCAGCCCCTCCTTGACGTAGCGCAGGTAGAGGTCCGTGACGCTGGCACGCAGCACCGCGGCTCCGAAGAAGATCATGACGCAGGCCTGGGCCATCTGGTTCACAGCAGCACCATCCCGGTGATGACGGCGACCGCGACGGCGACCGTGAAGGTGGCCGGCGCGAATCGGGCGGCGAAGCGCCGGCCGAAGATACCGGCCTGCATGGAGATGAGTTTCAGGTCGACCATCGGACCGACCACCAGAAAGGCCAGTCGGGCGGTGAGGGAGAACTGCGACAGTGAGGCGGCGACGAAGGCGTCCGCCTCGGAGCAGATCGACAGCAGGACGGCGAGCCCGGCCAGGGCGAGCACGGACAGCACCGGCTGGTCGGCAAGGGTCTGCAACCACTGCTCCGGGACGACCACGTTGATGGTGGCTGCGGCCATCGCGCCGATGACGAGGAACCCGCCAGCGTGAGCCACATCGTGGCGTACGGCGGACCAGAACGCTTCCCCGCGTCGGAGCCCGTCAAGGTCGGGTCGGCGGGGGAGGCGGATCCAGTCGGCGCGGCCCAGGCGCAGCCAGAGCCAACCCATGACCATGGCGACGATGAGGCTGGCGACCGCGCGGGCGAGGACCATCTCAGGGTTGTTGGGAAAGGCCACGGCCGTCGCGACGAGGACGATCGGGTTGATCGCCGGCGCGGCGAGCAGGAAAGCCAGCGCCGCCGCCGGTGTGACGCCGCGGCGGATCAGGGAGCCCGCGATCGGCACGGCCCCGCACTCGCAGCCGGGGAGGATCACACCGGCGGCGCTGGCGACCGGGACCGCGAGGGCGGGGTGCTTGGGCAGAGCCCGGGCCCAGAACGAGCGGGGTACGAAGACCGCGATCGCCGCGGAGAGGAGCACTCCGAAGACGAGAAATGGTACGGCCTGCACCATCACCGAGACGAATACCGTCGTCCAGGTCGCCAGCGATGGCGCGGACAGCAGTCTCGCCAGGGGATCGCGCAGGAAGATGAGCAGCACCAGCACGGCGGCGAGGATCTCAACCGAACCGATCCGGCCGGCGAAGGGAAACCGAGACGGCTGAGCGCGGTCGTGCTGAGCGGCGTCGAGGGTTGGCGCTGTGGCGTGTGCGTCGCCGGGCGCGTCGAGGGTTGCCGGGTCATCGGCGGCTGTGCTGGCGCTCGACGAGGTGGTGGGCTCGGATGCGGCCACGCCGTCCCCTTCTCTGCTCTGGGCATGTGGATGTGACGGGCGCCAGTGCCACCTGCCGGGATCTCGCCGTCGATCCCCAGACACGGGAGGCGGGCATTCGTGGTGGCGAGGATCAGGGGATGGCAGGGCACCCGTGACCAAATCCTTCGTGGTGTTGGTAGTCGTTGTCGATAGGTGCCACGACGTTGTGATCTGTCCGTGACATCGTCGGCGTGCCCCTGCTGGTGGGGACGAGATCGGCCGCCGTGGCCGCGCCCGCTTCCCTGACCAATTCGGCCGTCGTCGCTGTCCGCGCGATCGAGGCGTCGTTAGCCGCCCACTGTCGGTCGTGGCGACTGCCTGTCGTGTCTGCCGACCGGTACCAAATTCGGTTTTCATTATCGCGCACTTGGAGCTGGCGCTCCCCGCAACGGGCTGATCCGTACTGCCTCGCGGCGGGCGAATCGGCAGGTCAGGAGCAGGCACGGCGGCGGTGGCGCCCGGCGACGCATAATGGTCCGACCGGCAGCGAGGCGACGTGTCGGAAGCGGCAGGCCGACGGCGGCCGAAATCACGGGAGGATGGCGGCCACGGTGAACCAGGCGATGCCGAATGTAACCCGGAACACCCGACAGCGGGCAGAGGTGCTGGCACTGTTGCGCGAGGTGGAGGGCTTCCACTCGGCGCAGCAACTGCATCAGATGCTGCTGGCGCGCAAGGCAGGGGTCGGCCTTACCACCGTCTATCGGACGTTGCAGCTGCTGGTAGATGCCGGCGAGATCGACTCGACTCGGCTGCCAGGCGGCGAACAACTCTTTCGCCGTTGCAGCCAGAGCAAACACCATCACCACCTGGTTTGCCGCGACTGCGGGCGCACGGTCGAGGTGGCCGGGCCGGCCGTGGAACGGTGGGCCGACCAGGTTGCCGCGCAACACGGGTTCGTCGACGTCGGTCACACCTTGGAGATCTTCGGCACCTGTGCCGAGTGCGTGCGCTGAGCGATCAACGGATCGTTTCTCTAGGCCAGGGCGAGTGCCGGTCGGTCCAGTCGACCGGCACTCCGATGGTCACGTGCCCTGCGGCCCGCGACGGGCGTACTTCTGACGGAACTTCTCGACGCGGCCTGCGGTGTCAAGCAGGCGTTGCTTGCCGGTCCAGAAGGGGTGGCTGGCAGACGAGATCTGGACGTCGATGACGGGGTAGGTGTTGCCGTCGGTCCATTCGATGCTCTGGTCGCTGGTGGCGGTGGAGCGGGTGAGGAAGGCGAAGTCGGCGCTTCTGTCGCGGTAGATGACGGGTCGGTAGTCGGGGTGGATTCCGGGCTTCATGCGGGTCGCGCTCCTTCGGTGTCGGTGTCGGCCAGTTCCTCGGTGTGGAGGGGGAAGCAGCCGGCGAACGGGTCGTGGTAGCTGCGCCAGGCTTCTTCGCCGTCGGCGAGTTCGGCGTCGGTGAGCAGGCAGTGGGCGAGGGTGCGGTGCAGCTCGACGGGGTCGACGTCGAGGCCGATGAAGACCAGGTGTTGGTGGCGGTCGCCGTAGTAGGGGTCCCATTCCAGGGCGGCGGCGAGGCGGCGTTGGTCTTCGACGTGCTCCCAGCGGTCCTCGGGCAGGCTGACCAGCCAGTGTCCGAGCGAGCCCATGGACAGACCGCCGCCGGCGAATTCCCAGGCCACCACGGTGTCGGGTTGGGTGGCCAGCCAGAGGTGACCTCGGGAGCGGACCATCTCGGCGTTGACGTCTTCGAGGACGTCGTGCAGGCGTTGCGGGTGGAACGGGCGGCGGGCGCGGAAGACGGTGGAGACCACACCGCAGTCGGATTCCGGCTCGTGTGTGCCCAGCGTGTAGCCCTGTAGGCCGCGGGCGAGCAGCCCGGGGGTCTCCGGTCGGTGCCGGTGGGTGTGGCGTAGTTGGCGGGTCAGCGTGCTGGCGTCGACGAGGTCACCGTCGACGCGGATGTGCACCGCCCAGGGCGCCATGCGCTGCAGCAGGACTGACAAGCGGCTGGTGTCGAAGGCACCTTCTCGGGACTGGCCCCAGAGCAGCAGGGTGTCGGCGTACTCGATCTGGCGGACCACGACGTCGGCGAGGGCGCGGTCGTCGTTGTCCGCGGCCTGGATGCCGAGTGCGGTGAGGTCGTCGGTGCTGGCGAGGCCGTCGAGGAGGTGTTCGGCGTCGAGGACGGTGACGTAGGAGTCGACGCGGATGAGCGCGGTGATCGGTGCGCCGTCGACGAGGCAGTGGGCGCAGGCGGCGGCGACCGCCTCCGGTTCGACCACTTCGGGCAGCATCAGCACCAGGTCGCGGCCTGGATGGCTGCGGGCGAGTCGGACGAGGGTGGGCAGCACGTCCTCGCGCAGTGTGCATGAGGCGCAGCCGTGCCTCAGGTTGACCTGCTCATCCTCGATGATGCCTGCGCCGGAGCGAACCACCCGACGCACGACGCCGTCGCGGATCCCGGTGAGGTCGTGCCGCACCAGCAGCAGTGACTCGTCGGCGGCGAGCAACGCCCGGGCGACGGCGAAGGTCGCCGCTGGCCAGAACCCGGACAGCACCGTCAACGACGGGCGGGTGTCCGCGTCCGTTCTGACGACGTGGGTCGGGGCCTGTGGTGACGACGACATCGCACTCCTCTCGAGGCTAACTGAAAACGATTGTCATTCTAAGCACACGGAGGTTGGCGAGGCGAACGGTGGTCCCGACGGGCGCGGCGGGTCCTGGCCGAGGCCGTCGGCAGCGACCCGGGGTGGGTCTGACCGAACGGGTGATGTAGAACTGAAAACCGTTGTCGTTATCGTTTGTCCTGAGCAAGGGAGCGTGCACTGTGTCCCGACGTTGTGACGTCACCGGCGCGAAGCCGAGCTTCGGCAACGCCGTGTCCCACTCCCATCGGCGCACCCGCCGCCGGTGGAACCCGAACCTGCAGAACCACCGCTACTGGCTGCCGTCGCAACGGCGATGGGTCAGCCTCACCCTGACGACGAAGGCGCTGAAGACCGTGGACCGCAAGGGCATCGAGAAGGTCGTCGCCGAGCTGCGCGCCCAGGGGGTGAAGCTCTGATGGCCCGCCAGACCGATGTGCGACCGATCGTGCGGCTGCGCAGCACCGCTGGCACCGGCTACACGTACGTCACCCGCAAGAACCGTCGCAACGACCCGGACCGGCTGGTCCTGCGCAAGTACGACCCGGTCGTCCGCCGGCACGTCGAGTTCCGCGAGGCCCGCTGATGGCCAAGAAGAGCCTGGTCAATCGGCAGGCGCGTCGCGAGGAGCTGGTGGCCCGGCACGCCGAGGGGCGGGCGGAGCTGAAGCGGCTGGTCGCCCATCCGGACACCGACCCGGAGGTACGCGCCGACGCGGTGCGCCGGCTGAGCCGGCTGCCGCGGGATTCCAGCCCGGTGCGGCTGCGCTCGCGCGACCAGATCGACGGCCGTCCGCGCGGGGTGCTCACCCGGTTCGGGTTGTCCCGGGTGAGGTTCCGCGAGCTGGCTCTGCGTGGCGAGATGCCCGGGGTGCGCAAGGCGTCCTGGTGATGTCAGCACATGTACCACCGCGCGCAGGTAGGCGCGGTGCTGAAAGGGGAGGTATGAATGCGATTCTGAGGGCTCGCGGTTTCGCGGCCCTGGTTGCCGGGGCGGTGGTGGTCGCCGGCACGGTGCTGGCGCCGACCGCTGCGTCGGCGGCCGAGAAGGTGGTGTTGTCCAAGGGGCACACCGATGCTGTCGACGTGCACTACGAGGATGGCGCGCTGTCGTTGAAGGTGCACGACGACACGGTCAGCCCTTCGGTGACGCGGGATCCGGCGGACGTGACGTTCCAGGTTCTGCCGGAGGCGGCGATGGCCGTTCCGGACGATCCGCGGTTCGCCTTCCTCGGGCCGGCGGGCAGCCAGGTCTGGTTGCTCCCGCTGACCCAGGATCCGGATCTGCTCTGGCCGGGTTGGAACACCACGACGCTCAGTTCGGGGGTGTTCGAGGGGAACACGGTGCGGCTCAGCCTGGTCGATGTGCAGGGGCCGGGCGCGGTCACGCTGTTCACGCAGGACTCGTTCGGCGGTCCGATCATCAAGTTCCGCGCCGACGACGGCCTGCCCGACGCGATCGACGTGCCGGTGCACACCCACGCGCACTCGAACTGGGCGTTCAGCGCGCTGGGTAGCTACACCCTGACGTTCCAGGCCGACGCGACGTTGACCAACGGCACGACGGTCAGCACCGGGCCGGTCGACTACTCGTTCGTCGTCGGCGAGCTGTCCGGCGGTGGGCCGGAGGTCGGTCTGTCGGTCAGCGGTATGGCCGACGAGTACCAGCCCAACGACACGGTGACGCTCAACGCGGTGCAGACGCCGCAGAGCGAGCTGGACCACTACCACTGGTTCAGCAGGTGCCCCGGCACGGACGACTGGGCCATCATCGCGGGGGAGGCGGGAGCGAGGTACTCGTTCACGGCCACCCGGGAGCTGAACGCCTGCGAGTACGTGGTCAAGTTGTACGGCGACGCCCACGAGGTGGTGGCGACCAGCGAACCGGTCGCCCTCTGGGTGGCGTTCCCGCCGGAGGAGCCGGGCACCTCGCAGACGATCACCGCGTCGATCGACGAGACGCAGGGTTCTCTGGTGATCAGCGTCAACCCGGACGACCGTGCCGTGGTGCTGCCGCCCGCGCAGCTCACCGCCGGTGGTGACCGGTGGGAGAGCAACGGTGAGCTCCGCCCGGTCACGGTGACCGACACCCGCGCCGGCCGACCGGGGTGGAGTGCGTCCGGGCAGATCCCGGCGGACTTCGCCGGGCCGGACGGTGCGACGTTCAGCTCCGGCTACCTCGGCTGGAACCCTCGGGTTGTCGCTCAGGGCTCCGGGCAGGGTGTCGTCGCTGGTCCGGAGGTCACGCCGTACGTCGTCGGGTCCGGCGGCGGTCTCGGTAACAGCGCGGTGCTGGGAGCGGCGCCGGGCGGTGCCGGGCGGGGCACCGCGCAACTGGGCGCGGGTCTGCGGCTGAGCCTGCCCACCGAGACGGCCGCGGGGACGTACTCCGCGACCCTCACCCTCACCGCGATCTGATCGCCCGAACCCGTCCGGTGGCCCGGCGCTGAACCGTGCCACCGGGCGGTCGCGGGGTGGGTGGGCCGTTGCCGCGACCCGCCCACCCCGCTTCATCCCTCGTACCCAGGAACGGAACCCATCCCCACCATGCGCCTGTTCGCCGCCATCGCCACCGGCATCGCCCTGCTCGGCGCGGCTCCGGCACCGCCCACGCCGGCGCCCCCGGCACCGCCGACGTCTGCCGCGACGTGGGGGGTGGCGCCGTCGAGTGCGAAGGGCCCGAACGGTCGGCCGGCGTTCACCTACAAGCTCGATCCCGGCGCCACGGTGACCGACTACGTCGCGGTCACCAACCACTCGGCGCGCCCGCTCACCCTGAACCTCTACGCCAGCGACGCGTTCACCACCGCGCAGGGCGGGTTCGACCTGCTGGCCGGTGGTCAGAAGCCCACCGATGTCGGCGCCTGGGTCCGCTTCACCGGTGGCACCGTGACCATCCCGTCCACGTCCCGCCTGGACATCCCGTTCACGCTTACAGTGCCCAACAACGCCACGCCCGGGGACCACGCCGGCGGGATCGTCGCCTCGCTCGCCGCCACGGCGCCGGACGCGCAGGGCAACCAGGTCGCCGTCGACCACCGCGTCGGCGCGCGGATCTACCTGCGGGTGAGCGGCGAGCTGCAACCGGCGCTGACCGTCGAGGACCTTCGGGTACGGCACACCGGCTCGCTCAACCCCCTGGCCGGTGGCAGGCTCACCGCCACCTTCACCGTCCGCAACACCGGCAACGTCCGGCTCACCGGGCAGCCCACGCTCGCCGCGGCCAGCCCATTCGGCCTCGGCCGGCAGGCGATCGACGCGCCGGCCCTGCCGGAGATCCTGCCCGGCGGCGAACTGACCACCACCGTCCGCATGACGGGCGTGCCCCCACTGTTCCGGCTGAGCGCGAGCGCCGCTGTCACGCCTGCCGCCGTGGGCGACCAGGTCCTCGATCCGCCGCCGCAGAGTGGCACGGCGCGGGCCTCCGTCTGGGCGGTGCCCTTGCCCCAACTGGTCCTGCTGGTCCTGCTCGCCTTCGTCGGCTGGGCGTTGGTCGCCGCCCGGCGGCGGCGGGCCCGACAGATCGCCCGGGCGGTAGCCGTCGCCCGGGAGGAGGGTCGCGCCGAGGCCAGCCGGCAGACCGAACGGACCTCGGACGGCCGCGAGGCCGCGGTCCCCGCCGGGCACGACGTCAATGAATGAACTACTACGAAGCCGTCTGGGGAGCAGGCAATGAGGATGAGAACCATGCGTGCCGGTGCCGCCGGTCTTGCGACAGCCGTACTGGCGTTGGCCCTTGGGGGTGCGCCGGCGGCCGCGGAACCGGCCGCGGTCAGCGCCGCCGGCGCGGACCTGGTTTCCGTCGCGCTCGACGGTGGCTCGATGTCGCTGCGGCTGCGCGACGCCGAGCAGGTGTCCCGCGACGTGGCCGGACACGACCCGGCCGAGGTGGTGCTCGGCCCGGCCGGCGGGCTCGCCGGCCGAGTGCCGGCAGGCAAGGGCTTCGCCTTCCTCGGTTCGCCGGGGCACGCCGTGTGGTCACTGTCCGCCGGCGACAGCGGGTTCCCCGCGCTGGACACCACCGGGGTACGCCCCGGCGTCGTCACCGACGACACGGTGGGTCTCACCCTGCGCACGGTCGAGGGTCCGGGAACGTTCACCGCGTACACCCTGTCCGGCCTCGGCGCGGCGACCCCGCTCTTCGGCAGCGGCCCGGGGTTGAAGCGGACGGTGCGGCTGCCGGTGGCGACGCGTACCGGCGGGGTGGTCTGGGCCTTCGACGCAGCCGGTGACTACCGGTTGACCCTGACCGGCTCGGCCACGCTGCGCTCCGGCCAGAAAATCAGCGCCGAAGCGACCTATCAGGTTCGGGTCCCCGCGATCAGTCCGGTCGAGCAGGCACCGCCACCTGCTCCGGCCAAGTCGGCGACGCGCCCCGACGGGCAGTCGGCAGCGCGCGCACTCGCCGCACCCCCGGTTGCGTCGAAGCCCGCTTCCACGCCGAAGCCCGCCGCGGCCGCACCGGCGGCCCCGAAGGCGGCGGCCACCACCGCCACGGGTGCCCGTCAGGTGATTGCCGACGGGCACGTCGACATGGGCCCCCAACTGTCCGGGGACAACTGGACGATCCGGATCAAGGACGACCGGACCAGCCCTCCGGTCTGGCGGGAAACCGCCGACGTGGTCCTCCAGGTCAAGGACAACGCGAAGATCACGGTGCCCGCCGGCGCCGACTTCCTCGGCAAGCAGGGCGACGCCGTGTGGTTGCTACCGCAGTCCCAACAGGCGGGCATCGTCTGGCCTGGCTGGAACACCCAGCACGAGTCCGTCGTCTCGGGGGTGAAGGGAAACGTCACGTGGACGCTGAAGGGCGTCAACGGGCCCGGTCGGTTCGCCCTCTTCCTGACCGGCTCGTTCGGCAAGGCCGACGTCTTGTTCGACTCCGCCAAGGCGTTCCCGCAGCAACTGAGCGTTCCGCTGAACACCCACGCGCACGGCAACTGGGCGTTCACCAAGCCCGGCCTGTACCGCCTCGCCGTGCAGATGAACGGCACCACCAGCGCCGGCAAGGCGGTCACCGACACGAAGACGCTCACCATCGCCGTCGGCGACAGCACCGACCCGAACAGCGGCTTCGGCTCTGGCGGTAGCACGGGGGATGGCGGCGACAATGACGGGGGAAACCAGGGCGGTGCTGGTCGTCTCCCGCGCACCGGTGCCGGCTGGGTGCTGATGGCCGGAGCGGTTGGCATCGTTTTCGTCGCCGTCGGGGTGCTGCTGGTGCTGCTGACCCGTCGCCGCCGCGCCGGCCTCGCGACGGCGGACGCATGAGGCCGCTGGTCGTGGCGCGGCTGCGGCAGGCGATCCTGCCGCTGGTGATCGTGGGGCTGATCGCCGGCTGCCGGTCGGAGGTGGCATTGACCGCCGACGACGACCGGGTCCAGGTCATCACGACCACCGGCATCCTGCGGGACCTGGTGAGCAACGTCGGCGGGGGGCGGGTGACCGTCACCTCCTTGGTGCCCGACAACGCCGACCCGCACAGCTACGAGCCGTCGCTGCGGGACGTCCGGGATGTCGTCTACGCCGACGTGGCGTTCAGCAACTACCTGCTCCTGGAAGAGCAGTCCGTCATCAAGGCGCTGGACGCGAACCTGCGCGACGGCGTACCGAACATCTCGCTGGCCGAGGGCGCGGTGAAATACGCCGCGGAGATCATCCCCCTGGTCGAGGACGTGTCGCTGGACACCATCTGGTTGGGCATGCGGGTACGCGGCACCGGTGTGGCCCAGGGGGCGAACCGCGCCTCCGACGTGCTGCTCACCGCGATCGCCGCGGACGGGCCGGGCCGGGTGCGGGCGTACCTGACGGAGTCGTTCGGCAATCCGTCGTTCTACGTCGACTCCGGCGACGGGTTCGACGCCGCCAACGGCTACCGGGACGACACCGCCACGCTGCCACCCGACGCCCACACCCACATGAGCTGGGCGTTCACCAAGCCCGGCGTCTACCGGCTGACCATGCGGGCGCACCTGGCGGTGACCCCCGAAACCGCGCCCGTGCCCCTGGGCGAGAAGGTGTTCACCTTCGCCGTCGGGGTGGACCCGCACTCGGTGCCAGGGATGGCGGGCGCGGAGGTGCTGAACTCCGGCCACGCCGACGTCACCGTCGACCTCGACGAGCGGCGGCTCTACCTGTTCGCCGACCCGGAGGGCAGCGGCGAAGCCAACCAGCGGGTGTACGACCCGGCCAGGACCGTGATCGAGGTGCCGAACAAGGCACTGCTGGAGGTGCCCGGTGACCGCAGGTTCCGGTTCCTCGGCCGGCCCGGCACCCAGGTCTACCAGCTTCCGCAGGCTGTGCTCGGCAAGCACGTGCACGGCGAGATCGACCCGCACCTGTGGCAGAACGTCCGCAACGCCATCTTCTATGTGGAGCTGATCCGGGACACCCTGATCGGCGTCGACCCGCGAGGAGCGACGGACTACCGCACGAACGCCTCGGCCTACATCCGGGAACTGGAGACGCTCGACACCCAGGTCCGCGACACCATCGCCCGCATCCCGCCGTCACGACGCCACCTGGTCAGCACCCACGACGCGTTCAGCTACCTGGGCCAGGCGTACGGGATCCGGATCTCCGGCTTCGTCACCCCGAACCCCGCCACCGAGCCGAGCCTCGCCGACCGCCGCCGGCTCACCGAGACGATCCGCAACCTGAAGATCCCCGCCGTCTTCCTGGAGCCCAACCTGGCGGCCCGATCCACCACCCTCACCGAGGTGGCCCGCGAGGAGGGGCTGCGGGTCTGCCCGATCTACGGCGACACCTTCGACCGGGACGTCACCACCTACCTCGACATGATGCGGTTCAACGCCGAATCGCTGCACGACTGCCTGACCACGGACAAGTGATGGAGGAGCCAGTGACGGCAGGACGGGCGCGAAGCCGCCCCCGCACGACCAGCGCCATCCTGCGATGCGCGGTGGCCACGCTCATCGTGCTGGCCACGACGCAGACCCCGGCCCGCGCCGAGGAGCCGACACCGGGCCTCAACCAGTCGATCGCCGCCGACCAACCCTTGGCCACCGGCCGGGCGGAACTCGCCACCGGGCACGTCGACCTCGGCCCCCGCTACGTCGACAACCAGTGGACGCTGCTGATCCACGACGGCACGCAGGCGCGACCGGTGTGGCGCAACCCCGACGAGGTCCTGCTCCGGGTCTCCGACGCCGCGCTGCAGACCGTTCCCGACGACCCGACGTACGCCTTCCTTGGCGTCGACGCCGGCAAGCGGGTGTACGTGGTGCCGCAGACCCAGAACCAGAACGTCGTCTGGCTCGGCTGGAACAGCCAGGACCCCAGGGTGATGCAGACCATCGACCGTGGCGTCACCCTGACCCTGCTCGGCGTACGCGGACCGGGGAATCTGACGACGTATCTGCAGTCGGGCAACTTAGCCGCACCCCAACCGCTGTGGCGCTCCGCCGACTCCACAGCGCAGCCGTTCTGGGCCGAGGTCAACACCCACACCCATGCCAACTGGGTGTTCACCGCGCCCGGCGTCTACCTGGTCGCGGTGCGGGCGTCGGCCGACCTGGTCAACGGTGAGACGGTTTCGGCGACCCGTACGCTGCGCATCGCCGTGGGCGACACCACCAGCGCCGACGAGGCGTTCGCCGCCACCGCGGACCTCCCCACAGCAGCCGGGCAGGCACCAACCGGGGAGGACCGAGCCGCGGACAACGAGCCTGCCGGCAGGCCCACGCCACTGCTGCTCATCGCGCTGGCGGGCGCGGCCGCCCTGCTCGCCGTCGGACTGGTCCTCCTGCTGCTACGCGGACGCGGCGCGAAGCGCCGAGCCGAACAGGAACGTGCCGCCACGGTGTCGGAGGGCCAGCGGTGAGAGCGCTCGACATCGAAGGGTTGGACGTGGACCTCGGCGGCCGGCCGGTACTGCGGGACATCCGGCTGCACCTGGACCGGGGCGAGTTGGTCGGGCTGCTCGGGCCCAACGGCGCCGGGAAGACCACCCTGCTCCGCGCCGTCCTGGCACTGACCCGCACCCGCGGCGGCACCGTGACTGTGGAGGGTAAGCCGTCGCGTCCCGGCCGTTCCGAAATCGGATACGTTCCCCAGCGCCACGAGTTCACCTGGGATTTTCCCATCTCGGTCGAACAGGCCGTGATGAGCGGTCGGACCGGCCGCATCCGCCTGCTCCGCCGGCCTGGCGTCGCTGACTGGCGGGCAGTCGGCGACGCACTGGACCGCGTGCAGCTGACCGGGTTGCGTCGCCGGCCGGTCGGTGAGTTGTCCGGCGGGCAACGTCAACGCGTCCTGGTCGCCCGAGCCCTCGCGCTCGCGCCGCGCATCCTGCTGCTGGACGAGCCGTTCACCGGACTCGACATGCCCACGCAGGAACTACTGGGTGACCTGTTCACCAGCCTGGCGGCAGAGGATCGCGCGGTTCTGATGACCACTCACGATCTCGTCGCGGCAGTGGACTCCTGCACCCGTCTGGTCCTGCTCAACGGCCGGATCATCGCCGACGGGCAGCCGGCGGACCTGCAGGACGCCGAGTTGTGGACGAAGACCTTCGGAGTGAGTGAAACCTCCCCGCTACTGAAGCTCGTGAGGGCAACCTGATGTCGATCACCCATTTCCTCACCGACCTGCTCAACCCCGACCTCGCGTTCCTGCCCAAGGCGCTGGCGATCGCGGTCATGTCCAGCATCGTCTGCGGAGTCGTCGGCTGCTACGTCGTCCTGCGCGGCATGGCGTTCATCGGCGACGCCGTGGCGCACGCGGTCTTCCCGGGAATCGCGGTCGCCTTCGTTCTGCAGGGCAGCCTGGTGCTCGGTGGCGCCGTCGCCGGTGTCGCCACCGCCCTGCTGATCGCGATCTTCTCGCAGAACCGGCGGGTCAAGGAGGACTCGATCATCGGCGTCTTCCTGGTCGGCGCGTTCGCCCTCGGCATCGTGATCATCTCGCAGGCCCCCGGATACGCCGGGTCGCTGCAGCAGTTCCTCTTCGGCTCGATCACCGGTATCCCGGACCGGGACCTGTACGTCGTCGGGGGCACCGGCCTGGTCATCCTCGGCCTGGTGCTTGCCCTGCACAAGGAATTCGTCGCGGTCTGCCTGGACCGGGAGATGTCCCGGTCCATGGGGCTGTCGGTCTTCTGGCTCGACATCGTGCTCTACGTCCTGGTCACTCTGGCCGTGGTGATCTCCCTGCAGACCATCGGCAACATCCTCGTCCTGGCCCTGCTGATAACCCCCGCGGCGGCGGCCCGTCTGCTCACCGACCGACTCGGCGTGATGATGCTGCTCGCCCCGCTGATCGGCGGCGTTGCGGCGACCGTCGGGCTGTACCTGTCCTGGAGCTACGACACACCGGTCGGCGGCACCATCGTCCTGGTCGCCACCGCGGTCTTCCTGGCCGCCTGGCTGTTCGCCCCGCGGCACGGCCTCCTGACCCGACGGTGGCGACGCCCCGGCGGGCAGGAACTCGGCGGCGACGTGCATCCGAGCCCTCGTCCAGCCCTATCGCAAGCAAAGTAAAACGACTATCGTTTCCATTAAGCGCTGGTCCACTCGGGACCTTCGCGGGAGAGGAGTCTCTTCGTGCGCAGCACCATCCGTCATCTACTGGCGTCGGGTGTCCTGGGAGTGGCACTGGTCGCCACGGCCCTGCCCGCCCAGGCCGGCCCCACGTCTGCCGTGGTGTTCAACACCGGCCATCTCGACCTCGTCGACCTGGCCTACGAGGCCGGCACGCTGGAGGTCGGCGTCCATGACGAGGGCAACGACATCGAGTACGGCGCCGACGAGGTCAGGCTGATCGTCGAGCGCCAAGCCAAGGTCACCGTCCCCGCCGACCCCGCTTTCTCCTTCCTGGGCACCCCAGGCGTGTCCCCGGTCTGGGTCCTGCCGCAGATCGAGAACACCAACCTGATCTGGCCGGGCATCGCCGCCGAGGAGATCGACGCCGGAGTCTTCGCAGGCGACGCACTGACCCTGTCCGTGACGTCGGTTACCGGTCCCGGCCAGCTCGCGATCTACACCGAGAACGCTGTCGGCCAGCCAACCATCCTGGCCGACAGCGGCGACGGTCTGCCGGACGCCATCACGGTCACCGCCGGTGACCACACGCACGCAAACTGGGCGTTCGACGAGGCCGGCACCTACCGGGTGACAGTGCGCGCCACCGGCACCCTGGCCGCCACCGGCCAGCAGGTGACCTCCGCCCCCGCCACGCTCCGCTTCACGGTCAAGGCATGAACGCCATGCGTACCCGCAACCGGTTCTTCGCCGGCCTCATCATGACGACCGCACTCCTCGTCGGCACCGCTACGCCCGTCGCGCGGCGCCGGTGGTGCTCTCCAGCGGTCATGTCGACGTGATCGACGTCGACTACGCCGCCGGTGCGCTCACCGTCAACGTCCTGGACGGAACCGGCACCACCAGCGTCGAACGCAACCCCGCCGACGTGCTCTTCCGGGTGCCGAACACCGGCAAAATCACAGTGCCCGGTGGCGCGGCCTGGTCCTTCCTCGGCACCGGAGGCCAAGCGTGGGTCCTGCCGCAGTCCAGCAGCGCCGGGCTGCTCTGGGCCGGGTGGAACACCACCGAGGTGCCCAGCGGCATCTTCCAGAACAACCGGGTCACCTTCAAACTCACGAGCGTCTCCGGCCCCGCGGGCTTCAGCATCTACACCGTCTCCGGTGGCACCCCCACCGTGCTGTTCGACAGCGGGAACGGCCTGCCCGACAGCCTCAACGTCACCTACAACACCCATGCCCACGCCAACTGGGGCTTCGACGCCGCCGGCACCTACGCCGTCACCTTCGAAGTCACCGGCAAACTCGCCTCCAGCGGCGCCACCGTCAGCTCAGGCGCCAAGACCTTCACCTTCGAGGTCCTTTCGTGACCCGTCCCACCGCGGTTGATCTGCCAACTCCTTGTCAGTATCCGCCCCGGTAGGACCGGGTGTGCCGTGGCGGATCCGATCGGCGGGGGGGCCTAATAAGATAGGGGCCGCCCGCCGCCCAATGCCACCAAAAACCCCCCTAGCCCATTGCGTTGGGGGGTGGGATGGGGGAAAACC
>NZ_JBEYUF010000001.1:549080-604769 GCF_040643355.1 Micromonospora sp. NPDC047187
GTTGGCGGGGGTGGGCGGGGGCGCACCCTAGGGGCGGGGCCAAACATACCCGTGCGCCCCCCGCGCCGACAAGTGCCACCAACTCCGACCTTCGCCATTGGCGTGCGCAGGTCGAAGGCTGAACTCCGCTCCGGCAGCGCCTGCCAGGATTGTTCAGCGTGCCCCGGTGCGGCGGGGAAAGACAATGGCCTCACGCGGTGGTCGTCGATTCTGCTGGATTGTCGACGCCCATATTGACGAACATCGTCACACATGCGCAGTCGTGTATGTGGCGGCGAGGTGTTCAGTCGCGCCTCTGCCGCCTCTTGGCGGGCGTCAAAACATCGGTTACGTTGAAGCAGGCCGTCGTCACAAAGGGTTTTTCGGCGCGAGGGGTGGCGACGTCCGTGGCGCCACGACTCACCTGAGGAGTCGCATTGCCCCTTCACCTGGCTCCGCAAATCGATCCGACACTACGGTCGGCACTCGACGAAACCGTCCTGTTGACACAATTGGCCGACGCGATGGGATCCCCACTGGGCGTGGTTCTACCGCAGCAATTGGCGGAAAACGTCACCGCATTCCGTTCGGTCTTTTCCGACCACCGTCTCTCCGGTCAGATCTATTACGCGCACAAGGCCAACCGATCCAGTGCCCTGGTGCGCGAACTCGCCGCCACCGACGCGGGCATCGACGTGGCGTCACTCGCCGAGCTGCAGCACGCGGTCGGTGCCGGCTTCGTGCCGCAGCGGATCATGGCGACGGGGCCGAAGAACGAGGAGTTCCTCTGGCTGTGCGCCCGCACCGGAGTCACCGTCAGCGCTGATTCGATCGGCGAGTTGGCGGCGCTCGCCACACTGGTCAGGGATTGGTCGTTGCCGCGTGTACGGGTGATGGCGCGACTGTCGGGCTTCACTTCAACAGGCGTGCAGTTCAACAGTCGTCGTAGCCGCTTCGGGGTGTCGGCCGCTGCGGTGGGCGAGGTTCTCGACGTGATCGAGAAACACGTCGAAGCCCTGGACCTGGTCGGAGTGGCGTTTCACCTCGACACGATTGGGCTGCCGGAAAAGGCCGTCGCGTTGGAGGGCTGCCTCGGCGCCCTCGACGAGTGTCGCCGACGAGGTCTGCGGCCCTGGTCAGTGGACATCGGCGGTGGGTTCGGCGTGAACTACCTGGCTGACGGGGCGCAGTGGGAGCAGTACACCTCCGCCCTCACCGAGGCGGTGCTCGGCAGGCGGGCGCCACTGACCTGGAACGGGCACGGTTACGGGCTGCGCGCCGAGGGCGGCCACGTCCGCGGTTCGCTGAACCTGTATCCCGCTCACCGGCCCGTCTCCGGACCCGCGTACCTCGATCGGCTGCTCGGAACAGCCGCGCCCGAGCAACGTCGCCCACTCGGGACACTGCTGTTGGACAACATGTACGACCTACTCGTCGAGCCGGGTCGGGCCCTGCTCGACCAGTGCGGCCTGGTCCTGGCCAGCGTTCTCGAAGTCCGCGACGAGGCCAACGGCGACACCATCGTGCGCCTGGACTGCAACGCACGCGATGTCAGCCTTGAGGAGCACGGAGTCCTGATGGACCCGGTCGTCGTGCACCGCACGACCCCGGCCGCTCCGGGACCTGCGGCGGTGTACCTGTTCGGCAACCTCTGTCTCGAAGCGGATCTCATCACCCGACGCAGGGTCTTCCTGCCGTCCCGGCCCCGCCCCGGCGACCTGCTGGCCTTCGTCAACACCGCCGGCTACCTGATGGACTTCAGCGCCACGCACGCGCTGCGTCAGCCGATCGGCCGCAAGGTCGCGCTGTACCGCGACGACGGCGGGTGGCGATGGTGCCTCGACGAGCAGTACTGGCCCGTTCACCATCGTGCGGAGGCACCATGAGGTTCGAGAGCATGACCGAGGCCATCGGCAATACCCCGCTGGTGCGCATCGACCCCGCCGTACACGGTCTGCACAACATCGACCTGTACGCCAAGATGGAGCTGCTCAACCCGTTCGGCTCGCTGAAGGACCGCGCCGCGTGGAACATGGTCCGACCTCTCCTCACCCAGGCCGTTGAGAGTGGCGACACCGTTGTCGAACTGTCGAGCGGCAACACGGCCAAGGCCCTCGCCGTCATCGCCGGGATGCACGGGCTCACCTTCAAGAGCGTCACCAACCGCATGAAGGTCGCCGAGATCAAGGACCTGCTGCTGCTGCTCGGCGCGGAGATCGACGAGCTGCCCGGGCAGGCCGAATGCCTCGACCCCACTGACACCGACGACCCGCTGACCCGGATGTACCACCGGCTCGCCGGATCGAGCGGCGGCTACCTGCACACCGACCAGTACTTCAACGAGCTCAACGTCGACGCACACCTGAACGGCACCGGCCCGGAGATCCTGAAGGACCTCGACGGCCGAGTCCCGGACTACTTCATCGCCTGCGTCGGAACGGCCGGCTCCTCCACCGGCGTGGCGGCTGTGCTGCGCCAGCACAACCCCGACGTACGCGTCGTCGGGCTGGTGGCGCACAAGTCCGACTTCATCCCGGGGATCCGCACCATCGACGAGGTGCACGAGGTCGGCCTCTTCGACCCCGACGTCTACGACACTGTGGAGACCATCACCGCTGACGACGCCATCGACGGCCTGCTGACACTCGTACGCCGATGTGGCACGCTCGCCGGGCCTACCGGCGGCGGCGCCTACCAGGGCGCCGTACGCCATCTGCGCGGCGTCGACGCGCAGCTCACCGAACGCCGCACGGCGGTCTTCATCGTCTGTGACCGCGTCGAGAGCTACATGAGCTACCTGCGGGAGCGGCGCCCCGAGCTTTTCGGTCGGCCACCGCGGCGCAACTCCGTCCGCACGGTGACCGACGCGGACGTGCGGCAGGCGGCGACAGTGGATGTGGCGGAAGCCGAGCGGTGGATCGCCGAGCGCCGAGGGCTGGTGGTGGACCTGCGCAGCCCGTTCGCGTACCAGGCGTTGCACATCGACGGCTCGATCAACATCGTCGACGAGCTCTTCGCCGAGCTGCTGCATGGCGGGCTGCCGTTCGGCCGCCGCCAGCCGGTGCTGCTGGTCTGCCCGGTGGGGGAGAAGTCCGCCCGCTACGCCGCTCTGCTGACCCGGATGGGTCATCCGGACGTACGCTCTCTCGACGGCGGGATCATTGCCTGGCGGGACGCCGGCGCCGAACTCGTGCGCGACTGACATGGACGTTCTCACCGAGCTGCGCCCGTGGCAGGAGACGTTGCGCGCTCAGTTCCCGCTCATCGCCGCCAACCCCGACGTCGCGTACCTGGACAGCGCCGCCACCTCGCAGAAGCCGCAGGCGGTCCTCGACGCCGTCCTGACCTATCTGACGACGGGCAACGCCAACGCCGCCAGGGGCACCTATCCGTGGGCGAACCGGACCACCACCCGCATCGAGCAGGCCCGCGACCGGCTGCGCCGCTTCCTCGACGATCCGGCACCGCAGCGTTCGGGTGTGCATTTTGTCAGCGGCACCACCGAGGGTCTGCGCGCCATCGCCCGCGACTGGCTCGCCCCGCAGTTGCGCGACGGCGACGAGATCATCGTGCCGTTCGCCGATCACGCGGCCAACAACGCACCCTGGCTGGAAACCGCGGAGCTGCTGCGTCACCAGGGCCGCCTGTCCGTCGCCGTACGGGCAATGCCCTACGACGCCGCCCATGACTACGACATCGACCGGCTCGCGGCGATGATCAATGTCCGTACGCGCCTGATCGCCGCGACCCACGTGCACCACGTCTACGGCAACGACATGAACGTGCACAGGCTGCGCGCGGCCGTCGGACCGGACATTCCCATCTGCCTCGACGCCGCGCAGGGCGTGGGGCACCTGCCGCTGTCCACGGCGACGACCGATGTCGACTTCGTGGTGTTCTCCGGGCACAAGGCGATGGCCCTGCCGGGCAGCGGCGCGATCTGGGCGCGCAATCAGCGTGGTCCGACGTACGCGCCGGGCGGCTGGAACGGTTCACCAAACACCAGTGGCATCATCAGCCTTGTCGCCGCACTGGACTGGCTCGACGCCGCCGGCCTGGATCGCATCGCCCGGTGGAACACCGCGCTCGGCGCGCGGCTCACCGACGGGCTGCGCACGCTGCCCAACGTTGAGGTGCTGGGCTGTCAGAGCAGCCTGGCCGCCGACACCCCGACGCAGCAGCGCCAGGGCATCGTGGCCTTTCGCCACCATCTGATCGGCTCGAACGACCTCGGGTTCATCCTGGCCGCGCATGGCCTGCTGGTCCGCGCGGACGGTCACTGCCAGGGCGACCAGGGCGAGAAGACGGCATCCGTACGGGTGAGCCTGCACGTCTACAACACCGCCGAGGAGGTGGACCGGCTTCTGTCGGTCTTGGCGGAGCTCGACCTGGATTGACCGACACGCACCGCGATATGCCGGTTCTTCGGTGTCGGATCACCTACGCTGTCGGAAATGGCTTCCGTTATCGTGTGGTCATCCTGTCCGCGCGTCGTCCCGGAGTGCACCAATGGCAACGACCGCCCGCGCGCCCGCCGCCCTGCTGGACCGCGCGCAAGCCGTCCGGTGGCGTGAGAGCTGGGCGCAGGTCATGGGGGGATTCGTGCCGCACCTCGCCAGCCTTGAGGAGACGCTGTGCAGTGTCGCCGAGGCTGTTCGTGGCCGGGCGCCCACGCGGGTGCTCGACCTGGGTGGCGGACCGGGACTGCTCGCCGAGCGGATGGCCCGGCGGTGGACCGATGCCGCGATCACCCTGATGGACATCGATCCCGTGCTGCTCGCGCTGGCGCGCGGTGCCCTGGCCGGTGAGGTGCGGACGCTGGAGGGGGACCTGTCGACCCCGCGCTGGGTGGACCGTGCGGGTGGCGGCTACGACCTGGTCACGGTGGTCATGACCCTGCACTACCTGCCACCGGCGCAGGTCCGTGCGTTCTACGCCGACGCCCGTCGCTGCCTGGCGCTCGGCGGGCTGCTCATCGTCGCGGACCTCATGCCCGACGAGGGGCTTCCGTCCCTGATGGGCGCCTTGAATCCGGCCCCGGGCGAAGCCGTCGCGGAGCTGGCCTGGGCGCGGTGGTGGAACGACATCGCAGAGATGGACCTGCTGCGCCCGCTGCTGGCGCAGCGGGCGGCGATCTTCGAGAACCGCCTGCCGGCCGAGTTCACCGCTCCGGGTTCCTGGCACACCACCGCCGCCCGCGAGGCCGGATTCGGCGAGGCCGGGATCCTCTGGCGATGTGGCAGGCACGCGGCGCTGGCGGCCATGGCCTGAGGGTCGACCGCCCGGGTCCCCGGACGCTGCGGAGACAACACATGCACGTGTGGTCATCTCGCTATTAGACGATACTTAGCGAAAACGATTACCGTTCCGCATCTCAGGAATGGAGTGTTTTCGTGAAGCATGGACAACGCACGATCATCGCCGCGGCGACCGCCGCCGCGCTTGTTCTTCTCAGTGGTTGTGGCTCGGGAGACGATGCCGCCAAGGGCGGCAGCAACGCCTCGTCCGGCACCGGGCTCGCGGTGGTCGCCACCACCCCCGAGGTGGCCGACTTCGTCCGCACCATCGGCGGCAGCGACGTCACCGTCACACAGATCATCAAGCCGAACGTGGACCCGCACGACTACGAGCCCACCCCGGCCGACATCCAGGCGATCGGTAAGGCCGCCATCGTCGTCAAGAACGGTGTCGGCCTCGAGGAGTGGCTCGACCAGACCATCGAGTCGGCCGGCTTCAAGGGCACCGTCGTCGACTCCAGCCAGGGCGTCACGCTGCGCGAGGGTGGCCACGAGGAGGGCGAGGAAGGCCACGAAGAGGGCGAGGATGCGCACGAGGGCGAGGAGCACGACCCGCACATCTGGCACAACCCGCTGAACGCCAAGACGATGGTCGCCAACATCGAGAAGGGCCTCGCCGCGGCCGACCCCGCGCACGCGGCCGCCTTCGCGGGCAATCTGAAGACCTACACGGCCGAACTCGACAAGCTTGACGCCGACAACGAGGCCGCCTTCGCCAGGATCCCTGCCGATCAGCGCAAGCTCGTGACCAACCACGACGCCTTCGGCTACTACGTCGACCGGTACAAGCTGCAGTTCATCGGCTCGGTCATCCCCAGCCTCGACACCTCCGCCGAGCTGAGCGCGAAGCAGCTCAACGAACTCGTCGCGAAGATCAAGGCGACGGGTACGAAGGCCATCTTCGCGGAGACGTCGCTGCCGCCCAAGAGCGCCGAGGCGATCGCCAACCAGGCCGGCGTCAAGGTCATCGGCGGTGAGGACGCCCTCTACGGCGACAGCATCGGCGCCGAAGGCACCCCCCAGGGCACCTACCTCGGCGCGGAGCGGCACAACACCCAGGTCATCGTCACGGCTCTGGGCGGCTGACATGGACGATGTCGCGGTGGCCGACGCCGCCGTTCGCTTCACCGAGGTGAGCGTCGGCTACCACGGCACGCCCGTGCTCACCGACGTCAACCTCGAACTGGTCCCCGGGCAGCGCCTGGCCCTGATCGGACCGAACGGCGCCGGCAAGTCCACGCTGATCAAGTCGATCCTCGGCCTGGTGCCGGTCCTCGCCGGCACGTCCACCGTGCTCGGGCGTACGCCGGCCCAGGCCCGGGCCCGCACGGGATACGTCCCGCAGACCGACTCCCTCGACGCCGACTTCCCGGTGACCGCAGGCCAGGTCGTCATGATGGGCCGCTACCGGCGAATCGGCTGGTGGCGGCCCACCCGCAACGCCGACCGTCGAGCGGTGCACGAGGCGCTCGACCGCCTCGGCCTCGCCGATCACGCGAGGACCCACTTCGGCGTGCTCTCCGGCGGCCAACGCCAGCGGGTCCTGCTCGCCCGCGCCATCGCCGCCGAACCACGGCTGTTGCTGCTCGACGAGCCGTTCAACGGCGTCGACGCGGTGAGTCAGGAAGCCATTGTGTCCGTCCTTCGCGAACTCAGCGCGGTCGGGACCACCCTGGTGCTGAGCACCCACGACCTGACGGTCGCGCACGAACTCGCCGACGCGGTCTGCGTGCTCAACGGGCGACAGTGGGCGGTCGGCCCGCCCGACGAGACGTTGACGGCCGATACGCTGCGCCGGGCGTACGGCGGACACGCCGTCGAGCTGAGAGACGGCCGGACAGTGCTGGTGGAACCGTGATCGAGCCGTTCACCGTACCGTTCATGGGGCGCGCCCTGGCCGAGCTCGCGCTGCTCGCCCTCATCTGCGGACCGGTCAGTGTCTTCGTCTTCGCCCGCCGCCTGTCGTTCGTCTCCGACGCGCTGACGCACACAGTGTTTCCCGGCGTCGTCATCGGGTTCCTGGCCGGGGGCATCGAGGGCATCGTCGTCGGGGCGCTGGTCGCCGGCGTCGTGACCGCTGTGGTGCTGACACTGCTCAGCCGAGGCGGGGCGCTGTCCGACGACGCGTCCACCGCCGTGGTGCTCACCGCGATGTTCTCGATCGGCGTGGTGCTCGTGTCGCGGCGCTCCTCGTACACCGCGGATCTGACCTCGTTCCTCTTCGGGCGCATTCTGACGGTGACGCCGCGCCAGATCGCGGAGACCGCCGTGCTGGCGGTCGTCATCCTCGGGCTGCTGCTCTTCAGTGCCCGCGCCCTGATCTTCCGGACCTTCGACCCGGCCGGAGCGGCCGCCGCCGGCTTCCGGGTCGCCTGGCTCGATCTGTTGCTCAACATCATCGTCGCGCTCGTCGTCGTCGCCGCGGTGCGCGCCGTCGGCACCATCCTGGTGGTGGCGCTGCTCATCGTGCCGGCCGCAGCCGCCCGCATGCTCACCACACGCCTGTCGCTGATGGCGGTGATCGGCACCGTCCTCATCCTCGTCGCCGCATACGGCGGTCTGTTGGCCAGTTGGACGGCGTCAGTCGACTACGGCATCTCCCTGACCTCGGCCTCCGCCGTCGTCCTGCTGCTCGTGCTCGCCTACCTGCTGCTGCTCCCGCTGGGAGCGCTGCGGTCGAGGCACAACCGCGGGCGGATCGTCTCCGACGCAAGGAGGTCCCCGCATGAACTGGTGGGATGACGCGCTGCACCGGGCCACGGCCGAGGTGCTGCTCGCCGGCGCGCTCGCCGGACTCGTCGGCGTTCACGTCGTGCTTCGCCGGCTGTCCTTCTTCACCATGGCACTGACCCATGCGACGTTCCCCGGGGTGGTGGCCGCCTCCATCATCGGCGTCAACATCGTCATCGGCGGCGTGGTCGCGGGGGCGATCGTCGCGCTGGGCGTCGCCGCGCTCAGCCGCCACCGAAGCCAGAACACGGCTGCGGCGACCGGCGTCATGCTCTCCGGTGGCTTCGCGCTCGGCGCCGGGCTCGTCGCCACCCAGAGCGGCTTCAGCCGAGACCTGACATCGTTCCTCGTCGGATCGATCCTCACGGTCAGTCCGCAGGATCTCGTGACCACCGCGGTGGCGCTCGTCGTCGTCGCGGCCGTCCTGCTGGTCTGCGCCCGTCCACTGCGCTACACCGGCTTCGACCGGGCCGGCGCACAGGCGGCCGGCTTCGCGACCGGTGTCTGGGATGTCGTGCTGTTGCTCGTCATCCAGGTGGCGGTCGTGACGATCGTCCCGGCGATCGGCACGATCCTCGCCCTCGCCCTCATAGTGGCACCGGCGGCGGCGGCGCGCCAGTGGTCGCACCGGCTGAGCATCATCACCGCCCTGGCCGTCACGTTGGGCGCTCTCAGCGGGCTCGGCGGCCTGTACGCGTCGAGCCGCTGGGACGTCGCCGCCGGCGCGAGCATCACCCTGACCGCCACCGCGATCCTGGCCCTGTCGACAGTGCTGGCCCGGCTGGTCAGATCCCGGCCCACGGCGACCGCCCGCCTGCGGGCGTTCCCCGCATGAGCACCGCACCCCTCGACGAGACGAGGCGCGCCCTGGACCGCGCGGTGGTCGTGCTGCGCGCCATGGCGTACGAGCACCGGATCCATATTCTCGTGCTGCTGCAGGACGGCGAACAGACGCCGGCCTCGCTGGCGGAGGCGATGTCCGCGGACTCGACGCTCATTGCCCGCCACCTGCGGTATCTCAAGGAGGCCCGGTTGATCCGGCGCAAGCGTCGCGGGCGAGAGGTCACCTACACGCTGCAGGGGGAGGCCACCAGGCGACTCATCACGGAGGTGCTGCACCACGCCGAGCACTCGGCCTGAACATCGCAGGCGCACGACGGCTACTTATAGTTCAGCATCGCGTTAATTCAGTGGATGATGTACTGTCGTGTGGTGGAGACGTTGACGCACGGGCAGGTCCTGGCTCGCTTCGGTCACGCCTTGTCCGACCCGGTCCGAGCCCGGCTCCTGCTCGCGCTGCGCGAAGGCCCCGGCTATCCGGCAGACCTCGCCGACCTGCTGGGCACGAGCAGGCAGAACCTGTCCAACCACCTGGCCTGTCTGCGTGGCTGCGGCCTTGTCGTCGCCGTACCCGAGGGTCGCCGGTCGCGCTACGAACTCGCCGACGCGCGCCTCGCCCATGCCCTGGGGGATCTCCTCGGTCTCGTCCTCGCGGTCGACCCGGCCGCCTGCCCGAGCGCCGAAACCGAGGGCTGTTGCTGATGAGCCTGCCGCTCATGCCGTTGGCCGCTGGACCGCCGTCGGCGCGACGGACGGTGTTGATCCGTCGGGTACGGCTGTTCGTGGCCGTGACCATCAGCTACAACCTCATCGAGGCGACAGTGGCGATCAGCGCGGGGACGATCGCCTCGTCGACCGCGCTGATCGGCTTCGGCCTCGACTCGATCATCGAAGTCGCCTCGGCCGCCGCGGTGGCGTGGCAGTTCTCCGGCGCCAACCACGAACGCCGCGAACGCACCGCCCTGCGCATCATCGCCATCTCGTTCTTCGCCCTCGCCGGCTACGTCAGCGTCGAGTCCGTACGCGCGCTGCTCGGCACCGAGCGCCCCGAGCACTCCACGGTCGGCCTGCTGCTCGCGGCCGTGTCGCTGGCGGTCATGCCGATCCTGTCCGCCGCGCAACGGCGCGCCGGCCGCGAACTCGGCTCCGCCTCCGCGGTCGCCGACTCGAAACAGACCCTGCTGTGCACATACCTGTCCGCCGTCCTGCTCCTCGGATTGGCAGTCAACTCGCTGTTCGGCTGGTGGTGGGCCGACTCGGCCGCCGCGCTGGTCATCGCCGCAGTCGCGGTCAAGGAAGGCCGGGAAGCCTGGCGTGGCGGCACCTGCTGCGCTCCGGTCACGGTGCCGCGCGAACCCACCGGGTCCGGCTGTACTGACGGCTGCTGCACCCCGAGCAGGGCGAGGGCCCACCGGGAACGGGGAAAGGGGTCTTGAGCGTGGGCCTCGTCTACCTGGCGCCGCACCTCACGAACTGACGCAGCGCATCGAGTGTCGCCGGGGCGAGCACGTTCGAATTCGCGGGGTCGGTCAGAGCGGCGAGTAGCCGGTAGGCGGCATCGGCTTGGCGGACGACCACGGCGGCGCTGTAGGCGCGCGAGCGAGGGGGGCCGGGGTGCCGCTGCGCCCCGGCCCCTCGCTCCGATACGGAGTGGAGGGTTCTCAGCTCACCCGCAGCGTTGACCGTTGAGGTTGAAGGCGGTTGGCGCCGGATTGGTGCCGCTCCACGTGCCGTTGAAGCCAGTGCTGGTGGACGCGCCGGAGGCGAGTCTGCCGTTCCAACTCATGCTGTCGGCGGTGACGCTCGTTCCGTTCTGTTTCCAGGTGGCCGACCAGCCCTGGCCGACCTTCTGGCCGGTGGTGGGGAAGTCGAAGGCGAGTTTCCAGCCGTCGATCGCGGTGGTGCCGGTGTTCTTGATCGTCACGGTCGCGGTGAAGCCGCCCGGCCAACTGTTCGCCGTGTAGCCGACCGTGCAGCGGACGGTCGGGGCGGTGGGCGCGGTCCGTACGGTCAGGCCGGGGGAGGCCGCCGAGACGTTGCCCGCCGCGTCGCGGGCGGTCACCACGAAGGTGTACGGGGTGTCCGGTGTCAGCCCGGTCACGGTGTACGTGGTGCCGGTGGCGTTGCCCACCTTCACGGTCCCGGCGGTGTCGACCCGGTGCACGTCGTAGCCGGTGACGGCGGTGTCGTCGGTGGACGGCGTCCAGGCCAGCGAGATGCTGTCGCCGGTGATCGTGCCGGCGGTCGGCTTGCCCGGGGCGGTCGGCGCCTGGGTGTCGCCGGGCGTGGTGTCGCGCGGCAGCACCAGGTGGGTGATCGAGTTGGCCGGGAAGGTGGCAGTGAGGCCGCCGGTGGTCACCGGCTGGTCTGCCTCCCGCACGACGCCGGCGAGGTCCGCTCCGCTGTAACGGTAGACCTGAGCGGTGCTGGCGGAGGCGCCGGTGAGGGCGACCGGGCTGGTGAGGTCGTCGCCGGTCTTGTTGATGACGACCACTGTGAGGGCCTTGTCGGCGCTCCGCTCGGCGGCGTACACGGCCAGTTTGCCCTGGTCGGCGCTGGTCGCCTGGACGGAGGTCTCGCCGAACGCGCCGCCCTTGCCGTCGTAGTTGCGGTAGACGCGGAAGGCGTTGGCCACCGGCTGGTCGGCCTCGGGTGCGGTCCAGAGGGTGGCCAGGTCGAGCCCTTCGCGGCCGAAGATGCCGAGGACGTCAGCCTGGGCGAGCGCGCCGTTGAGCGACCCGTGGCCGCCCCAGTTGTACTCGGTCATCGCGACCTTCGTGCCCGGGTAGTGCTGGTCGACCAGCTCGCGTAGGCGCGGGATGTACCGGACCGGACTGTTGATCCAGCTCTCGTCCACGTAGGTCGGGTCCCAGAGTTGGCGGGTCGAGCGCAGTCGCAGCGCCTGGGTGTCGGCGTCGCCGGCCGCTTCGCCCAGTACGCCGGACTGCTGCGGGTAGAGGTGGACGTCGAAGTAGTCGAGGATGCGTGTGCCGTGCTGCTGCTCGTACTCGCGCATCCGGTCCAGGTACCACGGGCCGAGGTCCTGGCCGCCGTGCGCGGCCTTGTCCGGCGGGTTCGACCAGCAGCCGGTGCGCGAGCAGGTGTCCTGGTCGAGGCCCGAATAGAGGATCGAGTTCAGGCCCCAGCCGACGGGACCGAGCGTCTTCGCGCCGGGGTCGGCAGCCTTGATCGCGGCGGCGTACTCGTAGGTGCGGTCGCGTAGCTCGTCGTAGCCCAGCCCGGCCGGGCGGACGTCGCGGTGGGTGGAGTGCCACAGGTCCGGCTCGTTGTCCAGGTTGTAGAACTGGACCCCGCCGTCGGCGGCGGCGCCGAACTGCCCCTTGAGGTGGTTGACGAAGTCTGTGGCGTACTCCGGACCCACGGCGACGCTGGTGTCCTCCGGATCGTTGCCGGTGACAGGTGACCCGTCCGGCTTTATGCCGTTGCCGCAGTCCGGTGCCCACTGGTCGGTGGACTGCTGTGGGCCGTACTTGGCGACACTGAAGCCACACGCCCGCGACCGGTCCTTGGCGATCCAGCCGAGCAGAGGCAGTGTCATGACAGTGGCGGCGCCGTTGGCCTTGTTCTCCTGCACGAACCGGTCGGTCTCCGAGCCCTCCGGAAGGTCGGCCGGACTCGGGTTGTCGTTGGGGATGTTCTCGAAGTACCAGTCCGACGCGCGGTTGGTGGTGTCGGCTCGGAAGTTGTAGCGGGTGGTGGCGTTGCCGCCGTAGCGGTGCACCGGCAGCCGCAGGTCGCGGGCGAGAGCCTGGTCGGCGAAGTTCATGCCGTAGACGTACGGGCTGATCTGGTGCCGGGCGGCAGTGGTGTCCACGGCCAGCGCCGGGCCGGCCGCGGCCAGGGCGGGCTCCGGCAGGGCCAGACCGCCGAGGGCCGTGGCGAGCACGACCGGAAGTAGAGCTGTGGTGGGACGCACGAGCATTCCTTTCGCAGAGGAGCTCGACGATGGGAGCGCTTCCACAGCGTTGCGCTTTCCTGGCTCCGAGTCAACGCCGCAGGGTGGTCCACTGCTGGCCGACCGAATGCAAGCGTCACATATAATGACGCCCGTCAATGTGGTTGTGCCTGATGCGGTGGTGCCGGAACAGCCCGGATCGCCGCAGTGCGGAGGCAACCGCGCCGCAACGGTGCGAGCGGGAGCATCTCAGCGTCGCACGGCCGGAAAGTTCCTGCTGGCCCGGCCCCTGTGGCGGGAACCAGCCGTCTTGGAGGATGACAGTGCGCAGATTTCTCGCGGTGTTCAGCGCCGCCCTGATCCTCGGCGCCGCAGTCGGCAGCGTTCCGGCCGGCGCAGCGGGGGCCTCCCCGCCCTCGTGCCCGCGTGGCCTGCTTTTCTGTGAGGACTTCGAGCGACTGCCTCCCGGGGGGCCCAGCACGGTGAACTGGGGCGTCGACACCCGGAACGGCACGCTCACCGTCGAACGTGCCCGTCGTGGCAACCAGGTGCTGCACGTCCACACCGTCGACAACGGACGCGCCTTCCTGCGCGTCGACGACTTCGCCGCGCCGGGCAACCGCTTCTACGGCCGCATGCGCCTGCGCGTCGACGCCTTCCCCACGGCCCCGGACTGGGCGCACTTCACGCTGGTGGAAGCGACCGGCACCGGCAGCGCGGAGGTCGTCCGTCCGATCGGTGGGCAGTACGCGCCAACGGTTCCCGGAACCTTCTGGGGGGTTGGCGCCGACGGCGGTCCGACCGGCGACTGGACCAACTGGCGGGAGTCCGCCCCGGTCGTCGAGGACACCTGGCAATGCTTCGAGTGGAAGATCGACGCGGCGGACAACCGCGTCGCGGTGTGGATCGATGGCGTGGCGAACCCGGAGCTGACCGCCTCCACGAGCGACCACGGTGGCAACGATGTTCCCTTCGTCCTCCCGACGGTCGACACGGTGAAGATCGGCTGGCAGCTTTACCAGGGCGGCACGACACCGGGCGAGTTTGATCTCTGGATCGACGACATCGCCCTTTCGAGCAAGCGGCTCGGCTGCTGATCCGGGGCCAGTCCCGATGAACGTCCCTGCCGGGGGGCGGCTTTGCTGCCGCACCCCGGCGGCGGACCGGCCTCCATGGCGATCATCGATGCCTCCCGCTACGATCCGACATCGACAGACTACTGAGCGTTGATGTGTGCTGTCCGTTCGTCCTGGACGCTGGCAGTCCGGCGCCGGACGAATCTGGTGCCGGCCTGAGGATCACGCCGTCTCGACGAAGGGAACCCGGATGACGGAGAGCGCGCAGACCACCGAGAGCCGAACCGTTCCGCCGGCCCGGTCGTACCCGTTCAGTGTGCCCGACCGCCTCGTCGTCGATCCGACCTACGGCGAGCTGCGCGAGAACGAGCCGATGACCCGGGTGAAGCTCCCCTACGGCGAGGAGGCGTGGCTCGCCACCCGGTACGAGGACGTCCGTACGGTCCTCGGCGACGTGCGGTTCGGCCGCGCCCCGGCCGTCCAGCGCGACGAGCCCAGGCTCACCCCACGCCAGCAGTACAGCGGCATGCTGACCCTGGACCCGCCCGATCACACTCGGCTGCGCCGGCTGGTGGCGAAGGCGTTCACGGCACGTCGGGTAGAGGCGCTGCGACCCCGAACCCAGGAGATCGCCGACGCGCTGGTCGACGACATGGTCCGGCTCGGTCCTCCGGCCGACCTGGTGGAACACGTCGCCACGCCGCTGCCGATCCAGGTGATCTGCGAGCTGCTCGGGGTCCCGTACGCCGACCGCGACCGCTTCCACATCTGGTCCGAGGCGATCGTCTCGACCACCTCCCTGCCCATGGAGACGATCCAGGAGTACCTGAACAGTCTCTGGGGCTACATCGGTGATCTGGTCGCCGAGCGCCGCCGCGAGCCGGGGATCGACGACCTGCTCGGCGCGTTGGTGCGGGCCCGCGACGAGAATCAGGATCGGCTCAGCGAGACCGAGCTGGTCGAGTTGGCCGGAGGGCTGCTCGCGGCCGGCCACGAGACCACGGTGACCCAGATCCCCAACTTCGTCTACGTGCTGCTGCAGAATCCGGGCCAGCTCGCTCGGCTGCGGGCCGACCCGTCGCTGGTGCCGGCCGCGGTCGAGGAACTGCTGCGGTACGTGCCGCTCGGCGTCGGCTCCTCCTTCGCCCGGTACGCCAAGGAGGACGTCGAAGTCGGCGGTGTTCTGGTCCGGGCAGGTGAGCCGGTTCTCGGCTCACTGTCATCGGCGAACCGGGACGGTACGGTCTTCGCCGACCCGGACCGGCTGGATCTCGATCGCGAGCAGAACCCGCACCTGGGCTTCGGGCACGGCGTACACCACTGCGTCGGCGCGCAGTTGGCCCGCATGGAGTTGCAGGTCGCCGTCGCCACCCTCGTGACCCGCCTGCCCGGACTGCGGCTCGCCGTACCGGAAGCCGAGCTGGAGTGGAAGCGGGGCATGTTGGTGCGGGGTCTGCTCGGCATGCCGGTGGCCTGGTGAGTACCGCCTGGCGGATCGGGGTGGACTCGAGCCGGTGCATCGGCACGAGCATCTGCGCCGGTACCGCGCCCGAGCACTTCCGCCTGGTCGGCGGCCAGTCCGCGCCGCTGGCCGACGTCGTCGCCCCGGCCGACGTCATCCTCGACGCCGCCGACTCGTGCCCGGTCGAGGCGATCACGGTCCACGACACCACCGACGACCGGCTGATCGCACCGCAGGATTGACCCGAGATCGAGCCCGGCCGTCTGCGCCCATGAGCTGGGCAGGTGCGGAAGTTTCGGCAGATCAGCGACGAGACGGTCGCTCTGCCGCGGCGGCTCTGCTGACGGCTTGCGCCAGCACTCCGATCCGGTTCGCCTTCGCCGACCAGGGCTTCGCCGCCGTCTGGTCGACTGGTGCCGCAATCTCCTCCGGACGGTGCTCGACGGCCCGCTCAATCACTGACTTGGAAAGAGGGCAGTCAGAAGCGGTTTGCGTATCTCGCGGCGGCCAGTGTGGCGAAGGCACTAAACGAGACACCGGTCGACGGACTTCTGCCGGGAGTTGGAACAAACTTCGATCAGGATCAGTCGTCTATCGGACCTATTCCGGGGACGGCTGGCCTCGTTCATCAAGCTCCGGTCATGCGAAAATTCACTCGCCGTACCGCGGATTGTCAATGAGCGACACGTTCCAATAAAAGACATACACGAGTTTCATTCGTCATGAGGTCGGCGTACGGGGGCACCGACATGTCGTGGCCACCTGACCAGGCAGTGCACCAGCGGCACGAGGATGATCATCATGACCCAAACGACAACGGCGAACAGTACCTCGACCGAACCCGCCCCCTTGCGCCATTCGATCAGCAGGCAAATTTTCTGGCTACTGCCCGTCGCCTTGGCCTCGGTCGGAATCTGCGTGTTGTTGTTTCAAAAAGAAGCGTGGGGTGCGAACGCCGCGGCCATCATCAGTGTGCCGATCAACATCGCGGCGATCGTGGTGACGATCCTGGTCGACCGGGGCGCATTCAAGACTCCCGCCCTCCGCAAACCGGGTGGCAAGTCGTGGAGGATGAAGGGCGCTGTCTACTTCACCGCGGGCACCCTCGTCCTCAGCGCCGCGTTCTGGTGGTTCCAACGGGAGCCCGATCCGTTCGACTACATGTCGGGCGAGGTCCGGATCGGTTACAACGCGTTCGAGTACGAGGGCTGGCACACCGACAAGGACGGCGGGACCGGGTTCGATGTCGCACTGGCCAACGAGATCCAGTCGCACTTCGCGGACGCCCACCTGAAGTGGGTGGACCTGGGCACCCTGGACAACCGGATCAACGCGTTACACGGGAAGTGGCGTGCCACTGACCGGAGCCCGCTCCAGGAACCCGTCAAACTCGTGATCTCCAATTTCTCGATGACACCGGAACGAGCCGAGGTGATCGACTTCGCCGGACCCTACTTCGTCGACACCCAGGGCTTCCTCAGCCGGAGCGATGCCAAGACCATCGCGGCGATCCCCCGTGGCAAGGTGTGTGCCATCAAGGGCTCGACCACCTTCAGGAGACTGGATCAGATCAACTGGAATCCGGTGCCGGCCGACTCCATCGCCGAGTGCATCAACAGATACAAGAGCGGGGAGATCGATGCCGTGTCGGGCGACCGTTCGGTCATCGCCGGATACGCCCGAGCGGTTGGCGTGAGTCCACCGATCCCGCTGGGGTACGGATCGGAGAAGTACGCCATCGGCATACCGAACAACATGCCACGGCTGTGCGGCGAACTCAGCAAGGTGATCACCGACTTCCTGGAGTACGGCTGGCAAGCCAATTTCGACACCACCCTCGGAACCCTCGGCCTGTCCGAGTCACCACCACCGCAAGCCGTCGACCCCTGCCAACCGGCAGCGCCGTGGCTGGACCGGTAGCACCGCCCTCACCGTCCCGCGATCTGCGCCGTGAGGGTGAGGGTGCTGTCCCGGAAAGACCCTGCTTCGCCACCGGCCGTACCGGCAGTGCCCGCTGCCGTTCAGCCAGACGGCAAGGCGGATCTTGGACACTGCGATGCTGTGTGCTCCTCTGATCCGCAGGATGCCAGGTAGCCCCCGGTCGCACCGGCGTCAGACAGCCGCCGTCGCCGGCTGCCGGGCGATCGGAGATGCTCATGACCACCCCGATGGGCTCGCGCCGGCACCGCCCCAGCGACGACGTCCGGCGGCTGCACACAGCGCTGCTGCGGATGCCCGCCGACATCGCCACCGACGAACTGGTCGACGCCCGGTACGGGCCGACCACCCGGCGTGGGGTGGCCGAGTTCCAACGGGCGCACGGGTTGCCGGTGACCGGCACGGTGGACGGGGCGACCCGCGACGCGGTGCAGATGGTGCTGGCCGAGCCGCCGTCCCGGTTCGTCGTGGTGGGTCGGGTGCGTTGGGTCGATGGGCAGCCGGCGAACGCTTTGACGGTCGGCGCGTTCGACCGGGACCTGCGGCACGCCGAGCAGCTCGGCGAGGCGACCACCGGAGACGACGGGCTGTATCGCGTCGACTATTCGCGGGAACGGTTCACCCGGTCCGAGAAGCAGTCCGCCGACCTGTTCGTCCGGGTGTCCGCTGGTGATCGTCTCCTGTCCGACCCGCCGCTGAGCGCGGTGCTGTTCAACGCCCCCGAGCTGGCCGTGCTCACAGTGGATCTGTCCGGTGGCGGGGACCGGGAACGCAGTGAGTACGAGCGGATCCTCGCCACGATCGTCCCGTTGCTCGGCCAGATCCCGCTGTACGAGCTGCGGCAGGACGACGAGGCCGAGGACGTGACGTTCCTGGCCGCCGAGACCGGACTGCCCGCGACGGCGCTGGCGCACTTCGGTGTGGCGCAGAAACTGGCCGCGTCCTACAAGCTGCCGGCGGTGTTCGGTTACGCGCTGTTCGCCGAGCGGACGCTGTTGACCACGAGCCGCACCGGCGCCGCGCTCGCCCGGTTCGACGTCGATCTGAACACCGAGCTGCGGCCGCTGTACTACGACATCGCCCTGCTCGACGAGCACATGGTCCGGAACGCCGTCGCCGACGCCGTGCGCCATCGGTTCGTTCCCGAGGACCTGCTCGGCGAGCTGGACCGGATCCTCGACATGCTGGCCCGGGTACGGCCGGAGGCCAAGGAGTACGTCGCGCAGGAACGACCGAAGGTGTTGTACGGGCGGGTGGAACGGTTCCTCGCCGACGGCGCGCACGAGCGTGTCCAGAGTCTCCTTGCCGCTGACGCCGCCGGTGACCTGCCCGGGCTGATCGCCCGGCTGGCCGACGCGGCGGCATTCCCCGACCGGTCGGCCGCCGAAGCGGCCGGCGCGGCGAGCGTGCTGGCCGAGGTGCTGGGCTACGACGAGACGATTGTCGACCGGGTCCGCGACCGCGAGGGGATCGAGGGGGCGGCCGACGTACGCCGGCTGGCCCGGCTGGCACCGGCGGACTGGCGGCGGGTGTTGGGGGACAGCACCACGGATGTCCGGGTCGCCGGTCAACCGGTCCGGCCGGAGTTGATCGACCTGCACGCCGGCGCGCTGGCCCGCAAGTTGGAGAGACGCTATCCCACCACGGCCTTCACCGCCCAGCTCGAACGCGACGCGGGCGCCGCAGCCGAATGGTCCGACGGCCGCGGCGATCGGCCCGATCCCGGTCGACGGGCTGACCCCGACGAACAGCCCGGCAAGAACGAACAGCCCGGCGACGACGAGCCGGCCAACGCCGCCGAGCGCGCCTTCGGTGGGCATCGGGACGTGGTGCTCGAACTGCTCACCGCGAATCCGGACTTCGACCTAGCGACCGGCAACGTGGAGCGGCTGCTGCGGGACCACCCGGAGCGGCTGCGGACCGGGCGGCCGGCGCTCAAGGCCGCGCAGCGGATCTTCAAGCTGGCGCCGACCTATCGGCAGACGACGGCGTTGCTGGCGGCCGAAGTGCCGTCGGCGGCCCGGATCCACGCCCTCGGCGAGACGCGGTTCGTGGCCACCGCCGTGGACACCGGCCGGTTCACCGACGAGCAGGCCCGGTCGGTGTATCGCCGGGCCGTGGACGTGCACGTGGCGAGCGGGCTGCTGGCCGGGGAACTCCAGAGCGCGGCGCGGGCGCTGCCGGTCCGGGCCCTGGGCGGCTCGGCGGCCCCGGACCTCACCCCTGTCAGCGCCGACTTTCCCAACCTGAGCAGCCTGTTCCAGCTCGCCGACTCCAGCTACTGCGAGCCGTGCCGCAGCGTGCACAGCGCCGCCGCGTACCTGGTGGACGTCCTTCAGTTCCTCGGCAACCGGCTGGTGACCGACGCCGATACACCGGGTCCGGCCACCAAGGTTGCCCGGGACGTCCTGTACGGTCGCCGGCCGGACCTCGGTGACCTGGATCTGAGCTGCGAGAACACCGACCTTCCGCTGCCCTACCTGGATCTGGTGTGCGAGCTGCTGGAGGAGGCGGTGGCACCGGACGCGGGCCTGGCGTTCGGGGGCCCGCTGAGCGGCGGCGTCGATCCGGTGGAGGCGCCGTCGGCCGGGCTGCTGAGCCTGTTGCAGGGCCAGGGATGGCCGTTCACCGACCGTTCCCTCGTGTACGAGCCGGACCTGGCCGGGGCCCGCGTGGTACGGGACGTCGGCGTGGTGGCCAAGGCGACCCCGGACGGGGCCGGCGGGTGGTTCGTGCGCCGATTGCGCCAGACCACCGGCACCGCGCTGGAGTTGGCGGCCGCGCCGCAGTACGTGAATGCCGCCGCCTACACCCTGCTGGCGGGCAGCCGGTACGCGTTCGCCCTGCCGTTCGACCTGGCCCACGAGGAGACCCGCAGCTACTTCGCCCAGTTCGACATCGCCCGGGCCGACGTGATGCGGGCGCTGCGCCGGTCGGCGGGCCCGAGCGACGAGGCCATCGCGGCGGAGGAACTGGGGATCAGCGACGCGCAGCGACAGTTGGTGGTCACCGCCGACCCGGCCGCTCAGGACGACATCTGGAACACCGCGCCGCTCGGCGCTCTGGGCGGCATGGCCCGGGTGGACAACTTCCTCGCTCGGGCGCGCCTGGACTATCGGGAGTTGACCGAGCTGCTTTCGCTGGCCTGGGTCAATCCCGGGAACGCCATGTTCGTCAAGCACCTGGACACCGGCTCCGACCTCAGCGCAAAGCGGATCCAGCAGCTCACCGACGCGCGCCTGGACCGGATGCACCGGTTCCTGCGCCTGCTGCGCGCGCCCGCCTGCACCGGTTGGACGCCGCCGTTGCTGGACCGGGCGATCCGAGCCGACGCGCTGGGCGGTGGCGCCCTGGACGACGACCTCCTGGTCGCGGTGGCGGCGCTGCACCGGCTCGCGGCGCGGCTCGGGCTGCCGTTGCCCGAGGTGGTCGACCTGTTCGCCCCGCTGGACGGGTCGCGGTACGCCGAGGTGTTCCGCAACACCGCGAACGGCCCGGTCGTCGAAGCGTTCGAACCGGCCAACGTGCTCGCCAACGAGCAGGCGGAGCTGACCACACCCGGCTCGGGCGCTCCGCTGTCGGCGCACGAGGCGTACCTGGCGACGTGCCTGGGGGCAACGACGGCGGACACCGCGCTGCTGGTGGCCGACCTTCCGGCCCCGGCGATCGTCAGCAACGTCGGCCTGCACGCGGTGTACGCCGGGACGCTGCTGGCCCGGGCGCTCGGGCTCACCGCCACCGAATACCTGATCATGAAGGATCTGATCGGGTCGGATCCGCTCACCGCACCGGCCACCGCGCTGGCCTTCGTCGAGCGGTTCGACGCCGCCCGGGCCGGCACCGGCATCCGCCCGGCGGATCTGCGGTACCTGCTCCGACACGTTGCCGACGACCTGGCCGCGCGGGACCTGCCGGACGAGACGCTGACCGCGGTGCTCACCGGGTTGCAGACCGGCTACCAGAGCGGGTACGCGGCGACCCGACCCGCTGTCGACCCGGCGGCGCCCCCCGAGGAGAACCTGCCGGGCATGCGTGCCCTGCTGGCCACCGTGCCCGGGATGACCGAGGCGGACCTGGCCGGCTTCGCGTCGATCGTGGACGGTGGTTGGACCGACGCGGTGACCACCCCGGCGCAGTTCGTCGACGCGAAGCTCGCCGCCCTGGTGGACACCACACCGATAACAGCAGCGATCGTGGCCAGCCCCACCGAGGCCCAGCAGACCACGCTGCTGCTGGCCATCACCACGGCCCTGTCCAGCTCGGCGTACACCCGTACCAAGCAGGAGCTGGCGGTGGCGGCGGTGGCCGACACCTTCGGGTTCTCGCCGGACGCCGCCGCCACCGTGCTGGCCGGCGCGGAGCTGACCCGGCCGCTGCTCGCGGTGCTCACCGACGACGCGCTGGTGGACCTGGTGAACGAGCCACCGGCGCCGCCGGCGGTCACCCCGGCCGGGTTCGACGAGCAGTACCGCGCGCTGCGCCTGCTGCACGTGCTGAGCCGGCTCGTCGACCACCTGACGGTGCCCGATTCGGACCTCGGCTGGCTGCTGACGAACGCCGGGTCGCTCGGCTGGCTGGCCCCGGACCAGGTGCCCTACCAGACCGGCCGCCCGCCGGCCCCGTTGGCCGACTGGATCCGGTTGGCCGCCGGGGTCGAGCTGGCCCGCACCTACCCGCCGGTGGCGAACCCGTTGGACGCGGCCGCGCCGTGGACGGTGTCCGGGCTGTTCGACCTGGTCCTGGCGGCCGGCACCACCGCCACGCAGGTCCACACCCATCTGGCGCAGCTCGGTGGCTGGGACGCCGCGGTGCTGGCCGACCTGGACACCCACCTCGAACTGTCGGCGGTGGACCTCACCGCGTACCGGTCGCCGGCGACGATCCAGCGGTTGGTCCACGCGCTCACCCTGCTGCGCCGGCTGGGCCTGCCGGTGGCGGCGGCGGTGCCGCTGGGCCAGCCAGTCACCACGGCGGCGGGGGCGGCCACCATGCGGCAGGCCCTGAAGGCGCGCTACGCCGAGGCCGAGTGGTTCGGGGTGCTCCAAGGGGCGCAGGACCGGCTGCGGGTGGCCAAGCGGGACGCGCTGGTGGCGTACCTGTTGGCCGAGAACCCTGGGCTGCGCGACACCAACGACCTGTACGACCACTTCCTCATCGATGTCGAGATGGGCGCCTGCATGGCGACGTCGCGCATCGTGCAGGCGCACGCCACCGTTCAGTTGTTCGTGCAGCGCTGCCTGCTGGGCCTGGAGCCGGACAGCGTCGCGGCGGTCACCGAGGATCCGGGTTGGGACCAGTGGAACTGGATGGCCAACTACCGGGTGTGGGAGGCCAACCGGAAGATCTTCCTGTATCCGGAGAACTGGATCCTGCCGGAGTTGCGGGACGACAAGTCGGAGCTGTTCACCGAACTCGACGACCAGTTGCAGCAGGACGAGCTGACCGACCTGGCGGTGGAGAACGCCACCATCACGTACCTGGAGAAGCTGGACGACCTGGCGCACCTGGACGTGATGGCCTGCTACTACCAGCACGACAGGCATCTCATGCACGTGTTCGCCCGCACCCGGGGCGGCGACCCGACGGTGTACTACCACCGGCAGTTCGAGCGGGAGCGGTACTGGACGCCGTGGCGGCGGGTGCCGCTGGACATCGCTGGCGACCACCTGCTCGCCTTCGACCGCAACAGCCGGCTCACACTGGCCTGGCCGGTCTTCACGCAGGAGACGGACACGGCGCAGACCTCACAGATTCCGGACCCGGACGGCATTCCGCCGGGCGGCACGGAGACGGAGCGGCCGCGCCGACGGTGGCGGATCCAGCTGGCCATCGGCGAGCGGACGCAGGACCGCTGGCAGCCGAAGAAGATCTCCAAGGACGCGCTGTACTACCCGGCCAGCGGCTACCGGGAGGACCTTCCGGCGGCGGACGAGTTCACCTGCTTCGCGTACGCGGCCGGCGCGGCCGGCCAGGCGATCAGCGTGCTCACCGGCACCGAGTTCGTCGGCTCGTTCGCGTTGACCGGCTGCCGAGGCTATCCGGAGCCGGTGCCGGGCGGCGGCTCCGGCAACCTGCTGCTGTCGCCGGTGTTCAAGGACACCGAGCTGCTGGCCGAACGCTTCACCGAACTGGTCTCCCGGACACAGAACGACCTGGCGATCAGCACCCCGCTGATGGGCGCGTTCCAGACGCTGGTGGCGCAGACGCCCGGCCGGTTCCGGGTGACGTACCCGATGCAGATGTCGTTGCTCGACTGGATCGTCATGCTGCTGGGGCTGGCGCAGAGCGTCCGAGGCACCCACGACCGCCGGCCGGTGCTGCCACTGGGCACCCTGATGCCGTACTTCTACGGCGACTACGACCGTGGTTACGTGATCATCCCGGGCTTCTACGACCGGCGTGCCGAGGACCCGGCGGATCGGATCGAGAAGACGTACAGCGACGTGGACGAGTTCGCCCGCGACGTGTTGGCGCTGCTCACCGAGTACCTGCGTCGATACGCCGAGGACCCGGCGCACGACCTCGCGGCCGCCGTGCAGGCGATGACCGAGGACGCCGAGTACCACCGGCTGGTCGCCGAGTTCGAGGTCTACGGCACCCTGTCGTACGGGGTGAGGTTCGCGAACTTCTACCACCCGCTGCTGTGTTTCCTGCGGGCCACTGTCTACCGCTCGGGCGTGCCGGCGATGCTGAGTCGGACCACCCAGCTCACCAACACGGGCTTCGACTTCGCTGCCACCTACCAGCCGGCGCCGGTGGTGGTGTTGCCGTACCCGGTGGAGGACCTGGACTTTGCCGCCGACGGCGCGTACGCGGGCTACAACTGGGAGCTGTTCTACCACCTCCCGTTCGACATCGCGCTGCGGCTCAACCGGGACCAGCGGTTCGCCGAGGCGCGCAACTGGTTCCACCACATCTTCAACCCGGTCGGCACCGCCGACGGCGCCTCCGCCCCGCAGAAGTACTGGGTCACCAAGCCGTTCTTCCAGACCGGAGTGCCCGAGCTGCTCAACCAGCGGATCGGCGACATTCTCACGGCGATCGCAGCCGACCCGTCGGGGGCCAGCATCACCGACCTGAAGTTCGCTGTGGAGCAGTGGCGGGCGAAGCCGTTCAACCCGCACGTGGTGGCCCGCAGCCGGCCGGTCGCCTATCAGCTCGCCGTGGTGGTCAGCTACATCAAGAACCTGGTCGACTGGGGTGACCAGTTGTTCCGGCAGTTCACCCGGGAGTCCGTCACCCAGGCCACCCAGCTCTACATCCTGGCCGACAAACTGCTCGGGCCGAAGCCGAGCGTGGTGCCGCCGCTGGTCAGCCCGGCGCCGGCCACCGTCAACCAGCTCCAGGCCAAGGTGGACCTGTTCGGCAACGCGCTGTTGGACCTGGAGAACCTGATCCCCGACCTGGACCTGCTGCCGCACGGCGGGGCGGAACTGCCCAGCCCGCTGAGCTACTCGGCGCTGTACTTCTGCGTCCCACCCAACGAGGAGATGCTCCGGCTGTGGGACCTGATCGCCGATCGGCTGTTCAAGATCCGCAACTGCCAGAACATCGACGGCGTGGAGAGCATGCTCGCCCTGTTCTCGCCGCCGATCGACCCGGGGGCGCTGGTCCGGGCCGCCGCCGCCGGCATGTCCGTCTCGTCGTTCCTGGCCGGGCTCGGCGCACCGCTGCCGAACTACCGGTTCCGGGTGCTGGCCCAGAAGGCCACCGAACTCGTCGGGTACGTCGGTGAGCTGGGCGGCGGGCTGCTCGCGGCAATGGAGAAGCGGGACGCCGAGCAACTCGCCCGGCTGCGCGCCGGCCAGGAGATCGCCCTGCTCGACGCGGTACGGGCGGTGAAGGTCGCCACCATCGCGGAGGCCGAGGGCAACGTCGCGGCGCTGGAACTGAGTCGCAAGGTGGTGGAGGAGCGGCAACGCTACTACGCCGGCCGGCCGTACATGAACGCCTGGGAGATCACCGCCACCGCTTTGTCCGGGGTGTCGCTGCTCGGCGAGACCGCGATCGCGGTGGGCTACATCCTCTCCGGCGGGCTGAAGCTGATACCCAACTTCACCGCCGGCGGCGCCGGCTTCGGTGGCTCACCCACCGTGACCCTCACCCTCGGCGGGGACAAGGCCGGTGCCGCCGCCGACTCGGCGGTGATGACCCTGGAGGCGATCGCCCGGGCCCTGGACAAGGCCGCCGGGATGGCCGCCAACCAGGGCGGCTACCGCCGCCGGATGGACGACTGGGAACACCAGGCGGCGCTGGCCGGTCTCGAACTGACCCAGCTCGACCAGCAGCTCCTCACCGGGCGGCTGCACGTGGCCATGCTCACCGACGAGCTGGCGGCGCACGACCGGGAAGCCGACAACGCCCGGGCCACCGAGGAGTACCTGCGCGGCAAGTACACGAACACCGAGCTGTACCAGTGGATGGTGAGCCGAGCCAGCTCCGTCTATTTCGGGGCGTACCAGCTCGCCTTCGACGTGGCGAAGAAGGCCGAGCGGTGCTTCGCCCACGAGCTGGGCAGCGAGGCCACGTTCCTGCAACCCGGCTACTGGGACAGCCTGCGCAAGGGGCTGACCGTTGCGGACGCGCTGCGCCACGACCTGAAGCGGATGGAGGTGGCCTACCTCGACCGGCACAGCCGCGAACGCGAGCTGACCCGGCACGTTTCGCTCGCACAGCTCGACCCGGCGGCGTTGATCGAGCTGCGGGCCAGCGGCAGTTGCGTGGTCAACATGCCGGAGGCGCTGTTCGACCTGGACCACCCCGGGCACTACTTCCGCCGGCTCCGCACTGTCAGCCTGTCCATCCCGTGCGTGGCCGGCCCCTACACCCCGGTCACCGCGAAGCTCTCCCTGATCGGCAACCGGTACCGGACCGACACCGCGGCCCGGCAGGGCGCCACCAGCGCCAAGGACAAGTACACCGAGGTGCCCGGCGACGAGCGGTTCGCGTACAACGTGGGAGGGATCGAGTCGATCGCGACCAGCAGCGGCCTCAGCGACAGCGGCATGTTCGAGCTGAACTTCGCCGACGACCGCTACCTGCCGTTCGAGGGCAAGGGCGCGATCGGCACCTGGCGCCTGGAACTGCCGACGGCAGTTCGCCAATTCGACTACGACAGCATCAGCGACATCATCCTGCACCTGCGGTACACGGCCCGCGACGGCGGCTCGACGCTGCGCGGCCTGGTCGAGGACTCCCTGCGGGAGGCGCTCAACGAGATGCTTGTCGACGCCGGTCGGACGGGGCTGTACCAGGCATACAGCCTGCGCCACCACTTCCCGGACGAGTGGTGGCAGCTCACCCAGCAGCAGAGCACCGCGCTGACCGTCGGGCCGGAGCACCTGCCGTACCTCGCCCGCGACCACCAGCCGGTGGTGGACCAGGTGACCTGGTACGCCCGGGTGGACGGTGATCCCGGGACGTACGACCTCACGGTGGCCGCTGACCCGGTGACGTTGAACCGGGACGCCGACCTGCGGCAATGCGTGGGTCAGTCCGATCCGCTGGTTCTCGGCACCCCGGTCACGCTGGCGGCCGACCCGGACGGCCTGACCGACCTGGTCGTCCTGCTGCACTACCGGCTCGACGGCTGAGGGGGCGCGGTGACGACCAGCTACCCGGTCGGCGGCGGATCGTGGGGGCCGGGGCCCGGCTCCCGGTGGCGCGGCTCCGCCGACCCGACCGGCGCCGGTGCTCCCGGCGGAGCGGGTGGCGCATTCGGACCGGGCGGGCCGCCGACCGACGCGGCCGGCGCCGGGCCGCCGCCGGCCGGTCGGGGCGCGACCGGGCCGGGACTCGGCGGACCGGCGATCAGCCTGCCCACCGGCGGCGGCGCGATCCGGGCCATCGGCGAGACGTTCGCCGCCCACCCGGTCACCGGGACCGGCGGCATGTCCGTGCCTATCCCGGTCAGCGGCGGCCGGTCCGGGTTCCAACCCGACCTGACACTCAGCTACGACTCGGGCGCCGGGAACGGCCCGTTCGGCCTGGGCTGGCAGCTGCCCGTGCCGGCCATCAGCCGGCGCACCGACCGCGGCCTGCCCCGCTACGACGACACCGACACCTTCCTGCTGTCCGGGGAGGACGACCTGGTCCCGGTGCCCGGCGGCACTCCGGTCGCCGGTCACACTGTGCAGCGGTTCCGGCCACGGACCGAGGGGGCGTTCGCCCGCATCGAGCGGTGGACCCGGGACTCCGACGGTGACGTGCACTGGCGCACCCTGTCCGGGTCGAACCTGCTGGCCGTGTACGGCCGCGACGGCGGCTCCCGCATCGGCCTGGGCGGGCGGGTACACACCTGGCTGCTCTGCGAGACCCGCGACGATCGGGGCAACGCGGTCAGCTACACCTACAAGGCCGAGGACGCCGCCGGCCTGGACCTGGACCGGCCGCACGAACGGCACCGCACCGACCGGAGCGTCAACCGCTACCTCAAGTCGGTGCGGTACGGCAACATGGTGCCTCTGCTCGACCCCGACGGCCGACGCCCGGTGGACCTGACGCCGGCCCAGATCGCCGACGCCGGCTGGGTGTTCGAGGTGGTGCTCGACTACGGCGAGCACCACCCGGACACCCCGCTACCTGCTGACGCCGGGGAGTGGACCTGCCGGCCGGACCCCTTCTCCACCTACCGCGCGGGATTCGAGGTCCGCACCTACCGGCTGTGCCGCCGGATCCTGATGTTCCACCACTTCCCTGACGAGCCGGAGGTGGGCGCGAACTGCCTGGTCCGGGCGGTGGAGCTGGAGTACGCCAGCGGGCCGGTGCTGTCCACCCTGGTCGAGGTGACCCAGCGCGGCTACGCCCCGGCCGCCGGCGGCGGGCACACCAGCGCCGCACTGCCCCCGGTGACCTTCGGATACACACCGGCCACCATCGCGGCGACCACCCGGGAACTCGAGCGCGGCAGCCTGGAGAACCTGCCAGCCGGCGTCGACGGACGGACCGAGTTGTGGGTGGACCTGGACGGGGAAGGACTCGCCGGGGTGCTGACCGGGCACGAGGGTGCCCTCTACTACCGGCCGAACCTCGGCGCCGGCCGGATCGGCCCGGTCGCCGCGCTACCCACAGTTCCGTCGCTGACCGACCTGGCCGGCGGACGCCAGCAACTGGTCGACGTGAACGGTGACGGGCGGATCGAACTGGTCCAGCTCGGCACCGTACCGGCGGGTTTCGTCAGCCGCACCGACGACGCCGGCTGGTCCGGCTTCCAGCCGTTCACCGAGCTGCCCGCCGTCGACTGGGCCAGCCCCGACCTGCTGCTGCTGGACCTCACCGGGGACGGCCGTGCCGACCTGCTGATCGCCGGTGACACCGTGCTGGCCTGGCACGAGTCGCTGGCCGAGGCGGGGTACGGCCCGGCGCGACCCGCGCTCTGGCCCGTGGATGAGGACCGTGGGCCGCGGCTGCTGCGCTCCGACGACCGGCAGAGCATCTTCCTCGCCGACATGTCCGGCGACGGGCTCACCGACCTGGTCCGGGTCCGCGACGGTTCCGTCTGCTACTGGCCCAACGTCGGTTACGGACGATTCGGCGCCAAGGTCGAGATGGACGACGCGCCGTGGTTCACCGGGCTGGACGAGTTCGACCCGGCCCGGGTGCTCCTCACCGACGTGGACGGCACCGGCGTGATGGACCTGTGCTACCTGGGCCGGCGCGAGATCCGGCTCTGGTACAACCAGTCCGGCAACGGCTGGTCGGCCCCCGCCGAGCTGCCCGACCTGCCGCATGTCACGCCCGATTCGACGGTGACGGTGACCGACCTGCTGGGCACGGGCACCGGCTGCCTGGTGTGGTCGTCGCCGCTGCCCGGCGACGCCGCCGGCCCGGTGCGCTACCTGAATCTGGCCGCCGACGGCAAGCCGCACCTACTCACCCGGGTGGTGAACAACCTGGGCGGCGAGACCACCATCAGCTACGCCGCTTCCACCGCCTTCCAGCTGGCCGACCGGCGAGCCGGTCAGCCGTGGGTGACCGGGCTGCCGTTCCCGGTGCAGGTCGTCGAGCGGGTGGAACAGGTGGACCGGATCACCGGGACCCGGCTGGTCACCGGCTACCGCTACCACCATGGGCACTACGACGGCGTCGAGCGGGAGTTCGCCGGCTTCGGCATGGTCGAGCAGATCGACGGCGAGTCGTTCGTGGACCACGTGTTGGGCGTCGAGGCGGTCGACGGGAACCAGGACACCTCGCCCGAGCTGTTCCAGCCACCGGTCACCACGAAGACCTGGTATCACACCGGCGCCCCGGCCGACCTGTCCGCCGAGTGGTACGCCGGCCGGCACCTGCCCACCGCGGAGCTGCCGGCCGGAATCTCCGCCACCGAGCTGCGGGAGAGCCGGCGGGCGTTGCGCGGCCTGCCGCTTCGGCAGGAGGTGTACTCGTACGACGGCAGTGCCTCGCAGGAGCACCCGTACGGGGTGGTCGAGCAGACGTACCAGGTGCAACGGCTGGACGCGCGGGTGTTCGTCGCCGTCGAGCGGGAGGCGGTCAGCCTCTCCTACGACCGGCAGCCGGACGAGCCCCGGATCAGCCACCGGCTCAACCTGGTCCTCGGCCCGTACGGCACCGTCGTCCAGGCCGCCGCGGTGGTCTACGGCCGCACCACGCCAGACCCGGAGCTGCCCGCCGAGGTGACCGCCGAACAGCGACGCCGTCACGTCACCTACGGCGAGCAGTGGTACACCCCGGACATCGACGAGACGCTGCCGGTGCCGGCGTACCGGATTCGCGCCGCGTACGAGGCCCTCGGGCACGAACTGACCGGGCTGGCTCCGGCCGGTCCGCTGTTCACCCGCGCCGAACTGCTCGCCGGGTTCGCCGCGGCCACCCCGATCGGGTACGAGGTGGTGGCCGACGAGGTCAGCGCGCAGCGGCGGTTGCTGTCCCGGTCACAGGTGCGGTTCCGGGACAACGCGCTGACGCCGTTGCCGGCCGGGCAGTGGGACAGCCTGGGGCTGGGGCACCAGACGTACCAACTCGCCTTCACCCCGGCCGCGCTGGCCGCCGGCTACGGCACGGCGGTGACCGACGCGGACCTGGCTGCCGCCGGCTACGTGCACCTCGACGGCGGCCCGGACTGGTGGATTCCGTCCGGCGAGCTGCGCTATCCCACCGATCCCGCCGCGCACTTCTACCTGTCCAACGGGGCCCGGGACGCGCTGGGCATGGCGACGGCCGTCACCTTCGACGGCTACCACCTGCTCACCGAGCGGGTGACCATCGACCAGGCGGCCTGGTCGGTCACCACCGCTGTCAACAACTACCTGGTGCTCGGCCCGAGCCTCGTCACCGACCCGAACGGGCAGCGCCGCGCGGTGCGCTACGACGAGTTGGGCCGGGTGGTGGCCTCGGCGCTACTCGGCCGGCCCGGTGCCGGGGACGGCGACACGCTCGACGATCCGACGTTGACGTTCACCTACGACCCGTTCAACTGGGTGGTCAACGGCCAGCCCGCGTACAGCCGGGGCCGGCACCGGGAACGGCACGGCCCGACCAACCCGCGCTGGCTGGAGAGCTACGAGTACAGCACCGGCACCGGTGGTGTGGCGATCACCAAGTCGCGGGTGCATCCGGGCAGGGCCCTGGAGGTGGGGGAGGACGGGGTCGCCGTCGAGGTGGACGCCGACCCGCGCTGGGTCGGCACCGGCCGCACGGTGGTCAACAACAAGGGCAACCCGGTGAAGCGGTACCAGCCCTACTTCAGCACCACCCACGAGTACGAGGACGCGGCGGCGCTGCGTGAGATCGGCGCCACCGCGATTCGCTACTACGACCCGCTGGGCCGGGCCGTGCTGACCCGGTATCCGGACGGCACCCTCAGCCGGGTCGAGTCGACGGCCTGGTCGCACCGGTTGTTCGACGCCAACGACACTGTGCTCGACAGCCAGTGGTACGCCGAGCGGGGCAGCCCCGCCGTGTCCGATCCGGAACCGGCCGACCCGGCCAGCCGCGCCGCGTGGCTCGCCGCCAAGCACGCCGACACACCCTCCGTGATCCACTTCGACAGCCTCGGCCGGGCCGTCTACACGGTGGCCGACCGGGGGGCCGGCCAGCGGTTCGGCGTACGCACCAGGGGAGACCTCACCGGACGGTCCTCGGACGGGTACGACGCGCTGGGCCGGCACATCGCCAACGCGGCCACCGCCATGCACGGCGCGGGAGTGCGGTCGTGGAGCGCGGAGAAGGGCGAGCGGTGGGTGTTCCAGGACGTGCTCGGCGGGGTACGCCGGATCTGGGACGAACACGGCCGGACCTTCCGCACCACGTACGACGCCCTGCACCGGCCCGTCGGCCTGTACGTCAGCGAGTCCGCCGGGCCGGAGCGCTGCGTGCAGTACGTGGTCTTCGGCGACCGGCATCCGGACGCGGCGACGCTGGGCCTGCACGGCGTGCCGTACCTGGTGTTCGACCCGGCGGGGCAGGTGCGGGTGCCCGAGGTGGACTTCAAGGGCAACCCGCGCCGCGCCGAACGGAGACTCGCCACCGATCACGTCGACGGCCCGGACTGGTCGCCGGTGGCCGCCGCGCCCGACCACGCCGCGCTGCTGACCGCCGCGGCGCCACTGCTGGAGAGCGAGATCTTCGGCACCGCCGCCGAGTACGACGCGGTGAACCGCCCGACAGTGGTCACCCTGCCCGACGCCACCGAGCTACGACCGACCTACCTCGAGGGCGGCATGCTGGGCCGGCTCACCGCACGGCTGCGCGGCCAGGGCGCGGAGGTGGAGTTCCTGTCCGAGCAGGACTACGACGCGCTGGGTCGGCGGCGGTTCGCCCGGCACGGCAACGGGCTGGTCACCGAGTACTTCTACGACCCGATGACGTTCCGGTTGGAACGTCTGCTCACCGCCGGGGTTCGCGACCTGCGCTACACCTACGACCCGGTGGGCAACCTCACCCGGGTGGCCGAACCGGGCGCGCCCACCTTCTTCGGCAACGCGGCGGTGCCGGCCGCCAGCGACTACGCGTACGACCCGCTCTACCAGTTGGTCCGGGCGAGTGGGCGGGAGCTGGCCGGGGCGCCGAACGACGCGATCCGCGACCAGATCGACGTGCCGCCGGCCGGAAGCCCCACCGATGCCGGCGCGGTACGTGCCTACACCGAGGAGTACGAGTACGACCCGCTGGGCAACCTCACAGTGCTCCGGCACCGGTTCCGGACGCAGGCCGGGGTTGGCGCCGGCTGGACCCGGCACCACCGGTACGCGTACCAGGACGACCCGGCCGACGCCACGAACCGGCTGGCCGCCACGAGCCTGCCCGGCGACGCCGACGCCGGCCCCTACTCGGCCCTGTACGCGCACGACGCCGTCGGCAACCTGACCGTCATGCCGCACCTGCCGGCCCTGGAGTGGAACGTCCACGACCAGCTCCGCCGGGTCGACCTCGGCGGCGGCGGCGAAGCCCGGTTCGTCTACGCCGCGAGCGGGCAGCGGCTGCGCAAGGTCGTGGACCGGCCGGGCAGCGTCCAACTTGAATGGATCTTCCTGGGTGCGGTCACCGTGTTCCGGAGGCGCAACCGGGTCACCGGCGTCCTCCAGCACGAACGGTGGACCACCACGATCGCTGACGACACCGGCCCGGTCGCCCAGGTGGACGTCAAGACCGTCGACGTCGGCGGCTTCGACCCGGCCAACCCGCTCGGCGTTCCGCTGGTCCGTTACCAGCTCACCAACCACCTCGGCTCGGCCACGCTGGAGACCGACGCGGCCGGGGTGCTCATCTCCTACGAGGAGTACCACCCGTACGGAACTACCGCGTACCGGTACGGCCGGCCGGGTGCCGACCTCAGCCTGAAGCGGTACCGCTTCGGCGGGCACGAGGTGGACGACGAGACGGGCTTCTGCTACGCCGGGGCTCGGTACTACGTGCCGTGGCTGGGCAGGTGGGCGAGCAGCGACCCGGGCGGCTTCGCCGACGGGGGCAACCTGTTCCGGTACTGCCGCAACAATCCGGTGGGAATGGTCGACCCGTCCGGGTTCAAGCCGACCACTGTCAAGGGTCCGGAAACCCACGACATCTCCATCACGGAATCCCACTTCACCGGGTCCGAGAACCCCACGGTGGAGGACTTCCGGCGCTATCTCAGCAGCCACGGCGCGACCCTCGACCCACGGATCAACAACAAGAACTCGGTCATCTACTACCAGGCCAACGTCACCCTCAACCTGGAGGGAGGCAACTGGTCCGAGCACCCGGGCGGCACCTGGGTGCTGCACGCCGTACTGCCGCCTCCGGCACCGCCGAAGCCGAAACCGGCGCCGCCTCCGCCGCCACCGGAGCCGCCACCGGCCGAGCCGCCGCCACCCGCGCCGGCCCCGCCACCCGAACCGCCGCCGGCCGCGCCGCCCGCCGACTCCGCCGGCAAGGCGCCGGCCGCACCCGGCGCCGTCGGCGGGGCCGCCGCGCACACCGCGCCCGCCGCCGAGAAGTTCATCTGGAACTTCAAGTTCAAGGGCGGCCGGGGGACGTTCCGCGGCAACATCCTCGAATGGCTGTACGGCATGCCGTGGCGCGACAACACGGCGAACTTCGACCTGGAGACCAGCACCGCGGTCAAGCAGATCAAGTCGACCGACAGGTACGGCAAGGCCGGCGACATCGCCCGGTCGGCGACCCGGGACGCGAACCGGGCGATCCAGGCCAACCCGAGCATGGCCGGCAAGCGATCCCAGGCCGTCATCATCACCGAGACCGACGCGCCGGCCAGCGCCGGAAACGCCATCCGCACGGCGACCAACCCGGGACGCGGGCGGAAGATCCCGGCCAGTGCCACGGCGCCGGAGCACGTGCGCGGACTGCCGGGCCGGACCGGCATGCTCGGCAAGGGGCTCGGTGTCGTCGGGTTCGGCCTGTCGGCGTTCGCCCTGTGGGGCGACTACCAGCACGGCGACTGGGAAATGGGCGTCGGTGACGCGCTCGGCGCTGTCGGCGGTGGCCTGGAGCTGTACGCCATCGCCGTGCCCGGTGCCACTGTCGCCACCGTCAGCGCGATGACCGCCGGACTGGTGATCGGTGGCATCGGTCTGGCCGCCGTCTCGTACGTCAGCATGAACCGGGCCGCCGAGGCCGGCGACACGCCCGGGGTGGTGGCCGGCGGCGTCGGCATCGGGGCGGGTCTGGCCATCGCCGCGGGTGCCATTGGCATCGCGGCCGGCAGCGTGGTGATCGCCCCGGTCGTGCTCGTGGTCGGCATCGTCGCCGCCGTCGGCGTGGGGATCTTCCACGCAGGCCGCTACTTCGACTGGTGGTGACCCAGGTTTCCCGGGGCCACGTCGGCGATACTGTCGACGTGGAGTACGTGTCCAGAGTGCCGCGACCGCCGCTGGACGGGCTGATCGACGACCTTTACTACCTGGAGGGTGCGCCGCCCTACGCCCGGCTGACGCTGCCGGCAAGTCCGGCGGCGTTCCTCATCGTCAACCTCGGGGCACCGTTTCGCGTCCGTGCCGGCGCCGACATCGAGACGGCCGAGTACGCCGACGGCTGCGTGGTCACCACGCCCACCCGCGCGTTCGACTTCGGCTACCCACTCCGGACCCGGTCCGTCGGCGTGCACTTCAAGCCGTGGGGGCTGGCGCCGTTCCTGCCGATGCCCGCAGCGGAGCTGCGTGACCGGCCGACGACGGTGGAGCAGGTGTGGGGCCGGCCCGCCACTGCAGAGCTGCGAGACCGGCTGGCCACGGCCGAGCGACCTCACGAGATGCTGACGCTGCTCGAGGAGGAGCTGATGCGACGGCTGGGCCACGCGGCCGGCCTCGGGTTGGTCCGCCATACGAGCCGCATCATCGCCGCGACCAGCGGGGCGGTGGCGATCGACGACCTGAGGCTTTCCGTCGGTGTCAGCAGCACTCACCTGGCACAGCGGTTCAAGGAGGTCATCGGCGTTACGCCGAAGCGGTTTGCCCGCACGTACCGCTTCGCCGCCACCGTGCTCTCGATCAAACCCGCCGAACCGATCGACTGGGCCGACCTCGCCGGTGGCGCCGGCTACTTCGACCAGGCCCACTTCGGCCACGAGTTCCGGGCCTTCACCGGGCTCACACCGACCCGGTACGTCGAGGTCAGGCGGCGGTTCCTGCGCGAACATCCCGGCCACGTGCTGGACGGCTGGCCGCTACCGACCGATTGATTCCTTACAAGAGCGACAGCCCACGAAACTCTAGCCTGAGGCCATCCCCAAGCAGAGGAGCGCGCCCATGGGCGAAGTAGTGATGTACGGCTCGGTGTCGGTGGACGGCTTCATTGCGGACGAGAACGACCAGCCCGGGCCGCTGTTCGACTGGTTGACCAGCGGTGACGTCCCGCTGGACGACAGTGGCGTGTTGAAGGTGTCACAAGCGTCCTACGACTACACCCGGCAGTACTGGGACCGGATCGGGGTGACGATCGCCGGCCGCCACGTCTTCGACCTCACCGACGGCTGGGACGGGAAGCCGCCGAGCGGGATCGACCATGTGGTCGTCGTGACGCACCGGCCGATGCCCGAGGGTTGGGACCCCGAGGCGCCGTTTCACTTCGTCGACGGTGTCAAGGCGGCCGTGGCCAGGGCGCAGGAGCTAGCTGGTGACCGCCTCGTCGAGGTCGCCGCCGGCGACGTCGGCGGCCAGGTGCTTGCCGCGGGCCTGGTCGACGAGGTGCGCATGGACGTCGTACCCGTCGTGTTCGGGTCCGGCAAGCGCTACTTCGGGTCGGTCCACGCGCAGCACCTGTTGGGGAATCCTGATGTGGTGATTCAGGGCAACCGGGTGCTTCACCTGCGCTATCGGGTGCGCCGTTGACCGATCCGGGCGGGCTGGCGGGTGTTGAGCAGGCCGCTGTCCACATGGAAGCCGCTGTGACCGGGGCAGGGCTGCGCTCGCATTTCGGTGCTCGGGTTCTACTGCCAGGCCACGTCTCGATGGTCAGTTCGGTGCGCGGGGCCAGGTCAGGCTGGGCCGCTGACCAGCGGGTCGTGGACCCGGCCGAGGAACAGCGGTACGCCGGTGAACCGGTCGTGGATGACGTACAGGAATGGCCGGTTGACGAAGAACTGCGGCCCTTGCGGGATCGACGGCGGCCGGACGATGACGGCCGACGCGGCCGCGGCTTCGGTACCCTTCTCGTCCACCGCGATGAACGTCTCGTGCACCACGTCGTCGATACACAGGGCCGGTTCGGTGCTCATGCCGGTGAAATCGGCCTGTGACGTGAACGCCGTGGGCATACCGAGGCTGCTCAGTGCGGCACCCAGCTCGGCCGGCAGGCGGAACGTCCACCGGGGCAGGCGCAGTTCGACGTCGGTGATCCGGAACCCGGTCAGCAACGCGCCCAGCCAGGCCGCGTCGAGGTTCGCCTCGACCGCGGCGAGATTGTCCCGGGTCGGCATGACGATGGCCATGGCAAGTCCGTCGCCGGCATAGGGCACGTCGACTGCGCGCCATCCGTCGCCCTCGAGGTAGCCCATCCTGTCGAACGGTCCGCGCATGATCGGGACGTCGACGACGGTCCCGTCATCCCTTGTGAACGGTCCCACCGCCGTGGCGGTAGCGGTGAACGGGTACTTCCAGGCCGCTTTGAGGTAGATTGCGTTGGTCAGTATCAGGCTGGTGTTGGGGCTCACGGCGTCGGACTGCAACAGCTCCGGGATCTTCGCGTTGGTCCGATCGGACACCCATGTGTTGATTTCCTGGCGGGCCACCTCGGGCGCGCCGCGGAAGTCGACCGGTCGCGGCGTGGCGCCGTAATAGCCGGCCAGGGCGTCCCGGAACCGGGGTCGCAGACACAGATCGAGTCGTGTCCACAGCGCATTGGCAGTGGTCAGCCGAGGCTGCTTGACTCCGTCACCGTCCTGGTACCGGCCGGCGAGCGTCTGCTCGACGGTGTTGAGCCCGCTGTCGAGCGCGCCGGGGCGCGGATGCGGCGCGTGGAGCACCGTGTCCATCTCGTCCGCCGTGGTCGAGCCGGCGCCCGCCCGGGTCATCGCGAGCGCGAGCCCGACCGAGAACGGCGCGCACACCACATTGCCGCCTGCCCGGGTCGATGCCACAGTGCGGTAGAGGTCGGCCGTGAAGCCGCTAACGGCGGTGGCGGCGGCCTGCATCGTGGCCGGGTCGGGTGGTACGCGGACCGCATCCGTTGCGGTGGACGGCGTGCCGGGCCAACGGGGATCACCTGGGGCGGCGGTAAGGGCAGCGGCCGCAAGCGGGACCGCCCGCAGGAGGGATCGACGCGAAACCATGTATCGAGGTTAGAGCAGTCCCACGGAAACTCACCAGGCACAAGCCCAAATTCATCGAAACTCAGCAATGTCTGTCACTCGTACCGGTACTTCAGCGAGTCTGCCTCGGCCTTCTCGATGTCAGCGATCGTCAGCTCGGGCATTCGTAGCTGGGCCAGCGTCACCTCGGCCGAGGTCGGCTGGGCGTCCGCCGGCAGCCACTGCTCGGGCTTCCAGGCCCCGCTGCGCAGCAGCGCCTTGGGGCAGTGCGGGTAGACCTCATCGATCCCCAGCACCAGTGCGGTGGCCGGTGGCTTGCCCACGGCGGTCAGCTGCGACAGCAGCTCGGGGCGAGTGGAGACGCAGGCCCGGCCGTTCACCCTGAGCGTTGTGGTGCGCCCTGGGATGATGAACAGCAGCCCGGCCCGCCCGGTGGCGACGACGTTCTGCAGGGTGTCCAGACGCTTGTTGCCGGTGGCGTCCGGTATTGCCACCGTCCGTGCGTCCAGGACGGCGACGAAGCCAGCGGGGCCGCCGCGCGGGGAGACGTCGCAGTTGCCCTTGGCGTCCACCGTGGCGACCAGGACCAGCGACGAGCAGCCGATCAACCGCCGGGTCTGCTCGGTGAGTTCGGTCATCTGCTTCCGCACGGCCGCGTCACTGGGGAGTTCGTAGGCCCGGCGCAGCGCCTCCTGGTCGGGTACGGCGTCGAGGCGCAGCGAGTCGAAGGCGCTGGTGGCAAGGGCTGGCGTCATGCATCGACACTAATCGACCAATCTGACCGGTCCGGCCGTCGTCACGGCGGCGGCCTTGCCCAAATCATCTTAGTCATTAAGATAATCGCGTGAGCATATCGACGGACTTCTCGGTGGCGATCGCTGGCGCCGGCCTCTCCGGCCTCTGCCTCGCCCAGTACCTGATGCGCGCCGGCATCGACGCGCACGTCTACGAGCGGGACCCGGGCCCCTTCGTCCGGCGGCAGGGCTACCGGATCATTCTCGACCGTTACGGCATCGAGGCGCTGCGCGAGAGCCTGCCGCACTCGCTGTACAACCTGGCGCTGACCACCGGTGACGAGCCCGGCGGGCACCTACGCTTCACCGACAGCCGGCTGCGGGACGCGTTCACCATCACCTTCAAGGACGAGCCGCACGCGACCCGCCAGGTCGACCGGCTGACCCTGCGGTCGATCCTGCAGTCCGGGCTGAACGGCCGCATCCACTACGGCAAGGACGCCGTCGCGGTGGACGGCGGCGACCCGGCACGGCCGCGGCTGCTGTTCTCCGACGGCGGGTCCGCAGCGGCAACCGTCGTCGTGGGCGCGGACGGCGTCGGCTCGGCGCTGCGCGCGCAGATCATGCCGGACGCGGACCCGGCGAACACCCCGATGGCAGGCATCTACGGCCGGTCGCCCCTGCGACGCAACGGCGAGAGCGTCATCCCTGACGCGCTGCGTACCAGCGGGGTCCTGGCCATCGCCGACCGGCCGGGCCGCGCCTTCTTCTTCACCTCCATGCGGTTCGGCGAGAGCCCGCCGGAGGCGTTCGGGCGCCTGGCCCCGGGCAGCTATGCGCCCACCGGCGACGACTACGTCATGTGGGGACTGCTGCTCCGGCAGGAGGAGGTGCCAATGGGCCTCCGGGGCGACCTGCTGGCGCTGTGGAGACTGGCCTCCGGGATGAGCATGGACTTCCACCCGGTCATCCGGCGGCTGGTCGGCACGGCCGAGTTGGACGCCACGGTGCTCAACCTCTTCGCCACCGGCCAGCGCCCGCACCGGTGGGCGGTGCCCCGGGCGACGATGATGGGCGACGCCGTGCACGTCATGCCGCCGTTCGGCGCGCACGGCGGCAACACCGCGCTGCGTGACGCCGCCCTGCTCGGCCACAAGCTGGTCGAGGCCAGGGCCAGCGGCGCGCCGGTGGAGGAGGCGATCGCCAGCTACCAGGACGAGATGGTGCCCTACGCCTTCCGCGCCGTCGAGACCGCCGCCAGGCTGATGCGCCGCCTCACCGGGGGAGCGGCCGCACCCCACTGGGTGCTGACCCGCGTGCTACCTCGGCTGCACCGGGTCACCGTACCGGAGGGATGATTGCGGGCATGTCCCACGAGCCGGCCCGTGCGTCCGCGATCGCCGACCTCATGCGCGCCGGACGGGAGACGTCGCGGCTGTCCATGGTGTTCCGGTACGCCATCGCGGAGCGGCTGGGCCTCACCGTGAGCGACCTGGAATGCCTGGACTACCTCGCGGACGTCGGGTCCGCCAGCGCGGGGCAGGTCGCCGAGCGGACCAACCTCACCACCGGGGCGGTGACCAGCATGCTCCGCCGGCTCCAGCAGGCGGGCTACGTGACGGCCGAGCGCGATCCGGCGGACCGGCGGCGGGTGATCGTCGCCCTGCGGCCGGAGCGGATGGCCGAGCTGGAGCGACCGTACGAGCGGTTCGCCGAGCGGGCGGAGCAGCTCATCGAGGGCTACAGCGTCGAGGAGCTCATGCTGTTAATCCGGCACTATGACCGCATGCAGGCGATGTACCTCGCCGAGTTGGACCACTACCGCACGCGAGCGTCGTCGAAGGCGACCAGCCGTCCCATGAACCAGGCGGGGTCGGCCAGGTGGGGATAGTCGGTGGTGGCGGGTGTGGTTCCGACCAGCGCGCCGGGAATGCGGCTGCGTAGCCAGCCCGGGTAGTCGACGCCATCGCCGCTGACTACCTCATCGACCTCAAGCTGCCGGCGAAGATGCCCACCTGCTCCGTCGAGGGAGTGATTCACGAGGACGGTCGAGCCGGGGTGGGGCGGGGCTGCTCTCGCCCCACCCCGGCAGCGGCGTCGCCGGGCACCGCCCTCGCAGTAGCGGCGATGCCGGATCGGCATGAACACCGCGACTTCGGTCTTCGACCGCATGCCACATCGCTGCCAGGGTCGAGTCCTGCCCGACCGGCGCTGTCCGGCACCGGGCCCACGGCATCAACAAGGAGCGATCATGGTTCTTGCGACACACCGGGTGGTGACCGCGGTGGCAGCGGTGTCCCTGGCCGCGTGCGGCCCCGTCGGCGCCACCGAACAGCCGAAGCGGGACCGTGCGGTGACGGCCACCGCTTCATCCGCCGACCGGGACCACGCGTTCCGACAACTGGAGGAGCGGTTCGACGCGCGGCTGGGGGTCTACGCGATCGACACCGGCACCGGCCGGACGGTGCGGTACCGCGCCGACGAGCGGTTCGCGTACTCCTCGACGTTCAAGGCGTTGGCCGCCGCCGAGATCCTCGACGAGACCACGGACGCCGAGCTGGAGCGGGTGGTGCGGTACTCGGCGGACGACCTGGTGACCTACTCGCCGATCACGGAGCAGCACGTCGCCGAGGGCATGACGCTGCGCGCGATCGCCGACGCGGCCGTGCGGTACAGCGACAACACCGCCGGCAACCTGATGTTGCGTCACCTCGGCGGACCGCAGCGGTTCGAGAAGGAACTGCGGAAGGTCGGCGACAAGATCACCGATCCGGCGCGCTACGAGACCGAACTCAACGAGGCGCGGCCGGGTGACCGGCGGGACACCAGCACGCCACGCGCACTTGCCGAAGACCTGCGGGCGTACGCCGTCGCCGACGCCCTCGAACCAGCGGACCGCGACATCCTCACCGGTTGGCTGCGGGGCAACACCACCGGCGGCGAGCTGATCCGCGCCGGTGTGCCCGACGGCTGGGTCGTGGGGGACAAGACCGGTGCTGGCGGCTACGGAACCCGCAACGACATCGCGGTGATCTGGCCCCCGGACCGCGCGCCGATCGTCCTCGCGGTCCTGTCCAGCCGCGACCAGAAGGACGCTGACTACGACAACGCCCTGATCGCCCAGGCGACCGAGGCCGTGATCGCCGCGCTGTGACGGTGTGCCGGCCCCCGCCCGGGAGGCGTGGTACCTGCCAGCTGATCGCACCAACTGGATCGAGGTAGACCAAATCGCTCAGGAGGTGACCGACCCGGACTGGCCGCAGACCGCCGTGACGATGAGGCACCAGCGGCGCGACGGCATCAATCCGCCCGTCTACGAGAGCTTGGCAGCGGCGATGCACGGCAAGCCGCGCATCGACTTCCCGCCCGCTCCGACGGAACTCATCAGGTAAGGACGTCGGGCTGCGGCGATGGCGGATGGTGAGGCCCTGCTCGTCGGGCGGCGAGTGCGGGCTAACTCCACCAGGGCAGGGTGCCCGTTCGTAGGTGGTCGTGCAGGCTTCGGGCGACCTGAGCCATCGTCGCCTCGCTGCCCGGTTGCGCGACGGCGGGCACCCGGGAGGCGGTGAGCGCGGCGACCGCGTACGACTGCCCGTCGGTGTGCTCCACCACGCCTACCTCGTGGCGTAGGTGCAGCAGGGTGCCGGTCTTCGACGACCAGCGGGACGCGTCGGAAATGAAGTCGGGGGCGAGGCGTTGCCGGTGCAGGTTGTCGGCCATCAGGTCGCGTACCCGGGCGGCGGTGGTCCGGTGGATCGTCGAGGGCCGCCAGAGGGCGTGCAGCAGGTCGACGAAGGCCCGGGCGGACCCGGCGTTGGCGCGGGTGACGTCGAGTTGGGCGACGGGGTGGCCCTGCCCGGGGGTCGTCGCGCCGATGGCGAGGGAGTGGGCCAGGTGCGCGTGGTCGGGGCCGAGGCGTTCCGCCGGCGTGTCGGCGAGGTCGCCGACCCGGTGCCGCACAGCGATGCCGTCGATGCGTAGCCGCCGCAGCTCGGCAGTGACCGCAGCCGGCGGGATCAGGTCGAACAGGGCGTCGGCGGCGACCCCGTCGCTGACGGAGGTGCTCAGGTAGAGCAGATCGTCCACGGCGATCCGCGCGGGGTGGCGGAAGCGGCTCAGCCCGGTCGGACCGGGGGTGGTGATCAGACCGGGCGTGACGTCGACCGGCATCGCCGGGTCGAGTTCCCCGCGCACGACCCGTTCCAGAACGGCGACCGCCAGCGGCACCTTCACCAGCGACGCCGACGGGTACGGGGTGTCCGCATCGAAGCCGATCTCCGCCCCGGTGTCGAGGTCGCGGACCAGGAAGGCGCCGTGCAGGCCCGCCTCGTCGAGCAGGTCACGTGCGTTGCGTACGACGGCGATGGCGCTCATGCCGGATCTCCTATCGAACGGTCACCGGGTGCGCCACCCCCGGCCGACCCCGGGTGCCCGTCGGTGACGCCCAGGCATCGTGCGATGTCCGCGTACAGGACTGTGCGGAGCTGGTCGAGGTCCTCGCGTACGCCGGCGGCGACGTCGTAGCCCCGTAAAAGTCGAGGGCCGGCGAGACGGCACCAGTGCAGCCCGAAGTCCTCGGCCTGCTGGCGGGAGCAGAGCAGCAGGTCGGGTGAGCCGAGGGCCGCTGCCGCGGCGTCGACGAGGGACGGCGCGACCGTCACCTGGGCCGGTGCCAGTCCGGACGACTGGCCGGCGCGGGTCAGTGGGTCACGCAGGTGCGCGACGTCGTCCTCGGGCTGGATCAGGATTCGCCGGCGTGCCTGGGCGCGGGCTCGGCCGCTGCGCAGCGTCTCCAGGAACACCGTCGACGCCGGAAAGGGGGTCCGGGCGGCCAGCCCGAGCGGCACCCGCCAGGCCGCCGTCTCCTCCGGAACCGCCACGATCCCGGCGCCGACCTCCAGGGTCTGGCAGAGCCGTTCGCGCTCCTGCGGACCGGCCGGCCGTACCTCAAGGTGGATCCGCTGCCGTCGCGCCGCGACCACCAGCGCGGCGAGGCGCTGCGGCGGGCAGATCTCGGGAACGGCGATCCGCAGCGGACGCAATCGGGCCCGCTCGGCGTCGTCGGCCATGGCGTCGGCGAGGTCGACCAGGCGTCGCGCCGTCGGCAGCATGTCCTGCCCGAACGGGGTCAACCGGACCGCGCGGGACGACCGGTCGAACAGGCGCGCCCCGAAGTGTTCTTCCAGGGCGGCGATTCGGCGGCTGGCGACCGACTGGGGGATGCCCGCGGCGGCAGCGCCGGAGGTGAAGCTGCCGTGACCGCTGACGGCGACGAAAGCCCGGCAGGCGGCGACCACATCCATCCGCCGAACCTATACCTGGAACGCATCGAAGAGACGGCAGGGAGCGGGAACGGCATCATTTCGCCGCTGGCCGCTGGACCTCACACTGATGTGAGGTCCAGGCTACCCGCAGGTCGGAACGCGGCCAGTGACACCACGTCACACAGGGCCGTGACGCGGTGTCACTGACACGTGGTCACGAGGACTGGTGTCGTTGAGGCACCTCCACCCGCTGCCGAAGGAGGTCGGCGTGGCCGCTGTGGCTTCGAAGCACGACCTCGCTCCGGGTGGACCACCGCAAGAGGGACAGGAGACCTGGACGTGTATCGAAGACGAGGCTTCGCCCTGACGGGAATTCTTGGCATGGTCGGTGCCATGGCTGCGGTCATCCCGGCGACGGCCGGGGAGTCGACGGCCGGGAAACCGCCCGCGGGGCTGCAGTGGGCGGCGTGCCCGCAGGACGTGGTGGTGCCGCCGGTGGTGCAGGCGTCGGTGCAGTGCGCGAAGGTGCCGGTTCCGCTCGACTACCGCGACCCCGACGGCACCCAGATCGAGCTGATGGTGTCGCGGATCGCGAGCGCCAAGCCGGAGAAGCGGCGCGGGGTGTTGATGTTCAACCCCGGCGGGCCGGGCGGCACCGGGCTGGACCAGCCGGGTTTCCTGGCATCCAAGGGGCTGCCGGCCAGCGTCATGGACGCCTACGACCTGATCGGCATGGACACCCGGGGCGTCGGGCACTCGACGCCGGTGAGCTGCGGCTTCACCGCCGACGACGCGTACTGGGGCAACATCCCGCCGTACGCGGCCGACGACGCGGCCGTCAGTCGGCAGGCGGAGATCGTCAAGGAGGTCGCCGCGCGGTGCGCGGCGAACGACACCGAGGGACGGCTGCGACACCTGACGACCGCGAACATGGCCCGTGACCTGGACCGGATCCGGGCCGCGCTGGGCGAGGAGAAGGCCAGCTTCTACGGAGCGTCCTACGGGTCGGCGCTCGGTGCGGCGTACGTCTCGATGTTCCCGGACACCACCGACCGGGTCGTGCTCGACAGCAACCTCGGCGACACCCACCTGGACCGGGCCGGGCTGCGCCGGTACGCGCTCGGCATGGAGCAGACGTTCCCCGACTTCGCGAAGTGGGCGGCGGCGCGGCACGACTCCTACGGTCTGGGCCGCACGCCGCAGCAGGTGCGCCGGACCTACTTCGCCATCGCCGAACGGCTCGACGATGAGCCGGCGGCCGACGGGCTCACCGGCTCCATCTTCCGGCACCTCACCTTCGCCTGGCTCTACGGTGAGATGCAGTACGGAAATATGGCGCGGGTGTGGCAGTCGCACCTGAACCCGGGCACGGCGGCGGCGCCGGTGCCACCGCCGGCGGCGGCACCGAACCCGGTGGACAACGCCCTGACCGTGTTCCTCGCCGTCAGCTGCAACGACGTCGAGTGGCCGGAGGACGTGGACACCTACCGGCGCGCCGTCGCGCAGGACCGCGAGCGATTTCCGCTGTTCGGCGCGGCCAGCGCCAACATCACCCCGTGCGCCTTCTGGAAGCACGAGCCGGCCGAGGCGCCCGTCGCCGTCAGCGCCGAGGGGCCACGCAACGTGCTGATCCTGCAGAACCGGCACGACCCGGTCACCCCGCTCTTGGGCGGCGAGCTGCTGCGGAAGAAGTTCGGGGAGCGCGCGCGGCTGGTGACCGTCAACGAGAGCGGGCACGGCGTCTACGTGCTCGGCGGTAACGGCTGCGCGTTGAACCTGACCACGTCGTACCTGGTCGAGGGCGCGATGCCGGCAAAGGACACGACCTGCCAGGGCGGCTGACCTGAGGCAGGAGCCGGACGAGGGCGCGGAACAGGGATGTTCCGCGCCCTCGGCGTCGAGAAGACCGCCGGTAACGGCTCCGATGTGCTGAAGATTCCCCAATGGCCGCCCGCCCCGCTGAACGGGCGCCAGTGGTACCGGGGTACCACTGGCGGCCGGAAAGTGTCGACTGCGGTACCGCGATCGTGCCGCCGCGCGAAACTAGCGTGGCCAGCATGATTCAGGTACGCGAACTAACCAAGCGATACGGTGCGAAGACGGTCGTCGACCGCCTGTCGTTCACCGCGAAGCCCGGACAGGTCACCGGCTTCCTCGGCCCCAACGGAGCCGGCAAGTCGACGACCATGCGGATGATCGTCGGCCTCGACGCGCCGACCTCCGGCGACGTGCTGGTCAACGGCAAGCCGTACGCGTCGTCGAAGGCGCCACTGCGCGAGATCGGCGTGCTGCTCGAGGCGAAGGCCATGCACCCCGGCCGGACGGCGGTCAGCCACCTTCTCACCCTGGCGCGCACGCACGGCATCCCGCGCTCGCGCGTCGACGAGGTGCTCGACCTGGTCGGCCTCTCGACCGTCGCCCACAAGCGGGTCGGCGCGTTCTCCCTCGGCATGGGCCAGCGGCTCGGCATCGCCGCCGCGCTGCTCGGCGACCCGGCCGTGGTGATGCTCGACGAGCCGGTCAACGGCCTCGACCCCGAGGGGGTCCTCTGGGTGCGCAACCTGCTCACCGGCCTGGCCGCCGAGGGCCGCACCGTGATGCTGTCCTCACACCTGATGAGCGAGGTCTCGCTGATCGCGGACCACCTGGTCATCATCGGCCGGGGCAGGCTGCTGGCCGACACCACCGTGGCCGACTTCGTGACCGCCGAGGGCGTCCGGGTCGTCACTCCCGCCCCCGACGCGCTGCGCACGACGATTGCCGGCCCGGGCATCACGGTCACCTCGACCGGCGTCGAGGAACTGCTCGTCGCCGGCACCTCCGCCCGCAAGATCGGCCTGGCCGCGGCCGCCCGCGGCATCCCACTGTTCGAACTCACCCCGCAGAACGCCTCGCTGGAAGAGGCGTTCATGGACCTGACCCGCGACGCTGTCGAATACGAGGCATCCCGATGAAGATCACCCCTGGTGGCGTCGTCGCCGCCGAATGGACCAAGTTCTCCTCGCTACGCTCCACCTGGATCACGACCGGCATCTCCGCTCTCCTCCTGATCGCCTTCGGCATGATCGCCTCGGCTTCCCTGTCGGGCGACAACTTGACCTCGATCGACCTGGCCCTGTCCGGCAGCGCCCTGGCCGCCCTGTCCGTCGGTGTGCTCGGCGCGCTGCTGGGGGCGAGCGAATACACCACCGGCATGATCCGGGCGACCCTCACCGCGGTGCCGCGCCGGTTGCCCGTGCTGTGGTCAAAGAGCCTCGTGGCCGGGGCAGCCGCCTTCGTGACGATGACCATCGGCGCCTTCGTCGCTTTCGCCGTGGGGTCGGCCGTGCTCAACGACAAGGTCGCCGGTCTGGGCCTCGGCGACGACGGTGTGCTGCGGGCCCTGGTCGGCGCCGGCCTCTATCTGGGCCTGGTCGCGGTGCTCGGCGTCGCGCTCGGCATGCTCGTCCGCTCCAGCGCCGGCGCCATCGCGATCCTGGCCGGCGCGCTGCTGATCGTTCCCGGTCTGGCCGCGCTGCTGCCGGACTCGATCTCCGAGGCCATCACCCCGTACCTGCCCAGCAACGCCGGCAGCGCGGTGATGGCGCTGACCCCGGCGGACGGCACCCTGGCGCCCTGGGCCGGCCTCGTGGTCTTCGCCGGGTATGTGATCGTGACGCTCGCCGCGGCAGCGTACCGGCTCAAAAGGAACGACGCGTAAGCGCGTAAGGGGAGAATCGGCTGATGAGCACGCAGGGATGGCTGGTGGACCGGCAGGCGGGGTTGCGGGCCTTCGACCGGCTCCGCCCGTGGGTCATGGACACCCTGGTGGCCATTCCGATCGTGCTCTTCAGCATCCCGAACATCATCGAGAATCCCCTGTCGGCGACGATCGCGACGCTGGCCCTGCTGCCGCCGCTGTACTGGCGGCGCCGGTACCCGTTCCCGGCGTTCCTGGTCACCGCGACCATCGAGTTGATCGAGGGTTTGCTGGACGTCGGCGTCGGCGCCGGGGTGATCCTGCTCGTGATGCTCTTCGGGGTGGCCTCCCGCGGTTCGTGGCGGGCGCTGGCCTGGGCCACCGTGATCACCATCGCGCTGCTGGTGGCCGAGATCTACCTGCTCAACCCGGTGACGGAGAACCGCATCATCACGCTGTTCCTGGTTCTCGGCACGTCGGGGGCCGCGGTCGCGTCCGGCGTCGCGGTGCGCACCCGCCGGGCGTACCTCATCGCCCTTGAGGACCGCGCCGCCCGCCTGGAAGTCGAGCGGGATCAGCGGGCCCGCCTGGCCGTCGCCGAGGAGCGAGCCCGGGTGGCCCGCGAGATGCACGACATTGTCGGACATCACGTCTCGGTGATCGTGGGCCTGGCCGACGGCGGCGCCGCGCTTGCGACAGCGCGGGCTGAGCAGACCGCCGAGCCGCTCCGGTTGATCGGTGACACCGGCCGGCAGGCGCTCTCCGAGCTGCGCCGGGTGCTGGGCGTCCTGCGCGAGGAAGACGCCGATCCGCAGCTGAGCCCGCAGCCCGGCATCGACGATCTCGACCGGCTGTTGCCGAGCGTGCGGGCGACCGGGCTGCCAGTCACCTATTCCACCTCGGGTGAGCTGCACACCCTCGGTCGGGGCGTGCAGCTCGCGGTCTACCGCATCGTTCAGGAAGCGCTCACCAACACCCTCAAACACGCGGGGCGCGGGGCGGCCGCTGACGTCACTCTGGCTGTCGCCGACGGCGAGGTACGGGTACAGGTACGCGACAACGGTCGCGGCGGGCCGGCTCGCCCGAGTCACGGCCTGCTCGGCATGCGGGAACGCGCCGCCATGTACGGCGGCGAGGTGACCGCCGGCCCGGCCGAGAGAGGCTGGCTCGTCGACGTGGTCCTCAAGGAGCCCTCATGACCACCGTGCTGATCGCCGACGACCAGCAGTTGCAACGAATGGGTTTCCGGATGCTGCTCGACGGCACCCCCGGCATGATCGTGGTGGGCGAGGCCTCCGCCGGTGCCGAGGCGGTGCGAATGGTAGAGCAGACCCGCCCCGACGTGGTGTTGATGGACGTGCGCATGCCCGGCATGGACGGTATCGAGGCCACCCGCCGCATTACCGCGACCGGCTCACGCACTCGTGTGCTGATCCTGACCACGTTCGACCTGGACGAATACGTCTACGCCGGACTGCGAGCCGGAGCGAGCGGCTTCCTGCTCAAAGACGCCCGCCCCGAGGAGCTGATCGCCGGCATCCGCGCCGTCGCTAGCGGAGACTCGGTGGTGGCCCCCAGCCTGACCCGCAAACTGATGGACGCCTACCTCCAGCGTCCAGAGGCGGCCGCACATGCGGACCCCCGCCTGAGGAATTTGAGCGAGCGAGAGCGGGAGGTGCTCGAAGCAATCGGCCAGGGCGCCACCAACACCGAGATCGCCGAGCGCTTCACCCTCACCGAATCCACAGTGAAGAAGCATGTCGGACGCGTGCTAGCCAAGATCGGAGCGCGAGACCGAATCCAGGCAGTCATCTTCGCGTACGACAACGGCCTGGTCGAACCACGGGCCTGAGTTTGCCCTCCTCGCTGTTGGTGCCGATGTGGAGATCAACGTTCGCGCCGCAGCCGGCGTCAACCTTCTCGTCGGTGTCGCCTGGATCGTCGCCTTCACGCGCTTCCTGCGGGCACTCGACGACCTGCAGCGCAAGATCATGCAGGATGGGTTGGCAGTGACCCTCGGAGTGGACTGGGGTCGTCGGCTTCGCCTACTTCGTAACGGATGCCGCCGGCCTGGTCACCTACGGCCTCAACATCGCGCTCTTCCCCGCGCTGCTGGGAGTCGTCTACGTGATCGCCTTCGTGGTCGGCCGGATCAGGTACCGATGAAGAACCGCATCGTGGACCTCCGAGCCGAACGCGCCTGGACGCAGGCTGACCTGGCTCAGCGCATCGGTGTGTCACGACAGTCGATCAACGCGATCGAGACGGGGAAGTTCGACCCCAGCCTGCCGGTGGCGTTGCGTCTCGCCAAGCTGTTCAACCTGACGGTCGAGGACATCTTTACCGATGATCAACGATGCCCATAGCCGCCTGAACTTACCGGCGCCGATGTGATCGGGTGGCAGCGTAGGAGTTCAGACCGCCGGGATTACGGCCTGGATGAGGTGTGGTCCCGGTTCGGTGATCGCGCGGGCGGCGAAACGTCGGCATTGGCGTGTGGTGAACGACGGGTATCCCGGGCGGGGGTCCTGCGTCGATCATTGCCCGGAGATAGATGCGAGTCACTCTCACCTCCTGGCGGAACGCCCGGGCGCGGAGGGCGAGACGTCGGCACCGGAAGCCGGGCGTGACCGAACGGCCCGACTCCGCGTCCCCGGAGGATCGCCATGCCACGTCCCGCTCTCCGTAACCGGCTCGCTGCGTTCACCGCCGCCGTCCTGACCGCGAGCGTCCTGACGGTGACCCCACCGTCACCGGCGCTGGCCGCCACGACGTTCGCCGCCAACGACTACTGCCTCGGCCAGTGCGCCGACATCCTGCCCCCCGGGCAGAACGGCAACGCCACGCTGGTCGCCATCCTGGCGCACCAGGCGCTCGGCACCCGCCCGGCGCACTCCAGCGACCAGCTCGACGGGTACGCGAACCTGGTCTACAACTACGCCGGGCTGACCGACGAGCAGATCGCCCACTTCTACAACGACGCCTCGTTCGGCGTCCCGGCCGCACAGGTGGAGAGCACCGTCTCGCCGCGCGCCGACGTCACCATCGTGCGGGACAAGGCCACCGGCGTCCCGCACGTCAACGGCACCACCCGCGCCGGCACCATGTTCGGGGCCGGCTACGCCGGGGCCCAGGACCGGCTCTGGGTGATGGACCTGCTACGCCACGCCGGCCGCGGCACGCTCACCTCGTTCGCCGGCGGCGCGCCCGGCAACCGGGAGCTGGAGCAGAGCATCTGGGCCAACTCGCCCTACTCGGAGGCGGACCTCCGGGCCCAGGTGGACGCGCTGCGCCTCAAGGGCGCCCGGGGTCAGCAGCTCTACACCGACGTCGTCGACTACATCGCCGGCATCAACGCCTACATCGACAGGTCGATCGCCGAGGACAACTACCCGGGTGAGTACGTGCTCGCGGGCGCCGGCAAGCCGACGCACTTCACCATGACCGACCTCATCGCCACCGCCGGTGTCGTCGGCGGGCTCTTCGGCGGGGGCGGCGGCAGCGAGATCCAGTCCGCGCTGGTCCGGGTGGCCGCCCGCGCCAAGTACGGTGCCACCGAGGGCGACCGGGTGTGGGCGGCGTTCCGCTCGCAGAACGACCCGGAGACCGTGCTCACCCTGCACGACGGGCAGAGCTTCCCCTACGGGGCGACGCCGCCCGGCGCTACCAGCGCGGTGCTACCCGACGCCGGCTCGGTGGTCGCCGAGCCCCTGGCCTACGACGCCACCGGCGGCGCCGCCGCCCGCACCGGCGCCAGCACCGCCACCCCAGGGCTGCTCGGCGGCCTGGCCAACCTGCGCGCGCACGGCATGTCCAACGCGGTAGTGGTCTCCGGACGGCACACCACCACCGGCAACCCGGTGGCCGTGTTCGGGCCGCAGACCGGCTACTTCGCGCCGCAGTTGCTGATGCTCCAGGAGTTGCAGGGGCCTGGCATCAGCGCTCGCGGCGCCGCGTTCGCCGGGCTCAACCTCTACGTGCTGCTCGGCCGGGGCCAGGACTACGCGTGGAGCGCGACCTCCGCCTCCCAGGACCTCACCGACACGTACGCGGTGCCGCTGTGCACCACCGACGGCAGCGCCCCGACGCTGCGCACCAACCGCTACCTCTACCACGGGCAGTGCCTCGCCATGGAGGCGCTGGAGCAGCGCAACTCCTGGTCCCCGACGCTGGCCGACTCCACCCCGGCCGGCTCGTACACCCTGCGCGCGCTGCGCACCAAGTACGGGCTGGTGGCCCACCGGGGCCTGGTGAACGGGCAGCCGACCGCGTTCACCAAACTGCGCTCGACCTACCGGCACGAGGCTGACTCGGCGGTCGGCTTCCAGGCCTTCAACGACCCGTCGGCGATGGGCAGCGCGGCGGCCTTCCAGGCGTCCGCGGCCGATGTGGGGTACGCGTTCAACTGGTTCTACGTCAACTCGACCGAGGCGGCGTACGTCAACTCAGGCTCGAACCCGGTCCGTCCGGCCACCGCCGACCCGAACCTGCCCACGAAGGCCGAAGCGGCGTACGAGTGGGCCGGCTGGAACCCGGACACCAACGACGCCACCTACACCCCGGCGTCGGCGCATCCGCAGTCGGTCAACCAGGACTACTACGTCAGCTGGAACAACAAGCAGGCGCGGGACTTCGGGGCGGCGGACGGCAACTTCAGCTTCGGCTCCGTACACCGGGCTCAGCTGCTCGACGGCCCGGTGCGCACGGCGATCGCCCAGCGCAAGCTCGGCCGCGCCGACGTCGTCAAGATCATGGCGGATGCGGCGGTGACCGACCTGCGCGGCCAGCAGGTTCTCGGCGACCTGCTGCGGGTGCTGGACAGCACGCCGGTCACCGATCCGGCGCTGGCCGACGCGGTGGGCAAGCTGCGCGCCTGGCAGCAGGCCGGGGCTCGCCGGGTGGAGACGTCCCCCGGCTCCAAGGTCTACCAGCACGCCGACGCCATCCGGATCTTCGACGCCTGGTGGCCGCTGCTGGCCTCGGCGCAGTTCCGCCCCGGCCTCGGGCCGGATCTCTACGCCGCGCTGGTCGACGCCATCGAGGTGAACGAGGCGCCGTCGGGCGGCCAGAACGGCGGGCGCGACGGCACCGCGAGCTGGGCGTTGCAGGGACAGGCGCACAAGGGCTCGTCGTTCCAGTACGGCTGGTGGGGCTACGTCGACAAGGACCTACGGACCGTACTCGGCGACCCGGTGGCCGGCGGGCTGGGCCGCGCGTACTGCGGCAACGGCAACCTCGGCGCGTGCCGGCAGGCACTGCTCGACGCGCTCGGCCAGGCCGCCGCCGTGCCGACCAACACTGTCTACCCCGGAGACAAGTCCTGCGGGGCCGGCGACCAGTGGTGCGCCGACTCGATCGCCCAGTCCGGGCTCGGCGGCATCACCCACCCGGTGATCGCCTGGCAGAACCGCCCCACCTACCAGCAGGTCGTCTCGTTCCCGGCGCGCCGGGGTGACGACGTCACCAACCTGGCGCAGGGCCGCCCGGCCACCGCGTCGAGCACCCAGTTCCTGACCGGCCACACGCCGGCCAAGGCGGTCGACGGCAGCCTCGGCAGTCGGTGGGCCAGCAGCTACAACGACAACCAGTGGCTGCGGGTCGACCTCGGTGCGGCCCGCAGTGTCAGCCGCGTCGTGCTGCGCTGGGAGGCCGCGTACGGCACCTCGTACCGGATAGAGGTCTCCGGCGACGGCAACTCCTGGACGCCGGTGTTCGCCACCACCACCGGCAACGGCGCCGTCGACAACGCCACCTTTGCCCCGGTCACCGCCCGCTACGTGCGGGTGTACGGGATCAAGCGGGCAACCTCGTACGGCTTCTCGCTCTACGAATTCGAGCTGTACGGAACGTGACAGTGCCCGGAGGGGGCGGCGCGAACCACTCGCCGGCCCCTCCGGGCGTGCGCAGCGCCATCGCTGGCAGTCGGGTCTGAAGCGATCAGCCCGGCAGCGAGCCTGCTCCGATCACAGCGCCGGATATCACCTCACACGGCAGGCGCCGTCGTGGGCATGGCACCCTCGGCGAGTTTGAGTCGCGTCCAAATGTTCATGTTGATGACAACAGCCACGATCTCCTGGATCTCGTCCTCCGTGAAGTGCGCAGCCACCCGGTCGTGCGCCTCCTGCAGCCGCGTGTTGACTGTGACGTCGGAGGCCCGGGTCAACGCCTCGGTGTAGGCCAGGGCGGCTTGTTCCGCTTCGGTGAACAGGTGCGTCTCCCACCACGCGGTGAGGGTCTCGACCTTGGACGGCGGGATGTCGGCGACACGGGCGGCGGCATGGTGCACCAGAAGGCAGTAGCTGCAATTGTTGATCTGCGCGACGCGTAATCGCAGAAGCTGAGCCAGGGCCTGGTCCACCTGGAGTGTGGCGGTGTGGCCGAAAGCTGCGGCCCCGGCATCTGCCAGAGCCATGAGTTGTTCGTTTGTGACGTTCAGTCGGACGTTCTGAATCCTGGTATCCAAGAGGTGACCTCCTGCAGATCACAACGACAAGACCAGTGGTGGGGACGTCCACTCGGTGCGCAGCAGACCCGCCCAGCCCTTGCTGGCCGCACCAGCACGGATAGCGAGACCACGTGGCGCAACGAGGCACGCGCCCCCGGCCCGGTGCTGCCGGCCGTTTCTCAGTGAGCCCATCGTCAGGGCAGACGGCCTGTTTTCAGCGCGGCCCGACGAACTCGGTCCGCACGCTCCACGCGAACTGAATCAGCAGGGTCACCGGGGACCTCTCGGCAATGTCGTGCATCACCTTCAGGTCGTCGGGGTCGGGCTCCTCGCTGAGCGTGATCGTGCGTTGCAGGTAGCGCTCTGCGCCTTCCTGCTCGGGTTCGTGGTAGCCGATCTCGACGGTGATATCGCCGGCGGTGTCGTACTTGTAGTCGACATACTGCCGCAGCGTCTGAGCAGTGCACGACGCGAGCGCCATCAAGAGGTACTCCGTCGGCGTCGGGCCGTCACCGAGTGCGCCGTTGTGTGGTTCGTCGGCGACGAACGTGAAGCCGCGGGTAGTCATGTCCGTGCGCCGGCGCTCGGTGGCCGGAAGGACAACTCGGGCCGATGCGACGACATGATCATGAGCGGTTTCCATCAGCCGCGCCTTCCTGTAGATCCAGTGGTGAGGGGCCCAGGGATACGCAGCCGGCAGCAGCCGAGCCGCAGTCCGGGCAGGGGGCCGTGGCCAGGCGTATCGACCTCATGGCCGGGTACCTCCGGAGGTTAGTCTTAGCGGACTAGATAGTCCAATCGGTTGCTCGCTCCCAGGGTCGACTGCTGGGTGAACCTGGACCGCGTGGTGTTTCGAGCTGCACTGATAGGCGGCTAGGGTTCAGTGTCGCCCCGGATGGCTCGATCAACACCAGGCCCTGGAAAGGACCAATGGGTCCGTTGACCGGAGTTGGCTGGGAAGTCGGTGCGTGATGTCGAGGAGCATTGCTTGCCCGGTCTTGAGGGCTCCCACGACCTGGCTCTCATCGACCTGGCTCTCATCGGCCTCCGGGCTGCTCGTACCCCGCCGTGAGCAGCCTCGTCACCACTGATCGGCCCCAGTCAAGGGGTCGGCTCACCGGACGGCTGCACGAGGAACGATCTGATGTGTTCCAGTGCCATGTCCAGCGCGACTCCCATGGGTGCGACGTCGTGCGCGGCGTTCGCCAGCAGGTAGCCGCCCTGCAATGCGGCCATCAACCCCGTGGCCAACTTCTCCGGGTCGGCGTCCTGGCGCAGTAGACCGCTGTCCCGCATCCGGTGCAGACCGTCACTGATCAGCTTTTCCCATGCCGCGAACGTCTCCGACAGCGACGATCGAGCCTGCTCATCTTGATCGGACAGCTCAAGAGCCATCGACCCGAGGCCGCACCCGTATTTGCCGTTGTTCAGCGAGTTGGCCTGGACCAGCGCGTTACGCCACCGGATCAGCCCTGAGAATGATCTCAGTCGTTCGAGCCCTGCACGCTCACGCTGAAGCACAAGCGCGCCTCGATACTTGACCAAGGCGCGCACGAGTTCCTGCTTGTCGGCGAAGTGGTGGTAGAGCTGAGACTTGCTCGTCTGGCTTGCCTCGCGGATGTCGTCAAGGGTCGTCGCGTTCACTCCGCGCACGAGCATCAGCCGGTTCGCGGCCTCGAGGATTCGTTCTCGGGTCGCGATGCCCCGTTGACTGATCCTCCGCCTATTCGTCGGCGCAGCCACCTGCTCGTCGCTCATCTGTCAAGTGTATCCAGCGCGCCAGATAATCTAGCGAGAATGGGACCTTTGAGTCCATCCGATGCATGTCGCATTCGGGCGACGGTGAAGGGCGGACCTTCGCGCCGTGAAAGGGATCGACGTCGTTAGCAGGAGCATTCCTGGACTATTTAGTCCTATTGGCAGGAAGGTTTCGCTGCTGTTGGCAACGCGGCGTGAGTGGCCTCTGGTCAAAGCCCGCACCCATCCGGCGGACTCCTCGTCCGGGCCGACCACCTCGGCCCGGACCGGGGGGGGGGGCCCGGGGGGGGCCCCCGCCGCACGCCCCGGCCGGGCCGCCCCCCCCACCCCCCCCGGCGCAGGGAGGTTGGGCCCCCCAACCCCCGCCAAAA